>NZ_JARXYR010000002.1:0-600000 GCF_029893635.1 Variovorax sp. TBS-050B | reverse complement strand
CCAGCAGCATGCAGAGGAACAAAACCACCGAGAGGCCGATCCGAAAGGTGAGCGCGCGCGCCATGCCGCCGGTCTTGGCGCGCCCGTTGCGCCCGTCCTTCAGCATGTAGAAGAGCGCGAAGGCCAGGCTCGCGAAGATGCCCACGAAAAGCAGGGCGATGAAATATTTCATGATCTCGATTATCGGCCGCACGCCCCATCCGCTCCAGTGACGCCCGAACCTCTCCGCGCCCGAGCGGCGCCCCGGCGGCCAGGCCGCTTCCTGCTGGTCACGCTGGCGGCGTTGCTGACGGTCGCGACCACCGTGTCGCTCGGCCGCTGGCAGCTCTCGCGCGCGGCGCAGAAGGAGGCGCTGCAGGCCGAGATCGACGCCCAGAAGCAGAAACCGCCGCTCGACCAGGCCGAATTCCTCGCGCTGGAGTCGCCGGTCAATGCGCTGCACCGCCCGGTGCGCCTGCGCGGGCTCTGGCTGTCGCCGCAGACGGTCTACCTCGACAACCGGCAGATGCACGGCGTGCCGGGCTTCTACGTGCTCACGCCCTTCGCCCTCGAAGGCAGCGACCAGACCGTGATGGTCCAGCGCGGCTGGGTGCAGCGCAATTTCAACGACCGCACGCAGCTCGGCGCGGTCGAGACGCCGCCGGGCATCGTCGAAGTGACGGGGCTGATCGAGCCGCCGCCCGGCCATCTGTTCGAACTCGGCAAGCCCGCGGCGGCCGCCTCGGCACCGGCCGGCGAGGGGTCTTCGCCCATCCGGCAGAATCTCGACCTGGAGGCATTCCGCGCCGAAACCAAGCTGCCGCTGCGCACCGACGTGTCGCTGCAGCAGGTCGGCGCCGCTTCCGAGGGGTTGCAGCGCGACTGGCCGGCACCCGCTCTGGGTCTGGAGAAGCACTACGGCTATGCATTCCAGTGGTTCGGGCTCTCAGCCCTCGTGGTCATCCTCTATGTCTGGTTCCAACTCATTGCCCCCATCCGCCGCTCGAGGCGCCGCGCACGCGATGCAACCGACCGCTTCTGACGAACCGCTGGGCCTGACGGTGCATTCGATGCCCTCGCCCAACCAGGCGCTCGACGGCGCGGAGGGCCGTCGCACGGTCGTCGGGCGCTGGAAGATGATCGCCGTGATGCTGATGTGCGCCGCGCCCGTCATCGCGTCGTACTTCACCTACTACGTGATCCGCCCCGAGGGCCGCAGCGTCTACGGCGAGCTGATCGATCCGCAGCGCACGCTGCCGGCGCTCACGGTCGCTGACCGCGCCGGTGCGCCGGTGGACCTTGCCACGCTCAAGGGCCAGTGGCTGCTGGTCGCGGTGGCCGATGCGGCCTGCGATGCGCTCTGCGAGCAGCAGCTCTACCTGCAGCGCCAGCTGCGCGAAAGCCTCGGCCGCGAGAAGGACCGCCTCGACCGCGTCTGGCTCGTGAGCGACGCGGCGCCGGTGCCGGAGCGGCTCGACAACGGCCTGCGCGGCGCCACCGTGCTGCGCGTGCCGGCCGAGCAGCTGTCCAAATGGCTCGCGCCCGTGGCCGGCCATTCGCTGGCGGAACACCTGTACGTGGTCGACCCGATGGGCAACTGGATGATGCGCTTCCCCGCCCGCATGGACGCCAAGGGCGCGGCGCGCGCCAAGCGCGACCTCGACCGCCTGCTGCGCGCCTCGGCCTCGTGGGACGAGGCCGGACGCTGACCGCACCATGGACACCGGTTCGCTCTACGACCTCACGCCCATCGCCTGGCTGATGGCGGCCGGCGTGCTGATCGCGCTCGGACCGCTGCTGTGGGTCTGGCGCCGCAACGCGGGTGCCGGGCCGGCGCGCCGGCTGCATGCGCTCACGGTGCTCACGCTCTTCCTCACCTTCGACCTCACGCTCTTCGGCGCCTTCACCCGGCTCACCGACTCTGGCCTGGGCTGTCCCGATTGGCCCGGTTGCTACGGCAACGCGAGCCCGGTGGGCGCGCGCCACGAGATCGCGATGGCGCAGTCGGCCCAGCCGACCGGCCCCGTGACGCACGGCAAGGCCTGGGTCGAGATGATCCACCGCTATCTCGCCACCGGCGTCGGCGTGCTGATCCTCACGCTCGCGGCCGCCACCTGGATCGTGCGGCGGCGCCAGCGGCGCGCGCCCGCCCCGGCGGACGCCGGCGAACACGCCACGCTGAGCGCCTGGTGGCCCGCGGCGACGCTGGTGTGGGTCTGCCTGCAGGGCGCCTTCGGCGCGCTGACCGTGACCTGGAAGCTCTTTCCCGCCATCGTCACGCTGCACCTGCTGGGCGCCGTGGTGTTGCTGGTGCTGCTGTGCATCCAGGCGGTGCGCTACCGGCAGGCCGCCGCCGACCGCCTGCCCGTGGTCGTGTCGCCGGGGCTGCGCATGGGGCTGATGCTCACTTCGGCGCTGCTGCTGCTGCAGATCGCGCTCGGCGGCTGGGTCAGCACCAACTACGCCGTGCTGGCCTGCACCCAGTTCCCGACCTGTCAGGGCAGCTGGTGGCCGCCGATGAACTTCGTCCAGGGCTTCGAGATCTGGCGCCACCTCGGCGTGACCGGCGACGGCGCACCGCTCGATTTCTCCGCGCTCACGGCGATCCACTACACGCACCGGCTGATGGCCTATGCAGTGTTCGCAGCGCTCGGCGTGCTCGCCTGGCGTCTTCGCGCCATTGCCGCGCTGCGGCCGCAGGCGCGCTGGCTCGCGGGGCTCGCGCTGCTGCAGCTCGCCACCGGGCTCGGCAACGTGCTGCTCGGCTGGCCGCTCGCCGCCGCCGTGCTCCACACCGGCGGCGCCGCGGCCCTGGCGGTGGTGCTGACGTGGGCCATCTGCGAAAGCCGCCGCGCGCCCGCCACCATGGCGGTACATGACCACGACAACCGGGCGCCGGGCGCGCCGGGCCCACACACCAACCCCAGGGAGGCCGCCGCGTGAGCACGCCGATTTCCGTGCAGCAGACCAGCACCGTCGGCGTGCTGCGTCAGTTCTATGCGCTCACCAAGCCGCGCGTGGTGCAGCTGATCGTCTTCTGCGCGCTCATCGGCATGGTGCTGGCCGTGCCCGGCCTGCCGACCTGGGCCGACGTGCAGCGCGCCGCGCTCGCATGCATCGGCATCTGGCTCGTGGCGGGCGCTGCGGCGGCGTTCAACTGCCTGGTCGAGAAGGGCATCGACGCCAAGATGAAACGCACCGCCTGGCGACCCACGGCGCGCGGGCAGCTCAGCGACCTGCAGGCGCTGGTGTTCTCGGCGGTGTTGTGCGCGGCCGGCTCGGCGCTGCTGTGGTTCAAGGTCAATCCGCTCACGATGTGGCTAACCTTCGCCACCTTCGTGGGCTATGCGGTGATCTACACCGTGATCCTGAAGCCGCTCACGCCGCAGAACATCGTGATCGGCGGCGCCTCGGGCGCGATGCCGCCGGTGCTCGGCTGGACCGCGATGACGGGCGAGGTGGGGCCGCAGGCGCTGGTCCTGTTCCTCATCATCTTCCTGTGGACGCCGCCGCACTTCTGGGCGCTGGCGCTCTACCGCGTCGAGGACTACCGCAAGGCCGGCCTGCCGATGCTGCCCGTGACGCACGGCAACGAGTTCACGCGGCTGCAGGTGCTGCTCTACACCTTCATCCTGTTCGCCGCCTGCCTGATGCCCTTCATCTACGGCATGAGCGGATGGCTCTACCTCGTCGTGGCGGTGGCCGTGAGCATCGGCTTCACCGGCTATGCGTTCGCGCTCTGGCGCAACTACTCCGACACGCTGGCGCGGAAGACCTTCCGCTTCTCGCTGATCCACCTGAGCGTGCTGTTCGCGGCACTGCTCGTCGACCACTACCTGCGCTGATGCAACCGTCCATGAACAAGCGAAATGTCCTTCGAATGATGGCCGGCGGCGCCGCATGGGCCGGCCTGGCCGCCACCCTGGGCCTCGCGGCCTGCAGCAAGGAGGCCGCCAAGCCGAGCTTCAACGCCATCGACATCACGGGCGCCGACTACGCCCGCGACTTCTCGCTCAAGGACGCCGATGGCAAGGTCCGCACGCTCGCGGACTTCAAGGGCAAGGTGGTGGTGCTGTTCTTCGGCTACGCGCAGTGCCCCGACGTCTGTCCCACCACCATGACCGAGATGGCGCAGGTCAAGCAGCAGCTCGGCAGCGACGCCGACAAGCTGCAGGTGGTGTTCGTCACCGTCGATCCCGCGCGCGACACGCCCGAAGTGCTCAAGGCCTACATGGGGGCCTTCGATCCGGCCTTCGTCGCGCTCATCCCCACGCCCGAGCAGCTCGCCGCCACGGCCAAGGACTTCAAGGTCTACTACAAGAAGGTCGATGGCAAGACGCCCACCAGCTACTCCATGGACCATTCGGCCGCGAGCTTCGTCTACGACACCGAGGGCCGGCTGCGGCTCTATGCGCGCTACGGCACGGGCGTGGCGCCGATGGTGGCGGACGTGAAGGCGCTGCTGCAGTCCTGAGCGGGCCGGCTTGTCCGACCGCGCCGTGCCCATGGATGCCGCCGCTGCCGCCGCTGCCGCCGCCGCGCTCGCTTCCGTCGCGCACCTGAAGGGGCGCAAGGGCGCGTTCCGCATCGCGCTGATCCCGCCCGAGGTGCTGCGCGGGCTCAACGACGGGCTGCTCGAGACCGTCAACCTCAACGAATTCCTGGCGCTGGAGCTGCCGCAGCTCGCACGCAGCGTGGCGCGCCACATCGGCCTCGACGCCGAGAGCGAGCGGCTGGCCGATACGCTCGCGATGCTCCCTGCGTTCAAGCCGATGCAGCGGCACGGCCACATCGCGCGTGCGCTCTACGACCTGGCCGCCGTCCATGCCGAGCGCGATGCCGTCGCCCACCGGCTTGCCACGCATGCGAGCGACGCCGCGCGCTGCTGGGCTGCGCAGTGGGTCGCGCTCTCGGGCCTGCCGCTGGCCGCGCGGCTGGACGCGGTGCGGCGCTTTGCCGCCGACCCGCATTTCGGTGTGCGCGAGATCGCCTGGATGGCGGTGCGCGACGCGGTGATCGACGCGCTCGACGAAGCGCTGGTGCTGCTGCAGCCCTGGACCGCCGACGCCGACCCGAACATCCGCCGCTTCGCGAGCGAACTCACGCGGCCGCGCGGCGTGTGGTGCGTGCAGATCGAGGCGCTCAAGGCCGAACCCTGGCGCGCGCTGCCGCTGCTCGAGGCGCTGCGCGCCGACGACAGCCGCTACGTGCAGAACTCAGTGGCGAACTGGCTCAACGACGCGAGCAAGACCCAGCCCGAATGGGTCGACCGGCTCGGCGCGCGCTGGCTGGCGGAATCCGACACGCCGGCCACGCGCTACATCGTGCGGCGGGCGCTGCGCACGCTCGGCAAGCAGGCCTGAAAAAGAAAAAGCCCGGCGCGGGCCGGGCTTCTTCGGTCGTGGCCGCGAGCGGCCGCGCTCAGGCGTAGTCGGCGAGCGCCTTCTTCATCTTCTTCATGGCCGCCACCTCGATCTGGCGGATGCGCTCGGCGCTGACGCCGTAGACCGCCGCCAGGTCGTGCAGCGTCATGCCGCCCGAGCCGTCGTCGTTGACCTTGAGCCAGCGCTCCTCGACGATGCGGCGGCTGCGGTCGTCCAGCGCTTCGAGCGCGGTCGCGATGCCGTCGCTCGAGAGCCGGTCGCGCTGCTGCGATTCGAGCAGCGCGGTGGGCTCCTGCGTCGCATCGGCCAGGTAGGCGATCGGTCCGAAGGCTTCTTCGCCGTCGTCGGAAGGGCTCGGATCGAGCAGCACGTCGCCGCCTGCGAGCCGGGTTTCCATCTCGAGCACTTCTTCCGGCTTGACGTTGAGCTTCGTCGCCATCTGCGAGACCTCGTCGGGGCTCAGCGTCTCGCGGTGCGTGCCGTTGTCGGCCGCGGCCGAATCGGCCTTGAAGCCCTGCTTCATCGAGCGCAGGTTGAAGAACAGCTTGCGCTGGGCCTTGGTCGTCGCGACCTTGACCATGCGCCAGTTCTTCAGGATGTACTCGTGGATCTCGGCCTTGATCCAGTGCATGGCGTAGCTCACGAGCCGGACGCCCTGGTCCGGGTCGAAGCGCTTCACGGCCTTCATCAGGCCGACGTTGCCTTCCTGGATCAGGTCGCCGTGCGGCAGGCCGTAACCCAGGTACTGGCGCGAGATCGACACCACGAGGCGCAGGTGCGAGAGGA
Source organism: Variovorax sp. TBS-050B (assembly GCF_029893635.1). Lineage (NCBI taxonomy): Bacteria > Pseudomonadati > Pseudomonadota > Betaproteobacteria > Burkholderiales > Comamonadaceae > Variovorax > Variovorax sp. TBS-050B. Next base: position 593,851 of record NZ_JARXYR010000002.1, on the reverse strand, counting down.
TCAGCGCACCGGCCGCTTCGAGGTCGTTGTGGTCGCGCAGACGGCGTGCGTAGCCCTGCTCTTCTTCGAGCGTGAGCATCGGCAGGCGGTTGGCGGCCGAAATATAGGCATCCAGGTTGCCCAGGGGCGGCACCATCGACCATGGATTGGCGACGGCGAGCTGGTTGGCAGAGGCTCCAGACAGCGTGGTCATCAGGGGAAACTCCTTTGTATTGGGCATATTAGCACTCGATTAGAGAGAGTGCTAAAGCCTGGGTTCCCCTGCAGTCTCTATCGTGCCGATAGCCAGCGTTGTAGTCTGGCCGGCGGGCAGGTCTGCGGCAGTGTCCGACGGCAGTCTTACCAGCGGATACCCAGGCGCAGGAACAGCCTCGAGAGTACGAACAGGGGCCCCACCCAGAGGTATTGGATGTCTTCGAAGAAGGAAGGTTTCCGGCCCTCGATCTTGTGGCCGACGAACTGAAAGATCCATGCCACCACGAAGATGGCGACGGAGACCGGCAAAACAAGGTCGCCCATCGCGTGGACCAGCGCCAGAACCGCCGCCGTGCCGATCAGCATGGTGATCAGAAAGGCAGGCGAGCGCAGCGTGGCGTAGTAGACGAGGCTGGCGGCCACGAAGACATAGGCGACCCACGGATGAATCGCGAACAGCAGGCCGACCAGGCTCAGCATGATCGCGGGTATGGCGATGAAGTGGATCAGCTCGTTGGTCGGATGGCGGTGGCTCTCCCCGTAGTGGGCCAGCAGCCGGTCGACCTTGCGGTCGCCTGCGGCCAGGGGGGCGTCGGCGGTGTGCATCATGGCTGTCTCCTGATCGTCGCCTGCGTCGGGGGCGAACTGCTCGAATGGTGCGCCCGCGGCCGGGCGATGGCAAGTGTTTCGCTATGAAAATAGTAGCGAGAAGCGCATGTCTCCCCCGCGACGGCATGACGAAGGGCACTGTTGCGGCGCCGCGCCGTCGCTAAGATCGATCGCGTGGCTTCGCTCGAAACTCCGTCTTCCGACCCTCCACCGCCGGAAGCCGCCATGCCGGCGGCGCGGCCGGCCGCCATTCTGGTGGTGGACGATCACGACCTGCTGCGGCTGGGCGTGTGCGCGCTGGTCCAGGCGCAGGCGGCCTCGCAGGGGGCCGGCATCGAGGTGTTCGAGGCCGGCAATGTCGCGGACGCACTGGCGCTCTACGACAAGCACCGCGCGTCCATCAGCCTCGTGCTGCTGGACCTCGCGCTGCCGGACGCGCGCGGCCTCAGCGGCCTGGCGGAATTCCGCCTGCGCCATCCGGCGGCGCGCATCGTCGTGCTGTCGGGCACCGGCAACACCTCGCTGGCGCAGGGGGCGCTGGCGATGGGGGCGAGCGCCTTCCTGCCGAAATCGGCCGACCTGAAGGAAGTGGTGGGATTCATCCGCGCCTGCGGCCTGCTCGGCGGCCAGCCGACCGAGATGCCGCCCTCGTCCGCCGCGCCGTCGCGTACCGCCGGTGCGGCGGCCGATCTTCCCCATGCCAGTGCCTGGCAGGAACTCACGCCGCGCCAGATGCAGGTGCTGCAGTGGGTGCTCGAGGGCAAGGCCAACAAGGAAATCGCCCAGCTTGCCAATCTCAGCGAAGGCACGGTCAAGAACCACGTCTCGACGATCCTCCTGCTGTTCGGCATGCGTTCCCGGTCCCAGCTGATCAGCGCGCTGCATTGAGCACGGTCGCCGTTCCGATCGATCCGGCGGCCGACACCGTGCTCGGCCAGCGCGTCCTGCGCGAACACGTCTCGTCGGTGTACGAGACCTACAGCGCTTCGACGCTGACGCACTTCGGCTTCGTGGCGGTGTTCGGCGGCATCATCTTCTCGCAGCTCGGCGACCCGCGGCTGCTGTTCTGGATGGCGGGGCTGATGCTCGCCGACGTCTACGTGTTCTTCACGCCGCGCTGGAACCCCTCGCGCCCGGCGGCCGAAAGTCCGTACTGGGCGCGCAAGATCACGCGGCTGGTCACGCTCGTCAGCATGGTCACGGCGGTGGTGCCGTGGCTGATCGTGCCGACGGGCAACCTGCCGATGACCTCGCTGCTGATGGCGGTGATCGTGGGCAGTTGCGCGCGCGCGGCGCAATCGCTCTGGCCGCTGAAGGCGGCGCTCTTCGGCTACACGCTGCCCATGTCGCTGGGCCTGATCGCGGCGCTGGCCTGGCAGGGCGACGGGTTGCACCTGTTCCTCGCGGCGGCTGGCGCGGCCTACCTGACGCTCACGCTGCATGCGGGCATCCGCCAGCACCGGCTGCTCACCGAGTCGCTGATGCTGCGCTTCGAGAACGAGGCGCTCGCGAGCCGGCTCGGCGAGCAGATCGCCGCCACCGAGCGCGCGAGCAGGGAGAAAAGCCGCTTCCTGGGCGCGGCGAGCCATGACCTGCGCCAGCCGCTGCATGCGATCGCGCTCTTCGGCGCCGCGCTCGAGAACGAGCTGCGCGGCAGGCCGGAGAGCCGGAACGCCGAGCGGCTGATGCGTGCCGTGAACGCACTGGGCGCTTCGCTGGACACCATGCTCGACATCTCGCGGCTCGACGCCGGCGTGATCACGCCGGCGTTCCAGGCGGTGCAGCTCGATGCGCTCTTCCTGCCGCTCAACCACACCTTCTCGGCGCAGGCGGATCAAAAGCAGCTCCAGCTGCGCGTGCGCGCCAGCGGCCTGTGGGTGCGCAGCGATCCGCAGCTGCTGCACCGCATGCTTTCCAACCTGGTGGACAACGCGCTCAAGTACACCGTGCAGGGCGGCGTGACCGTCACGGCACGCAGGCGCCAGGAGATGGTGTGGATCGAGGTGCGGGACACCGGCATCGGCATTGCGCCCGAACAATCGATGCGCATCTTCGAGGAGTTCTATCAGGTCGACAATCCCGGCCGCGACCGCTCGCGCGGGCTCGGCATCGGCCTGTCGATCGTGCAGCGCCTCTCGCGGCTGCTGGGGCATCCGGTGGAGATGCATTCGCGGCCCGGCCGCGGGACCCACTTCCGCGTGGTGCTCCCCGCGATGAGCGCGCAGCCGGCTTCGCCGCCCGGGCTGCTGGCGGCCGGCCTGGCCGAGGGCCGCCAGCAGGCGATGCGCCGCGCCGCTTCCGCGCTGCCCGCGCGGGTGCTGCTGCTCGACGACGAGTCGGACATCCGGGAGGCCATGACCGGCCTGCTGCGCTCGTACGGCGTCGATGCGTCCGCGGTGGAGGACGAAGCCGGCGCGGCCGCCGTGCTGGAACAGGCCCGGCGCGAAGCACGGCCCTTCGACCTGCTGATGTGCGACTACCGGCTGGCCGACGGCGCCGACGGGCTCGACGTGGGCCTGCGGCTCTGCCGGGAGGGCCGCGGCGGCGCGGCCGCCTTGCCGCTGCTGCTCGTGACCGGCGAGACCTCGCCCGATCGGCTGCAGCGCGTCCGCGAATCGGGCATTCCGGTGCTGTTCAAGCCCGTCGGCGCCGACTCCCTGCTGCACGCGATGAAGCAGGCGATCGGCGCCGAAGCCGCGCAAAAGTAGTGCTTTGGGATGCGTTGCCGGCAGTAGCTGCTGCTTGCCCGCATGGCTCGTGACTTTAGGCACTGGTGACCGCCCGGCCCGCCACGTACCTTCGCCTCCTCATTGACACAGGAGGGTATCCATGAAATTCAAGCCAGTCGCGGTGGCCGCGGCAACCGCCGTCATGTTGACGTTGACGGCCTGTGGTGGAGGCGGCGGTGGGGGCGGAGGCGGTGGATTCATGCTGCCACCGCCGCCACCCCCACCACCGCCCCCGCCGCCTTCACCGCCGCCCCCGCCGCCGGCGCCCGCGCCCGCTCCGGCCACGCAGACCTTCATGTACGAGCAGTTGCCGTTCCCCGCCGACGCGGACGCTTTCCAGGCTGCGCTCGCGCAGCAGGGCGCGCGCGGCTTCCGCTATCTCGGCCCGCTGAGTGCCGGCAGCGCGGTACCGCCGGAAAGCGGCGACGTCTACGTGAAGTACGCCGATGCGACCTACAGCTACGAGCTGAAGAACCCTGCCGACGCGGACGCGTTCCTGGCCCAGGCCAACGAGGCCGGCGCGCGCGGCTTCCGGTGGGGCGGCCTCGTGATGGTCAACGGCAGCTTCCTGCACATCTTCCGCAAGGACGGCGACGCGCCAAGCACCTACAGCTATCGCGCGGAGCCTCCTGCAGCCACCAAGGCGGACTACCTGGCCCAGGCCAACGCACAGGGTGCGGAGGGCTATTACCCCTCGGTGCCCATGTTCCAGTTCGGTGTCTCGGCGAGCCGCGCGATCTACGAGAAGAACACGTCCGGCAGCGCGATCTACGCGACGGAGCTTGGCGAGGTTCCCGGCAGCGCCAGCGATGCCATGGCCCAGTTCGAGGAACGAGGTTCCCGCGGTTTCCGTTTCCGCGGCCTGTACGGCTTCTCGGACGGGACCGTCCATCTGTATGTGAAGGACACCTCGCAGGCGGCCACCTTCAACTACCAGGCGCTCGAACCGCAAGCCGGCATGGCGGCGCTCATCGCGCAGGCCAACGCCCAGGGCGCGGCGCATTTCGGCCTCATCGGGCCGATCTTGCTGCCGGGCGGCACGGCCACCAGTCTCTACTTCAAGCCGAACGGCTGCGCCGGGTCCCTCATGTGCGTGCCCGCCGGGCCGTTCGGACTCTGAGGCGAAGGAAAGAGCGCCACGGCGCCGGCGGAAGAAACGCCGCCAGTGAAACAAACGGCCCCGTACGGGGCCGTTTTTTCATCCGAGCAGCGCCTGCGCGAACTCGCGCGCGTCGAAGGTCTCGAGATCCTCGAGCTTCTCGCCCACGCCGATGAAGTACACCGGGATCGGCCGCTCGCGTGCGATCGCGCAGAGCACGCCGCCCTTGGCCGTGCCGTCGAGCTTGGTCACCACCAGGCCCGTGAGGCCCAGCGCCTCGTCGAAGGCCTTGACCTGGGCCAGTGCGTTCTGCCCGGTGTTGCCGTCGATCACGAGCAGCACCTCGTGCGGCGCCGTGCCGTCGGCCTTGGCGACCACGCGCTTGATCTTCCGCAGCTCGTCCATCAGGTGCAGCTGCGTCGGCAGCCGGCCCGCGGTGTCGACCAGCACCACGTCCTTGCCGCGCGCCTTGCCCGCATTGACCGCGTCGAAGCTCACGGCCGAGGGATCGCCGCCTTCCTGGCTCACGATCTCGACCGTGTTCCGGTCGGCCCACACCAGCAATTGCTCGCGCGCGGCGGCGCGGAAGGTGTCCGCCGCAGCCAGCAGCACCGAGGCGCCCTCGTTGGACAGGTGCCTGGTGAGCTTGCCGATCGAGGTGGTCTTGCCCGCGCCGTTGACGCCCGCCACCATGATCACGGTCGGTGTGAACCGGCCGATCACGAGCGGCTTCTCGAGCGGCCGCAGCAGGTCGGCGATCGCCTCGGCCAGCAGCCGCTTCACCTGCGCGGCGTCGGTGGCCATCTGGCGCTTGACGCGACCGCGCAGGTCGTCGAGCAGGTATTCGGTGGCCTTGACGCCGGCATCGGACATCAGCAGCGCCGCTTCGAGCTCCTCGTAGAGCGCATCGTCGATCTGCGCATTGACGAACACCGCCTGGATGCCGGTGCCGGTCTTGCGCAGGCCGGTCTTGAGTTTGTCGAACCAGCCCTTGCGCTCGGCCGTCACGGCGACTTCGGCGACGGGTGCGGGCGCGGGGGCAGGCGCTGGTGCGGGTGGAGGAACAACGGGCGCGGGCGCCGCGACAGGTGCGGGCGCAGGCGCAGGCGCAGCCGGTGGCGCCGGCACCGCGGCGGGCGGTTCCACCGGCGCAGCGGCGGGTGCCGGGGCCTCTTCCGCGGCCGGCTTCGCGCCGAACCAGCTCGAGGGCGAGAACACCGAACGCGAAGGGGCAGCCGCAGGCGCAGGCGCAGGCGCCGCAGCCGGCTCGGGGGCCGGTGCCGGCTCGGCGGCGGGGGCATCGGCGGGTGGTTTTTTCTTGAAGAAACTGAACATCGGGCGCTTTTTACAATCCGACCCATTCTATGAAACACCCCTCGCCACGCCGCGTTGCGTTCGGTGCGGTGCTGGCCATGGCGCTTTCGGCGCTCGGGGCCATGCCTGCCCGGGCGCAGTCCGCCCCGCCTTCCGATGCCCCTGCCACTGCCGCCCCGGAAGCGGCGTCCGCGCCGCGGCAGTTCACCCTGTCCAACGGCATGACGCTGCTCGTGCAGCCCGACCGGCGCGCGCCGACCGCGGTGCAGATGCTCTGGGTTCGCGTCGGTTCGATGGACGAGGTCGACGGAACATCGGGCGTGGCCCATGTGCTCGAGCACATGATGTTCAAGGGCACCAAGGACATCAAGCCCGGCGAGTTCTCGCGCCGCGTCGCGGCGCTGGGCGGCCAGGAGAACGCCTTCACCACGCGCGATTACACCGGCTACTACCAGCAGATTCCGGTCGGCAGCCTGGAGCAGGTCATGAAGCTCGAATCGGACCGCTTCGCGAACAACCAGTGGTCCGACGACGAGTTCAAGCGCGAGATCGAGGTGGTCAAGGAAGAGCGCCGCCTGCGCACCGAGGACCAGCCGCGCGCGCTGCTCGGCGAGCAGCAGAACGCGGCGATCTTCATGGCCTCGCCGTACCACCGGCCGGTGGTCGGCTGGATGAGCGACCTCGACGCGATGACGCCCGACGACGCACGCGCCTTCTTCCGCCGCTGGTACGTGCCCGCCAACGCCGCGCTGGTGGTGGCCGGCGACGTCGACGTGGCCAAGGTGCGCGCGCTGGCCGAGAAGTACTACGGCAGCATTCCCGCGCGCGCCGTGCCCGCACGCAAGCCGCGCACCGAGCCCGTCCAGCGCGGCATCCGCCGCATCGAGTTCAAGGCGCCGGCCGAGCAGGCGTACGTGTCGCTCGCCTTCCGCATTCCGCAGCTGGAGAACGGCATCGAGGGCACCAGCCCCGACGTGTGGGCGCTCGAGGTCCTCTCGGCCGTGCTCGACGGCTACACCGGCTCGCGCCTCGACCGCGCGCTGACCCAGGGCCCGGACCGCGTGGCCGATTCCGTCGGCGCCTACTCGGGCCTCGTCGGCCGCGGCCCGCAGCTCTTCACGCTGGTGGGCGTGCCCGCGCACGGAAAGACCGCCGAGGCGGTCGAGGCCGCGCTGCGCGCCGAGGTGGCGCGCATCGCGAAGGAGGGCGTGGGCGAGGCAGAGCTCGCGCGCGTCAAGACGCAGTGGGTCGCGAGCGAGACCTACAAGCGCGATTCGGTGATGGCGCAGGCGCGCGAACTCGGCAGCAACTGGGTGCAGGGGCTGCCGCTCGATGCCAGCGCGCGCATCGTCGCCAGGCTGCAGGCCGTGACGGCCGAGCAGGTGCAGGCGGTGGCCGCCAGGTACTTCGGCGACGACCAGCTCACGGTGGCCACGCTGCGGCCGCTGCCGCTCGAGGCCCGGCCGCGCGGCCGCGGTTTCGCCGCGCCGCAGGGCGAGTTGCGCTGAAAGGCCCGGAATCCATGAAAGCCATGAAGAACCTCCTGCGCGCCACGCTGTTCGCCGCCGTTGCCGCCCTCGCGGGCACCCATGCCGCCCAGGCCGCGTTGCCGATCGAGCACTGGAGCCTGCCGAGCGGTGCCCGGATCTATCTCGTGTCCACCCATGCGCTGCCCATCGTCGACGTGCAGATCGACTTCGATGCCGGCAGCCGGCGCGATCCGGCGGCGCAGGCCGGCCTCGCGAGCGTGAGCGCCACCATGGTCGAGAAGGGCGTGCGCGCCGGCCGGGACGGGGAGCCGGCGCTCGACGAGAACGCACTCGGCGAAGCCTGGGCCGACCTGGGCGCGCAGTTCGGCACCAGCGTGGGCAACGACCGCGCGAGCTACTCGCTGCGCACGCTGTCCGAACCGTCGCTGCGTGCCCGGGCGGTGGCGCTCGCGGCGCGCGAGATCGGCGAGCCGGCCTTCCCGGACGACGTGTGGCAGCGCGAGCGCGAGCGCATCGGCGCGGCCCTGCGCGAAGCCAACACGAAGCCCGGCACCATCGCGGGTCGCGCCTTCGCGCAGGCCGTCTACGGCAGCCATCCCTACGGGCTGGAGGTGACCGAGGCGACGCTCGCGCGCATCGACACCGCCGCCATGCGGCAGCGCTACGCGCAGCTCATCGTGCCGTGCCGCGCCAAGCTCAGCATCGTCGGCGCCGTGACCCGCGCCGAGGCGGAGGCCATGGCGACCGCGCTGCTCTCGCGGCTGCCGGGCCCCGAGGCCTGCACGCCGCTGCCGGCGGTCGCGCCGGTCGAAGCCCTGGCGGCGCCGAAGGACGAGCGCATTCCCTTCGCATCGGCGCAGGCCCATGTGCTGATCGGGCAGCCCGGCTACCCGCGCAAGGACCCGGACCACTTCGCGCTCACGCTCGGCAACTACGTGCTCGGCGGCGGCGGCTTCGTCTCGCGCCTGACCAACGAAGTGCGCGAGAAGCGCGGCCTGGCCTACAGCGTCTACAGCGGCTTTGCGCCGGGGCTCGATGCGGGCGCGTTCCGCGTCGGGTTCCAGACGCGCCCCGACCAGGCGGAGGAGGCCGTGAAGGTCGCGCGCGAGGTGCTCGCGAAGTTCGTGGCCGAAGGGCCGACCGCGAGCGAGCTGCAGGCCGCGAAGGACAACCTGATCGGCGGCTTTCCGCTGCTGCTCGACAGCAACCGCAAGCTCATCGGCAACGTGGCCAACATCGCCTGGTACGACCTGCCGCTCGACTACCTCGACACCTGGACCGCGCGCATGAACGCGGTCACCGGCGCCGAGGTGCGCGCCGCCTTCGCGCGCAAGCTGCAGCCCGCGCGCATGGCGACAGTGGTGGTGGGCGGCCAGTAGCGCCGGACGGCGCGGCCGGTTCAGCGCAACGCATGCGCGCCGCTGCGGGCGGCGGTGCGCACCGCGGCCTTGAGCCGCTCCAGCAGTGCCGGCGCCGCGCGCGCCTGCTGCCAGTAGAGCGGCACTGGCAGCATCGAGCCCGGCACCAGCTCCACCAGCGCGCCGCTTCGCAGCGCATCGGCCACCATGCTCAGCGGATGCATGCCCCAGCCCATGCCGGCGCGCGCGGCCTCGACGAAACCCTGCGCCGACGGCAGCCAGTGCCTCGGCGTCTCCACGCTGCGGTGGCAGATGCGCCGCACCCAGCGCGCCTGCAGCCGGTCCTTGCGGTCGAACACCAGGCTCGGCGCGCTGGCGAGCGTGCGCGCGCCCACGCCCTTGGCGAAGTGGCGCTCGACGAAGGCCGGGCTCGCGGCCGCCACGTAGTGCATGGTGCCCAGCGCTTCGCTGTTGCAGCCCGCCACCGGTTGCGCGAGCGCGGTCACCGCGGCCAGCACCGCGCCGCTGCGCAGGCGCTCGGCCGTGTGGTCCTGGTCGTCGACCGTCAGGTCGAGGAGGGCGGAGGCCTCCTGCCCCGCAAAGGCCGCGGCGGCGGCCATGAACCACGTGGCCAGGCTGTCGGCGTTCACCGCCACGCGCACGGTGACGCGCTCGGCCGCATCGCCGCCCATGCCGAGCGCGGGAAGCGCCTCGCGCAGTTCGTGCTCGAGCATGCCCACGCGTTCCACATGCCGGCAGAGCTGCTGCCCGGCCTCCGTGGCGACGCAGGGCGAACCGCGCACCAGCAGCGCGCCGCCCGTGCGCTCCTCGAGCAGCTTCACGCGCTGCGACACGGCCGAGGGCGTGACGTTGAGCGCCCGTGCGGCGCGCTCGAAGCTGCCTTCGCGCACGACCGCGGCGAGGGCGTTGAGGGCGGCATAGTCGAGCATGGCTGGTGAATTAGAAGAACTGAAGATGGCTTAGGAAGTTTAGTTTGAGTTAATCGGCGCCCAAGGGCAAGCTCCGCGCCATGTCGCTCGAACAAGTCACCCCCGCCTTCGCCAAACGGGCTCTTCATGAGCCTGGTGCTCATCGTCGCCATCGGCGCGCAGAACGCCTACGTGCTGCGCCAGGGCCTGCGGCGCGAGCACGTGAGTGCGGTGGTGCTGTTCTGCGCGGCGAGCGACGCGGTGCTGATCGGCGCCGGGGTGGCCGGCATGGCGCAGGCGCTGAAGGGCCGGCCGGAGTTCGCCGCCGTGCTCGCGGGGCTCGGCGCGCTGTTCCTCGGCGGCTACGGGTTGCGTGCGCTCTGGCGTTCGCGCAAGGCCGGGGCGCTGCGCACCGCGGCGCAGGGCGCATCGCTCTCGCGCGCGGCGGTGCTCGCGCAGGCGGCGGGCTTCACCTTGCTGAATCCCCACGTCTACCTCGACACGGTCCTGCTCGTGGGCGGCACCGGCGCGCAGTACGCGGGTTCGCTCAAGGCCTGGTTCGTCGCCGGCTCGGCGCTCGCGAGCGCGCTGTGGTTCTCGGCCCTGGGTTTCGGCGCGCGCTGGCTCGCGCCGGTGTTCGCGCGGCCGCGGGCCTGGCAACTGCTCGACCTGCTGATCGGCGGCACGATGCTGGTGCTCGCGGCGGCGCTCGCGCGCCGGGCGCTGCTCGGCGTCTAGGGGCTGTTGCGCGCGGCGGCGTTAAGCTCGCCGCATGCCCCAGCAGAAGACCCCCAAGGCCGAAGCCGGCCGCCGTCCCGCCGCTTCGCCCTCGCCGCGCGGCGCGCGGCCGCACGAGGTGCGCATCATCGGCGGCGAATGGAAGCGCACCCGGCTGGCGGTTGCCGACCGGCCCGGCCTGCGTCCCACGCCGGACCGCGTGCGCGAAACGCTGTTCAACTGGCTCGCAAGCCTGGCGGGTGCCGGCGGCGGCGAACTGCCGGGGTGGCACTGCGTCGATGCCTTCGCGGGCACCGGGGCGCTGGGGCTCGAGGCCGCCTCGCGCGGCGCCGCGAGCGTGCTGCTGTGCGAGCAGGACCCGGCACTGGTGGCGCAACTGCAGGCCATGAAGAACAAGCTCTCGGCCGAGGCCGTGCGCATCGAGCGCGGCAACGGCCTGAGCCTGCTCGAGCGGACGCCCGCGGGCAGCATCGATGCGGTCTTCCTCGATCCGCCCTTCGACGACGCCGCGCTCTACGAACCCGCGCTGGGCGCCGCCGCGCGCGCCGCGAAGGCCGAGGGCGTCGTCTACCTCGAAGCGCCGCAGCGCTGGAGCGCCGAGGCGCTCGCGGCGCTCGGCCTTGTTGAATTTCGTTACCTCAAGGCGGGCGCGGTGCATGCGCACCTGCTGCGGCATGCCGCGAACGGGGCTGCATAATCCGCCGACCAAGCCGCACCGGCTGCATGAGGAGGAAGCAACCATGGCCAGCAACGTGATCGCGGTTTATCCCGGCACCTTCGACCCCATCACCCTCGGCCACGAGGACGTGGTGCGGCGCGCGACGCAGCTGTTTTCCAGGGTCATCGTCGCGGTCGCGGCGGGCCATCACAAGAAGGCGCTGTTCTCGCTGCAGGAACGCATCGACATGGCGCGCGAGGCGGTGAAGCCCTACGGCGGGAGCGTCACGGTCGAGAGCTTCTCGGGCCTGCTGCGCGACTTCGTGGTGGCGCGCGGCGGCAAGGCCATGGTGCGCGGCCTGCGCGCGGTGACCGACTTCGACTACGAATTCCAGCTCGCCGGCATGAACCGTTCGCTGATGCCCGACGTCGAGACCGTGTTCCTGACGCCCAGCGACAAATACCAGTTCATCTCGAGCACCTTCGTGCGCGAGATCGCCATGCTCGGCGGCGAAGTCCACAAGTTCGTCTCCACCGACGTGGAGAAGCAGCTCGCGGCCAAGGTTCGCAGCATTGGTGAATAGGCTCTCCCCCAGGCTGCGCGCACTTCGTGTCGCTTCGCCAACCCCCTCGCCGGGGGCGACGCCTGTGGCCCGACGGAGCCGGTTCCGCGGTGTCTCGCGCCTGGGCAGTGCGCTGTTGCGAGCGGGTGTGACGTGAGCGGCATGTCCCTTCCCCGTCTGCATCCGCTGGGCGACGCGGCACTGCTGTGCGAGCTGCCCGCGCCGGCCACGCTCGCGCAGCAGCAGCAGATCTGGGCGCTCGGCGCAGAGGTGCAGCAATGGCCTGGCGTGGGCGAGGTGCTGCCCGGCATGAACAACCTCACGCTGACCTTCGACCCGACCGTCACCGGCATCGATGCGCTGATGCAGCGCGTGAGCGAGGCCTGGCCCGCGCTCTCGGTGGCCGCGGTGGAAGGCAGGACGGTGGAGATCCCCGTGGCCTACGGCGGCGAGCACGGACCCGATCTGGCCGACGTCGCGGCCCACACGAGGCTCACGCCGGCCGAGGTGGTGCGCCGCCACAGCGAGGCGGAGTACGTGGTGTACCTGCTCGGCTTCCTGCCGGGCTTCGCCTTCATGGGCGGGCTGCCGCCCGAGCTCGCCACGCCGCGGCGCGCGGAACCGCGCTTCGCGGTGCCGGCGCGCTCGGTCGGCATCGGCGGCGAGCAGACGGGCATCTACCCGCTGGTGTCGCCGGGCGGATGGCGGCTGATCGGCCGCACCCCGCTCGAACTCTTCGATCCGAAGGCCGAGTCGCCCACATTGCTGCGCCCGGGCGACCGCGTGCGCTTCGTCGTCGAGAGCGTGCAGACATGACGATGCTGGTGCTGAAGCCGGGCATGCAGGCCTCGGTGCAGGACCTCGGACGCCACGGGCATCGGCGCCTCGGCGTCTGCCCGGGCGGCGCGCTCGATGCGCTGGCCCTCACGCTGGCGAACCGGCTGGTGGGCAATGCGGACGGCGCGGCGGGCCTCGAGATCGCGATGGGCGGCTGCGAGCTGCGCTTCGAGACCGACACGCGCATCGCACTGACCGGCGACGGCTTCGGCGCCACGCTCGACGGCACGCCGGTCTGGCCCTGCTGGAGCATGCCGGTCGCCGCGGGGCAGACGCTGCGGCTCGCGGGCGCCAACCCGGCGGGCGCCGGCAAGGCGGGGCTGCGCAGCTGGCTGGCGGTGGCAGGCGGCATCGACGTGCCGCCCGTGCTCGGCTCGCGCAGCACCGACCTGAAGGCGGGTTTCGGCGGGCACGAGGGCCGGGCGCTGCGCAAGGGCGACCGGCTCCCGCTTGGCGCGGCGGCGCTCGATGCCGCGCAGCTGGCCCGGCGGCCCTTCGGCCTGCGCGGCCCGGCGTGGGACGACGCAGCGCCGCACGCCGACGACGGCGCCATCGCGCTGCGCGTGCTGCCGGGGCCGGAGTTCGAGCAGTTCACCGCGGCCTCGCAGGCGCTGCTCTGGCGCGAGCGCTGGCGCATCACGCCGCAGAGCAACCGCATGGGCAGCCGGCTCGCCGGCGCCGAACTCCAGCGCGCGCGCAACATCGACATGCTGTCGTCGGGCGTGATCCCCGGCACCATCCAGGTGCCGCCCTCGGGCCAGCCGATCATCCTGATGGGCGACGCGCAGACCACCGGCGGCTATCCGCGCATCGGCGTGGTGATCCGCGCCGACCTCTGGAAGCTCGCGCAGGCGCCGCTCGACGGCCGGCTGCGGCTGGTGCAGGTCGACATGGCCGCGGCGCTCGCAGCCTGGGCCGGGCAGCAGCGCTATCTCGCGCAGGTGGCGCAAGGCCTGGCGGCAGCGGGCTGGCCGCGGGCGGCATAGACTGTGCAAGCGGCGGCGCGGGTATCCGCCGAAGAAGGAAGAGACCCCATGCAAATCGACCTCAATGCCGACCTCGGCGAAGGCGCGGGCAGCGACGAAGCGCTGCTCGGCCTCGTGAGCTCGGCCAACATCGCCTGCGGCTGGCATGCGGGCGATGCCAAGACCATGCAGCAATGCGTGCGCTGGGCGCTGGCGCGCGGCGTGGCGATCGGCGCCCATCCGAGCTTTCCCGACCGCGAGAACTTCGGTCGCAGCACCATGCACCTGCCGTCTGACGAGATCGTGGCCAACGTGCTCTACCAGGTCGGCGCGCTGGCGGCGATCGTCAAGGCCGAGGGCGGCAGGCTTTCGCATGTGAAGGCGCACGGCCAGCTCTACAACCAGGCGGTGAAGGAGCCCGAACTCGCCGCGGCGCTGTGCGAAGCGGTGCGGCGCTTCGATCCTTCGCTGAAGTTCTTCGGTCTCGCGGGCAGCGGCATGATCGACGCCGCACGGCGCGCCGGCCTCACGCCGGTCGAAGAAGTGTTCGCCGACCGCGGCTACATGCCCGACGGCAGCCTGGTGCCGCGCAGCCAGCCCGGCGCGCTGATCGAGGACGAAGCGCAGTCGCTCGCGCAGACGCTCTCGCTCGTGCGCGACCGCAAGGTCACCGCCATCGACGGCAGCAGCGTGCCGGTCAACGCCCAGACCGTGTGCCTGCACGGCGACGGCGCGCATGCGCTCGCCTTCGCGCGCCGCATCCGCGAGCGGCTCGAGCAGGAAGGCATCGCGGTCCGCGCGCTGGCCTGAGACCGTGGCACGGCGCCCCTCGGTCCTGCTGACCGGCTTCGATCCCTTCGACCGCGAAGCGCTCAACCCTTCATGGGAAGCGGTGCATGCGCTCGACGGCTGGCAGTGCGGTGGTGCCACCGTGCATGCGCGCCGGATGCCCTGCGTGTTCGGCGATGCGATCGAGGCGCTGGGCCGCGCGATGGACGCGCTGCAGCCGCGGCTCGTGCTGTGCGTGGGCCAGGCCGGCGGCCGCGCGGAGATCACGCCCGAGCGCGTGGCGATCAACATCGACGACGGCCGCATTGCCGACAACGCGGGCCGGCAGCCGATCGACCGGCCCGTGGTGCCCGGCGGTCCGGCGGCGTACTTCTCGACCCTGCCGATCAAGGCCATCGTGCGTGACCTGCGCGCCGCGGGCATTCCGGCGTCGGTGTCGAACACCGCCGGCACCTTCGTCTGCAACCACATCTTCTACGGCCTGATGCACCGCATCGCCACGCACCCGGCGCCGGGCTTGCGCGGCGGCTTCATCCACATTCCCTACCTGCCCGAGCAGGCGGCGCGCTTCCCCGGCGCACCGAGCATGGCGCTCGCCACCATGACCGAGGCGCTGCGCGTGGCGGTGGCGACCGCGCTCGCCGTCGAGAAGGACGTGGCCGAGACCGGCGGTCAGCTCCACTGAGCCAGCCAGGCGGAGAGCGCCGCGTTCACGAGCGCGGGCTTCTCCATCGTCAGCATGTGGCCGCACTGCGGCACCCACACCACCTGCGCATGCGGCATCAGCGCCGCCATCTCGCGCGTGCAGTCGGGCGGCGTGAGGCGGTCGGTGTCGCCGCACATCAGCAGCACCGGCATGCGCAGCGACGGCAGATGCTGGCGTGCGTCCGGTCGGCGCATCACCGCGCGGTTCTGGTGGATGAGCTGCTGCGCGCCCGCGTCGAGCACGATCTCGAGGTAGCGCTGCACCAGGGCATCGTCGGCCGCCTGCGCCGGATGGAACGCGAACACGGTGTTGGGCTCGATCACGTCGCGCAGCTCACCGCGCGCGAAAAGGGCGATCGCGCTCTCGCGCAGCTCGGCCATCTCGGGTGTCTCGGGCCGGGCATTGGTGCCGAGCAGCGCAAGGCCGGCGATGCGGTCGGGCGCCTGCCGCGCGGCCTCCATCGCGACCATGCCGCCCATCGAGGCGCCGCAGAGCACGAGCATGCCGTCGTTGTCGCGCAGCACGGCCGCGGCCATCGCCTCGATGGTGTCGTGGCGCATGTGGGCGTCGCTCACGCGGGCTTCGAGCGCAGGCGGCAGAACGGGAAGCTGCGCTTCCCAGAGGCGCTCGTCGCAGGCGAGGCCAGGCAGCAGGACCAGGTGGGGCATGGGCCGGATTCTGCGCCATGGGCCGGCCGGCGCATATCACCTGGGCATCCCCTGCGCCGGCGCGCAGGTGGCGGCGCTGCAACAGACGGCGTCGGCCGGCGCCCGGGCGTCACGCCCGCCGTGGACAATGGGCGTTCCATGCCCATGCCCTCATCCGACGCCTCCGCTTCCACGGAATTCATCCTGATCCGCCACGGCGAAACGGCCTGGAACCGCGAGCTGCGCTTCCAGGGCCATGCCGACGTGCCGCTGAACGACATCGGGCACGAGCAGGCGCGCCGCCTCGGCCTGCGGCTCGCGGGCGAGACGGCGCAGCACCTCGTCAGCAGCGACCTGATGCGCGCGCAGCAGACCGCGGCGCCCGCGGCGCTGCAGCTCGCGCTGCCGGTGGTGACCTCGGTGAGCCTGCGCGAGCAGCACTTCGGCATCGTCGAAGGAATGCGCGCCGACGAGATCCAGGCGCAGCATCCGCGCGCCTGGGAGCAGTGGCTCGAATTCCGCGAGGATCATGCGATGCCCGAGGGCGAGTCGGCGCGCGAGTTCCATGCGCGCATCGTCGCGGCGCTGGGCGCGCTCGCGGCCGAACACCGCGGCCGGCGCGTGGTCGTGGTCACGCACGGCGGCGTGCTCGACATGGTGTGGCGCACCGCGCGCGGCCTCAGCCTCAGCGGGCCGCGCCAGAGCGAGATCCCCAATGCGGGCTTCAACCGCATCCGCATGGCCGATCCGGCGCGGCCCGACGCGATCGAGATCGTCGAATGGGCCGACACGCGCCATCTGGCCGACCTGCCGCCGCAGCCGACCTACGACCAGCACCGGCATCTCGCCAAGGACTGAGCCGCCTCAGGTGCAGCTGCCGGCCTTCGGCGTGCGCAGCAGCGCCCGCCCCGCGCCCACGCCGGTGGGCTGGCCGCCGTCGACGGCGAGCCGGCCGTTCACCAGCACCGTCTCCACGCCCTCGGACAGCAGCGTCGGCTGCGTGTAGGTGGCCTTCGCGGCAAAGCGCGCGGAGTCGAACACCACCACGTCGGCGTAGTAGCCGGGCCGCAGGTGGCCGCGCCGTTCCAGGCCCAGCGTGTCGGCGGTGAGCGAGGTGCTGCTGCGGATGAACTGCGCGAGCGAAAGCGTGCGCTCCTTCACCACGTACTGGTCGTACTTGCGCGCGAAGGTGCCGTAGGCGCGCGGATGGCCGAGCGAGGAATCGGACGAGGTCATGACCCAGGGCCGCTTCATGAAGGCGCGCACGTCGTCGTCGCTCTGGTTGAAGGAGGCGATCATCAGGTCGCCCTCGCGCAGCACCGCGATGGCGGCGTCCACCGGATCGGCGTTCGAAGCCTTGGCCACGTCGGACAGCGTCTTGCCGACGTAGCGCGTGCTGCCGGCCGAGAACAGGATCGCCTCGGGACCGCCGCGCAGGCGCAGGTTCTCGCGCATGTCGCTGCGAAGCCGCTGCTGCAGGGCCGCGTCGTCGAAGCGCTGGAGCATCGCCTGCCGGCCGCCGTCGACCGCCCACGGCGGCACGAGCGCGGCCGAGAAGCGCGTGCTGGAGGCGGTCCATGGGTAGTGGTCGGCGGTGATGTCGAGCCCGGCGGCGCGTTCCTTTTCGATGCGGCGGATGATCTCGCCGCTCTGTCCCTGCACGTCCACGCCGAGCGCCTTGATGTGCGCGACGTGCACCGGCAGGCGGGCCTCGCGGCCGATGCGGATCACTTCATCGATCGCGCCCCTGAGGCCGACGTTGTAGGTCGCTTCGTCGCGGATGTGGCTGTCGTAGAGGCCGCCGTGGCGGGCCGCGACCTTGGCGAGCTCGACCACTTCCTCGGTCTTCGAGAAGTTCTGCGGCGGATAGAACAGGCCGGTCGAGAGGCCGAGCGCGCCGTCGCACATGGCCCGGCTCACATGGCGGCGCATGGCCTCGAGCTGCTCGGGCGTGGGCGCGCGGTTGGCCTCGCCGAGCTGGCTCGCCCGCACGGGGCCGAAGCCCACGTACATCGCGACGTTGGTGCCCACCGGCGTGGCGCGCAGCCGCTGGGTCTGCGCGGCGATGTCGAAGCCGCCGAAGCCGTCGTTGCCGATCACCGCGGTGGTCACGCCCTGCGTGAGGAACGGAATGTTCAGGCGCTTGCGCGGATCGGTCGAGTGCAGGTCGGCGTCGGCATGGGTGTGGGCGTCGATGAAGCCGGGCGCCACCACCTTGCCCGCGACCTCGATGGTGCGCCGCGCGCTGAACTGCGCGGGCGCCCGGGGCCCCGCGAACACGATGCGGTCGCCGAGGATGCCGACGTCGCCCACCACCGCGGCGTCCGAATCGCCCGTGTAGATGGTGCCGCCGCGCAGCAGCAGGTCGAGCTCGACCGGCGCATCGGCCGCGGACGAAAGGCTGGCGAGGGCCGCGAGCGCGGCGAGGACGAGAGCGGATTTCTGCATGGGAAGGCGCCGGTACGATGGGGGCCGGCCAGTTTAGAAGTCGGCCGCACGCGGCTGCCAATTCCTTTTGCGGCACCTCCCATGACCGGAAGGCATGGCCGGCTCAGGCGCGCTCGACCAGCTCCGCGAGTCCCAGCCGCGCGTACACGGCGCCAACCTGGCGGCGCAGGCGCAGCGATTCGGGCTGGGCATTGCGCTGCTGCTGCAGCAGGCCCTGCGCGCCCGTGAGCGCGGCGCGGGTGCCGCAACGCACGAGCGCATCGAGGTACACCTGCTCGAACAGGTCGCGCTGCGCGTGGCTGCCGCCGATCTCGATCAGGCGCGGCAGCGCGCTGCCGAGTCCCTCGACCGCCGCCGCGAAATCGCCGCGCGCATGGGCCAGCAGCCCGCGCGCGGCCGGCACGCAGACCTGCGCCCAGGCTGCGCGCGTGGAGGGCGGCGCACGGGTCGCGTGCGCCTCGATGTTCCGCAGCAGCGCATCGGCTTCGCGCCGGCCGGCGCGCGCGAGGCCGTAGAGGTACTGCAGGTCGAGGAAGGGCAGCACGTGATCGGTTTGGCGCTGCACCAGGTAGCCGGCCACGTCGTCCCAGCGCGCGCCCACGTCGATGCCCGCGAGCTCCAGGCGCGCGAGCAGCGAGACGGCGCCGATCTGGTCCTGCGAATAGTCCTTGGCCACGCCCCACACTTCGCGGTCGTACACCGCGAGCGCCTCCGCATCGCGGCCGAGTTCGATCAGGAACAGCGCCACATGCCACCAGTTGTGCGTGACCATGAACGAGTTGAGCCCGGTCCAGGTGTCGCTCACGCCCTGCATGAAGGCGAGCCCTTCCGAGAGCCGGCCTTCGGTGAGCATCACGTGCGCGAGCGCATGGTGGGCCCAGGGCTCCTTGCGGCACATCGCGATCGCCCGGCGCGCGCTGGCTTCGGCCTCGCGCAGCAGATGGCATTGCTCGTAGCCGAAGGCGGCCATGCCGTGCACCTGCGGCACCTCGGGCGCGGCCGGCAGGGCGGCGAGCGCGAGCCGCAGCATGCCGGGGCAGTCGCCGGTGTTGAAGCAGTGGTACTGCCCGAGCTTGACGGACACCAGGTCGCGCGGATGCGCGCGGGCCTGCGCCTCGTGCAGCGCGATGGCGCGGGCGAGGTCGCCGTCCGCCCAGGCCTCGACCGCGTCGATGTAGCGCCGCTCGCGCGGCGTGGCGCGTTCCGCGGCGGCGCGCGCGCGTGCGA
The DNA here is from genome assembly GCF_029893635.1 of Variovorax sp. TBS-050B. Classification (NCBI taxonomy): domain Bacteria; kingdom Pseudomonadati; phylum Pseudomonadota; class Betaproteobacteria; order Burkholderiales; family Comamonadaceae; genus Variovorax; species Variovorax sp. TBS-050B. The sequence goes on along the minus strand of NZ_JARXYR010000002.1, from coordinate 574,551 downwards.
GGAAGGGGCGCGCGCGGGCCGCGGCGTCGCGCGATTCGGCGAACAGATGCAGCGTGGCGCAGTAGGCCTGCACGATCGGGCTCATGTCGCGCTCGGCCAGCGCGAGCAGGTTCACGGCACGCGCCTCGGTCGTGACGAAGCCCAGGACGAAATCCTCGACGAGCGGCAGGCTCGCGGCATCGTCGAGCGTGAGCGGGTTGCCGAAGCTGTCGGCGCAGGAGGCGGTGGCGGCGGGCATGGCGGCATGGTGCCATGCCGCGCCGCCTGCTTCAAACGCCGGCTTGCTGGTGGCGGTACTCCTGCGTCTTGCCGCCGTAGCCGTACGCCGCGCCGCGGGCGTCGATCACGTGGATGTACGAGACCTCGTGCAGGTCGGGGCGCAGCCGCTGCATGGCGGCGTGCACCTCGCGCAGGTAGCGGGCCTTCTCGGCCTTGGTGTTGGTTTCGTCGGTGATGCTGATGTCCAGGTGGAAGGCCGACTTGCCCAGCGACGCCAGCGACTGGCCGCCGATGAACCAGGCGTCGGCCGCGATGTACTGCACCGTGATCGCGATCACCGGCAGCTGCTTGCCGAGCACGCTCTGCGTGAGTTCGGCGACCGCGTCGACGGTCTTGCGGGTGAGCTGGGCGTCGGGTTCGCCCGAGAGGTGGACAACGATGTGCGGCATGTGCGGCTCCGTGGATGAGTGGTCGATGGGGTGATTGTGGGCGTCGACCTTCCATCGGAAAAGCGGGAAGATATGATGCGTGTCATCGGCTCAGCCAATGGATGACCCATCATGCAGACCTTCGATCTGGAGCAGCTTCGCACCCTGGCGGCGGTGGTCGATGCCGGCAGCCTCACGGCCGCGGCGCCACGGGTGTTCCTTTCGCAGTCGTCGGTGAGCGAGCAGATCCGCAAGCTGGAGGAGCGCGCGGGGCAGTCGCTGCTCACGCGCAGCAAGGCCGGCGTGGCGCCGACCGAGGCGGGCGTGCGGCTTCTGGGCTATGCGCGGCGCATCCTCGCCCTGAGCGACGAGGCGTTCCGCGACCTGCGCGGCGAAACCCTGCAGGGCGAGCTGCGGCTCGCCGTGACCGACTACTTTCGCCCCGGCGACCTCACGCGGCTGCTGGGACGGCTCGGCGAGAGCTATCCGAAGGTGCGACTTCACGTCAGCATCCTCAAGAGCGACGCGCTGCGCGCCGCCTATGCGCGCGGGGAGTTCGACGTGGCGCTGGGCATGCGCATCGCGGGCACGCCGGCGCCGCCGGGTCACGACGCCAAGGCGTCCGTCATCCGGCGGGAATCGCTCGCATGGCTCGGCGCGGCCGGCATGCGGCTCGCGCGCGGTGAGCCGGTCCGGCTGCTGGCCCTGCCGGACACCTGCTCGCTGCATCAGTTCACGGTGGCGCTGTTGCGGCGCCGCCGCGTGCCCTATGTGCTGGCGCACGTGGCCTCGGGCGTGGCGGGGCTGCAGTCGGCGCTCGCCGCGGGGCTCGGCGTGGCCTGCCTGAACGAATCGGCGATCAGCGACGGCGTCGCGCGGCTGGCGCCGCCGCACGGCCTGCCGGCGCTGCCGCGGGTCACGTTCCAGCTGCTGCCCGGGCGCCGCGGCGAGACGGCGTTCGTCACGCGCGCGCGCGAGATGCTGGCGACGCAGCTCGGCTGACGCCGGCCCGTCGCGCGGTGCCTAGCGTGCCGGCGGCAGCGGCCAGGGCCGCTGCGCCTCGCGGATCTGCTCGAACGCGCGCGACACGCGCAGCACGCCGAGATCGTCGAAGCGATGGCCGGCGATCTGCAGCCCGATCGGCAGCCCCTCTGCCGAATAGCCGCAGTTCACCGACGAGGCCGGCTGCTCCGACATGTTGAACGGCACGGTGAAGCCGATGTGCTCCAGCGGCCGCAGCGGGTCGTTGGTGGGCGAGGGCGCTTCGGCCGCCGCGGGCATGTTGGGCGACACCGGCGAGATCACGTAGTCGAAGCGCGCGCAGGCCTGCACGGCGGCCACGCGCGCGGCATGGAACTGGCTGAAGCCGCGGAACACGTGCTCGCCGCTGAACTCGGCCGCGCTCTCGGCCCATTCGCGGATGTAGGGCAGGATCTTCGCGCGCTGGTCGGCGCGCAGCGCCTTCATGTCCACCAGCGAGCGCATGCGCCAGAAATGGTCCATGCCGTCGAGCATGGACTGCGACATGAAGGGCTGCATCGGTTCGACGACGGCGCCGGCCTGCTCGAAGAGGCGCGCCGCATGCTCGACCGCGGCCTGGATCTCGGGCTCGACTGCGAGGCCGCAGCCGGCATCGAGCAGCAGGCCGATGCGCAGGCCGCGCAGGTGGTCGGGCGAGACCTCGAAGCCTTCCCAGTCGATCTCCTGCGGCGGCAGGCTCATGCTGTCGCGCGCGTCGGGGCGGGAGAGCGCCTGCATCATCAGCGCGGCGTCGCCCACGCTGCGCGTCATCGGGCCGGCGGCGCGGCCCATGTAGGGCGGATCGATCGGAATGCGGCCCAGGCTCGGCTTGAGCGTGAAGATGCCGCACCAGCTCGCCGGCAGCCGCAGCGAGCCGCCGATGTCGGTGCCCAGGTGCAGCGGACCGTAGCCCGCGGCCGAGGCGGCGCCCGCGCCGGCGCTCGAGCCGCCGGGCGTCCTGCGTAGGTCCCAGGGATTGCGCGCAAGCCGGTGGAAGCTCGAAAGCCCCGACGACAGCATCCCGTAGTCGGGCATGGTGGTCTTGCTCACGATCACCGCGCCGGCCTCCTTCAGCCGCGCGGCCGGCGGCGCGTCGGCCGCCGCGGGCTTCAGGTCGACCGCGGCCGTGCCGGCCGGCATCGGGTCGCCGCGGGTGGCGATGTTCTCCTTGATCGTGGTCGGCACGCCGTCGAGCGGCCCGAGCGCTTCGCCGCGCAGCCACCGCGACTCGGATGCGCGCGCCTGCTCGAGCGCGGCCTCGGGGCGGAACAGCCAGGTGGCCTGCAGCTGCGGCTCCCAGCGCTCGATGTGCGTGATCACGGCCTGCGTGACCTCGACCGGCGAGAGCGCCTTGCTGCGGTAGGCGGCGGAAAGCGCCCGGGCCGAGAGTTCGGCCAGCGACGACGCGGAGGAGGGGGTGGAGGAAGACGACACGTCGGTGCTCATCCCCACGACAGCGCCGAGAGGTCGTTCACGAAGATCGGGTTCTCCTTCCAGAGCCCCTTCACGTTCTTCTTCGCGATGGTCGGGAACTGCGGCTGGTAGAGGAAGCCGTTGACCGCATCGGCGGCCAGCATCTTCTGCGCTTCGCCGAGCAGCTTGTTGCGCTCGGCCGCGTTGCCGGTGCTCTTGATCTTGTCGAACAGCGCGTTGAAGGCCTTCGACTGGTAGCCCCAGTAGTAGTCGGCCTTGGCGTAGTTGCCGAGGTCGAAGGGCTCGACGTGCGAGACGATCGAGAGGTCGTAGTCCTTGTTGCCGTAGGTGCCGCTGAGCCACTGCGCCCATTCGACGTTCTGCACCTTGACCGTGATGCCGATCTTGGCGAGCTGGGCCACGATCACCTCGCCGCCCTGGCGCGCGTAGGGCGGCGGCGGCAGCGTCATGGTGAGTTCTAGCGGCGTCTTCACGCCGGCCTCGGCGAGCAGCTTCTTGGCCTTTTCCACGTCGTAGGGGTTCACGCCCGTGGTGTCGACGTAGCCGGCGGCGCCGGGCACGTAGTGGCTGCCGATCGGCACGCCGAAGCCGTCGGCCGCGCCTTCGATGAAGGCCTTGCGGTCGATGGCCGCGAGGATCGCGCGGCGCACGCGCACGTCGTCGAGCGGCTTCCTGCGGTTGTTGATCGAGAGGATGGTCTTCGCGCGCGAGCCCGCGAGGATGGTCTGGAACTGGGGGTTGTTCCTGAACTGCGGCACCACGCGCGTGCCGATGCGCGTGAAGACGTCGACGTCGCCGGCCAGCAGCGAGGCCGCCTGCGCCGCGGCATCGGCGATGAAGCGGAAGGTGACCTTGTTGATCTTCGCGGTGCCGGGGCTGCGGAAGCCCTCCCACTTGCTCAGCGTGATCGAGGAGCCCTTGGCCCAGGCATCGAGCTTGTAGGGACCGGTGCCGACGGGCTTGGTCGCATTGGTCTCGGCGCTCTTGGGCTCCACGATGACGGCCGTGGCCTGGCCCAGCACGAAGGGCAGGTCGGGGTCGATCTCCTTGTTGATGATCACCACCGTGTGCTCGTCTGCCACCTGGGTGCTGAGGTTCGCGAAGGTGCGCTTGTCCTTGTTGGTGCTCTTCTCGCCGCCCGCGCGGTCGAAGGAGAACTTCACCGCGTTCGCGTTGAAGGGCTCGCCGTTCTGGAACTTGACGCCGCGCCGGAGCTTGAAGGTGTAGGTCTTGAGGTCGGGCGAGACTTCCCAGCTCTCGGCCAGCAGCGGCGTGACGCTGCCGTCGGCGTTGATCTTGGTGAGGGTCTCGAGGATGTTGTAGTGCACCACCTCCGCGATCGCGGCCGCGGCGCCGGCCGTCGGGTCGAGGCCCGGCGGTTCGAGGGCCATGCCGATCACGATGGCGTCCTTCCGCCCCTGCGCCAGGCCGGCGACGGGGGAGGCCAGCGCCACGGTGGCGCCGGCGGTGGCAAGGAGGGTGCGACGGTTCAACATACGTTGTGATCTCCGGAATAACGATGGTGCGAGAGGGCGGCTTCGATGCGCCGCATGCCCCGTTGGGAGGCGCGGCGGCAGGAACGAAGGGCACGCAGCACGAAAGATGCCACGCGCGGCGGATCATTCTCTCGCAGCGCGGTCGAAGCCGCTGGCCGCGCGGGCGCTTTTTCCTCGGGACGTTCCCGGATGCGCCGGTGGCACTCAGGCCGCGAGCAGCGTGCCGCCGGCCGGCGCGCGCGGCACGGCGTCGAGCAGCGTGCGCGTGTACGGATGCTGCGCGTCGCGGAAGAGCTCGCCAGGCGGCCCCTGCTCGACGATCTGCCCCTTCCACACCACGCACACGCGGTCGCAGAGATGGTTGACCACCGCGAGGTCGTGGCTGATCAGCAGGTAGCTGACGCCGAACTGCTGCTGCAGGTCCTGCATCAGGTTGAGCACCTGCGCCTGCACCGAGACGTCGAGCGCGCTCACGGGCTCGTCGGCCACGATGAGCTTCGGTCGCGTGATGAGCGCGCGTGCGATCGCGATGCGCTGGCGCTGGCCGCCCGAGAACTCGTGCGGGTACTTGTCCATGTCGGTGCTGCGCAGGCCCACGGCCGCGAGCGCCTCCGCGGCGCGCTCGCGCTGCTCGGCGCGGCTGCTCTCGGCCAGCGCCTCGAGCGGCTCGGCCACCACGCGCGCCACGGTCTGGCGCGGATCGAGCGAGCCGTAGGGGTCCTGGAACACCATCTGGAAGTCGCGCCGCGCGGCGCGCAGTTCGCCCTTGGGCAGCCGGTGCAGGTCGCGGCCGAGCATGCGCACGCTGCCCGAGGTGGGCGTGTCGAGCGCCATCACGAGGCGCGCGATGGTCGACTTGCCCGAGCCCGATTCGCCGACGATGCCGAGGCTGCCACCGGCCTCGACGTCGAAGCTCACGCCGTTGAGCGCCTTCACGAGCGGCGGCGGCGAGAACAGCTTCTCGCGCGGCAGCGCGTAGTGGCGCACGAGGTCTCTGACCTCGAGCAGGGGCTGGATGGGGCTGCTGGTCGTCTGGCTCATGGTGCGAGGGCGCCTTCCGCCGCGATCTCGGGAAGCCGGATGCAGCGCACGGCATGCGCGTGGCGCAGCATCACCGGCGGCGGGCGGGTGGCGTGGCAGGCCTCGACCGTGTACTTGCAGCGGCCCGCGAAGGGGCAGCCCGGCGGCAGATCGACGAGTTCGGGCACGCTGCCGCGGATGGTGGCAAGGCGGATGCCGCGCGGCGCGCCGAGCACCGGCCGGGCCGCGAACAGGCCCTGCGTGTAGGGGTGCGCCCGTTCGGCGAACACGGCCTCGGTCGGGCCGCTCTCGACCACGCTGCCGCCGTACATCACGAGCATCTTCGAGACGCTCTGCGCGATCACGCCGAGGTCGTGCGAGATCAGGATCAGCGCCATGCCGCGCTCGGCGACCAGGCTCTGGATCAGTTCGAGGATCTGCTTCTGGATCGTGACGTCGAGCGCGGTGGTGGGCTCGTCGGCGATCAGCAGGTCGGGGCCGCAGGCCAGCGCCATCGCGATGCCGATGCGCTGGCGCTGCCCGCCCGAGAACTGGTGCGGATAGGCGTCGAGCCGCGAGGCCGCGTCGGGAATGCCCACGCGCTCGAGCAGCGCGAGCGCTTCCTTGCGCGCATCGGCCCCGGAGAGCCCGCGGTGCAGACGCAGCGGCTCGCCCACCTGCCGCGCGATCGTGTGCACCGGGTTCAGCGCCGTCATCGGCTCCTGGAAGATCATGCCAATGCGGTTGCCGCGGATGCGGCACATGGTCTTCTCGTCCTGCCCCACGAGTTCGGTGCCGTCGAAGCGGATGCTGCCGCGGACCTTCGCGGTCGAGGGCAGCAGGCCCATCAGCGACTGCACCGTGATCGACTTGCCGCAGCCGGATTCGCCCACGATGCCCATCGTCTCGCCGCGCTCGAGCGTGAAGTCGATGCCGCGCACGGCCTCGGCCGGGCCGCGCTGCGTCTGAAGCTCGACGTGGAGGTCCTTGACTTGAAGAAGGGGCATGTCAGCGGGCGCGGGCGAGGCGCGGATCGAGCAGGTCGCGCAGGCCGTCGCCGAGCAGGTTGAGGCCCAGCACCGCGAGCACGATCGCCATGCCGGGGAACACCGCGAGCAGCGGCGACTGGAACATCATCGTCTGCGCCTCGCTGAGCATGCGGCCCCACGAAGGCTGCGGCGGCTGCGTGCCGAGGCCGAGGAAGGAGAGCGCGGCCTCGGCGAGGATCGCGATCGCGAAGCGGATCGTGATCTGCACGATCAGCACCGCCGAGATGTTGGGCAGCACGTGCTGCATCGTGATGGCGAACGGCCCCTTGCCGCAGGCGCGCGCCGCCGCCACGTATTCGCGCGACCAGATGGCGTTGGCCGAGGCGCGCGTGATGCGCGCGAAGGTGGGGATGTTGTAGATGCCGATCGCGATGATCGCGTTCACGATGCCCGCGCCGAACACCGCCGTCATCATGATCGCCGAGAGGATGGCCGGAAAGGCGAGCGAGAAGTCGGTCAGGCGCATGATCGCCTCTTCGACCCAGCCGCGCCGCGCCGCCGCCAGCAGCCCGAGCGCGGTGCCGACCACGAGCCCGATGCCCACCGCGATCACGCCCACGAGGATCGATGCGCGCGCCCCCACGAGCAGCAGCGAGGCCACGTCGCGGCCGTAGGCGTCGGTGCCGAGCCAGTGCGAGGCCGAAGGCGGCTGCAGCTTGCTCGCCATGTCGATGTCGTAGGGCGACCAGGGCGTCCAGACCAGCGAGACGGCCGCGGCCAGCAGCAGGAGCAGCGTGAGCACGCCGCCGAGCACGAAGCTGCGGTGCCTCGTCGCGCGGCGCCAGAATCCGGGCAGCTTGAGCGCCGCCGCGCTCGGAACGGTGGTGGTGGTCGCGCTCATATGTCGCTCGCCTTGATGCGCGGGTCGATCACGGCATAGAGCACGTCGACCACGAAGTTCACGATGACGACCATGGCCGCGAGCAGCATCACGCAGTTGCGCACCACGATCAGGTCCCGGTTGCCGATGGCCTCGAAGATCAGCCGGCCCAGGCCGGGCAGGTAGAACACCTTCTCGATCACGATGGTGCCGGCCAGCAGCTCGGCAAACTGCATGCCCATGACGGTGACGACCGGGATCAGCGCGTTGCGCAGCACGTGCGTCCAGAGCGCGGCACGCTGGGATACGCCCTTGGCGCGCGCGGTGCGGACGAAGTCCTCGCGCATCACCTCGAGCACGGCCGAGCGCGTGATGCGCGCGAGGATCGCGGCCTGCACCACGGCCAGGGAAAGCGCCGGCAGCAGCAGCGACTTGATGCCCGCGAACACGCCTTCGCCCCAGCCCTCGAAGCCGCCGGCCGAGAACCACTGCAGCTGGACCGAGAACACGAGGATCAGCAGGATCGCGAACCAGAAGTTCGGGATGGCGATGCCGACCTGCGTGAGTCCCATCAGGCCCACGTCGCCGAGCTTGTTGTGCCGCGCCGCGGCCGTGACGCCGACGAAGAGCGCAAGCACGGTGGTGAAGGCCATCGCGAGCATCGCGAGCGGGATGGTGAGCGCGAGCCTTTCGAGGATCAGGTCGAGCACCGGGGTGCTGTAGGCGTAGCTGTCGCCGAGGTTGCCGGTCAGCAGGCCGGCAATCCAGTGCCAGTAGCGGGTCCAGGCGGGCTGGTCGAGGCCGAGCTTGGCGGCCAGCGCGGCCACCGCTTCGGGCGCGGCATCGGGCCCCATGAGCAGCTGCGCCGCGTTGCCGGGCAGGATCTCCAGGACGAGGAATACGATGACCGAGGCGCCGATCAGCGTGCCGATCAGCGTGGCGAGGCGCTTGAGGATGAACAGACTCATGGGGCGGGGCGCAGCATAACCCGACTCCAGCAACAAGCGTGCCTCGTCCGCGATAATCGGGCATGGCTCTCATGATCACCGACGAATGCATCAATTGCGATGTCTGCGAGCCCGAGTGCCCGAACGACGCGATCTACATGGGCGCCGAGTTCTACGAGATCGACCCGCGCAAATGCACCGAATGCGTGGGTCATTTCGACGAGCCGCAGTGCGTGCAGGTCTGCCCGGTCGCGTGCATTCCGGTCAACCCGGACCACGTCGAGAGCCGCGAGACGCTGTGGCAGAAGTTCGAGCGCCTCGCGGCCGCCAAGGCCGCGGCAGCGGCAACCGCGGCGCCACCGCTGCCGCCCGCGCCCTCAACCGGCATCTGAGCCGGTCTTTCGCTTCTTGCGGCCGCCACCTTCCGCGGCCGTGCCGCCGCTGAAGCGCGCGCTCGATTTGTGCGGTTCCGATGCGAGCTTCCGGGCCCGCGCCTGCGCGGCCTGCTCGGCGGCGGCGAGCCTGCGTTCGGCCAGGACGGCCTGGCGGGCTTCGCGCGCGGCGCGGCGGTCGCGTTCATAGGCTTCCCGTTCCTGCGCCAGGCGGATGCGTTCGAGCTGATCGGCCCGGCTCTCCGCCCTGCGCGTGGCTGCTTCGGCGGCGCGGCGGTCGGCATCGGTGCGCGGGTCGTCCACCTTCACGCGTCGACCGCCGTCGCAGGGCTGGTCGGTGTAGGCGTTGCCGCAGCGGTAGGCGGGTGTGCCTGGCGCCGCGGCCGCCGCTGCGCAGACGGCGGCCGCCATCAGGACGCTTGCCGCGGTCCTTGCCGCGGTTCTTCGGCTGTCTCTCTGCATTTTTCTCTCCCTTTTTCTTTCTTCTCTGCCCGCTCGAGGGGCCGGCTCGTTAGGTGGCGGCGGGCGCGCCTCCTTCGCCGGGCTCGCGCCGCGGCGGTTTGGGCCGTGGCGGTTTGCTCGTGTGGATCAGCAGGGTGGCCTTCTCCATCTCGCCGGCCACGAGCGCGGGCGCGGCATGCAGCGTGCGCACGATGGCGTCCTCGATCGCGTCGCGGTGCTCCTTCAGCGGCTTGCGCAGCACCCAGTTGACCACCTCGGACTTGACGCCCGGATGTCCGATGCCCAGGCGCAGGCGCCAGTAGTCCCCGGTGCCGAGCTGCGCGTGGATGTCGCGCAGCCCGTTGTGCCCCGCGTGGCTGCCGCCGAACTTGAGCTTGGCCTGGCCGGGGACGACGTCGAGTTCGTCGTGCACCACGAGGATCTCGTCGGGCGCGATCTTGAAGAAGCGCGCGAGCGCGGCCACCGACTTGCCCGAGAGGTTCATGAAGGTCTGCGGCTCCAGCAGCCAGACGCTCTGGCCATTGATGTTCGCGCGCGCCGCGAGGCCGTGATAGCTGCGCTCCGGCACGAGATGGAGCTTCCAGTCGCGTGCGAGGGCATCGATCCACCAGAAGCCGGCGTTGTGCCGTGTGGCTTCGTACTCGGGGCCCGGGTTGCCCAGGCCGACAAACAGCTTGATCATGCGGTGAATTATCCCGCCGCCCCAAAGCAAAAGGCCCGCGCGAGGCGGGCCTTTGGCAGGGATGCGAGAAGAATTACTTCTTGCCCTTCGCAGCCTTGGCAGCGGGCTTGGCACCGGCGGCGCCTTCGGCAGGTGCTGCGCCTTCAGCGGCGGGCGCCGGCTCTTCCGACACCAGCGGCGGCACGGCCGACACGATCACCGGGTTCAGCTTGCCGTGGCTCACGAACTTCACGCCCTTGGGCAGCTTGATGTCGCTGACGTGCAGGGTGGCCTGCTTCTTCAGGTTGGACAGATCCACCTCGATGAACTCGGGCAGGTCCGTGGGCAGGCAGCTGACTTCGAGCTCGGTCATGACGTGGGTCACGAGGTTGTGGTCGAGCTTGACGGCATCCGACTCTTCTTCGCCCTTGTAGTGGAGCGGCACCTTCATGTGCAGGCGGGTCTTGGCATCGACGCGCTGGAAGTCGATGTGCTGCACCAGCTGGCGGAACGGGTGGTATTGCACGTCGCGCAGCAGGACCTTGGTCGTGCTGCCGCCGAGTTCCATCTCGAGGACGGACGAGTGGAACGCTTCCTTCTTGAGGGCGTGCCACAGCGCGTTGTGATCGACTTCGATCAGTTGCGGCTGGGCCTCGCCACCGTAGACGATACCGGGCGTCTTGCCCGAAACGCGGAGACGGCGGCTCGCACCCGTGCCCTGCTTTGCGCGCTCATAAGCGACGAATTTCATAACAACTCCTGTGAGAGTCCACCGCGACCAGTGCGACTCCGGTTCAACAAGGACGCCGTTCCGGAAGTGGAGGGCGCCCGCTTTTTGCTCGGGTCAGAACAGGTTGTCCTGGTCCGAGAACAAACTCATCACCGACTCGCCCTTGGCAATGCGCTGGATCGTCTCGGCGATCAGCGGTGCCACGGAGAGCTGGCGGATCTTTCCGCAGGCGAGTGCGCCGTCGGAAAGGGGGATGGTGTTGGTCACGACCACTTCGTCGAGCGCCGACTGGGTGATGCGCTCGATGGCCGGGCCCGAGAAGATCGGGTGCGTGCAGTAGGCGTAGACGCTCTTCGCGCCGCGCTCCTTGAGCACCTCGGCCGCTTTGACCAGCGTGCCGGCCGTGTCGATCATGTCGTCCATGATCACGCAGTTGCGACCGTCGATCTCGCCGATCACGTTCATCACTTCGCTCACGTTCGCCTTCGGGCGGCGCTTGTCGATGATCGCGAGGTCGCAGTTCAGCTGCTTGGCGATCGCACGCGCGCGCACCACGCCGCCAACGTCGGGCGAGACCACGATCAGGTCTTCGTAGTTGCGCTGGCGCAGGTCGGACAGCAGCACCGGCGACGCGTAGATGTTGTCGACCGGAATGTCGAAGAAGCCCTGGATCTGGTCGGCGTGCAGGTCCATCGTGAGCACGCGCTCCACGCCCACGGTCTCGAGCAGGTTGGCCACCACCTTGGCCGAGATCGGCACCCGGCTCGAACGCGGGCGGCGGTCCTGGCGGGCATAGCCGTAGTAGGGGATCACCGCGCTGATCCGCTCGGCCGAGGCGCGCTTGAGCGCATCGACCATGATCAGCAGTTCCATCAGGTTCTCGTTGGTCGGCGCGCAGGTGGACTGCACGACGAACACGTCGCGGGCCCGGACGTTCTGGTTGATCTCGACGGTGACTTCACCGTCGGAGAACCGGCCCACGCGCGCGGCACCGAGCGTGGTGCCGAGGTTGTGCGCAATTTCGGCGGCGAGGCCAGGATTGGCATTGCCGGTGAAAACCATGAAATCAGGGTGATTGGCCTGCATGAGCGCGTCCCGGCAGTGCGATTGGCTAAGAGGAAGCCACCAAAGAGTTCAAGTGTGGCGGCCCGTGGGCCGCCGATTATTGCAGCGGGTGGGCTGCAGAAGAAGCACTGCGGCCATGAGGCCGCAGTTTGTAAAAAGCCGCGGTGGGTGAGACCGCAGTTTCAAGGATTTGGCAGGGGAGAAAGGATTCGAACCTTTGCATGCTGGAATCAAAATCCAGTGCCTTAACCAACTTGGCGACTCCCCTACACAGGTTGATGGCTTGCGCCACCCACCGATATACGTCGCATCGGACCGATGAGGATCCGATTATCTTTCAGGTCGCCCACCCCCGAAGTGGATGAACGGCCAGATTGCTGCATTGACGAACCTGCCAGCCCGCGGGGGCCTCGGCGAGTTGCGCTTCGTGCGGCGCTTGCGGCATCTTCGCGAACACCGAACTTCCGGAGCCGGTCATCCGGGCCTGCAGTCCTTGGGCGCCGAGCCATTCGATGGCATCGGTGACCGCGGGACAGAGCCGCTGGGCAACCGGCTGCAGGTCGTTGTGGCCGAAGCTGTAGACCCCGTCGCCGAGGTGTGGAGCTTCAAGCTGTTCGCTATCTGCAGCAAAGCCCGAGATTATAGCAACAGGAGTGGCGCGTTGAAGCTCCGGTGAAGAAAAAATTGAACGGGTGTCGATTCCCTCGGGCGGCTTGACCACCGCGAAGCGCGCCGGCGGCACCGAAACCGGCCGGATCTTCTCGCCGATCCCCTCGACCCAGGCGTTGCGTCCGCCGAGGAAGAAGGGCACGTCCGCGCCCAGGCCGAGGCCGATCTCGGCCAGGCGCGACAGCGGCAGGTCCAGCTGCCAGAGGCGGTTCAGCGCCAGCAGGCAGGTGGCGGCGTCCGAGGAGCCGCCGCCCATGCCGGCCTGCGCCGGCACGTGCTTGGCGACCCCGATGTGGGCGCCCTGGCCCGGCGCCGCATGCGCCTGCAGCGCGCGGGCGGCGCGCAGTACCAGGTCGTCGGGCGGGAGTTCGGTGGTCAGGTCTTCGCGGCTGAGCTGGCCGTCGCGGCGCAGTTCGACGTGCAGGGTGTCGCACCAGTCGATCAGCATGAACACCGACTGCAGCAGGTGGTAGCCGTCCTCGCGCCGGCCGGTGATGTGCAGGAAGAGGTTGAGCTTGGCCGGGGCGGGAAGGTCGTAGATCGCCTTCATGACCGCTCGAACACGATGCGCAGGTCGGCCGTGGGGCTCGGTGCTTCGCGCGTGGCCTGCAGCCGGCCGCTCGCGACCTGGCCGAGGTCGGGGCGCCAGCCCGGCACCGGATCGTTGCGACCCGCAAGCCAGCCGAACAGGGCGGCCACCGGGATGGCCGCACCCGTCGCGGCCTCGATCAGCGCATCGACCGAGTCGAAGCGGCGCACCTCGCTGCCGTTCTTGAGCAGGGCCTCGCCGGGCGCCCAATGCAGCTGGGCCAGCGTGCTGCCGATGGGGCTGGTGAGCGAAAGCTCGCCGGCCTCGGGCGAGCCGCGCAGCTCGAACAGGGCCGAGAAGGTCTGGACCGGCTGGCTGTCGATGCGCAGCGACATGCGCCCGCTCCATGCGGCGGAGCCTTCCGGCCGCGCGCCGGCCGGCAACTGCGCGCAGCCGCTCGCCAGCAGCAGCAGCGCCGCGCCGCCCGCCGCCAGGATGCCTCGCCGCCCGCGGCGGTCGTCGATCGTCGTCACGGCTTGACCCGCAGCCGTTTGAGCGTTTCCTGCAGCGTCTCGTTCTCGGCGTCGGACAGCAGGGCTTCTTTCCAGATCGTGACGGCGCGTTCCTTCTGGCCGGCCGTCCACAGCACTTCGCCGAAATGCGCGCCGATCTCCGGATCGGGCCGGCTCTTGTAGGCCGCCTCGAGGATGCGCAGCGCCTCGTTCGTGTTGCCGAGGCGGAACTCGACCCAGCCGAGGCTGTCGGCAATGAACGGATCCTCGGGCGCGAGCTGCACCGCCTTCTGGATCAGCGTGCGCGCCTCGTCGAGCCGGATCTTGCGATCGGCGAACGAGTAGCCCAGCGCGTTGTAGGCGTTCTGGTTGTCGGGCTTGAGCTCGATCAGGCGGCGCAGCAGCCGCTCCATCTCGTCGAGCCGGTTGAGCTTCTCGGCCACCATGGCCTGGTCGTAGACGAGGTCGCTGTCGTCCGGCGCGGCGGCCGCGGCCTGGGCGAGCATGTCGTAGGCCGCCTGGTACTGCTTGGCGTCGCGCAGCAGCTGCACCTCGGCCAGGAACTTGCGCTTCTTCTCCTCGGCATTGCGCTCCGGCAGGCTGCGCACGAGTTCGCGCGCCTGCGGCAGCTTGCCCTGGCGCGCGAGCAGGCCCGCGCGGCGGGTCTGGGCGGCGGCGAGGTCCTCGGTGCTGTCGATGCGCGCGAGCCAGCGCTCGGCGGCGGTGAAGTCCTTGCGCCGCTCGGCGAGCTGCGAGAGCACCAGGTAGGCCTGCGTCGTGCCGCGCTGGCGGTCGTCGGCATCCTTCTGGTTCGCCGCCAGGTCGATGTAGCGCTTGAGCGAGGTTTCGGCGGCCGCGTCCTGCCGCGCCTGCGCCTGCAGGCTGCCGAGCAGCAGCCAGGGCTCGGCCAGTTCGGGGCGCGCGGTGGTGAGCGCCTGCAGCTGCGCGGCGGCATCGGTGTAGCGGCGGTTCTCGACCAGCACGCGCGCATAGGCGACACGCAGGTCGGGCGACGCCTTGGGGTTGCCCGCGAGGTGGCGCGTGACGATCGGCTCCGCCAGCGGCTGGCCGGGATCGATCATCTCGAGCGCCAGCGCGGCCGGCGCGTCCGAGGCGGGATCGATCTGCTGGCCCTTGAACGCGGCGTCGAGCGCGCCCGAGGTATCGCCGGCGTTCAGGCGCAGCCGGCCGACCGTGGCCCATGCGAGGCCGCCGGTCGCGGGGTTCTTGAGATCGTCCGCCAGCGCCTGCTCCACCACCGAGGCGGCCAGCTTCTTGTCCGGCGCGCGCCCATAGTTGCGCACGATCACCGCCATCAGCAGCGGCCGCTCGACCTGGGAGGTGGCGGCGATCTCCGCACGCAGCGGCTCGACGGTGTCGCCGATGCGGTTGAGCGCGATCAGGATCTGCAGTTCGATGCGGCGTGCATCGCGCGAATTGGGCAGCGTTTCCTGCCAGGCGCGCGCGGCCGCGAGCGCCGCATCGCCCGAGCGCGATTGAAGGGCGATCTCCACCGCGCGCTGGAACAGCCTGCCGTCGCGCAGCCGGCGGGCCGCGTCGAGCACCAGCGCGTAGCCCGAGCCCGGATCGCCGCCGCGCGCGGTCATCTCGCCCATGAGGATCTCGTAGAACAGTTCGGCAGTCAGTGCGGACGGCTGCGCCACCGCGGGTTCCGCGGCCGCCTTGGCTGCGGTCGGCGACGGCGAGGGCCGGGTGCCGGGACGGGCCGGCGAGGTGCGCGAAGGCGCGGGTCGCTCGATGACGGGTGCCGGGCTCTGAGGTGCCGCGGGATCGGAGCTTTGCGCCTGCACGGCACAGGCCAGCAGGGCGAGAGACGCGGCCGCCGCGAGGCGGTGTCGGCGGAGCGATGGAATCATCGAACCATAATAATCCAAGCCTTTGAACGGGCCCCGTCGTGGGGCTTCGCGCCGCCGGAGTTTGTCCTTGCATGCCTGAGCTTCCCGAAGTCGAAGTCACCCGGCGCGGTTTTGCCGAGCGCATCGCGGGTGCGCGCGTCGATGCGGTGCGCGTCGGCAAACCCTTGCGTTGGGCCCTGATGATCGAGCCCGGGGCCCTGGTCGGGCGCCGCGTGCGCGAGGTGCGGCGGCGCGGCAAGTACCTGCTGATCGACCTGGACCGCGGCCTGCTGCTGCTGCACCTCGGCATGTCGGGCAGCCTGCGCTTCGACGCGGCGCTGCCTGCGCCGGGGGTGCACGATCACTTCGACCTGGTCACGGACCGCGGCACGCTGCGGCTCAACGATCCCCGCCGCTTCGGCGCGGTGGTCTACGTGGAGGACGAGGCCGCCCCATGGGCGGTCAAGCTGCTCGGCGGCCTCGGCATGGAGCCGCTGGGCGATGGCTTCGACCTCGATGCCTTCCATGCGGGGCTGCGCAAGCGTCGGACCGCGGTGAAGCAGGTGCTGCTCGCCGGCGACGTGGTGGTGGGCGTGGGCAACATCTATGCCTCCGAAGCGCTGTTCCAGGCCGGCATCCGCCCGACCTTGTCGGCGGCGCGCATCAGCCGGGCGAGGGCGGCCCGGCTTCATGCGGCGGTCCGCGAGATCCTCGCGCGCGCGGTCGACAAGGGCGGCAGCACGCTGCGCGACTTCTCCAACGTGGACGGGCAGAACGGCTACTTCCAGCTCGAAGCCACGGTCTACGGCCGGGCCGGCGAACCCTGTCGGGTTTGCGCAACGCCGATCAGGCAACTGCGCCAAGGGCAGCGTTCCACTTACTATTGTCCGAAGTGCCAGAAATAGGGTCCGGGCGGCGCCGCCGCAAGACCCTGCGGGCGGCGCTTCGGAACCCGCGATGCTATATTTGTAAATAAATTTTTACATTTTTCCCTTGAGCCGCTCTTTCAACCA
The DNA here is from genome assembly GCF_029893635.1 of Variovorax sp. TBS-050B. Classification (NCBI taxonomy): domain Bacteria; kingdom Pseudomonadati; phylum Pseudomonadota; class Betaproteobacteria; order Burkholderiales; family Comamonadaceae; genus Variovorax; species Variovorax sp. TBS-050B. The sequence continues at coordinate 558,229 of NZ_JARXYR010000002.1, read as the reverse complement.
ACAACTCGACCAGCACGGCGCCTGGCGGAGCAATTTCGCGCATCGCCTTCAGTGGCTGTCCCGCTGGTTGAACGAGAACGAGCTGCTCGACCAGGCCGTGGCCGAGCGCCTGCGCGGGCTCGAACTGCAAATTCGCACCAGCAAGGTGATGGTGGCCTTCGTGGCGGAGTTCTCGCGCGGCAAGTCCGAGCTCATCAACGCGATCTTCTTCGCGGGCTACGGGCGGCGCATCATGCCGGCGAGCGCCGGGCGCACCACGATGTGCCCGACGGAGCTCGGCTACGACCCCGCGGTGTCGCCGAAGCTGCGGCTGCTGCCGATCGAGACCCGCCTGGAACCGCATTCGCTCACGCACTGGCGCGAGAAGCCGATCCGCTGGACCGAGATCGCGATCGACGTCGGCAACGCCGACCAGCTGGCCCAGGCCATGGGCAAGGTGGCCGAGGTGCGCTGGGTCACCAAGGACGAGGCGCGTGCGCTCGGCTTCTGGAACGACGAGACGCCCGACGACAACCCGGTGCAGGATGCCGAAGGCCACGTGGAGATTCCGCGCTGGCGCCACGCCATCCTGAACATGCCGCATCCCCTGCTCGAGCAGGGGCTGGTGATCCTCGACACGCCGGGCCTGAACGCGATCGGCGCCGAGCCCGAGCTCACCGTGAGCCTGATTCCGCAGGCGCATGCGGTGGTCTTCATCCTCGGCGCGGAGACCGGCGTGACCCGCTCCGATCTGACGATCTGGCGCGAGCACCTCGTCACCGAGAGCGAAGGCAGCGACACGCGCTTCGTGGTGCTCAACAAGATCGACACCATGTGGGACTCGCTGAGCACGCCCGCGCAGATCGAACTCCAGATCGAGCGTCAGCGCGAGGTGGCGGCCAGGTTCCTCGAGGTGCCGCTGGTACAGGTGCTGCCGGTCTCGGCACAGAAGGGCCTGCAGGCCAAGATCCAGCGCGACCCGCGCCTGCTCGAGGCGAGCCGCCTGCCGGCGCTCGAGACCTTGCTGGCCGAGGGTGTCCTGGCCAGGCGCGAGACGATGCTGCGGCTCGCCGTCGACGCGGGCATGGCGGCCCTGCGCATCGAAGCCGAGCGCATCCTGAAGGTGCGGCAGCGCGATCTTTCCGAGCAGGCGCTCGAACTGCAGGGCCTGCGCGGCAAGAACGTCTCGGTCATCCGCCACATGCGTGCGCGCATCGACCAGGAGCAGGCCGAGTTCGAGGGCAGCAACACGCGCATCCTCGCGTTGCGCTCGGTACAGGGCAAGCTGCTGCGCGAGGTGTACGCGGTGCTCGGCCGCACCGCGCTCAAGGCCGACATGGTGCGGCTCTCGGCCGCGCTCAGGCGCCCCGGCGTCAAGCTCAACGTGCGCAAGGTCTACGGCGAGACCTTCGATTCGCTGCGCAACAACCTGCGCGAGGTGCAGGCGACCACGGCCGAGATCCAGTCGATGCTGCACGCCACCTTCCGCCAGCTCAATGCGGAGCAGGGCTTCACGCTGCAGGCGCCCGCCGAGCCCGACCTGTCGGGTTTCGAGCAGGAGCTGAGCCAGATCGAGCGCAGCCACATCCACTACCTGGGCGTGGGCAACCTGCTGAAGCTCGCGCAGGCCGATTTCTGCGACAAGCTGGTGCGTGCGCTCGCGAGCCGGCTGCGGCTCGTCAATGAGGCGGCCATGACCGAGGTGGAGCGCTGGAGCAAGGGCGCGAGCGCGCAGATCGATGCGCAGCTCAAGGAGCGCCGCCGCAATTTCAGGAAGCGCATCGAGGCGATCGAGCGCATCCAGAGTGCGGCCGGCAACCTCGACGAGCGGCTGCTCGAACTTGCCGCGCAGGAAAGCAGCCTGGCCGAGCTGCAGCTGCGGCTGCACGAATTCACCTCGATGATCACCCAGCAGGGAAGGCCCGCCGCCGCGGCGGGCGCCCCGGTCGGCGAACTGCGTGCGGCCTGATCGCGCGGGGGTGGCCGGCGGTGCGGTGCCGGCGCAGCCGTTGCCGGCCGATTTCGCCGCGCGCATCGTGGACTGGCAGCGCAGCCACGGTCGCAGCGAGCTTCCCTGGCAGAACACGCGCGATCCCTACCGCGTCTGGCTGTCGGAGGTGATGCTCCAGCAGACGCAGGTGTCGACGGTGCTCGGCTATTTCGCGCGCTTTCTCGAACGCTTTCCGAGCGTGCGCCACCTGGCCGCGGGCACCGAGGACGAGGTCTTCGGCCTCTGGAGCGGCCTGGGCTACTACAGCCGTGCGCGCAACATGCACCGCTGCGCCCAGGAGGTGGTGGCGCGGTTCGGCGGCGAGTTTCCGCGCACCGCCGCCGAGCTGATGACGCTGCCCGGCATCGGCCGCTCCACCGCCGCGGCGATCGCCGCCTTCTGCTTCGGGGAGCGGGTCGCGATCCTGGACGGCAACGTCAAGCGGGTGCTGACCCGCGTGCTCGGCTTCGGCGGCGATCTTTCGTCGTCGGCGCAGGAGCGCGCGCTCTGGGACCTGGCCACGCAGCTGCTTCCGCCGGCGGCGCAGAAGGAGGCCATCGCGGGCTACACGCAGGGGCTGATGGATCTCGGCGCCACGGTCTGCCTGCCGCGCAAGCCGAGCTGCATGATCTGCCCGGTGAACGGCAGCTGCGTTGCGCTGCGCGAAGGCCAGCCCGAGCGCTACCCCGTCAAGACCCGCAAGCTCAAGCGCAGTGCGCAGGCGCTGTGGCTGCTGCTCGCGCGCGACGCACAGGGCCGCGTGTGGCTGGAGAAGCGGCCGCCGAAGGGCATCTGGGCCGGGCTCTATTGCCTTCCGGTCTTCGAAAGCCGCGAAGAACTGCTCGCCGCGCTGCCGCGCACCGCGGCCGCCGTTGCGCAGGACCTGCCGGCCTTCGTGCACGTGCTCACGCACAGGGACCTGCATCTCCACCCGGTGCTGCTGCAGGGTGTCCAGCCCGAGGGCGAGGCCGCGCGGTGGGTGGATGCCGGCGCATGGGCCGGGCTGGGGTTGCCGGCGCCGGTGCGCAAGCTGCTGCTGGAAGCGGCGCCCGCCTAGACCGCGTCGAGTTCGCGGTGGCGCTTGAGCGCGCCCCAGCGCGTGCCGAAGGCGCGCGCGAGCTGCTCGACCAGGAACACCGACCGGTGCTGCCCGCCCGTGCAGCCGATGGCCACGGTCACGTAGCTGCGATGGTCGCGGGCCATCGCGTCGAGCCAGCGCGAGAGGAACTGCTCGATGTCCTCGTACATGCGCGCCACGTCCTCGTGCTCGCGCAGCCATTCGATCACCGGCGTGTCGCGCCCCGTGAGCGGGCGCAGCGTGGGAACGTAGTGCGGATTGGGCAGCATGCGCACGTCGAACACGAAATCGGCGTCCAGCGGCACGCCGCGCTTGAAGGCGAAGGACTCGAACACCAGCGTCAGCGCGTTCTGCGGCGCCGAGATCAATGCCTTGATGTAGCTCTGCAGCTGGGCCGGCCGGATCAGGCTGGTGTCGATCACGTCGGCACCGTCGCGCAGGTCGGCCAGCAGCTCGCGTTCGAGTTCGATCGCCTGCATCAGCACGCGCTGCTGCTCGGGGGCGTCCGTGCGGCCTTCCTGGCGCGAGAGCGGATGGCGCCTTCGGGTTTCCGAATAGCGGCGCAGCAGCGCGTCGGTGGTCGCGTCGAGGAACAGCGAGCGCAGCGCGACGCCGTCCTGCCGCAGGGTCTCGAGCTGCTGCGGAACGGTCGGCAGCGACACGCCGCTGCGCACGTCCATCGCGATCGCCACGCGCGTGGCCTCCTGCTCGTGCTGCAGCGCGATGAACGGCATCAGCAGTTCGGGCGGCAGGTTGTCCACGCAGTAGTAGCCCGCGTCTTCGAGCGCATGCAGCGCGACCGACTTGCCCGACCCTGACATGCCGGTGATGAGCACCAGGTCGAGCTTCATTGCAGCGCGGCCGAGGTCTTGTGGCCCAGCATCTCGCGGGCATGCGCGAGCGAGGTCTGCGAGACCTTCTCCCCGCCGAGCATGCGGGCGATCTCGCGGGCGCGGCTGTCGTCGTCGAGCCGCGAGACGCCGCTTTCGGTGCGCGGGCCTTCCGCGCCGGCGCCCGCGGTCTGGCGCTTGGCCACCACCAGATGGTGGTCGGCGCAGGCGGCCACCTGCGGCAGGTGGGTCACGGCCAGCACCTGGCGGTCGCGCCCGAGCTGCTTCATGAGGCGGCCCACGGTTTCGGCCACCGCCCCGCCCACGCCGGCATCGACCTCGTCGAAGATCAGCGTCTGCGCGCCGCCGAGCTGGCTGGTCGTGACCGCGATGGCCAGCGCGATGCGCGAGAGCTCGCCGCCCGACGCCACCTTGCCGATCGGCCGCGGCGTGCTGCCCGGATGGCCGCTCACGAGAAAGGCCACGTCCTCGAGGCCCGAGCGTCCGGGCTGCGCCAGCGGCTGCAGTTCGACCTCGAAGCGGCCGCCCTGCATGCCCAGGCCCTGCATCGCCTGCGTGACGGCTTCCGACAGGCGGGGCGCCGCCTGCTTGCGCGCCTTGGCGAGCGCCTTGGCCTCCTTCAGATAGGCCTGCTGCGCGCTCTGCTCGGCGTGCTCCAGGCCCTCGAGGTCGCTTTGCGCATCGAGCGCCTGCAGTTCGGCCTGCCAGCCTGCGAGCAGCGCCGGCAGATCCTCGGGCGTGCGCTTGTAGCGGCGCGCGAGCGACATCCAGAGGCCCATGCGCTCGTCGAGTTCGGCCAGCCGCTGCGGATCGACCTCGGCGTTGCGCAGGTAGCCGTGCAGCGAGTGGGCGGCATCGGAGGCCTGCGCCACGCTCGAGGCCAGCACCTCGCCGAGCGCGCGGAACTCGGGCTCGATGTGCGCGCAGTTCTGCAGCAGCGTCACCGCGCGCGAGAGCGCGGCGAGGGCGCCGTTGTCGTCGTCCTCGAGCGCCTGGCTGGCGCCCTGCGCCGCATCGATGAGCGACTGCGCGTTGGAGATGCGCGCATGGCTGGCCGACAGCTCTTCCCACTCGTCCTCGGCCGGCGCCAGCTTCGCCAGTTCGGCGATCTGCCACTGCAGGCGTTCGCGTTCGCGCTGCAGCGAGTCCTGCGCCGAGCGGGCATGGTCGAGCGCCGACAGCGCCTGCCGCCAGGCCTGCCAGGCCGCGTCGAGCGTGTCGGTGCGCACGCCGGCGTAGGCGTCGAGCAGGCCGCGCACCGCGTCGGGCCGCGTCAGGCTCTGCCAGGCGTGCTGGCCGTGGATGTCGAGCAGCCGGTCGCCGAGTTCGCGCAGTTGCGTGGCGGTGGCCGGCGCGCCGTTGATCCAGCCGCGGCTGCGGCCCTGCAGGTCGACCGTGCGCCGCAGCAGCAGGGCGTCGCCGGATTCGAACCCGCCTTCGTCGAGCCAGGCGTCGAAGGCCGGGTCGGCGTCGAATTCCGCGCTCACGTCGAGCCGCTCGGCGCCTTCGCGCACCGCGCCCGCGTCGGCGCGGTTGCCGAGCGCGAGTTGAAGCGCGTCGATCAGGATCGACTTGCCGGCCCCGGTTTCACCCGTCAGGACCGTGAAGCCGCCCGACAGGTCGAGTTCGAGTGATCGCACGATCACGAAGTCGCGCAGTGCGATGCGTCGCAGCGCCATTCAGGAGCCCCCTTCGTTCCAGTGAAGTTTCTTGCGCAGCGTGTCGAAATAGCTCCAGCCGCGCGGGTGCAGGAAGCGCACCCGGTAATCGGAGCGGCGTACCACCACGCGGTCGCCGATGGCGAGCGAGGCCAGCGACTGCATGTCGAAATTCGCGCTCGCGTCGCGCCCGGCCACCAGTTCGATCACGATCTCGTCGGCGTCCGGCAGCAGCACCGGGCGGTTCGACAGCGTGTGCGGCGCGATCGGCACCAGCACCCAGCCCGGCACCGCTGGATGCAGCAGCGGACCGCCGGCCGAGAGCGCATAGGCGGTCGACCCGGTGGGCGAGGCGATGATCAGCCCGTCGGCGCGCTGGTTGGCCACGAAGTGGCGGCCCACAGACACGCGCAGTTCCACCATGCCCGAGGTGGCGCCGCGGTTGACCACCACGTCGTTCATCGCCAGCGCCTCGAACACCGAGGCGCCGTCGCGCATCACGTGCGCATGCATGAGGCTGCGGTGGTCTTCCTCGTACTCGCCGGCCAGCATCGGGATCAGCGTGGACTGGTAGTTGTCCAGCGGGATGTCGGTGATGAAGCCGAGCCGGCCGCGGTTGATGCCGATCAGCGGAATGCCGTAGCACGCGAGCTGCCGGCCGATGCCGAGCATGGTGCCGTCGCCGCCGACCACCAGGCCGAGGTCGCAGCGCTGGCCGATCTCCTCGACGCTCAGCGGCTCGTAGCGGCCGCCGACCGGTGCGTTCGACGGGGCTTCCTCGGCCGCCGACTTCTCGACGAACACCGTGCACCCTTGCGATTCGAGGAAAGCGCCGATATCTTCCATCACGCCATCGCGGGCGTCGGCCTGCGCCCTGGCGCCCGAAGCCTGGTACTTGCCGATCAAAGCGACGTGACGAAAGCGGGAAGTCATCTACAAATTACAACACTAAAATCTTGCAATGCTGGACGACCGTGCCAAGTTGCTCCTCAAGACGCTCGTAGAGCGCTACATCGCCGAAGGCCAACCCGTCGGCTCGCGGACTCTGTCGCGTGCGCCGGGGCTCGACCTCTCTCCGGCGACCATCCGGAACGTGATGTCCGACCTCGAGGCGCTGGGGCTGATCGCCAGCCCGCATACCTCGGCCGGGCGCGTGCCCACGGCGCGCGGCTACCGGCTTTTCGTCGACACCATGCTCACCGCCCAGCGCGAGCAGGTGAACGCACCGAGCCTCGCCCCCGACCAGCCGCAGAAGGTGATCGCCAACGCCGCGAGCCTGCTGTCGAACCTCTCGCAGTTCGTCGGCGTGGTCATGGCGCCGCGGCGCGCGTCGGTGTTCAAGCAGATCGAATTCCTGCGGCTTTCCGAGCGTCGGCTGCTGGTGATCATCGTGTCGCCCGACGGCGACGTGCAGAACCGCGTGATCGTGCCCGAGGCCGACTACTCGCAGTCGCAGCTCGTCGAAGCCTCGAACTACATCAACACCCACTACGCGGGCCTGACCATCGAGCAGGTCCGCGACCGCCTCCAGTCCGAGGTCGAGAAGCTGCGCGGCGAGATCGCGGCGCTGATGCAGGCGGCCGTCAAGGTCAGCTCCGAGGTGCTCACCGAAGCCCAGGAAGACGACGTCGTGATCTCGGGCGAGCGCAACCTGCTCTCGGTGTCCGACTTCTCGAGCGACATGGGCCAGCTGCGCCGAGCCTTCGAACTGTTCGAGCAGAAGGCGCAGCTGATGCGGCTGCTCGACGTGTCGAGCAAGGCCGAGGGCGTGCGCATCTTCATCGGCGGCGAAAGCCAGGTGGTGCCGATCGAGGAGCTCTCCATCGTCAGCGCCAATTACGAGGTGGACGGGCAGGTCGTGGGCACGCTGGGCGTCATCGGGCCGACGCGCATGCCCTACGAGCGCATGATCCAGATCGTGGACATCACCTCGCGGCTGGTCAGCAACGCGCTGAGCCACCGCAAATAGCAGCGCCACGCCGCGTGCCGGCGAGGCACCGGGCGCGAATAGAATCGTGGCCTCTCTCGTGGGCCGTTAGCTCAGTTGGTTAGAGCAGCGGACTCATAATCCGTTGGTCGCTGGTTCAAGCCCAGCACGGCCTACCAACCGCATCTTTTTGCGTCGCTCCGCGGGGAGCCCAAAAACGCATGCTATACTTGCAAGCTGTGCGGCTGTAGCTCAGTTGGATAGAGTACTTGGCTACGAACCAAGGGGTCGTGGGTTCGAATCCTGCCAGCCGCACCACTCTTCGTAAAAATCCAGGACGTGAAAACGTCCTGGATTTTTTTTGCCCGAACGGTTTCTGCGGGGGCGCGATGCGCCTCCTGAGGCAAGTCAGAAGAGGAACGACAGTTGCGGGTCCGCCCTCGGGGCCCCTTCATCGCTGGACGCCGAGCTGCCGATCGCGGTCGCAAACCAGCGGAAGGTGTTGGTCCGCTGGCGGCCGCGGCCCGTGGTGCGCACGAACAGGTAGCCCGAGGTCGCATTGCCCAGCGAATCCACTGGAATGCCGGCCGCCCTGAGCGCGGCGATCTCGGCGGCCGGGCTCGTGCTGTACGGCAACTGCAACGTGATCGTCGCGGTGTGGATGATGTGATTGAGCATTGCTTTCCGCAAAGAATCGATGAGGCCCGAAGCTTTACCGTTGTCCCACTCAGCAGTGGGGGTGCAAGGCACGCCAAGAATGTGAACTTTTTCACGAAGTCGTGAAAATGTTAATGATTTACGGCGCCAGTAACCATTAGTCCGGATGGCATAGGCGGCCGGCAACGGCAGCGCGTCGCGGCGCTACAGTGCATTCAGCTCTCTCCCGCAACCACAAGGCAACCATGGGCGTTCACGCGAAGCGGCTGGCATTTCTTCGACTCCTCCTCTGCGTGGCCGCGGGCCATGCCTCGGCGGGAACGATCACCTGTGTTCCGGCCGCGCCGGGAAGTGGTGCGGCGGCCGCGTTCAACCCGATCCGGAAGATCTCGATCGACGAGCACGCGCGCACCGTCAACATGGACATCGTCCGCGCCCGCACGAAGGACACGGAAACGATGGGCAAGATGCGCGGAGAACTGCTGAGCATGGACGAGAACCAGTCCGGCGAGCCGATCTACGTGTTCAACGCCATTCCGGCGGCCGGCACTGAGGTCATGAGCCTCTACCGGTTGTTCAAGGCAAGCGAGTGGCGACTGATCAGCGCAGGCGTGACATTCATCAGCAAGGTGCCCGCCTTGCGCAGCGTCGAACCGGCCACGGTGTTCGACTGCAAGCGCTCGGACATGGGTTGAGACAATCGAAGCACGGCCCGCGACGGCGTTGCGGACCGGTTTTTTGAATCCAGAGGTCATGCCTTGAGCAAAGCATTCACGAAGGAAACCGACACCGAGAGCGACGAGGACGGCGGCGACGGCGCCATGCCTGCGTTGCCGAGCGGCAGCAAGAACTACATCACGCCGGCGGGCTACGCCAGGCTGCGCGATGAACTGCTCCATCTCATGGACGAGGAACGCCCCAAGGTGGTGGAGGCGGTGCACTGGGCCGCGAAGAACGGCGACCGTTCCGAGAACGGCGACTACCTCTACGGCAAGAAGCGCCTGCGCGAGATCGACCGGCGCATCCGCTTTCTCTCGAAGCGGCTCGAGATCGCCGAAGTGACCGATCCCACGGTGCACCATGGCAGCGACCAGGTGTTCTTCGGCGCGACGGTGCGCTACGTGGACGAGACCGGCGACGAGCGCAGCGTGACGATCCTCGGCATCGACGAGGCGGACAGCGCGCAATCGCAGGTCAGCTGGATTTCGCCGATCGCCCGTGCCTTGCTCAAGGCGCGCGAGGGCGACGTGGTGAAGCTCGTCACGCCGGGCGGCGCACACGAGATCGAGCTGCTGTCGGTCAGCTACCCCGCGCCCGGCGCGGCGCCTTAGCGAGGGCAGTCGGTCAGGGCGAGGGCACGGTCCGCGCGGCCGTCAGCACCGAGGCGGTGCGCCGCGCCGCGCGCAGCACGGCGTCGAGGTGCGACCGGTCGCGCACGGCGATCACGAAGCGCAGATCGGTCGAATCCTGCGGCGTCTCGTCGGCCATTTCGACGTGCGTGATGTCGGCTTCGGCGTCCGCCAGCGTGGCCGCGACGCGCGCGAGCACGCCTTTGTCATTGCGCACGGTGATGACCACGGCGGTTTCGAAGGGGCGCGTCGGCTCGTCGGCCCATTCCACGGCGAAGAAGCGTTCGCTGTCCTTGTGCCGCAGCCGCTGCCCGACGCCGCAGGCCTCGGTGTGCACCACCAGGCCTTCGCCGTGACCCAGGTAGCCGACGATCTCGTCGCCCGGGATCGGCCGGCAGCACAGCGCGAAGCGCACCGACGAGTTCTCGCTGCCGTCGAGCGTCACCGCGCCCTGCGAAATGGTTTCGTGCGAGATGAAGCGCTCCCGGCTCAGCAGCAGCGCATCGGGCCGCTCGCCGAGTTCGGACAGCATGGCCACGAGCCGCTTGGCGACGATGCTCGCGATCCGCTTGCCCAGGCCGATGTCGGTCAGCAGTTCGGAGCGGGTGCGGTTGCCCGTGAAGCGCAGCAGCTTCTCCCACAGCGGCTGGTGCTCGGCGTCGTCGGCCGGCAGCTTGCTCAGGCCCTCGGCGCGCAGCGCCTGCGCCAGCAGCTTTTCGCCCAGGCCTTCGGATTCGGCATGCGCGAGCGTCTTCAGATAGTGGCGGATCTTCGAACGCGCGCGCCCGGTGCGCACGAAACCGAGCCAGGCGGGGTTGGGCGTCGACACCGGCGCGGTGATGACCTCGACCACGTCGCCGTTCTTGAGCTCGGTGCGAAGCGGCACCTGGTCGCCGTTGATGCGCGCCGCCGAGGTGTGGTCGCCGATGTTGCTGTGGATCGCGTAGGCGAAGTCGACCACCGTGGCGCCGCGCGGCAGCGCGAGGATCTGGCTCTTGGGCGTGAAGACGTAGACCGCGTCGGGGAACAGGTCGACCTTGACGTGGTCCCAGAACTCGGCGGCGTCGCGGGTCTCGTCCTGGATGTCGAGCAGCGACTGCAGCCACTTGGTGCCCAGCCGGTCGTTGCTGGCCGCGTTCGGCTCGGCGGCCTTGTAGAGCCAGTGCGCGGCGACGCCCGATTCGGCCACCACGTGCATGGCCTCGGTGCGCAGCTGGAATTCGACGTTCACGCCGGCCGGCCCGACCAGCGTGGTGTGCAGCGACTGGTAGCCGTTGAGCTTGGCGATCGCGATGTGGTCCTTGAACTTGCCCGGCAGCGGCTTGTACATCTGGTGCAGGATGCCCAGGCCGGTGTAGCAGGCGATCACGTTCGGCACGATCAGCCGGAAGCCGTAGATGTCGGTCACCTGCGCGAAGCTCAGGTGCTTTTCTTCCATCTTGCGGTAGATGGAGTAGAGCGTTTTCTCGCGTCCGGCGATGCGCACCGTCATGTTCGCGTTGGCGAAGGCGGTCTCGACCTCGCGCTGCACCTTCTGGATCAGGTCGCGCCGGCGTCCGCGCGCCTTGGCGACCGCCTTCGACAGGGTGGCATAGCGCCAGGGCTTCAGGTGGCGGAACGAGAGCTCCTGGAGCTCGCGGTAGGTCTGGTTCAGGCCGAGCCGGTGCGCGATCGGAGCATAGATCTCGAGCGTCTCGCGCGAGATCCGGGCCCATTTTTCGCGCGGCGCATCGGCCAGCGTCCGCATGTTGTGGGTGCGGTCGGCCAGCTTGACCAGGATCACCCGCACGTCGCGCGCCATGGCCAGCAGCATCTTGCGGAAGGATTCCGCCTGGTTTTCCTCACGGGTGTTGAACTGCAGCTTGTCCAGCTTGGTGAGCCCGTCGACCAGTTCGGCCACCGGCGCGCCGAAGCGCTCGATCAGCTCCGGCTTGGTGACGCCGCAGTCCTCGATGGCGTCGTGCAGCAGGGCGGCCATGAGCGCCTGGGCGTCAAGCTTCCATTCGGCGCACTGCGCCGCCACGGCGATGGGGTGGGTGATGTAGGGCTCGCCGCTGTTGCGCAGTTGGCCCAGGTGGGCCTCGTCGGCGAAGCGGTAGGCGCGGCGGACCAGTTCGGTGTCCTCGGCGCTCAGGTAGTCGAGCCGGGCGGTCAGCGCGGCAAAGCTCGCGGCAGCCGCGTTCAACGCCGCCGGACTCGGCTTCGGCGTGCCCGACGGGGCATGGGACTGGCTTTTGGCGACCGCGCTCATGCCTATCACTTTAGCGTGACCGCCGTAAGGGCGCGTCCAGGCGTAAAAAAAGCACCGCCAAGCGGTGCCTTTCGTTGCAGGGCTGCGTCAGATCAGCCCGGCACTTTCTTGAGCATCTCGAGGCCGATCTTGCCTTCGGCGATCTCGCGCAGGGCGGTCACGGCGGGCTTGTTCTTGCTCTCGATCTTGGGCGCGTGACCCTGGCTCAGCATGCGCGCACGGTAGGTGGCGGCCAGAACCAGCTGGAAACGGTTGGGGATCTGCGTCAGGCAGTCTTCGACGGTGATGCGGGCCATGGTGGGATCTTTCGGTCGGTGAGCAGACAGGAAATCAGGGGATGTTCAGTGCGGCGAATGTGTCGGCACGTGCGCGGCGCTGTGCAGAGTACCGAAGCCGCTGCGCGTGGACGATCGCCTTGAGATCGAAAAGCGCGCGCTCAAATAACTCGTTGATTATAACGAAGTCGAATTCTCCCGCCCGGGCCATCTCTTCGGCGGCATTGCGCAGGCGCAGCTCGATCACGGCGGCACTGTCCTCGCCGCGGCGTTCGAGCCGCGAGCGCAGTTCCTCCCAGCTCGGCGGGAGGATGAAGATCATCACCGCATTGGCAAAGGTCTGGCGGATCTGCAGTGCGCCCTGGAAATCGATCTCGAGGATCACGTCCGCGCCCTGCGCGATCCGTTCCTCGATCGCCTTCTTGGAGGTGCCGTAGCGGTGGCCGTGCACATGGGCCCACTCCACGAAGCCGTCGGCCGCGACCATGGCGTCGAACTCCACCGGGGAGACGAAGAAGTACTCGCGGCCGTGCTTTTCCTGGCCGCGCGGCGACCGGGTGGTGTGCGAGACCGAGGGCTGGACGGCCGAATCCAGCTCCATGAGCGCCTTGACCAGGCTCGATTTGCCGGCACCGCTCGGCGCCGCCACCACAAAGATGTTGCCTGGGTAGTCCATGGGCTCGTTCATTCGATGTTCTGTACCTGTTCGCGCATCTGCTCGATCAGCACCTTCATGTCCACGCCGATGCGGGTGAGTTCCAGCGCCGCCGACTTCGAGCCCAGTGTATTGGCCTCACGGTGCAGCTCCTGGATCAGGAAATCGAGCCGCTTGCCGATCTCGCCGCCTTTCTTGAGCAGCCGCTCGATCTCGTCGAGGTGCGACTTCAGCCGGGTGAGCTCTTCCGCCACGTCGATCCGGATCGCGAACGCGGTCGCCTCGGTCAGCGCCCGGTCCTGGGCGGCCTCCGGCAGCGTGCCGCCGGTCAGGCCCATGGCCTCCTGCCAGCGCTCCAGGAAGCGTGCGCGCTGCTGCTCGACCAGTTGCGGAACCAGCGGGCCGGCCTGCTCGACCAGCGTGCGCAGCTGCGCCACGTGCGCTTCAAGCATCTTGGCAAGGCGCGCGCCCTCGCGCTGGCGGGCGGACATCAGCGCCTCGAGCGCCTTGCCGGCCACATCGAGCAGGTCGCTGCCCCAGTCGCCGCGCGCGGCGCTTTCGCCGCCCCGCGAGCCGCAGCACGTCGGCCACGCTCAGTTCGCGTGCGCCCGGCAGCCAGGCCCGGATGCCGTCCTGCACCCCGTTCAGCCGCTGCAGCAGCTTGACCGAGGGTTCGACGATGCCCGACTGGGTACTGCTCTCGATGGCGGCGCGCACTTCGACCTTGCCGCGCTTGAGCTTGCCCGTGAGGAGCTCGCGCAGGGCGGTTTCGTGCTGGCGCAGTTCTTCGGGCAGCTTGAAGCTGAGGTCGAGGAAGCGGCTGTTGACCGAGCGGATTTCGACCCCGAGGCGGCCCGCGGCGGCAGGCCCCGCTTCGGCTCCGGAGTGGCTGCCGGCGGGGCCGTTCTGGCCGCTGGCATAGCCGGTCATGCTGTAAACTGGCATTGCGCCTCTCTGTGGTTTTTGCTTGCATGCACCGAGGCGTCGGCCCGGCGTTCGCTTGCCGCACCATCGCCTTCGGGCGAAACTCCCGGATTATGTCAAAGGTCAAGCCTTCGCCCCTGCCGCCCGATACGGTCATTGGCGGTTACCGCATCGTTCGCCGGCTTTCCGCGGGTGGGTTTGGCGTCGTCTACCTCGCCATCGACCCGAGCGGGCAGCAGGTCGCCATCAAGGAATACCTGCCTTCCTCGCTCGCCACGCGCGGCCCCGGCGAACTCACGCCCGAGGTGCCGCCGGAGAAGCTCTCGCTCTACCGGCTGGGCCTGAAGAGCTTCTTCGAGGAAGGGCGCTCGCTCGCGCAGATCTCACACGCGTCGGTGGTCAGCGTGCTCAATTTCTTCCGCGAGAACGAAACCGTCTACATGGTGATGAACTACCTGGAGGGCGCGACCCTGCAGGACTTCGTCGTCACCGCGCGCGACCTCAAGCGGCCCAAGGTGTTCCGCGAATCGACCATCCGCTCGCTGTTCGACGAGATCCTGCGCGGGCTGCGCATCGTGCACCAGTACAAGATGCTGCACCTCGACATCAAGCCGGCCAACATCTTCGTGACCGACGAGGACCGCGCGGTGCTGATCGACTTCGGCGCCGCGCGCGAGGTGCTGAGCAAGGAAGGCATCTTCATCCGCCCGATGTACACGCCCGGCTTCGCCGCGCCCGAGATGTACCGGCGCGACTCCTCCATGGGCCCGTGGACCGACATCTACGCCATCGGCGCCTGCATCTACGCGTGCATGCAGGGCTATCCGCCCAACGACGCGCCGCGGCGCATCGAAAAGGACCGGCTCAGCCTTTCGCTGTCGCGCCTGCGCGGCGTGTATTCGGACAACCTCATCGAGGTGGTCGAGTGGTGCATGTCGCTCGATCCGCTCTCGCGGCCGCAGTCGGTCTTCGCGCTCCAGAAGGAACTGAGCCGCGAAGGCGAGCGGCGCTACACCAAGCTCACCGTCGGCGAGAAGGTGCGGCTTTCGCTCGACAACATCCGCTCCTTCGACAAGAAAGCCCTGCCCAAGGCGGCGGCACCCACGACGCGTCCCGCATGAAATTCTCGGTATTCCAGGTCATGCCGGAAGGGCGGCCGCCTCAAGAACGAAGACCGCATGGGCTATTGCTACACGCGGGAGTCGGGCCTCTTCGTGCTCGCCGACGGCATGGGCGGCCACCCAGAAGGCGAGGTCGCGGCGCAGCTCGCGCTGCAGACCATCGCGGCGCTCTACCAGCGCGAGGCCCGGCCGATGGTCAAGGACCCGAAGGCCTTCCTCGCCGAATCGGCCATGACGGCGCACCAGCAGATCATGCGGTACGCCAGCCAGAAGGCCATGCTCGACACCCCGCGCACCACCGTGGTCGCGGCCCTGCTGCAGAACTCGTCGGCCATCTGGATGCACTGCGGCGACTCGCGCCTGTACGTGGTGCGCGACGGCCGCCTGCTCACGCGCACGCGCGACCATTCGCATGCGGAGCGCCCGCGCCCGAGCGGCTCCGACGCGCCCGTCAACCGCAACCTGCTGCTCACCTGCCTCGGCTCGCCGACCACGCCGCTGTTCGACATCTCGGCCCCGCTGCAACTGCAGCGCGGCGACCGCATCATGCTGTGCTCCGACGGCGTCTGGGGCGTGCTCGACGATGCCGTGATCGTGCACACCCTCTCGTCCGACAAGCCAGTGTCCGACGCCGCCCCCGACCTCGCCGAAATGGCGCTGCGCAAGGGCGGCGCCCACAGCGACAACGTCACGCTGATCGCGCTCGAGTGGGAGATGCCCGACAAGACCGCGGGCGAAGAGCGCGCGGTGTCCACCGACTCCATCAGCGACGGCGTCTTCGCCTCCACCATCCAGGCCGGCATGCCCGCGGACGGCGAACTCGACGACCTCGACGAAGACGCCATCGAGCGTTCGATCGCCGAGATCAACGAAGCCATCCGCCGCTCGGCCGCCAAGAAGATCTGATCGCGCGCCGTCCGCGCCATCCGGCGCGGCGGCCTGTTTCCCAACACTCACTCACCCCCATCCATGACTGCTTTCACACGAAGCGCCGGCCGCGCCGCCGACCAGCTGCGCCCGGTGCGCATCACCCGCGGCTTCACCATCCACGCCGAGGGCTCCGTGCTCATCGAATTCGGCCAGACGCGCGTGCTGTGCACCGCCTCCGTCGAAGAGCGCGTGCCGCCGCACAAGCGCGGCAGCGGCGAAGGCTGGGTCACGGCGGAATACGGCATGCTGCCGCGCGCCACCCACACCCGCAGCGACCGCGAGGCCGCCCGCGGCAAGCAGAGCGGCCGCACGCAGGAGATCCAGCGCCTCATCGGCCGTTCCATGCGCGCCGTGTTCGACCTGGCCGCCCTCGGCGAGCGCACCATCCATCTCGACTGCGACGTGCTCCAGGCCGACGGCGGCACCCGCACAGCGGCCATCACCGGCGCCTTCGTCGCGGCGCAGGACGCCGTCAACAAGCTGCTCGCGGCCGGCACCCTGGCCGCCTCGCCGATCCGCGGCCACGTGGCCGCGATCTCGGTCGGCATCGTCGCCGGCACGCCGCTGCTCGACCTCGAATACACCGAGGATTCCGCCTGCGACACCGACATGAACGTCGTCATGACCGGCGCCGGCCATTTCGTCGAAGTGCAGGGCACCGCCGAAGGTGCCGCCTTCTCGCGCGACGAAATGAACATCCTGCTCGGCCTGGCCGAGAAGGGCATCGGCGAACTGATCGAGATGCAGAAGCAGGCACTGCTTTCGAAGTGACCCCATGGCGATGAAACTGGTCCTGGCCTCGAACAACGCCGGCAAGCTTGCCGAGCTGCAGCAGCTCTTCGCCGAACTGGCCGTGACGCTGGTGCCCCAGTCGACGCTCGGCGTGGGCGAGGCCGAGGAGCCCTTCCGCACCTTCGTCGAGAACGCGCTCGCCAAGGCGCGCCATGCCAGCGCCGCCACCGGCCTGCCCGCCATCGCCGACGACGCCGGGCTCTGCGTCGATGCCTTCGGCGGCCTGCCGGGCGTCGACACCGCCTACTACGCCACCCAGTTCGGCTATGCCAAGGGCGACGCGAACAACGTCAAGGCGCTGCTCGAGCAGCTCGACGGCGTGGTCAACCGCCGCGCCGCGCTCGTGAGCACGCTGGTCGCGTTGCGCGGCCATGACGACCCCGAACCGCTGATCGCCGTCGGTCGCGTCGTCGGCGAGATCGCGCGCGCGCCCATCGGCGACAACGGCTTCGGCTTCGATCCGGTCATGTACCTGCCGGGCTTCGGCAAGACCTTCGCCCAGCTGCCGCCCGACGTGAAGAACGCGAACAGCCACCGCGGCCAGGCCGCCCGCGCCATGCTGGCGCTGATGCGCGAACGCTGGTTCTGATCGGTCGGTCGATCAACCAATCAATCGATGGCTTCCAACACCGTGCTTCCGATCCAGCCCGCGGCGCCCGCCGGCGCGCCGCAGGCCAACGACGTGCTGCACTGGATGCGGCCCGGCCCGCTGCAGCTCGCGGCGCTGCCGCCGCTTTCGCTCTACATCCACCTGCCGTGGTGCCTGCGCAAGTGCCCGTACTGCGACTTCAACTCGCACGAATGGCGAGCCGCGAGCGAGGCCGAAGTCGAGTGCATGCCCGAAGCCGCCTACATCGACGCGCTGGTGGCCGATCTGGACGCCGCGCTGCCGCTCATCTGGGGCCGCACCGTCCACACCATCTTCATCGGCGGCGGCACGCCGAGCCTGTTCTCGCCGCAGGCCATCGACCGTCTGCTCGGCGACGTGCGCGCGCGCCTCAAGCTCGCGCCCGACTGCGAGATCACGCTCGAGGCCAACCCCGGCACTTTCGAACGCAACCGCTTCCGCGCCTACCGCTCGGCCGGCGTCACGCGGCTGTCGGTGGGCGTGCAGAGCTTCGACGACGCGCACCTGAAGGCGCTCGGCCGCGTGCACGACCGCGCCCAGGCCATCGCCGCCGCCGAAGAGGCCGCGAGCGCCTTCGACACCTTCAACCTCGACCTGATGTACGCGCTGCCGGGCCAGACGCTCGAGGGCCTCGATGCCGACCTGTCGCAGGCCCTGGCGCTCGCGCCGCCGCATCTGTCGGTCTATCACCTCACGATCGAGCCCAACACCTGGTTCGCCAAGTTCCCGCCCGTGCTGCCCGAGGACGACATCGCCTACGCCATGCTCGACCGCATCACCGAGCGCACCGCCGCGACCGGCATGGCGCGCTACGAGGTCTCGGCCTATGCGCGCAGCGGCCACACCTGCACGCACAACCTCAACTATTGGCAGTTCGGCGACTACCTCGGCATCGGCGCCGGCGCGCACAGCAAGCTCAGCTTCGCCCACCGCATCGTGCGCCAGGTGCGCTTTCGCGAACCGCGCCTCTACATGGAGAACGCCCGCGCCGGCGCCGCCGTCTCGCAAAGCGACGAGGTCGCGCTCGCCGACCTGCCATTCGAGTTCATGCTCAATGCCTTGCGGCTCAAGGAAGGCTTCACGCTGATGCAGTTCAGCGAGCGCACGGGGCTGGCGATGACGAGCATCCAGAAGGGGCTCGAAGAAGCCGAGCGCAAGGGACTGGTTGCGCGGGGACCTGCATCGCGTGTGGCCGACGGAGCGGGGGCTCGATTTCTTGAGCGATCTGCAGTCGCTGTTTCTGCCCGACGGGGACTGATCGGCCGGTCGGGCGGCCGGCGTAAAATCGCGGGCTCCGGAGAGTTGGGTGAGTGGTTTAAACCAGCAGTCTTGAAAACTGCCGACGTGAAAGCGTCCGTGAGTTCGAATCTCACACTCTCCGCCAGCTATCGATGTCTCCGACTCGACTGGACGTCGACCAGACGTTCGCATCTTCGGCTTCAGGAACTAATAGTGCAGCGGTGATCCCGTTCCGGCGGATCCGTTCTAGGTACTGCGCCAGGCGTCAGAATCAGGGAATTGGACGAATGCCTCTCCAGCGAGTCGCTAGCACTTGAGGTCGAAGTAGCGCTTGCGCGCTTGGTACAGGTCTACATCCTTCCTCGCCTTTGACGCACCGGTCTCGCGTTGCGTCGCTGCCTCCAGTTCGGGCAAGCGGGCGTCCAGTTGTCGGCACTCCCCTTGATCGCGTGCTGGAAGCTGGACTCTCCGGCGCAGCACGTCCATCTCGTCGCGTGACTTTCCTGTAAGCGGCCGCAGCGCGTCGTCGAATGCGTGGTTGAGTTCCGTGCGTTGCACGTCACGGCCCTTCCGCGACTTACCCGACATCTGATCGATGCCCTGGTTCGGCGTAGCGTCGATCACCTTCGCGCCGACGCACGGCGAGTCCGAATAGCTGACCTTGCCTGCGGTCTCGCATCGATACACAGGCGGCGCTGCCGACCCGGAGAGAGCGGCCAGCAGCAGGGGAAGAGTGAGCAGAACGCGCATGGGGAAGGGGGCTTGTGCTTTGCCCGATTCTTACCTAGAGTGGCAAGCGCTCGGGCACCCTCGCCCGACCGCCCCAGCGCTACGCTGGGGCATCGCCGGAAGGTCGAGCCGCCGGCGCCCGCTCTGAGCCCAAGGCCATCGGGGACCCAACTTTCACTTTGGAGTCCCGTGTGCCCAGCACTCTCATATCTTCTCGTACTTCAGCCTTCATCCGTCAAGGAGGCCTCTGTTGCTACTGCAACGAGCCGATGTGGCTCGCCGAGCCTGCCGCCTTCGCTGCACGGTATGGCCTCACACGGCGGCAGACAGAGACCCACCGCTGTACCGCGGAACACTTGCACGCTCGCCGCGATGGTGGACGCGATAGCCGCGAGAACATCGCAGCCGCTTGTGCGCTATGCAATCACCGCCGACATGCGCAGCGCACCATCACGCCTGACTCTGCTGCATATCGGCGTCTCGTGCTGGCGAGGATGCGCTGCGGTAGGTGGCGTCCGTGGCGGGTTCGGACGGTGGACCATCCTGGCTCGTGATGTGGCGGTCGCGCGCCAAGCCAATCTCTGAACCTCAAACTCAGGACCGCGCCCGATCCTCCTTCGGAACAGTAGAGGCATTCGCCGCCTCCGCCCCCACCTGCCGCAACGGCAACGCCGGCGCATCGCCGTCCTTGCCCACACCCGCATAGATCGTCATGTGCGGGAACGGAATCTCCACGCCCTGCGCGTCGAACGCCGCCTTCACGCGCCGCAGGAACTCGCGCCGCACGGTCCATTGCTGCAGCGGCGCGACCTTGAAGCGGCAGCGCAGCACGACGGCGCTGTCGTCGAGCTTCTCGACGCCGGCGATCTCGAGATCGGCGAGGATCCTGGCCGCGTGCGCGGGATCGGCGCGCAGTTGTTCGCCGACCTGGGCCATGAGGCGCATGACCTCGTCGACGTTCTCGCGGTACGACACGCCGATGTCCATCACGGCATGCGCGAACGAGCGCGACATGTTCGTCACGGTGGTGATGAGGCCGTTGGGTATGAAGTGCACGTTGCCGTCATAGTCGCGCAGCCGCACGTGCCGCAGCGTGATGTCTTCGACCGAGCCGCCGATGTCGGCGATCTTGACGACGTCGCCGGTGCGGATCTGGTCTTCGAAGAGGATGAAGAAGCCGGTGAAGTAGTCCTTCACGAGGCTCTGCGCGCCGAAGCCGATGGCAAGGCCCACCACGCCGGCGGCGCCGAGCACCGGCGCGAGCGAGACACCGACCTCGCCCAGCACCAGCATGACGGCGACGGCGCCGATCACCAGTGCGATGAGATAGCGCACGACGCGCGCCAGGGTCTCGGCGCGGCGGGCGCCGTCGGCGTCGCCGATGCGGCTCTCGACGCGCAGCCGGATCGCACGCACGGCGCGCTGCAGCAGCGCGATCGACGCCCATGCGACGGCAAGGATGAAGACGATGCGAAGGCCTGCGAGTGCGGGGCCGCTCCAGCGCTCCCAATCGATGTTGCGGATGTAGTTCATTCCTGGTCCGGGTTTATTTGACAGTCGCCTCTCGAGGCGCGGATCGCGCGGCAGGGAGCGCGCGACGACGGCAAGGCCCGCCGCAGCTTCTCTTCTGTGGCGAACGCTTGAAGGTGGAGTCGCAGCAGTGGCGAGAGTTGCATGGCCGGCGTGGATCGCCTGCGACGTTCAACCTGACGACACGATCAGATTCGTTACTGAATTTCTCGCAGACGCTGCGATGACACGTCCATGGCGTCAGCGAACACGCCGCGTCGCAGGCACCCCGGAATACACCACGCCCCGCGGTTTTCCTCTACAGCCGCCACCTGCCGTGGGCCACGATGGATTGAGGCCCTTGGTGGTCAATTGCGCGTGCTCCGACGGCAATGTAGGACTTTCCCTCGATCGTTCCTGTTGTCCAGATGTGAATTGCGCACAGCTTGTTGCGAGCCGAAGCAGTCCGGATTCGGGTTTGGCCTTACCTTGATATTGCGCCGCAACATGCGGACGAAGGCCGCTCGTTCAAAGCGGCCGCTCAACTCTTCATTCATCGAAGTCGCGTCGCTTTTGGCGGCGTCGTTGTTTTCGTCGTTGCACGAGAGGTGGCTATGTTTGTCTCGAAACCGAAATCGGTTCCCTTCCTTCACCGCCAGCGGCACGCCGCAGGCGCCCTCGACCGTCGCTTGGCAGGCCGCACATCCGCCGCGGCCGCCACGGCCACAGGTCGTCGGCGCCGGCAGACCGGGGCCTTCGTGCCCAAGCTCGCGGCCTATGCGCTGCTGGCCTTCGTGCTGTGGCTGATGATCGCCACGCTCGTGCAGCCGCTGCTGTCGTCCAAGGCGACGCGGGCGGTGCTGCAGGCGCCGGTGACGCTGATCACCTCGCCGATCAACGGCGTGGTGGCGCAGATGGCGGTGCATCCGCGCGATGCGGTGACGCCGGGCACGCAGGTGGCCACGGTGCGCAACCCGACGGTGAGCCAGGAGATCCTCACGCAGCTGCGCTCGCAGCATCTCGCGCTGCAGGCGCAATTGGCGCAGCTCGCCAACCAGTACAAGGCCGACAACCAGGAGATGCGCTCGGTCGGCCAGCAGGCCAACGTCCACCGCGAGGCCTCGCTGGCGCAGGCCTGGGAGTCGTGGCAGATCGCGCAGCGTCAGCGCGACGTGGCGCACAGCGTGGTCGAGGAACAGGAGAACAAGGTCCGCACCAACCAGGCGCTGCTGGAGCAGGGCGCGATCAGCGAGCAGGTGATGAACGCCTCGATCGCACAGCTCAACACCGCGCGCGCCAACGCGGCGGTGGCGGAGCAGGCGTTCACCGGGCAGGTGCAGACGGTGGCGAGCGCCGGTCAGGGCGCCTTCGTGGGCACCAGCGGCAACAACCTGTTCCAGACGCTGTCGAGCCGCCGCGAGGCGCTGCGCAACAGCGTGGGGCGTGCGCAGCAGGACGGCGCCGCGATCTTCCAGCAGCTCAAGCAGGTGCGCCAGCTCGAGGAAGAGGAGCGCCAGCGCGTGGAGAAGCTGTCTTCCTACGAGATCAAGGCCACGCAGGCCGGGCAGGTGCACACGGTGCTCGCGCCCGAGGGCGCCTACGTCACGGCCGGCGCCTCGCTGGTGCGCGTGACCGACTGCAGCCGGCTTGGCGTGGTGGCGGTGTTTCCGGCGCGCGTCGCCAAGCGGCTCGGCATCGGCTCGCTGCTCGACGTGAAGCTCGACGACAAGAGCGACCGTGTGCTGCCCGCGCGCGTGGAGCAGCTGCTGCCCGAGGCCTCCGAGGCGCTGCAGAGCACCTACAGCGTGCCCTTCCCCTATGCCGAACAGGGCTCGGTCTACGCGGTGGCACGGCTCGAAGGCCAGCCGGCGCCGCAGGCCCCGGCCGACGGCGGTACCAACCTGTGCGCGCCCGGCAAGGTGGTCTCGGCCACGCTCAAGTCCTGATCGCGCGAGGAACCCGCGATGCCGAGCCCCGCCATTCCCCGCACGACGATGCGCCGTCGCGCGGCCGCCTCGGTGGCCGCGATGACCGCGATCGCCGCCGCGTCGGCCCTGGCGCAGCCGGTGGCGGCGGCGCCACCGCCGTCGGCCACGCAGCAGAAGCTCGCGCAGCAGAGCTGCGAGGGCCTGCGCCGCGCGGTCGCCGAAGAGCAGAAGGGTTCGGCCTCGGGCCCGCTGTTCCTCACGAGTTACCGGCTTGCCGACGCCAGGCAGGGCCCGCCGCTCGAGCCCGCGCTCTCGGGCGTGGCCTTCACCTACGACAACGCGCTCGCGGGCATCGCACTGCTGGCTTGCGGCGACAAGGCATCGGCGCGTCGGATCGGCGATGCGGTGGTGCGCGCGATGGAGCGCGACCCTGCGATGCCCGACGGCCGCATCCGCAACGCCTACCGCGCGGGCCCGATGAACGAGGACAAGGCCGCGCTGCCGGGTCGCTGGGACGCCGCCAAGAACCAGTGGATCGCCGACGCCTACCAGGTGAGCACCGCCACCGGCAACGTGGCCTGGGCGGCGCTGCTGCTGCTGAACCTGTACGAGGCCGACCGCTCGCCGGCCTACCTTGCGTCCGCACGCAGGCTGCTGGGCTGGATCGAGCAGCGCACGCGCGCGCGCAATGCGCCCGATGGCTACAACGGCGGCTGGTATGGATGGGACAACGCGCAGCGCGCGCAGACCTGGAAGTCGACCGAGCACAACATCGACATCGCCATGGCCGCCGCCTGGGCCGCGCGCGCGGCCGGTGCACAGGGCGAGGCCGAGCGCCAGCAGGCGCGCGTGGCGCTCGACTTCGTGAACCGCATGTGGAGCGCGCAGGAGCAGCGCTTCTTCATCGGCACCAAGGAAGACGGCGCGACCGTCTCCACCGACGGATCGGGCCTCGATGCGCAGCTCTGGCCGCTGCTCGCGGCACCCGAGGGCTCGTGCGCCTGGGCGCGCGGGCTGCAATGGGTCGACCGGCACCATCGCTCGGGCGAGGGCTACGGCTTCTCGCGCAATCCCGACGGCATCTGGACCGAGGGCAGCGCGCAGGCCGCCGCCACGCTGGTCGCGCGCAAGGGCGCCGCGCCCGAGGCGCTGTGGCAGCTGCTCGCGGCGCAGCGCGCCGACAACGGCCTGTACTACGCCACACCGAGCGCGCGCATCTCCACCGGCCTCGCCATCGGACCCGATTCGACCGGCGCCGATTTCTTCTACTACCGCTGGCCGCACCTGGGCGCGACCGCCTGGGTCGCACTGGCCGCCACGGGTTTCAACCCCTTCACCGGCAAGACCGCCGCAGCAGGAGCCAATTCATCATGTCCAGCCTGATCGCCACGCCGGAGTTCCAGCTCAACGCACTCGTTGCGGGGCTGTCGCTCCTTCTGATGACCTGGGGGCGGATCGATCGCATTTCCCACCGCGCCGTGTTCGGCGGACTGACCGCGCTGCTGCTCGCGCGCTATGCCGTCTGGCGCGTGGTCGCCACCATGCCGCCGTCGGACCTCGGCTTCGAGACGCTGTTCGCATGGGTCTTCCTCTTCTTCGAGATGACGGCCGTGGTCTACACGCTGATGTCCATCCACATGCTGCTGCGCTGCCGCGACAACCGGCCGCTGGCCGACCGCGGCGAAGCGATGCTGCGCGGCCGCGGGGACCACGTGCCCGCGGTGGACGTGTTCATCTGCACCTACAACGAAGAGCTCGCGGTGCTCGAGAAGACCATCATCGCCGCGCAGGCCATCGACTATCCGAGGCTCAAGGTGTGGGTGCTCGACGACACGCGGCGCGACTGGCTGCGCGACTACTGCGAGCGCAAGGGCGTGCACTATGCGCGGCGGCCCGACAACAGCCATGCCAAGGCGGGCAACCTCAACAACGGGCTCAAGCTCTCGGCGGAGGTGACGAACGCGCCGTACATCCTGGTGCTCGATGCCGACTTCGCGCCGCAGCGGCAGATCGTCTACCGCATGCTGGGCCTGTTTGCCGACCGCCGCGTCGGCCTGGTGCAGACGCCGCAGTTCTACTACAACGCCGATCCGATCCAGCACAACCTGCGCGCCACCGACAGCTGGGTCGACGAGCAGCGCGTGTTCTTCGACGTGCTGCAGCCCGCGAAGGACGCGGTGGATTCCGCCTTCTGCGTCGGCACCTCGTTCATCGTGCGGCGCGACCTGATCACGGCCGCCGGCGGCTTTCCGGTGGGCAGCGTCTGCGAGGACATCCACACCACCTACCTGCTGCTGCGCCACGGCCACATCACGCGCTGGCTCGGCGAGCGGCTCTCGAACGGGCTGTCGGCCGAAAGCATCATCGACTACATCAACCAGCGCAGCCGCTGGTGCCTGGGCACGGTGCAGCTCGCGCTGCTGCCCGACGGGCCGCTGCGCGGCCGCGGCTACAGCCTGTCGGCGCGGCTGCACTTCCTGCACGGCCTGCTGCACTGGCTCGGCAAGCCGTTCATGGCGCTGGTCATGCTCGCGCCCGCGCTCTACTGGTATGCGGGCGTGTCGGTGTTCCATGCGACGCCGCAGGCCTTCGCGGCCTACGGGCTGCCGCCGCTCGTCATGTTCTGGGCCTACAGCTACTGGATCAGCGGGCGGCGCTGCCTGCCGATCTTCAGCGAGGTGAGCCAGCTGGTGGCGGCCATGGCGGTGTCGAGCACGCTGGCCAGCGCGATGCTGCGGCCCTTCGGACGGCCGTTCAAGGTCACGGCCAAGGGGCTCGACCGGACCAAGACGGTGGTGCACTGGAAGCTGGTCGCGATGTTCGGCGGGCTGCTGGTGGCGCTGCAGCTCGGCGGTGCCTCGGTGGCGCTCAGCGGCGAGGCGCTCACGCCCGGCGACGAGCTCAACCTCGTGTGGACCGGCATCGCGCTCGTGCTCTGCCTGGCCGCGCTGATGGCCTGCGTCGACCTGCCGCGGCCCGAGCATGAAGAACGCTTTCCGTGGCGCGCGCGCACGCGGGTGCGCACCGCGGCGGGCGAGGGCGAATCGCGCTTCGTCAACATCGCGGCCGACGGCGCGCTGCTCGAAGCCCGCGCACCGCTGAAGCGGCTGCGCGTGGGGCAGCCGCTCGAGGTCTACATCGAGCCCGTGGGATGGCTGCAGGCCCGGCTCGCGGGCAGGAGCGCGGCCGGTGCCGACCTGCGCTTCGCCGCCACCGAGGCGCAGCGCGAGCAGCTGGTGAGCCATGTCTTCAACGTGCCGCCGAGCCATGTGGCGGTGCAGGTGCGGCCGTGGCGCGCCGCCTCGGCGCTGCTGGCGAGTGCCGGCTTCGGCGCGCCCGGGGCGGGCTTCGTGCGGCTGTCGCTGCGGCTGTGCCTGCTGGTGCTGGCGACCTGCGTGGTGCTGGCGGTGAGCGGCTGCAACATGACGCCGCCGCTCAAGCAGCCCGACCTCACCATGCCCGCGCAGTGGCCGGCCGGCACCACGGTGCCGAACGCCGAGCCGGTGGACTGGCGCAGCTTCGTGCAGGACGACGAGCTGCGCGGCCTGATCGAGACCGCGCTGGCGCAGAACCGCGACCTGCGCGTCTATGCCGCCAAGGCGCGCGAGGCGCGCGCGGTGTATGCGGGCACGCGCGCATCGCTGTTCCCGGCCTTCGGCCTGTCGAGCCATGCGCAGCGCGCGAAGACCACGCCGCAGGGTTCGCTCAGCCCGCTCGGCAACGTGCCGTCGGACGGCCGCGTCTCGAACAGCTTCGACATCCAGGCCGGGCGTGATGTCGTACGAACTCGACTTCTTCGGCCGCCAGGCGAGCACCGCGCAGCAGGGCGGCGCGCTGGCCGAGGCCGGCGACAAGGATTTCGCGGCCGCGCGCATGAACCTCGTGGGCGAGGTGTCGAATGCCTACCTCACGCTGCGTGCCGACCGTGCGCTGCTGGCGCTGGCCGATGCCAACGAATCGGGACTCGCGGCCAATGCCGACATGATCGGCCGCGCCAAGGCCGTGGGCGGCGCCGCGCAGCTCGACGTGTACCGCGCGCAGTCGCTGCTGCAGAACGCCCGCGTGCGGCAGGAGGAATACCGCATGCGCGTCGCGCAGGATCTGCAGTGGCTTCAGGTGCTGGTCGGCCAGCCGGTGTCGCCCGAGACCGGCAGCGCGCGGCGCTGGCCCGAGTGGTCGACCGCCAGGGTGGCGGCCGGACTGCCCGCGAGCCTGCTGCAGCGGCGCCCCGACCTGCTGGCCGCCTACGCGCGCGTCGAGGCGGCCAATTCGGGCGTGGGCGCGGCCAAGGCCGCGATGTTCCCGACCATCTCGCTGACGGCGCTCGCGGGCGGCGTGAGCGGCGAGCTGTCGTCGCTGCTCAGCAGCGGCAACAGGAGCTGGGCCGGCGTGCTGGGCGTGTCGCTGCCGATCTTCGACTGGGGGCGCCGCTCCGCCAACATCACGGCCAACGAGGAGCGCCTGGCAGCCGCGATGGCGTCGTACGAATCCGCGGCGCAGGTGGCGCTGCGCGAGACCGCCAACGCGCTGATTGCCGACGACCACCTGCGCCCGCAGCTTGCGGCGCAGCAGTCGCGCGTGGAGGCTCTGGAGAAGGTGGCCGGCATCGCCCGCACGCGGTTCCGCAGCGGGCTGGAGGACTACTTTGCCAGCCAGGACGCGCAGCGCGAGCTCTATGCCGAGCAGCAGCAGCTGATCGAGCTGCAGCTCAAGCAGGCGGTCAACATGGTCAACCTCTACAAGGCGCTGGGCGGTGGCTGGGGCAGCGCGGCATAGGGCGCCGCCCCGGAGGAAGACGAGGTCAGCCGGCGGTGTTGACGGCGTCCTTCAGCGCCTTGCCCGCGGTGAACTTGGGACTCTTGCTGGCCTTGATGGTGATCGGCTCGCCGGTCGAGGGATTGCGGCCGGTGCGCTCGGCGCGGCTCGCCACCGCGAAGGTGCCGAAGCCCACGATCTGCACGGTCTCGCCGCGCGCCAGGGCGCGCGAGAGGTGCTCGAGCGCCGATTCGAAGGCGCGGCCCGCGTCGGCCTTGCTGAGGTTGGTGTCTTGTGCGATGGCGGCGATGAGTTCGGTCTTGTTCAAGGCGGATGTCCTTTCAGTGGATGGATGGGAATGTCTGGCGTCGGTCGATCGCACCCTGGACGCCGCCGTGCGGCGGGCCGGGTTGGATGCAAATTCATGAACGAATCGGCAGCGTTGCATCTTAGTTTTCGCTGCATGCGCAAACCCGCTCCGGGCATGAAACATTTCAAAGAGAAATGTGATGAATCTGCTTGCTTTTGCGGGATTTCACCGGACGCCTCGTGCGTCCACAATATTCGCCATCGTTTCCACCAGAAGGAGTCCGCATGAAAAGAACAGCCGCCCTCATGATCTTCGCGTTCGCCGCATCGCTGCTCGCGAGCGCCTGCGTCTACAACGTCGACCCGGGGCCCGGCCGCGGCAACTTCTGCCCGCCGGGCCAGGCCAAGAAAGGCAACTGCTGACGGCGCGACGGCGCCGCGAAGGCCGCTTCAGAGAATGGAGCGGAAGGTGCCGCCCTCCACGCGCACTGCCGCACCGTTGGAGGCCGCGCCCAGCGGGCTGGCCAGAAGCGCGACCATGGCCGCGATCTCGTCGGCCTCGATCATGCGCGCGATCAGAGAACTGGGCCGGTAGGTCTGGAAGAAGTGCGCTTCGATGTCGGCGTCGCTCATGCCCGGGCGCGGCGCGGTCTGCCGCAGGTATTCGACGATGCCTTCGGAGCGCGTGGCCGAAGGCAGCACGCTGTTGACCGTGACCCCGGTGCCCTTGGTCAGCTCGGCCATGCCGCGCGAGACGGCGAGCTGCGCCGACTTGCTGACGCCGTAGTGCACCATGTCCGGCGGCGTGAAGGCGCCCACCTCGCTCGACATGAAGATCACGCGGCCCCAGTTCTTCTGCAGCATGCGCGGGAAGTAGTGCCGCGAGAGGCGCACGCCCGACATCACGTTGACCTCGAACATCCGGAACCATTCCTCGTCGCCGATTTCGGCGAAGGGCCGGGCCTGGTACATGCCGAGGTTGTTGACGAGGATGTCTGTGTCGGGCTGCGCGGCGATCAGCGCGGCCGCGCCGCTCGCGCTGGCCTGGTCGGCGAGCACCGTGCGCACCCGGCTGCCGTGTGCCGCGCCGGCGATCTCCGCGGCGGCGGCATCGAGTCTGTCCTGATGGCGGCCGCTGATCGTGACCGCCACGCCTTCGCGCGCGAGCGTTCGAGCGATGGCCAGGCCGATGCCGGCCGTGGCGCCGGTGACGATGGCCGTCTTGCCCTGGAGTTGCAGATCCATGATGTCGTCTATTCCTTGATCGTCGAGCGCCGAAGGTGTGCGGGAGCGGGCGGGATGGCGCCGTTCATTGCAGGAGGTCGCGCATCGCGGCGCCGACGCCTGCCGCCGACTGCGGGTTCTGGCCCGTGACGAGCCGACCGTCGACCACCACCTTCGGCGTCCAGTCGGGCGCGGGATGGTGGCGCGCGCCGCGCTGCACCAGCGTGCTTGCGAGCAGGAAGGGCACCACCTGCTCGAGCTTCACGGCGCGCTCCTCGTCGTCGGTGAACGCGCTGAGGTTCCTGCCGGCCACGAGGTATTCGCCGTTGCCGAGCTTCACGTTCACCAGCGCCGCAGGGCCGTGGCACACCGCGCCGACCACGCCGCCCGCTTCGTGGATCTCGCGCGTCACGCGTTGCACGTCGGGGCTGGTCGGAAAGTCCCACATCGCACCGTGGCCGCCGGCGAAGAAGATCGCCGCGTAGTTCGCGCTGTCGACCTCGCCGAGCGGCCGCGTGTGGCGCAGCGCCTCGCGGAAGGCGGGGTCGTTCCAGTAGCGGGCGTTGACCGGGTCATCGAGGTCGAGGCCGTCGACCGGCGGCTCGCCCCCGGTAATGGACGCCAGTTCCCAGGGAATGCCGCCCGCCTCGAGTTCGGCGAGCGGATGGGTCAGCTCGCCGAGATAGAAGCCGGTCGGCTCGCCGGTCGAGCCCTTGGTGCCGTGGCTGGTGAGCACCAGCAGAACAGGTTTGCGAGGAGAGGTGGATGTCATCGTTCGGTCCTTGTGGGAGAAGAAGCAGGAGGAAAAGAGAATTCGGAGAGTCCGATGGCCTCACTGTATTGATGGCTGCCGCAGCGATAAACTGCGCGCCCGGGAAAACATTTGTTCTTCAGAAGACAGGATGAGTCGCCGATTCGATCACCTCGGTGATGTGGAAACCTTCGTCACCGTGGTCGAGAAAGGCTCGCTGACCGCGGGCGCGGTGGCGCTGGGCACCACGCCGTCGGTGCTGAGCCGCGCGATCACGCGCCTGGAGGGCCGGCTCGGCGTGCAGCTGCTGCGGCGCACGACGCGGCGCCTGAGCCTCACCGAGCAGGGACGGCTGTACCTCGAGCAGTCGCGCGCCGCCTTCGCACTCATCGACGATGCCGAACGCGCCATGCAGGGCCAGGGCGACGAGCTCGCGGGCAGCGTGCGGCTGAGCGTGCCCACCACCTACGGCCACCACCGGTTGCCGGTGCTGCTGCGGCGCTTCACGGCGCGCCATCCACAGGTGCGCATCGAGCTCGGCATCAGCAACCGCAACGTGGATCTCGTGGCCGAGGGCTACGACCTCGCGATCCGGCTCGGCGCGCTGCCCGACAGCGGCCTGGTCGCGCGCAGGCTCGAGGACGCGCCGCTGTGCCTGATCGCAGCGCCGGACTACGTCTCGCGCGAAGGCGCGCCGGCCGCCGTCGACGAACTCGCGCGGCATCGCTGCCTGCCTTTCGTGATGCCGAGCACCGGACGGGTCTCGCCGTGGCTGCTGCGCAGTGCCGACGGGCGCGATCTCGACTGGCTGCCACAGGGCCATGTGCAGGTCTCCGACGACGTGCTCGGCGCGGTGTCGCTTGCGCTCGCCGGCCTGGGCATCTGTCAGACCTACGATTTCATCGCGCGCGATCTGGTGGCCGCCGGCAGAGCGGTCGAGTTGCTGCCGCAGGCGCGCGGGCGCACGCGGCCGTTTTCGCTGATCTATGCGCCGCACCGGCGGCTCTCGGCCGCGTCGCGCGGGTTGATCGATTCGCTCGTGGCCGACGCGGCGGCCGAGGCGGTTCAGGCGCTGCCTGGCGCGTTCCGGGCGGCACCCGGACCGTAGTCGGCGTCGGCGTCGGCGGCCGCAAGCGCTTGCGGCGCGCCGGGCGCTGCTGCCGTCATGCTGCGGCGAGCATGCCGCGTTTCTCGATGAACGCCACCACCTCGGCCACGCCCGCGTGGGTCTTGAGGTTGGTCATCACGTAGGGCCGGTCGCGGCGCATGCGCCGCGTGTCCTGCTCCATCACGTCGAGGTTCGCGCCGACGTGCGGCGCGAGGTCGGTCTTGTTGATCACGAAGAGGTCGCTCTTGGTGATGCCCGGGCCGCCCTTGCGCGGAATCTTCTCGCCGGCCGCGACGTCGATCACGTAGATCGTGAGGTCCGACAGTTCGGGACTGAAGGTGGCGGCGAGGTTGTCGCCGCCCGATTCGACGAACACCACGTCGGCATCGGGAAAGTCCTCGAGCATGCGGTCGATGGCTTCGAGGTTGATCGAGGCGTCCTCGCGGATCGCGGTGTGCGGGCAGCCGCCGGTCTCCACGCCCATGATGCGCTCGGCGGGCAGCGCGCCGGCCACGGTGAGCAGGCGCTGGTCTTCCTTGGTGTAGATGTCGTTGGTGATGGCGACGAGGTCGTACTTGTCGCGCATCGCCTTGCAGAGCATCTCGAGCAGCGTGGTCTTGCCGGAGCCGACGGGGCCGCCGATGCCCACGCGCAGCGGCGGCAGTTTCTTGGTGCGGCGGGGAATGTGGTGCAGGGCGGAGGTCATGGTTCGATGGGTCCGGTTCAGCTTCGAAAGAGGCGGGAATACTGTGTTTCGTGGCGCGCCGAGAGCACGGCGAGCAGCGGCGCGAAAGCCTGGCGCTCGTCGTCGGCCAGCGCCATGGCGCGCGCCACGGCCGCGGGCATCTCCTGCGCGAGCCGGCCGAGAATGCGCTGGCCCGCGCTCTGGCCGAGCGGCACGGCCTTGACGGCGGCAGCGACCATGTTCTCGGCCCAGCCGAAGGCGAAGGCGAGGCAGCCGTCGTGCACCGAGGCGGTGGTGCGGCTGACCGCGAAGGCGAAGGCCACGGGGTAGCTGGGGGGCAGGTCCGCGAACACTTCGGCGGTGTCGGCATGGTGCAGCTTGAGCCATTCGACGAAGGAGCGGCCCATCTGCTCGGTCTGCAGGAAGAACTCGGCCGATTCGCGCGTGTGCAGCACCCAGTCGTTGAGCGTGCGGATGCGCGGCGCATCGTTCGCACGCCAGGCGGCGATGGCCTGTGCGACGAGCGCAAGATCGCCGCGCGCGAAGCTCAGATGCAACTGGTCGGACAGCCACTCAGCAGCCTTCGGTTCGGTGTCGATGCCGGCCCATTCGACCGCAGCCTCGATGCCTTCGGAGTACGAGAAGCCGCCGACCGGCAGGGCGGGGGAGGCTAGCCAGATGAGCTGCAGGAGGCTCGAGGCTGGGGAGGCGGTTGGGGGGGCTTGCATATCGGGGTTCGATTTACGGTGCGCTGTTCTTCAGGGCGTGTGCACAGGCCACCGGGTACTCCCCTCCGCGAATGTCCCCCGCCTTCGGCTCCTCCTTTATTTCGCTGCGGGGAGCACCCGGTGCCCTGTGCACAGGGCACGCAGCTGGTTTGCGGCTGATCAACCAGTGCTCTGATCGGTCCCGCCGATGGTGGGCTTCCCGCAGCGAAATAAAGGAGGAGGCCGCAGGCCGGGGGACATTCGCGGAGCAGGGTACCCCATCGACGGGATCGCACCCCGAACCGCACATCACCAAAACACACCCATCCATCTCAATGCGAATGATCGTGATGCCCATGCGAGTGGTCGTGCGCATCGAGCAGTTCCGGCGCAAGCACCAGCGGCTT
The DNA here is from genome assembly GCF_029893635.1 of Variovorax sp. TBS-050B. Taxonomy (NCBI): domain Bacteria; kingdom Pseudomonadati; phylum Pseudomonadota; class Betaproteobacteria; order Burkholderiales; family Comamonadaceae; genus Variovorax; species Variovorax sp. TBS-050B. The sequence goes on along the minus strand of NZ_JARXYR010000002.1, from coordinate 525,813 downwards.
CGAACCGCTCCCATGGGAGTGGCCGTGGTCATGGTCATGCGCGTGGTCATGTCCATGGCCGTGGGAATGCGCATGCGATCCATACGCGCCGCCCTCGGGCTCGAAGGGCTCTTCCACCGCCGCCACGATCAGGTGCATCGAACGCAGCATGTCCGCAAGCACATGGTCGGGTTCGATCTTGAGGTGGTCGGGCTTGAGCTCGATCGGCACATGCCGATTGCCCAGGTGATAGGCCGCACGCGTCAGATCGAACGGCGTACCGTGCGCGCTGCAGTGCGTGATGCGCAGCACCGGCTGCGGCGCCGCGATCACGCGGACCAGCGAACCGTCCTCCGCCACCAGCACGTCCCCGCCACGCACGGCGGTGCCGCGCGGCAGGAACACGCCGATGCGGCGACCCTGCGAATCGGTGGCGTCGAAGCGGCTCTTCTGGCGGACGTCCCAGTCGAGTTCGATGGTGGCCGCGCGCTTGAGCAGCACGGGCGCGAGGCCGCGGCCCTGGGGCATGAGTTTGTTGGCGGTGAGCATGGGCTTGTGAACTTCGATGGTTTGGCTAATATAACGTCCGTTATAACTTGTGCAGAACTGAAGCATGTCCGCGCTCAAACTGACCCAAATCGGCAACTCGGTGGGCGTCATCCTGCCCAAGGAGATGCTGGCGAAGATGAACCTCGGCAAGGGCGACACCGTCTACCTGTCGGAGGCCGCTTCGGGCGGCTACTTGCTCTCGCCCTACGACGCGGATTTTGCGCGCCAGATGGAAGCAGCACGTCGTGTGATGAAGAAGCGGCGCAACGTGCTGCGAGAACTGGCGAAGTGACTGCTGCGAACGACAACTGGGTCTGGTTGAGCGTACGGCTCGTTCTGGCCACCCACGAAGAGCAGTTGGCGGAGCATGGCGGTCCCGCCGGGGTACGCGATCATGGGATGCTGGAATCGGCGCTGGCGCGGCCGCAGCATCGGGCGCTGTACGGTTCACCGGACGCTGCCGATCTCGCGGCCAGCTATGCCTTCGGGTTGGCGCGCAATCATCCGTTCGTGGACGGCAACAAGCGTGCCGCGTTTGTCGCACTGGAAGTCTTTCTCGATCTCAACGGCTGGACGCTCACGGCTACCGACGAGGACTGCGTGACCACCACGCTGGCGCTCGCCGCGGGTGAACTGGGCGAAGAGGAACTCGCCGATTGGATTCGCGCGCACCTGATGCGTTGCTGACAATCAGCCATCGTCAGAGCAGCCGCGTCATGAAGCAGCTGGTGGGATCGGGTCCATAGTCGCCAAACGGCCCGCAGGGTTCGAATCCGTGTTTTGCGTACAGCCCCCGTGCTGGCGCGAAGAAGAGCTGGTTGCCCGTTTCCAGGCTCAAGCGTTCGAACCCTTGAGCACGTGCCTCATCGAGCACGTGAGCGAGCATCCGTTGGGCAAAGCCCTGGCCCCGCACCGATTCAGCCGTCCGCATGGATTTCAGTTCGGCATGTGCAGCGTCGAGCCGCTTCAGCGCTGCCATCGCCACCAGCGCTTCGCCGCTGCCGCTTGTGATCCAGCCGGACCAGAATCGAACCCCGGGACGGCGCAGTTCCGACAGATCGAGTGCGAAAACGCTTTCAGGCGGCGAGACCCGATGCATGTCGGCCAAGTGCTGAGCGAGGAAAGCCGCGATGCGCGGATCCTCGAGCGCGTCCAGGCGGATCCGGAGTTCCACGGCGGGCTCAGAACAGAAAATACCGCTGCGCCATCGGCAGCAGCTTCGCCGGTTCGCAGGTCAGCAACTGCCCGTCGGCGCGCACCGCATAGGTCTGCGCGTCGATCTCCATCTTCGGCGTGTAGCCGTTGTGGATCAGGTCCTTCTTGCGCACGTTGCGGATGTTCTTCACCGCACTCAGTGGCTTGGCAAGGCCGTAGCGCTCGCCGATGCCCGCGGCCAGGCCGGCCTGCGAGACGAAGGTGAGCGAACTGCGGGCGAGCGAGCCGCCGTAGCTGCCGAACATGGGGCGGTAGTGCACCGGCTGCGGCGTGGGGATCGATGCGTTCGGGTCGCCCATCGCGGCCATCGCGATGGTGCCGCCCTTAACGACGGTGAAGGGCTTCACGCCGAAGAAGGCCGGTTTCCAGATCACGAGGTCGGCCCACTTGCCGACCTCGATCGAGCCCACCTCGTGCGCGATGCCATGCGCGATGGCGGGGTTGATCGTGTACTTGGCGACGTAGCGCTTGGCGCGGAAGTTGTCGTTGCGCGCGCTGTCCTCGGGCAGGGCGCCGCGCTGCAGCTTCATCTTGTGCGCGGTCTGCCAGGTGCGCAGCACCACCTCGCCGACGCGGCCCATGGCCTGGCTGTCGCTGCTCATCATGCTGATCGCGCCCAGGTCGTGCAGCACGTCTTCCGCGGCGATGGTCTCCTTGCGGATGCGCGATTCGGCGAAAGCCAGGTCCTCGGCGATGCCGGCGTCGAGGTGGTGGCAGACCATGAGCATGTCGACGTGCTCGTCGAGCGTGTTCACGGTGTAGGGCATCGTGGGGTTGGTGGAGGAGGGCAGGAAGTTCGCCTCGCCCACCACGCGCAGGATGTCGGGCGCATGGCCGCCGCCCGCGCCTTCGGTGTGGAAGGCGCAGATCGCGCGGCCGCCGACGGCCGCGATGGTGTTCTCGACGAAGCCCGATTCGTTGAGCGTGTCGCTGTGGATCGCCACCTGCGTGTCGGTTTCGTCGGCCACGCCGAGGCAGTTGCTGATCGCCGACGGCGTGGTGCCCCAGTCCTCGTGCAGCTTGAGGCCGATCACGCCGGCCTCGATCTGCTCGTGCAGCGCGCCGGGCAGGCTGGCGTTGCCCTTGCCGAGGAAGCCCAGGTTCATCGGGAAGGCGTCGGCCGCCTGCAGCATGCGCTCGATGTGCCAGGGCCCCGGCGTGGAGGTGGTAGCGAAGGTGCCGGTGGCCGGGCCGGTGCCGCCGCCGAGCATGGTGGTGATGCCGGAGGCGAGCGCTTCCTCGATCTGCTGCGGGCAGATGAAGTGGATGTGGCTGTCGATGCCGCCCGCGGTGACGATGTGGCCCTCGCAGCTGATGATCTCGGTGCCCGGGCCGATGACGATGTCCACGCCCGGCTGCACGTCGGGGTTGCCGGCCTTGCCGATGGCGGCGATGCGGCCGTCCTTGAGGCCGATGTCGGCCTTCACGATGCCCCAGTGGTCGAGGATCAGCGCGTTGGTCAGCACCGTGTCGACCGCGCCCTGCGCGCGCGTGCGCTGCGATTGCGCCATGCCGTCGCGGATGGTCTTGCCGCCGCCGAACTTCACCTCTTCGCCGTAGCCGCCGGCGCGCAGGGTGTAGTCGGCCTCGACCTCGATCAGAAGCTCGGTGTCCGCGAGGCGCACGCGGTCGCCCACCGTGGGACCGAAGATTTCCGCATACGCACGCCGTCCAATGGTCGCCATCTCAGCATCCCTCTTTGCGTGGGATGCCGCGGATCCGGCTTTGCCGGGTCGCTGGCGTCGCCCCCTGGAAGGGGGTTGGCGAAGCGACACGAAGTGCGCGAAGACTGGGGGTCATTCCAATTTCCCTTGAACGAGGCCGCGAAAGCCGTAGACGATGCGATCGCCCGAGAAGTCGACCAGCTCGACCGTGCGCTGCTGGCCGGGCTCGAAGCGCACCGCGGCGCCGGAGGCGATGTGGAGCCGCATGCCGCGCGCGGCCTCGCGGTCGAAGCCGAGCGCGCCGTTGGTCTCGGCGAAGTGGTAGTGCGAGCCGACCTGGATCGGCCGGTCGGCGGTGTTCTGCACCACGAGCGTGAGGGTGCGGCGGCCGGGGTTGAGCGTGTGCTCGCCTTCGTCGACCAGGAGTTCGCCGGGGATCATGATGGTCGCGGCCTCTTCAAGCGGCCTGCGCGAGCAGTGCGGCGCCGAGCGCCACCACCGCGCCGCCGGCCACGCGCGGCAGCCAGGCGTTGGCATGGCGCAGCGCCCAGCCGAGCGCGATGCCCGCGCCATGCAGCAGGAGCGTGGCCGTCACCATGCCCGCCAGCGTGAGCGCGGCGCCGTGTCCGCCCGCGAGTTCGTGGCCGTGCGCCAGGCCATGGAAGACCGCGAACACGCCGACCAGCGCCATCGCCGCGGCGGCCGGCAGCCGGATGCGCGCGGCGACCAGCAGGCCGAGCACGAGCAGCGAGGCGGCGATCATCGGCTCGACCGCCGGCAGCTGGACGCCCGTCAGCCCCATCAGGGCGCCCGCGAGCAGCATGCCCGCGAAGGCCAGCGGCGCCCACAGCAGGTCGGGCCAGGCGCGGCGCGCGGCCAGCGCGCTCCAGAGGCCGACCGCGACCATCGCGGCCAGGTGGTCGGTGCCCGTGAGCGGATGCATGAAGCCGGCGGCGAAGCCGTGGTGTGTGCCGCCGTCCGCACCCGTGTGGGCGGCGGCTGCGAGCGGCAGCAGCAGGGCAAGGAGGGCGGCGGCAGGCCTGAAAGCGGAATGGCGCATCGGAAATATCTTTCTTGCTGAATCAGGGGGTCAGACGATCGGCTGGTGGACGGTGACCAGCTTGGTGCCGTCCGGAAAGGTGGCCTCGACCTGGATGTCCGGGATCATCTCGGCGATGCCGTCCATCACGTCGGCCCGCGTGAGCACCGCGCGGCCCTCGCTCATGAGCTCGGCCACGCTCTTGCCGTCGCGCGCGCCTTCCATCACGGCGGCCGAGATCAGCGCGACCGCCTCGGGGTAGTTGAGCTTGAGCCCGCGGGCCTTGCGGCGTTCGGCCAGCAGCGCCGCGGTGAAGATCAGCAGCTTGTCTTTTTCGCGCGGGGTCAGTTCCATGGGATCGGCATCGATGTCGGGAAGGCGGCCATTATGGGCAGGCCGGCTTCTTTGCAACAGTCGTGCCGCCGCCGCCAAACGGCGTATGGATGGCATGAAAGATGCACCGAAAAGGTGTGAACCCTGCCGAGACCTCCGCCACCACCGCCGAAGCGCCGCAGCGCATCGTCAAGGTGCGGCGCGACTACAACAGCTGGGTCGCGAGCGAGACGCTCGAGGACTACGCGCTGCGCTACACGCCGCAGCGCTTTCGCAAATGGTCCGAATGGCGCGTGGGCAACACGGCCTTCGGCGCGGCCTCGTTCCTGATCCTCGAGGCCGTGGGCGCGACGCTGCTGGTGCAGTACGGCTTCGCCAATGCCTTCTGGGCCATCGTCGCCACCGGGCTGATCATCTTCCTCGCGGGCCTGCCGATCAGCGTGTACGCCGCGCGCTACGGCGTCGACATGGACCTGCTCACGCGCGGCGCGGGCTTCGGCTACATCGGCTCGACGCTGACCTCGCTGATCTACGCCTCCTTCACCTTCATCTTCTTCGCGCTCGAGGCCGCGGTGATGGCCTATGCGCTCGAGCTGGCGCTCGGCGTGCCGCCCGTGTGGGGCTACCTGGTCTGCGCGCTGGTGGTGATTCCGCTCGTCACGCACGGCGTCTCCGCGATCAGCCGGCTGCAGCTGTGGACGCAGCCGCTCTGGCTGGTGATGCTGGTGGTGCCCTTCGTCTTCGTGCTGGTGCGCGATCCTGGTGCGTTCGCGGGCATCGTGCACTACAACGGCGCGCGATCGGGCGGCAAGGGTTTCGATCTGCACCTGTTTGGCGCGGCGCTCACGGTCGGCATCGCGCTCATCACGCAGATGGGCGAGCAGGCCGACTACCTGCGCTTCATGCCCGCGCGCACGGCCGCGAACCGGCGCCGCTGGTGGGCCGGCGTGCTGGCGGGCGGGCCGGGCTGGGTGGTGCTGGGCGTGCTCAAGATGCTCGGCGGCGCGCTGCTGGCCTACCTCGCGATCACGCACATGGTGCCGGTGGAGCGCGCGGTCGATCCGAACCAGATGTACCTTGCCGCCTACGAGTACGTGTTCCCGCAGTACGGCTGGGCGGTGGCCGCGACCGCGCTGTTCGTGGTGATCTCGCAGCTCAAGATCAACGTGACCAACGCCTATGCGGGCTCGCTCGCGTGGAGCAACTTCTTCTCGCGCGTGGCGCACAGCCATCCGGGCCGGGTGGTGTGGGTGGTGTTCAACGCGCTGATCGCCTTCATGCTGATGGAGATGAACGTGTTCGAGGCGCTCGGCGACGTGCTCGGGTTGTTCGCCAACATCGCCATCGCCTGGATGATGGCGGTGGTGGCCGATCTGGTCATCAACAAGCCGCTGGGCCTTTCGCCGCCGGGCATCGAGTTCAAGCGCGCCCATCTCTGGGACATCAACCCGGTGGGCGTGGGCGCGATGGCGCTGGCCTCGCTGCTGTCGATCACCGCGCACCTCGGCGTGTTCGGGCCGCTCGCGCAGGCCTTCTCGGCGCTGATCGCGCTCGGCACGGCGCTGGTGGTGTCGCCGCTGCTGGCCTGGGCCACGGGCGGCAAGTACTACCTGGCGCGCGAGGCGGCCGGCGGCGGTGCGCGCGCGGTGCGCTGGGCGCGCGTCGTCGGGGCGGCGGACCAGGGCGGCTACCGGCGCCTTGCGGTGCAGCGCTGCGTGATCTGCGAGCGCGAGTACGAGGGCCCCGACATGGCCCACTGCCCGGCCTACCAGGGCACGATCTGCTCGCTGTGCTGCACGCTCGACGCGCGCTGCGGCGACCTCTGCAAGCCGCACGCTTCGCTGTCCGCGCAGTGGTCGTCGGCGCTGCGCTGGCTGCTGCCGCGCATCAGCTGGCGCTACCTCGACACGGGCCTCGGCCACTTCCTGCTGCTGATGCTGATCGTGGTGCCGGTGCTCGCGGCGGTGTTCGGCGTGCTCTACCAGCAGGAGCTGCGCGCGCTGGAGGACAGCGTGTCGCAGATGGCCTCGCTGCGTTCGGGCTTCCTCAAGGCCTACATGGCGCTGCTCGTGATCGCGGGCGTGGTGGCCTGGTGGCTGGTGCTCGCGCACCAGAGCCGCAAGGTGGCGCAGGAGGAATCGAACCGTCAGACCCACCTACTGATGCGCGAGATCGAACTGCACCGCGCCACCGACCAGGCGCTGCAGTCGGCCAAGCAGACGGCCGACGAGGCGCGCGAGGTCGCCGAGCAGGCCAAGCTCGCGGCCGACGAGGCCCGCCGCGCCGCCGACCAGGCCAACCAGGCCAAGAGCCGCTACATCAGCGCGATCAGCCACGAGCTGCGCACGCCGCTCAACAGCATCCTCGGCTATGCGCAGCTGATGGGCGAGGACGCCTCGGTGCCGCCGCACCGGCGCCAGGCGGTGGCGGTGATCAAACGCGGCGGCGAGCACCTGCTGTCGCTGATCGAGGGCACGCTGGCCATCGCCCACATCGAGGCCGGCAAGCTCACGCTCGATGCGCGGCCGATGCGCTTCGCCGACACCATGCGCGAGCTGGCCGACATGTTCGAACTGCAGGCGGCCGAGAAGGGGCTGCGCTTTCGCTTCGAGGCCGCGGGCGCGCTGCCCGAGGTGGTGCGCGCGGACGAGAAGCGGGTGTGCCAGATCCTGATCAACCTGCTGGGCAACGCGATCAAGTTCACGGCGGCGGGCGAGGTGACGCTGCGGCTCTCGTATGCGCGCGAGTTCGCCTCCGTCGAGATCGAGGACACGGGTCCCGGCATGACGGCTGAGGACATCGAGCGCATCTTCGAACCCTTCGCGCGCGGCGGCGCGGCCGCGGCTTCCACGCCCGGCGCGGGCCTGGGCCTCACGATCGCGAAGATGCTGACCGACCTGATGGGCGGCGAGATGAAGGTGCGCAGCACGCCGGGCGAGGGTTCGCTGTTCTGCGTGCGGCTGTTCCTGCCGCGCCTGCACGGCGCGGCCGGTACCGCCGCGGGCCGGCCGGCGCCGGCGCAGCGTGCGCGGCGCGGCTACGAGGGCCCGCGCCGGCGGCTGCTGGTGGTCGACAACGAGGAAGCCGACCGCGAACTGCTGGGCCATGTGCTCGCACCGCTCGGCTTCGAGCTGCGCAGCGCCGCCAGCGGGCACGATGCGCTCGACCTGATCGCGGCCGGCTACCGGCCCGACGCGATGCTGGTCGACCTGGCCATGCCGGGCATCGACGGCTGGGAGACGATCCGCCGCGCGCGCCGGCTGGGGCTGGTCGATGCGCCGGTGGCGATCGTCTCGGCCAATGCCTTCGACAAGGGGCTGGAGAACGACGTCGGCATCGCGGCCGAGGACTTCCTCGTCAAGCCGGTGCGCCACAGCGAGCTGCTCGACTGGCTCGAACGCCGCCTCCGCCTGCAATGGACCGAGGCCGCGGCGCAGCCGGCGCCGGCGGCTTCCAGCGCGCCTGCGCTGCGGCCGCCCTCGCCCGAGCGCCTGCGCGCGCTCGGCGAGGCCGTGAGCCTGGGATACTTCCGCGGCATCATGAACGCACTCGACGCCATCGACATCGAAGAGCCCGACTGCCGCGCATGGACCGAAGCGCAGCGCGTGCTCGCGCGGCAGTTCGCGTTCGAGAAGATCGATTGCGCACCGGGCGTGGCGCCATGAGCGAACTCGCGAGAAGCATCGCGGGCGGCACCGACCTGGTGCTGATCGTCGACGACGTGCCGGACAACCTCGCGGTGCTGCACGATGCGCTCGACGAATCGGGCTATACCGTGCTGGTGGCCACCAACGGCGAGCAGGCGCTGCAGCGCGCCGCGCAGGCGCGTCCCGACATCGTGCTGCTCGACGCGATGATGCCGGGCATCGACGGCTTCGAGGTCGCACGCCGGCTCAAGGCCGATGCCGCGACCGCGCACATCCCGATCGTGTTCATGACCGGCCTCACCGAGACCGAGCACCTGGTCGCGGCGCTCGAAGCGGGCGGCGTGGACTACGTCACCAAGCCGATCAAGCCGCAGGAAGTGCTGGCGCGCATGAACGTGCACCTGCAGGGCGCCCGGCGTGCACGGCAGGCCGCGCGGCAGGCCGGCCAGGCGCGCAATGCGCTCGATGCCTTCGGCTATGCGAGCTTCACGGTGCGGCTGCCGGAAGGCCGTCTGATCTGGCAGACCGCGCTGGCGCGCGAGCTGCTCGAGCGCCATTGCGACACCCGCGCGCCCGAGACGCCCGCGGTGGTGCTCGAATGGCTGCGGCGCCATGCGCCCGAGGCGCGGCAGCAGGGCACCGAGCCGCCGCCGCTCGTCATCACGCGCGGCGCGGGCAGCCTGAGCCTTCGGCTGCACCGGCAGACGGGCGAGGACGACGGCGGCGACGAATGGATGATCGTGATGCGCGAGACCTCCGACACCGCGGTGATCGAGGCGATGAGCCTGAGCCTCAAGCTCACGGCGCGCGAGGCCCAGGTGCTCTACTGGGTGGTGAAGGGCAAGACCAACAAGGACATCGGCGAGATCCTCGGCAGCAGCCCCGCCACCGCCAAGAAGCACCTGGAGCGGGTGTACGTGAAGCTCGGCGTCGAGACCCGCACGGCCGCCGCGGGCGTGGCGATCAAGCGCATCCGCGAGCTGCAGCCGCAGTTCGAAATCTGAAGGTCATGCGCGCTTCCTAGAATGCCCGACCTCCCGGGGCATGCAAGCCATGAACAACAGAAGAACGATCCTCAGCAGAACCGCAGGCCGCGCGCGCTGCCTGGCGGCGGCCTGCCTCCTCGCCCATGCCGGCGCCCAGGCCGCGGGCCATTTCGACGTCGACGATGCGGGCACGCTCGAGCCGGGCCAGTGCCAGTACGAGGCCTGGTGGGGCCGCACCGGCGCCGAGCCGGTGAACGTCGTGCACCTCGGGCCGGCCTGCCGCGTGGGGCCGTTCGAGCTGGGCCTGAACATCGACCGGCTCTCGGTACAGGGCGAGCGGACGGTCGCCGTGGGGCCGCAGCTCAAGTGGAATTTCTACGGGACCGCCTCCGATGCGCCGTTCGCCGCGGCGCTGTCGGTCGGCGCCGTCTTCGATGCCACGCGCGGCGGACGCGCCGGCGGGCAGCTCGTGCTGCCGCTGACCTGGCGTCCGTCGGACCGCCTGCAGCTGCATGCCAACCTCGGGGCCGACTGGGCCACCGGCAGCGGGGCGCGCACGCCGCGCGGCGGCGCGGCGGCCGAATGGGCGATCGACGAGAAGCTATCGCTGATCGCGGAGCGCAGCCGCGCCTCCGGCTTCTGGACCACGCGCATCGGCGGCCGCTTCAGCCTCACGCCCCTGATCAGCATCGACGTCGGCCTGTCGCGCACCGGGCCCGGACATGTGCGCGGCATCGTGGTCGGACTGAACCACGCCTTCGCACCGAAGTAGGTGCCTCGTCTCAGCGCAGGCAGCGCTGGATGCGCTTCTCGTCCTCCGCCAGCTGGCGTCGCATCAGCGAGAGGAAATCGCGCGCCGTGGCCGAAAGCACCTTGCCCGCCGGCATGGCGAGCACGCACGAGAAGAACACGTCGGCCGCGAGCCGGCGCACGACCAGGCCGCGATCGGCGTAGTCGAGCGCCGTGACCGGATTGACCAGCCCCACGCCCAGCCCGCGCAGTGCCATCTCGCACACGCTGGCCGCGTAGGGCGTCTGCACCGCGGCGCGCAGTACCACGCCACGTTCGGCCAGCGCGGCCTCGAGCCAGCGGTGCGAAGGATCTTCGGGATTCAGCGCGAGGAAGGGCACCTGCGCGAGCTGCTCGAGTTCGATGCGCTTGAAGCGCGCGAGCGCGTGGCCCTGCGGCATCACGACGACGCCCGGAAAGCGCGCGAAGGTCGAATGCGCGATGCCGTCGAGCGGCAGTTCGTCGGCCATCAGCCCGAAGTCGGACAGGCCCTTGGCCACGCGGTCGCGCACGTCCTTCGAGCTGAGCACCTGCAGCGAGACCTGCGGCCACGGATCGTCGCCGCGCTGGGTCTTGAGCCGTTCGAGCGCGCGCGGCATGAAGCCGAGCCCGAAGGCGGGATAGCAGCTGATCTCGAGCTGGTTGGTGCCGAAGTCGCGCAGGCTGCGCATCCGGTGCTCGATCGCGTCCATGCCGATGAAGACGCGCTCCACCTCGCTCCAGAGCGCATGCGCCTCGGGCGTGGGCACGAGGCGGGCGCCGGTGCGCTGGAACAGGCGCAGGCCGGCCTGCGTCTCGAGCCGCTTGAGCGACTGGCTGATCGCGGGCTGCGTCACATGCAGCAGCGCGGCGGCCTTGCGCGTGGAGCCGGCGCGCATCAGGGCGCGGAAGGTCTCGATCTCGGTGAAGCGCATCGATAAGTTTGGTTATCGCCTGAGTCATTTCAGCGGGTCCGATTTTATTCAGGCCTGCCTACGATGCGGCCACGCAACGACCGCTTTTCCACGCCGTGACGACCACATCGCCTCCGCCTCTCGATGGCCTCCCGCCCCAGGCCCCACCGGCCCGCGCGCCCCGCCCGGTGCGCAATCCGCGCCTGCAGGGGCTCCAGTGCCTGCGCTGCGACACGCACTACCCGCTCGCGCTCGCGAACGACGGCTGCCCGGCTTGCCGCGCGATCGGCGTGCACGTCGGCCTGCGTGCCAGCTACCTGCCCGAAGGCGGCGGCCCGCCGCTGCAGATGCCCTACGAACCGGGCTTCACGCTCGGCGAGGGCGGCACGCCGCTGCGCGACATGCCCGCGCTGGCGCGGCAGTTCGACGTGGCGGGACTCGCGCTCAAGGACGAATCGCAGAACCCCACGGGCTCCCACAAGGACCGCATGACCGCGGTGGGCGTGGCGCAGGCGCTGGATTTCGGCGCCCACACGCTGGTGCTGGCCTCGTCGGGCAATGCGGCGGTCTCGGCCGCGTACTACGCATGGGCCGCTGGCCTGGGCTGCGAAGTCGCGACCTATGGCGGCCTGCCTGCCGCCTACGCGCGGCAGCTCGATGCCCTCGGCGCCCGCCGCCGCGTGTTCAGCGACAACGCCGGCCGCTGGGCGTTCGTGCACGAGCGCTCGCAGCATGAAGGCTTTTTCGCTCTGACCAACTACCGCCTGCCCGCGCTGGGCAGCGCGCCGCTCGGCATCGAGGGCTACAAGCCGATCGCGCTCGAATGCGTCGCCGACGGCGGCGTGCCCGATCACGTGCTGGTGCCGACCGCGCGCGGCGACCTCGCCTGGGGCATCCATGCCGGTTTTCGCGAACTGCTGGCCGCGGGGCGCATCGCGCGCCTGCCGCGGCTCTGGCTGGTGGAGCCGTTCCCGCGCCTGTCGCGCGTGCTGGCCGGCGGCGCGCTCGATGGCGCCTATCCGGGCCACACGGCGCAGTTCTCGACCGCCGGCGCGACCGTGACCTACCTCCAGTGGCAGGCGGCGACCGCCTCGGGCGGCGGCGCGGTGGTGGTCGGCGACGACGAGGCGCGCGCGGCGCGCCGCATGCTCACCGCGGCCGGCATCAGCGCCGAGCTCTGCGCGGCCGCCGGTCTCGACGCGCTGCGCCAATTGCGCGCGCGCAACGCCATCGGGCGCGAGGCGAAGGTGGTGCTGATGCTCACCGCCGGCGCCGCGCGCGATCCGAGCTGGCCCGATCCGGCCTGACGGCCCCGTCATCGAAAAAAAGGACACGCCCCATGACCATCCTGCAACGCCGCGCCTTCCTTGCCGCCGGATCGGCCGCCCTGCTGGCCACGGCGCAGCCCGCCCGGGCCGCCTTCCCCGACCGGCCGATCAAGCTGATCGTGCCCTGGGCCGCGGGCGGCAGCACCGACGCCATCGCGCGCGCCATGGCGCAGCGCATGAGCCAGACCGTCGGCAGCCCGGTGATCGTGGACAACCGGCCCGGCGCCGCCGGCCAGATCGGCACCGAGGCGGCGGCCAAGGCCGCGCCCGACGGCTACACGCTCGCGATCGTCGAACTGCCGCATGCGATCGCGCCGGCGGTGACGTTGCGGCTGCCGTACGACCTGCTGCGCGATTTCACGCCGGTGACGATGATCGGCACCTCGCCGCTGGTCTTCTTCGCGGGCATGGACGACGCGAGCCGCGACTTTCGGACCTTCGTCAAGGCCGCGGCCGCGGCGCCGATGCCGCCGGCCATCGCGCACAGCGGCGCCGGCACGGTGAGCCACCTCGCGGCCGAACTGCTCGCGAGCCGCACCAAGATCCGCTTCAACATGGTGCCGTACCGCGGCTCCGCCCCGGCGCTCACCGACGTGGCGGCGGGCACGGTGGCCGGGCACTTCGCCACGCTGGCGAGCGGCGCCAGCCTGCTGGGCGCACGCAAGATCCGGCCGCTGCTCGTGACGAGCACGCAGCGCACGGGCCTGCCCGGCCTGCAGGAGGTGCCGGCCCTGGCTGAGAGCGGGCTCAAGGGCCTGGAGATCGACCAGTGGTGGGCCATGGTGGCGCCCGCCACCACGCCGCTCGAGGTCATCGAGCGGCTGCGGCGCGAGGCGATCGCGGCGCTGGACCATCCGTCGGTGCGGGAGCGCATGGCGGTGCTCGGCGTGCAGCTCAAGGGTTCCACCACGGCCGAGTTGCGGGCCTTCATGCGCGCGGAGACCGAGCGCTGGCGCAAGGTCGCGCAGGACATCGGCCTGCAGCCGCAGTAGCCCGGGCGTTCCTGCGGTTTCCGGGGCTCAGCGTCCGGTCTGGACCTTGATCCGGATCGTGTTCACGTCCCAGCCGCGGTTGCGCAGCCGCGTGACCAGCATCGGCGAGAGCTGGCGCAGCTTGGCGGCCGCCGCGCTGCCGTTGACCAGGATGCACCACACGTCGCCCTCGGCCGGGCCGGCCTGCAGCGCCGGGCGCATGGCCGGCGGGATCAGTCCCTCGACCGCGCGCAGCCGCTCGCTGGCGTCGCGCGCACGCGCCATCAGGCCCGCCAGCGTGGGCGAATCCTCGGCGGCCTGCTGCAGGGTGAACGGGGGGACGGAACGGCGATTCATGCGTAATACGGAGGTGCGGACAAGGCAGCTAAAATGCCCGGTTTGCCGACGCTTGCGCCGGCGGATCGGTAGTAGCTGCCTGCTTTCGAGGCTTGCATTCGAAGAAGGCGCGCCCAACTGCTTTCACCATATCTTAGGGAATCCGGTCGCAGTGCCTGTCGTGTCAGGTGCCGCCCATCTCCACGCCAATGGCAACCAACTTCCTGACCCAGATCTTCGGCAGTCGCAACGACCGGCTCCTCAAGCAGTATCGCAAGACGGTGGAGCGCATCAATGCGCTCGAACCCTCGTTCGAGAAACTCAGCGACGACGCGCTGCGCGCCAAGACGCAGGAATTCAAGGACCGCATCGCCAAGGGCGAGACCCTCGACGCCATCCTGCCCGAAGCCTTCGCCACCGTGCGCGAGGGCTCCAAGCGGGTCATGAAGATGCGCCACTTCGACGTGCAATTGCTCGGCGGCATGGCCCTGCACAACGGCAAGATCGCCGAAATGCGCACCGGCGAAGGCAAGACGCTGACCGCCACGCTGCCGGTGTACCTGAACGCGCTCTCGGGCAAGGGCGTGCACGTGGTCACGGTGAACGACTACCTCGCGAACCGCGACGCCACCTGGATGGGCCGGCTCTACAACTTCCTCGGCCTCACGGTGGGCATCAACCTGCCGCAGATGCCGCGCGAGCAGAAGCAGGAAGCCTACGGCGCCGACATCACCTACGGCACCAACAACGAGTACGGCTTCGACTACCTGCGCGACAACATGGTCTACGAGCCCGGCGACCGGGTTCAGCGCCACCTGAACTACGCGATCGTCGACGAGGTGGACTCGATCCTGATCGACGAGGCCCGCACGCCGCTGATCATCAGCGGCCAGGCCGAGGACCACACCGACCTCTACCTCGCGATCAACAAGGTCGTGCCGCTGCTCACCAAGCAGGAAGGCGAAGCCGATCCGCGCACCGGCGAGGGCGTGACGGTGCCGGGCGACTTCACGGTCGACGAGAAGACGCACCAGGTCTTCCTGACCGAGGACGGCCACGAGAAGGCCGAGCAGCTGCTCGGCGAGTTCGGCCTGCTGCCCGAGGGCGCCTCGCTCTACGACCCGGCCAACATCACGCTGATGCACCACCTGAATGCGGCGCTGCGCGCGCGGCATCTCTACCACCGCGACCAGCACTACGTGGTGCAGCAGGGCGAGGTGGTGATCGTCGACGAATTCACCGGTCGCCTGATGACCGGCCGGCGCTGGAGCGACGGCCTGCACCAGGCCGTGGAAGCCAAGGAAGGCGTGCAGATCCAGGCCGAGAACCAGACGCTCGCCTCGATCACCTTCCAGAACTACTTCCGCCTCTACGGCAAGCTCGCCGGCATGACCGGCACGGCCGACACCGAAGCCTACGAGTTCCAGGAGATCTACGGCCTCGAGACCGTCATCATCCCGCCCAACCGCATCAGCAAGCGCGAGGACCAGCTCGATCGCGTCTACAAGACCACGCGCGAGAAGTACGAGGCGGCGATCCAGGACATCCGCGAGTGCTACGAGCGCGGGCAGCCGGTGCTGGTGGGCACGTCGTCGATCGAGAACTCCGAGATCATCGCGGGCCTGCTCACCCAGGCGGGCCTGCCGCACCAGGTGCTCAACGCCAAGCAGCACGCACGCGAGGCCGACATCGTGGCGCAGGCGGGCCGCACGAAGATGATCACCATCGCGACCAACATGGCCGGCCGCGGAACCGACATCGTGCTCGGCGGCAACATCGACAAGCTGATCGAGGCGGTCGAGAACGACGAATCGCTCGACGAGGCCGCGAAGCAGGCCGAGGTGGCGCGCATCCGTGCCGAATGGACCAAGGACCACGAGTTCGTCAAGTCGCTCGGCGGCCTGCGCATCATCGCGACCGAGCGCCACGAGTCGCGCCGCATCGACAACCAGCTGCGAGGCCGTTCGGGCCGCCAGGGCGACCCGGGCTCCTCGCGCTTCTACCTGAGCCTGGACGATCCGCTGATGCGCATCTTCGCGGGCGACCGCGTGAAGGCGATCATGGACCGCCTCAAGATGCCCGACGGCGAGGCGATCGAGGCCGGCATCGTCACGCGCAGCATCGAGGGCGCGCAGCGCAAGGTCGAGGCGCGCAACTTCGACATCCGCAAGCAGCTGCTCGAATACGACGACGTGTCGAACGACCAGCGCAAGGTGATCTACCAGCAGCGCAACGACATCCTCGACGCGGCCGACCTCACGGCGCAGATCGCGGCGCTGCGCGAAGGCTGCTTCACCGACCTGGTGCGGCAGTACGTGCCGGCCGAGTCGGTCGAGGAGCAGTGGGACCTCGACGGCCTCGAGAAGAGCCTGGCCACCGAGTGGGGCATCGACATCCCGCTCAAGCAGGAGATCGAGGCCTCGGAGGCGGTGGCCGACGAGGACATCGTCGAGAAGGTGGTCAAGGCCGCCAACGACGCCTTCGACGCCAAGGTCGCGCTGATCGGCCAGGAGAACTTCACGCAATTCGAGCGCATGGTGCTCTTGCAGAGCATCGACACCCACTGGCGCGAGCACCTGGCGTCGCTCGACTACCTGCGCCAGGGCATCCACCTGCGCGGCTATGCGCAGAAGCAGCCCAAGCAGGAATACAAGCGCGAGGCCTTCGAGCTCTTCGGCCAGCTGCTCGACTCGGTCAAGAACGAGGTCACGCGCCAGCTCATGACCGTGCGCGTGCAGTCGAGCGAGCAGCTCGAGCAGGCCGCCGATGCGCTCGAGAGCCGCGGCGAGAACGTCTCGAACATCACCTACAGCGCGCCCACCGAAACCGGCGAGGTCGAGGTGCGCCGCGACGAGGAGAACGAGCGCCGCATCGCGGCCGCCGGGCTCGGTGCCGGCGCACTCAGTGCCGAGGCGGCCGCCTTCGCACGCGTGGGCCGCAACGATCCGTGCCCCTGCGGCAGCGGCAAGAAATTCAAGCACTGCCACGGCAAGCTCAGCTGACCGACCGCCAACCCGATAGACGACGAGAACCGCCATGCCCGTGAACCTGTCTGCTCCTGATCCCGCCGCGCTGTTCGCGGTGCCCGGCGTCCGCATCGGCGTGGCCGAGGCGGGCGTGCGCAAGGCCAACCGCAAGGACCTCACCGTGGTGCTGATCGACGACGGCGCCGCGGTCGGCGGCGTG
Organism: Variovorax sp. TBS-050B; assembly: GCF_029893635.1. Classification (NCBI taxonomy): domain Bacteria; kingdom Pseudomonadati; phylum Pseudomonadota; class Betaproteobacteria; order Burkholderiales; family Comamonadaceae; genus Variovorax; species Variovorax sp. TBS-050B. The sequence continues at coordinate 508,898 of NZ_JARXYR010000002.1, read as the reverse complement.
TTCACGCAGAACCGCTTCTGCGCCGCGCCGGTGCAGGTCTGCCGCGAGCACCTGGCTGCCAACCACGGCATCCGCGCGATGGTGATCAACACCGGCAACGCCAACGCCGGCACCGGCGAGGACGGCCTGCTGCGCACGCGCACCACCTGCATCGCGCTCGCACGCCAGCTCGAGATCGCGCCCGAGCAGGTGCTGCCGTTCTCGACCGGCGTGATCATGGAGCCGCTGCCCGTGGACCGCATCGAGGCCGGCCTGCCCGCGGCGCTCGCCGATGCGGCCGAGGCCAACTGGGCGCGCGCCGCCGAGGGCATCATGACCACCGACACCATTCCGAAGGCTGCGAGCCGCCGGGTGCAGGTGGGCGGCGCCACCGTCAGGGTCACCGGCATCAGCAAGGGCGCGGGCATGATCCGCCCGAACATGGCGACCATGCTCGGCTTCATGGCGACCGACGCGAAGATCGATCCCGCGCTGATCCAGCCGCTCGCGAAGCAGCTCGCCGACGGCTCGTTCAACCGCGTGACCATCGACGGCGACACCTCGACCAACGACTCCTTCGTGGTCATCGCGACGCAGAAGGCCGCGCACGCGACCATCACCTCGCTCGATTCGGCCGAGGGCCGGGCGCTCGTCGCCGCCATGCAGGACGTGGCGCGCGAGCTGGCACAGGCCATCGTGCGCGACGGCGAGGGCGCGACCAAGTTCATCACGATCCAGGTCGAAGGCGGCCGCGATGCGGCCGAGTGCCGGCAGGTGGCCTATGCGGTGGCGCATTCGCCGCTGGTCAAGACCGCCTTCTACGCCAGCGACCCGAACCTGGGCCGCATCCTCGCGGCCGTGGGCTACGCGGGCATCGCCGACCTCGACCAGACGGGCATCGACCTGTTCCTCGACGACGTGCACGTGGCGGTCAAGGGCGGGCGCAATCCCTCGTACCGCGAGGAAGACGGACAGCGCGTGATGAAGCAGAGCGAGATCACCGTGCGCATCGGCCTGGGCCGCGGCAATGCGAGCGAGACTGTGTGGACCTGCGACTTCAGCCACGAGTACGTGACGATCAACGCCGACTACCGGTCATAAGTTCGATGAACGAGCAGTTCCAGAAACTGATCGAGCGCGCCGAGCAGCTCATCACCCGCATCGAATCGATTCTTCCCCAGCCGCTCGCGGCCCCAGCCGACTGGAACGCCTCGATCGCCTGGCGCTACCGCCGCCGCAGCTCGGGCCACGGCGTGCTCGAGCCCGTGAGGCACGTGGCGGCGATGTCGCTCGACAGCCTGAAGGAAATCGACGTCCAGAAGGAGAAGATCGAACGCAACACGCGCCAGTTCGTCGAAGGCAAGCCGGCCAACAACGTGCTGCTCACGGGCGCGCGCGGCACCGGCAAGTCGTCGCTGATCCGCGCCTGCCTGCATGCCTATGCGCCGCAGGGGCTGCGGCTGATCGAGGTCGACAAGGCCGAGCTCACCGACCTGCCCGACATCGTCGAGGTGGTCTCGCAGCGGCCCGAGAAGTTCATCGTCTTCAGCGACGACCTGAGCTTCGACGAGGGCGAGCCGGGCTACAAGGCGCTGAAATCCATTCTCGACGGCTCGGTCGCCGCGGCCACGCCCAACGTGCTGATCTACGCGACCAGCAACCGGCGCCACCTGCTGCCCGAGTACATGAAGGACAACCTCAGCTACACCCACACCGAGGACGGCGAAGTCCATCCGGGCGAGGTGATCGAGGAGAAGATCTCGCTGTCGGAGCGCTTCGGCCTCTGGGTGAGCTTCTATCCCTTCAGCCAGAACGAGTACCTCGCGATCGTCGCGCAGTGGCTGTCGTCGTTCGGCGCCGATGCGGCGGCCATCGAGGCGGCGCGGCCCGAGGCACTGGTCTGGGCGCTCGAGCGCGGCTCGCGCAGCGGCCGCGTAGCCTACCAGTTCGCGCGCGACTACGCCGGGCGGACCACCGCATGAGCGCACCGGCGGCGGACCGCAAGCACACCGAGGTCGCGGTCGGCGTGCTGATCCGCCCCGCGGACGGCGCGCTGCTCTTGTCGACGCGGCCCGAAGGCAAGCCCTATGCGGGCTTCTGGGAGTTCCCGGGCGGCAAGATCGAGGCCGGCGAGACGGTCGAGGAAGCCCTGCGCCGCGAGCTGCACGAAGAGCTCGGCATCAACATCGCGCGCGCCGAGGTCTGGAAGGTCACCGAGCACGACTATCCGCATGCGCTGGTGCGGCTGCACTGGTGCAAGGTCTCGGCCTGGAGCGGCGACTTCGAGATGCGCGAAGGCCAGCAGATGCGCTGGCAGCAACTGCCGCTCGAGGTGGCGCCGGTGCTGCCGGGTGCGCTGCCGGTGCTCGAGTGGATGGCCGAGGAGCGCGGCCTGCCTGCCGCTGCCGCGCTGGCGGTCACGACGCCGGCCTGACGCAGCCGCCGGGCGCACGGTCCCGGCGACGCCGCAGCCCCGAAGCCCATGAAGCATCCGAAGTACCGCGCCGACATCGACGGCCTGCGCGCCGTGGCGGTGGGTTCGGTGCTGGCCTTCCATGCCTTCCCAGATGCGCTGCCGGGCGGTTTCATCGGCGTCGACATCTTCTTCGTGATCTCGGGTTTCCTGATCACGACCATCATCCTGCAGAGCCATGCGGCCGGCGACTTCAGCTACCGCGACTTCTATGCGCGGCGCGTCCGGCGCATCTTTCCCGCGTTGGTGCTGGTGCTGCTCGCCACGCTGGCCTTCGGCTGGTATGCGCTGCTGCCGCGCGAGTTCAGCGCGCTCGGCAAACAGGCGGCGGGGGGCGCCGCCTTCGTCGCCAACTTCATCTTCTGGGGCGAAGCCGGCTACTTCGACACGGCGGCCGAGACCAAGCCGCTGCTGCACCTCTGGTCGCTCGGCATCGAGGAGCAGTTCTACATCTTCTGGCCCATGCTGCTGGCGCTCGCCTGGCGCCGGCGCTGGCCGATGCTGCGGCTGCTGTGGGCGCTGGCGGTGGTGTCGTTCCTGGTCAACGTGCTGACCATCCATCCGTTCCGCACGGCCGCGTTCTACTCGCCCGCCTCGCGCTTCTGGGAACTGATGGTGGGCGGCATCCTGGCCTGCATGCGCCTGCAGCCCGCGAAGACGCCGCCGCCGGTCTGGCGCAGCCATCTGCAGTCGTGCCTGGGCGTGGGCCTGATCGTGCTGGGGCTCGTGACGATCCGCAGCGACAAGGCCTTTCCGGGCTGGTGGGCGCTGCTGCCGACGCTGGGCGCGGCATGCTGCATCGCGGCCGGGCCCGCGGGCGTGCTCAACCGCTGGCTGCTCGCCTGCCGGCCGATGGTGTGGATCGGCCTCATCAGCTACCCGCTCTATCTGTGGCACTGGCCGCTGCTGGTCTACGCCCGCATCGTCGAAGAAGGCGAGCCCGCGCCTTCGGTGCGCGCGGCGATGGTGGTTGCGAGCGTGGCGCTGGCCTGGCTCACCTACCGCTTCGTGGAGCGCTTCACGCGCGCGCGGACCCGGCCCGGCATGCTGCGCGCGCTCGCGGGCGGCGCCATCGCGGTGGGGGTGGCCGGACTGCTCGCCTTCGGCGGCATGCCGCCGCGCAACGGCAGCGAACTGCTGCGGAAGGTGACCGACGCGACGGCGGACGACGACTACTACGCCGGCTTCCGCCAGCAGAAGCTCGGCGGCGCTGTGGTGAAGACGGTCGGCGCGGGCGCGCGCAAGGTGCTCCTGATCGGCGACAGTCATGTACAGCAGTACGCGCCGCGTGCGCTCGAACTGGCACGCAGCGCACCCGGGCGGATGGCGACGACCTATTTCGCCACCTACGGCGCCTGCCCGCCCGTGCCGGGCATGGTCGCCGAAGGCAATCCGGGCTGCGAGCAGGCGCGCAACGAAATGCTCGCGCTGGCGCTCGATCCGGGCATCGATGCGGTGGTGGTCGGGGCCTGCTGGAACTGCTATTTCACGGGCAACTTCCCGCTGCCGTTCTACTTCCACGAGGCGGGCTCGTCGTACCTCGTGAACAACGGGGGCGAGGGCCTCGGCCGTTCGGTCGACGCCTTGGGCAAGCTCCTCGCGACGCTCACGGCCAGCGGCAAGAAGGTGTACCTGCTGCTGGACAACGCGAGCGGCCCGGACTTCGAGCCGCGCCGGCTGATCGAGGGCAGCCGCATGGGCCGGATGGTGGCGCTCGCGAGCACGCCCGTGGCGCCGCTGCCGCCCGCGCAGGCGCAGCTCGACGAGACGCTGAAGACGCTGGCCCGCGCCAACGGTGCGGAGCCGGTCGACGTGATCGCGAAGCTCTGCGCCGACGGCCAGTGCCTGCGCGCCACGCCGGACGACGCGCCGGTCTACAAGGACCGGGAGCATCTGCGCCCCGCCTACGTCCGCAGGCACGCGGACTACATCGACCGCCTGCTGCTGTCGCCCTGAGCCGGGCGGCGGCTGCTACTGCACCTTCTTCGGATCGCCGAAAGGCTCGTCGTCGGCCGGCGCCTCGGCCGGCATGCGGAATTCCTCGCTGGCCCAGGCACCGAGGTCGATGCCCTTGCAGCGCGCGCTGCAGAAGGGGCGGTAGGGATTGCGCTCGGCGTAGACGCTGTCGCCGCCGCACGAGGGGCAGCGAACGATGCGTTCACCGATCTTCTGGCCGCCGTCGGTCATGCGCAGAGCGTGAGTTCGAACGCGGCGTCCTCGCTGCTCGGATGCAGCCGGTCGTCGGCCTCGTGCCGCATCATCCGCACCGACACCATGAGCCGGTTGCCGCTGATCTCGGGAATCAGGCCGAGCCGCGGATCGATGCGCAGCCGCAGCAGCTGGAAGCTGCGCCCCTGCGGCAGGTTCTGCTGGAACTGGCCGCCCGTGGCGATGACCTTGTAGGGCACGTCGGCCTCGCGCAGCAGCTTGAGCAGCAGGTAGATCGATTCGGCGAGCGGCGACAGCGTGGCCGACCAGCGTTCGAGGTCCGCGCGGCGGCTCGCCGCCGGCCGGTGCTGCCAGGCATAGTAGGCCGGCAGGTCGAATTCGCAGGTGCCGCCCGGGATGCCCGCGCGGCTGCGGATGCTCATGAGCCACTCGTTCTCGGTCAGCGACTGCCCGGCCTTGCCGGCCACGCTGTTGAGGGTGGCGAAGTTGCGTTCGAGCTGGCTCACGACCTGGTCGAGCACGGCTTCTGCAATGGCCGGATTGCCCCGGTAGCTGTTGAAGACGTTCTTGTGCTTGTCGAGGTCGCGCATCACGTCGGCCTTGAGGTCGGCGCGCGCGGCCACGTCCATGATCTCGAAGATCGTGACCAGCGCGTAGTGATGCGAGAGCGCGGATTCCGCAGGCACCAGTTCCCCGAGGCGGCGGAAGAGGTGCTCCAGCCGCAGATACGTGCGAATGCGCTCGTTGAAGGGGTACTCGTAGAGGATCACGCGGTTCTATAGCTTTCCTGTCGCGGGATCATAGCCTCAGGGCGTCTTTCCCGGGGGCGTCGGCAGCACCTGGCGCACGGCCGAGAGCATGCGCTCGCCGAGTTCGAACTGGCCGTACATCGACATGTGGGTGTCGTTCGGGAAGTAGAAGTCGCGCACCTGGGTGTGCTTCTCGCGCGTGAAGGCGTAGAGGTCCGGCCCGAGTCCGGACTCGCGGAAGCCCGCCTCGAAGTCCTTCGAGAAGTCCGGCTTCAGGTACACGGTGGTCTTGTTGGGAATCACCATCCACATGATAGGAAAGCGGCTGTGCGCCTTTGTGAAATTCTTCATCCACTCCAGGTGGGCCGGCGTGAGGGGGCCGTTGTCTTCATCTTCGGCGAAAAAGGGCATCTTGTCGCAGCTGCGGTGCGAGAAGAGCTTGCAACCGTCGGGCACGGGGCGCACCCAGGTGTTCCAGTCGAAGTGGATGTCTGTTGCAGACTTTTTCGCTTTCCAGGTGTTGTAGTAGGTCGTGACGCCGGTCATGAACTGCACGTTCCAGTTGGGCGCCGGGCTCGGCACCGTCTCGTCCGGCGTGATCAGCGGATGGTCCATGGCATCGAAGGGCCGGACCATCTTCTGGCACTTCATGCTGTCCCTGGTGCGGTCGCCGAGCAGGCGCTCCACGCTCTCGATGATGATCAGCTTGCCCTTGAAGCCGGCACGCTCGATCCACTGGTCGAAGTCGCTGCACAGCGCGTTCTCGTACTGGCCCCAGTAGGTGGTCGACACGCGGTAGCCGGCGCGGGTCAGGACCGACTGCCAGCGGAAGGTCATCGAGAAGCTGTCGCCGATCACCAGGATGTCGGCCTTGTCGACCGGGGTTCCTTTGAGGTAGGCGGGATCGGCCTTGGGCGGCGGGGCGGTCCATCCGAATTCACGCTCGGACAGGCGGCCGATCCGGGTCAGGTCGCCATAGGGAATGGGGCTGGTGAGCGAAACGATCCACAGCGCCATCAGGACGATGTAGCCGATCAGGAAGAAGCGCAGCCAGACTTTCGCGGGCGTCGTCATGTCGAATCAGAACTGGAAATAGAGGAACGGGCTGTAGTTGCCCAGCTTGGAGACGCACCACGCGAACAGCGCGAAGGTACCGATCGCCAGCACGGCCGTGGAGACCCAGGCCATGACGGGCCGGCCCGCCACCCCCTTCGGATGGGGGATCCAGCGCTCGAGCGTGATCGTCGGCGGCAGTGCGAGGCAGATGAAGAGCCCGACGAGCATGGTCTGGAAGAACTCGGGCTTGCGGAACGGCACCGGGCCGAGTTCGCTGAACGCCGAGGCCGGTGCGCCGTGCAGGCCCAGCATGCCCTTGTAGATCGCCATCACCGTGTGCATGCCGTCGGCGCGGAACACGACCCAGGCCAGCACCACGCACAGGAAGGTCAGCAGCCAGCCCAGCACGCCGGCGATGCGGCCCGGCGTGGCATTGCGGCGGACCTTGGCGTTCCAGAGGTGGTTGATCATCAGGAACACGCCGTGCATCGCACCCCAGATCACGAAGGTCCAGGCGGCGCCGTGCCAGAGGCCGCCCAGCAGCATGGTGAGGAACAGGTTCAGGTAGCGCCGCGCCGGACCCTTGCGGTTGCCGCCGAGCGGCACGTAGAGGTAGTCGCGCAGGAAGTTCGACAGCGAGATGTGCCAGCGCCGCCAGAAATCGATGATGTTGGTCGACTTGTAGGGCGAGCGGAAGTTGAGCGGCAACTGCACGCCGAGGCACATCGACAGGCCGACGGCCATGTCCGAATAGCCCGAGAAGTCGAAGTAGATCTGCAGCGTGTAGGCCAGCGCCCCGAACCATGCGGTGTAGAGCGTGGGCTCGATGCCCTTGTGGACGCCGTTGAACATCATGTCGGCGTACTGGCCCATCGGATCGGCGATCAGCAGCTTCTTCGCCAGGCCGAAGGTGAAGATCGCGATGCCGAGCGCGACCTTCTGGGGATCGAGCTTGTAGGTCGCGGGGTTCGCGAACTGCGGCATCATCTGCGCGTGGTGCAGCACCGGGCCCGCGATCAGATGCGGGAAGTAGGTGACGAACAGCACGTAGTGGATGAAGCTGCGCTCATGCACCTTGCCCTGCCAGCAGTCGACCAGGAAGGCGATCTGCGTGAAGGTGTAGAACGAGATGCCGATCGGCAGCACGATGTGCAGCATCGGGATCTGCGACAGCCCGGCCGCGGCGAGGCCTTCGTTGACGTTGGAGACGAAGAAGTTCGCGTACTTGAAGATCGCGAGCACGCCGAGGTTCACCACCAGGGCCGCGACCAGCAGCGACTTGCGCTTCCGGTCGTCGCGCCCCGGCGCGGGCGAGAGGTGCAGTCCGAACCAGTAGTTGACGCAGATCGAGGCCACCAGCAACGGCAGCGCCTTGATGCTCCACCAGCCGTAGAAGAACAGCGAGGCCAGCGCGAGGAAGCCCGCGGCCGACCGCGCGTTCCGCTTGCCGATCAGGAAGAAGCCGATCAGGACCAGCGGGAAGTAGACAAAAATGAAGGGATACGAATTGAAGAGCATCGCAGGAGGGCGGCACTCCGCGAAGCGCCTTTTGTCTTGATCGTTATGCGGCCGCTGCGGCGGCAAACCCTGGATTATCGCGTGGTGGGCGCTGCCCATCGCTTCCAGAGACTCTGGACCTGCGCAGCGAGTTCCTCCAGCGAGAGCGACTCGTTGAAGATCACGGCGTCCGCGGCCGCCCGGCGCAGCGGGCGCGGCGCCTGCTGGGCGATCACCGCACGCACCGCCTCGGGCGTCCAGCCGGAGCGCGCGACCACGCGCCGCAGCTGCGTTTCTTCGCTGGCATCGACCACGAGCACACGGTCGACGATGGCCCGCCAGCGGCGCGATTCGACCAGCAGCGGCACGTCGAAGATCACGGTGGCGCCCGGGCCCGCCGCAGCGGCCAGGCGTTCGGTCTCGGCGCCGATCAGCGGATGCAGGATCGATTCGAGGCGCTTCTTGGCATGGCCGTCCGCGAACACGAGCTGCCGCATCGCGGCCCGGTCCAGGCCGCCGTCGGACGCGATGACCCCGGGGCCGAACGCGGCTTCGATCGCCGGCATGGCGATGCCGCCGGGCTGCGCGATGTCGCGTGCGATCGCATCGGTGTCGACCAGCACGCCGCCCTGGGCGACCAGCATCGCGGCCACGGTGCTCTTGCCGCTGCCGATGCCGCCGGTCAGGCCGATGCGCCGCATCACGCGCCTTTCAGCGGACGAGGCCGCCGAGCGGGAAGGCGAACGGGATCCATTGCCTGACGAGCTCCGGACCGGCCGCGAGGCAGACGAGGCCCGCGCCCGCGAGGAAGGGGCCGAAGGGCATGGGAATGTCCTTGTGCGCGAGCTTGCCGACGAAGCGCAGCGTGAGTCCGATCACCGCGCCTACGAGCGACGAAACCAGGATGATCGCGATCAGGTAGTCGGCACCGAGCCAGGCGCCCAGTGCCGCCAGCAGCTTGAAGTCGCCGTAGCCCATGCCTTCCTTGCCCGTCGCGAGCCGGTAGCCGTGGTACACGAGCCACAGGCTCAGGTAGCCGAACACCGCGCCCCAGAGCGCCGAGTGCAGGGCCGCGCCGGTCCAGCCCATCGCGGCGCCGATCAGCCCCAGCCACAACAGCGGGTAGTTGAGCGCGTCGGGCAGGAACTGGGTGTCGAAATCGATCAGGAACTGGCAGATCAGCAGTGCCGCGAACGCGGCCCAGAGTGCCGCCGTCGGCGTGAAGCCGAAGCGATGGGCGCAGAGCGCGAAGAATGCGCCGGTGACCAGTTCGACGATCGGATAGCGTGGGCTGATCGCGGTCTTGCAGGCGCCGCAGCGGCCGCGCAACAGCAGGTAGCTCAGCACCGGGATGTTCTCGTACCAGCGGATCCGGTGGCCGCAGGCCCCGCAGCGCGATGCCGGCCGCGCAAGGTCGAAGGGCGGCAGGCCGTCGATGGCCACGGCCGCCTTGTCGGCCGCCGCTTCGAGACCGGCCGGCGGCGCTGCCTTGGGTCCGAACACCAGCGACCACAGCGATGGCACGTCCTTGGACGACATCAGGTTGCCCACCGCATCGGCCAGCCAGCCCCGGTACATCATGACCGGCGTGCGGTAGATCACCACATTGAGAAAACTGCCGACCAGCAGACCCAGGACGCCGGCCAGCGCGGCGTCGACCTCCTGAGAGACCAGCATCAAACCACTTGGCCCAGCTTGAAGATCGGCAGGTACATCGAGACCACGATGCCGCCGATGATGGTGCCGAGGAACACGATGATGATCGGCTCCATCAGGCTCGAGAGGCCGGCGACCATGTCGTCCACTTCCGATTCGTAGAAGTCGGCCGCCTTGCCGAGCATGTGGTCGATCGAGCCTGATTCCTCGCCGATGGCGGTCATCTGAATGACCATCGAGGGAAACAGGTTGACGTTGGTCATGGCCGTCGTGAGGCTGGTGCCGGTCGAGACCTCCTGCTGGATCTTGGCCGTGGCGTCGCCGTAGACGGTGTTGCCCGAGGCGCCGCCGACCGAGTCGAGCGCTTCCACGAGCGGCACGCCGGCCGCAAACATGGTCGCTAGCGTGCGGGTCCAGCGCGCGACGCAGGATTTCTCGATCAGCGTGCCGAACACCGGGATCCGCAGCAGCGCGCGGTCCATCACGCGCTGCACGCGCTCGTTGCGCTTCCAGGCCTGCAGGAAGAAGTAGATGCCGCCGCCGAGCACGCCGAAGATCAGCCACCAGTAGGAGACGAAGAACTCGCTCATGCCGATCACGAACAGCGTGGGTGCGGGCAGATCGGCGCCGAAGGAGGTGAAGACCTCCTTGAAGGCGGGGATCACGAAGATCATGATGATCGCGATCACCACGAACGCGACCACGATCACCGAGATCGGATACATCAGCGCCGACTTGATCTTCGACTTGATCGCCTCGGTCTTCTCCATGTACGTGGCGAGGCGGTCGAGCAGGTCTTCGAGGATACCGGCCGCTTCGCCGGCCTCGACCAGGTTGCAGTAGAGGCTGTCGAAGTACTTCGGGAACTTGCGGAAGGCCGAGGACAGCGAGGTGCCGGTCTCCACGTCGCTGCGGATGTCGTTCAGCAGCTTCGCGACGCTCGGGTTCGCGTTGCCGCGGCCGACGATGTCGAAGGATTGCAGGAGCGGAACGCCCGCCTTCATCATCGTGGCGAGCTGGCGCGTGAAGATCGCGATGTCCTTGGGCTTGATCGCCTTGCCCGAGCGCATGCGGCGCTTCTTGACCTTGGTCGCCAGCACGCCCTGGCGCCGCAGCGCGGCCTGCACCTGGTTCTCGCCGGCGGCCCGAAGCTCGCCGCGCACCAGCTTGCCGTTGCGGTCCTTGCCTTCCCACTCGAAGACAAATTCCTTGAGCGTGCTCTGGGTGCGGGTGGATGCCACTGTTGCCATTCGATCTCCGATTTGCAATGCGTTCGTTATTCGTTGGTGACCGCCACCACTTCCTCGAGGGAGGTGAGCCCTTGCATGACCTTGCGCAGGCCGGCCCGCCGCAGCGAGCGGACGCCTTCGGCCTCGGACTGGCGCGCGATGTCCTGCGCACTGCCGTCGCGCAGGATGATGGCCTGGATGGCTTCCGAGATCGGCATCACCTGGTAGATGCCCACGCGGCCCTTGTAGCCGCTGCTGCACGAAGGGCAGCCGACCGGGCGGTAGGGCTTCCAGGTGCCGTCGAGCTCCTCTTCCTTGAAGCCGGCGTCGAGCAGCGCCTGCCGCGGAACGTCCGCCGGCGCGCGGCAGGCCTGGCACAGGCGGCGCGCAAGCCGCTGCGCGGTGATGAGGATCACGCTCGAGGCGATGTTGAACGGCGCGATGCCCATGTTCCGCATGCGCGTGAGCGTGGTGGGCGCGTCGTTCGTGTGCAGCGTCGAGAGCACCAGGTGGCCGGTCTGCGCGGCCTTGATCGAGATGTCGGCGGTTTCGAGGTCGCGGATTTCGCCGACCATGATGATGTCCGGATCCTGGCGCAGGAACGCGCGCAGCGCGGCCGCGAAGGTGAGGCCGGCGCGCTCGTTGACGTTCACCTGGTTCACGCCGGGCAGGTTGATTTCGGACGGGTCTTCCGCCGTCGCGATGTTCACGCCCGGCTGGTTCAGCAGGTTCAGGCAGGTGTAGAGCGACACCGTCTTGCCCGAGCCCGTGGGCCCCGTGACCAGCACCATGCCGTAGGGCCGGCTGATCGCATGGAGCAGGCGTTCCTTTTCCTCCGGGTCGTAGCCCAGTGCGTCGATGCCCAGGCGCGCGCTGCTCGGATCGAGAATACGGATCACGATCTTCTCGCCGAACAGCGTGGGCAGCGTGCTGACGCGGAAATCGATCACCCGGTCGGGCCCGATCTTGAGCTTCATGCGGCCGTCCTGCGGCACGCGCTTCTCCGAAATGTCGAGCCGCGAAATGACCTTGATCCGCGAGGCGAGCTTGTCCTTGATCAGCGTCGGCGGGCTCGCGATCTCGCGCAGTTCGCCGTCGATGCGGAAACGCACGCGGTAGTTGTGCTCGTAGGGCTCGAAGTGGATGTCGGACGCCCGCATGCTCACGCCGTCGAGCAGCATCTTGTGCAGGAAGCGCACCACTGGCGCGTCTTCGACTTCGGCAATCGCCTGCTCGCTGACGTCGCTCGCCGCGTCCGTGCTGACGTCGTCGAACTCGAACTCGGCGCCGACGATGCTGTTGATGGTTTCCGCCGCCGTCACCGCGGCGGCTTCGATCATGCGCGAGAGCTTGTCGTACTCCGCGATGACCCAGTCCACGCCCATCTGCGAAGCGAACTTGATCTTCTCCACCGCCTGCTGGTCCGACGGGTCGGCCGTGGCAACGATCAGGCGGTTGTTGCGCTTGCTGAGCACCACGATCCGATAGGCGGTGCAGAGCTTGGGATCGAGCAGGTCCTTCGGCAGGCGCTGGTAGTCGATCGCGTCGAGGTCGAGCAGCGGGGCGCCGAAGGCGCTCGAAAGGGTGTGCGCGAGGTCGGCGGCCGAGACGGCGCCGCTGCCGGTCAATTCGGCGATGAAGCTGGTGCGGGCGCTCAGCGACTTCTGATAGATGTCCTCTGCCGTCTTCGCAGGCAGCTTGCCGGCGGACACGAGTGCGCGTGCCAGACCCGGAAGGGCGATCTGCGAGTTGTCTTTAACAGGAAGTTCGGCAGCAGCCATTCAGCGAATTGCAAGAGATGTGAAAAAGTGCTTCACGATCATCGCTGAACGCCTCGTCCCTGTAAATCGCTACACAGCAACAGGCACGGGCATTTGTTGTGCCAGCCAAAAGGCTGGTCGGGGTGAGAGGATTCGAACCTCCGGCCTCTACGTCCCGAACGTAGCGCTCTACCAGGCTAAGCTACACCCCGATTGGTTGCAAAAAAAGAGAAGTCGTCCTAGCCAACCTTGTGAGGTGTTCAGGCACGTCGCTCAAGCAACTGAGCCGCTAATTGTAGCAAACCCTCGGCGTGCTGATTCGACGGAAAGTCGCGCAGTGCGTGAATCGCACGTTTTGCCTCGTCCGCCGCGGCCGCGCGCGAGGCTTCCAGCGCGCCGGTGCTGTGGACAATCTCGACGATCTTGCCCAGCTGGGCGGTATCGCCGGCCTCGATGGCGGCCCGTACGAGCTCGGCCTGGGCCGCGTCGCCACGACGCATCGCGAAGATGAGCGGCAGCGTCGTCTTGCCTTCGCGCAGGTCGTCGCCGACGTTCTTTCCGGTCTCGTGGGCGTCGCCGGCATAGTCGAGCACATCGTCGATCACCTGAAATGCGGTGCCGAGCGCCTGGCCGTAGGTGGCGCAGGCTTCCTCGACTTCGGGCGCGGCCCCTGCCAGGACGGCGGCGAGCCGCGTGCTGGCCTCGAAGAGCTTGGCCGTCTTGGAGCGGATCACGCGCAGGTAGGCGGCTTCGTCGAGCGAGGCGTCGTGCATGTTCATGAGTTGCAGCACCTCGCCTTCGGCGATCACGTTGGTCGCCTCGGCCAGGATTTGCATCACGCGCATGTTGTTTGCATCCAACATCATCTGGAAGGCGCGCGAGTACAGGAAGTCGCCCACCAGCACGCTGGCCGGGTTGCCGAACGATTCGTTGGCCGTCGGGCGGCCGCGCCGCAGGGTCGATTCGTCGACCACGTCGTCATGCAGCAGGGTGGCGGTGTGGATGAATTCCACCACCGCCGCGAGATTGAAGCGCTGTTCGCCCGTGTAGCCGAGCGCGCCGGCCATGAGCAGCAAAAGCGCCGGGCGCAGGCGCTTGCCGCCGGCAGAAATGATGTATCTGGAAACCTGGCTGACCAGCGGCACGCCGGTGTCGAGGCGCTGCGCGATCACGCGGTCGACTTCGACCATGTCGCCGGCGATCAGGTCCAGCACGGTGGCGGTGGGGGAGATGTCGGCTTGGACTGGCAAGGCGGTGGCGCGCGTCGCGCTGATACGAGGAAGTGGCGGCGCGGGGCCGGACCGCACGGATTATAGGGACGAGTGCACGCGGCTCGGGCCGTCCGGGACCGCGAAAGCATGTTAGCGCGCGCAAACCGTGCTAGAATCTTGGGCTCTGCGGAATTCGCCGTAGAGCTCATTCCCTAAGAGGTTCACATGTACGCGGTCATAAAAACCGGTGGCAAGCAATATCGCGTTGCTTCCGGCGAGAAAATCAAAGTAGAACAGATTGCTGCGGATGTAGGCCAGGAAATCGTGATCGACCAGGTTCTCGCAGTCGGCAATGGCGGCGAAATCAAGGTGGGTACGCCCCTGGTGTCCGGCGCAACGGTGACGGCCACGGTGCTGTCGCATGGCAAGCACGACAAGGTTCGCATCTTCAAGATGCGCCGTCGCAAGCACTATCAGAAACGTCAAGGCCATCGCCAGCAGTTCACGGAACTGCAAATCGGCGCGATCGCCGGCTAAGGAGCAGATTCCATGGCACAGAAAAAAGGCGGCGGCTCCACGCGAAACGGGCGCGATTCCAAGCCCAAGATGCTCGGTGTGAAGGCCTTCGGCGGCGAACTGATCAGCGCAGGCTCGATCATCGTCCGTCAGCGCGGCACCCAGTTCCACCCCGGCGTGAACGTCGGCGTGGGCAAGGACCACACGCTGTTCGCACTGGTCGACGGCCATGTGTCGTTCGGTATCAAGGGCGCACTGAACAAGCACGTGGTCAACGTGACCCCGGCGGCCTGAGCCCGAGTCACTTCGATCCACTCGAAGCCCCGCTTTGCCGGGGCTTCTTCATTTGTACACTGGACATCCCATGAAGTTCGTCGACGAAGCCTTCATCGACATCGCCGCCGGCGATGGCGGCAACGGCTGCGTGTCGTTCCGTCATGAAAAGTACAAGGAATTCGGCGGCCCCAACGGCGGCGACGGCGGCCGGGGCGGCCACGTGTTCGCGGTGGCCGATCCGAACCTCAACACGCTGGTCGATTTCCGCTACTCGCGCCGGCACGAAGCCCGGCGCGGCGAGCACGGCATGGGCTCGGACATGTTCGGCGCCGCCGGCGACGACATCACGCTCAAGATGCCCGTGGGCACCATCATCTCCGACGCCGAGACCGGCGAGGTGCTCTACGAGCTGCTGAAGCCGGGCGAGGTCGTCACCATCGCCAAGGGCGGCGACGGCGGCTTCGGCAACATGCGCTTCAAGAGCGCGATCAACCGCGCCCCGCGCCAGAAGACGCCGGGCTGGCCCGGCGAAAAGAAGAGCCTCAAGCTCGAACTCAAGGTGCTCGCCGACGTCGGCCTGCTTGGCATGCCCAACGCGGGCAAGTCGACGCTGATCAGCGCGATCTCGAACGCGCGGCCGCGCATCGCCGACTATCCCTTCACCACGCTGCATCCGAACCTCGGCGTCGTGCGCGTCGGGCCGGAGCAGAGCTTCGTCGTCGCCGACCTGCCGGGCCTGATCGAGGGTGCTGCCGAAGGCGCGGGCCTCGGACATCTGTTCCTGCGGCATCTGCAGCGCACGCGGCTGCTGCTGCATGTGATCGACATGGCGCCGTTCGACGATTCGGTCGACCCAGTCGCACAGGCCAAGGCCATCGTCGGCGAGCTCAAGAAGTACGACGCCGCGCTGCATGAAAAGCCGCGCTGGCTGGTGCTCAACAAGCTCGACATGGTGCCGGCCGACGAGCGCGCGGCGCGCGTCAAGGACTTCGTCAAGCGGCTGCGCTTCAAGGGCCCGGTGTTCGAGATCTCCGCGCTCACGCGCGAGGGCTGCGAGCACCTGGTGCAGGCGGTGTACCAGCATGTCAAGGCCGAGCAGGTGGCGGAGCAGCAGTCGCCGGTGGAGGTCGATCCGCGCTTCGTCCAGCTGCCGCCCGACCCGAGCTGAGCGCGCGGCACGGCATCGTCCCGATGCCTGCCCGAAGCGCCGAGTCACGGCAGAATCCTCACGCCCCATCCACGACCGCTGCAGCCCTCATGACCTCGTCGAACTCCGGATCCACTGCCTTGCGGGATGCCCGCCGTATCGTCGTCAAGGTGGGCTCCAGCCTCGTGACGAACGAGGGGCGCGGCCTCGACGAGGCGGCCATCGGCGAATGGTGCCGCCAGCTGGCGGCGCTCGTGCGCGACGGGCGCGAGGTCGTGATGGTGTCGAGCGGCGCCATCGCCGAAGGCATGAAGCGGCTCGGCTGGCGCAACCGCCCGCACGAGGTGCACGAGCTGCAGGCGGCCGCGGCCGTCGGGCAGATGGGCTTGGCCCAGATGTACGAGACCAAGCTGCGCGAGAACCAGATCGGCAGCGCCCAGGTGCTGCTGACCCATGCCGACCTGGCCGACCGCGAGCGCTACCTCAACGCCCGTTCGACGCTCGTCACGCTGCTGCGCCTGGGTGTGGTGCCGGTCATCAACGAGAACGACACCGTCGTCAACGACGAGATCAAGTTCGGCGACAACGACACGCTCGGCGCGCTCGTCGCCAACCTCGTGGAAGCCGATGCGCTGGTCATCCTCACGGACCAGAAGGGCCTCTACACGGCCGACCCGCGCAGGGATCCCGAAGCGAAGTTCGTCCACGAGGCAGCCGCCGGCGATCCGGCGCTCGAGGCCATGGCCGGTGGCGCAGGCTCCAGCATCGGCAAGGGCGGGATGATCACCAAGATCCTGGCGGCCAAGCGCGCCGCGGGTTCGGGCGCCTCCACCGTCATCGCCTGGGGCCGCGAGGCGGATGCGCTGCTGCGGCTGTCGCGCGGCGAATCCATCGGCACCTTGCTCGTGGCGCAGACCGCCAAGCACCAGGCGCGCAAGCGCTGGATGGCCGACCATCTGCAGCTGCGGGGCTCGGTCACGGTCGACGCGGGGGCGGCGGCCAAGGTCCGCGCCGAAGGCAAGAGCCTGCTGCCGATCGGCATGACGGCCGTGTCGGGCGAGTTCTCTCGCGGCGACGTGATCGCGGTGCGCGATGCCGAGGGCGTCGAGCTCGCGCGCGGGCTGGCCAACTACTCGAGCGTGGAAGCGCGCCTGCTGTGCCGCAAGCCGTCAGCCGAGTTCGAGCGCCTGCTGGGCTACGTGGCGGAACCCGAGATGGTCCACCGCGACAACATGGTGCTGATGCCGGGCTGAAGCCCCAAAAGAAAACGGGGCCCGCGGGCCCCGTTGGTTGGTCCGGCTGCCGGTTACTGCAGCTTGCGCGAGGGATCGCGCATGTTCGCGATCATGTCCTTGACCGAGACGCGCGGGGCATTGCCGCGGCACAGGCCCTGCTCGGCTAGCTGCCTTGCATAGCTCGAGTTGAGGTCGCGGAAGCTCTTCCACTCGGGGCGCTCGATCAGGTGCCACTTGCCGTTGTTGAAGCGAGCATAGCTCTTCACTTCGGCCGTCGAGCAGCGCACGCCTTCGTAGAAGGCATTCGTTGCGCCGTCGCCGCCGGCCCTGGCGCTGCTCGCCACCACCACGTAGCGCACCACCCCGTCGCCGGTGATCACGATCGTCGACGGATCGACGCCGAACTTCAGCGACATGTAGGGCGGCATCGCGATCGGCTCGAGGCGCTGGGTGTCGAAGGCGGGCGGCGGCGGCGCCTCGGTCTCCTTCCACTCGGCGTCGGTCTCGTAGCGCTTGGGCGGTGGCGGCATGCCGGCCTGGGCCCAGTCGGGGTTGTCGGTGTCGTGCGGACCCGATGCGCAGCCCGCCAGCACGGCGAAGCAGGCGAGAAGCAGAACGCGCTCAGCGTTGCGGCGGAGGCAGGGGCGTTTTGCTGCTGGCATGAGAGGAAGAGGGTTCATCGATCGCGGAAGGAATGTCGGGATGCGGGTCGAAACTGCCGCCGGGCGGCAGATCCAGGCCCACGGGCGCGCCGCCGTCGGGCGTGTGGCGCTCGAACTCGCGGGCGCGCACGTTGCTGCGCAGGAAGCGGTTGCGGAAATCTTGCCGCGGCAGGTAGCGAGCAAGCTCGGTCAGTGCCATCTCGTAGACGCCGCGCTTGAATTCGACGACGACATCGAGCGGCACCCAGTAGTCGTGCCATCGCCAGGCGTCGAATTCAGGATGGTCGGTGGCACGCAGGTTCAGGTCCCAGTCGTGACCGATCAATTGCAGCAAATACCAGATCTGCTTCTGGCCCTTGTAGTGGCCCCGTGCGTCACGGCGAATGAACCGATCCGGCACCTCGTAGCGCAACCAGTCACGGGTACGGGCCACGATGCGCACGTGCTCCGGATGGAGCCCGATTTCCTCGTGCAGTTCCCGGAACATGGCCTGCTCGGGACTTTCGCCGCGATCGATGCCGCCTTGCGGAAACTGCCAGGAATGCGTGCGTATGCGTTTGCCCCAGAAAACCTGGTTTCTCTGGTTGAGCAGGATGATGCCGACGTTGGGCCTGAAGCCGTCCCGGTCGAGCATAATCAAACCCCAATTTTTGAACTGAGTCGATTATGCATGCCGGGTTGCGCTCGGCAAGCAACCGATGCCAGGCTCTCAGGGTCTCCCCGGGGCGTTGTCCCCCACATCCCATCACCGAATCCATCACGTGCGATCCCGATGAAAGCTTCCCGTTTTTTCGTCTCCACCCTCAAGGAAGCGCCCGCCGACGCCGAGGTCGCGAGCCATCGCCTCATGATGCGCGCCGGCATGATCAAGAAGCTCGGCACCGGCATCTACACCTACATGCCGATGGGGCTGCGCGTGATCCGCAAGGTCGAGGCGATCGTGCGCGAGGAAATGAACCGCGCCGGGGCGGTCGAGCTCACCATGCCGGTGGTGCAGCCGGCCGAGTTCTGGCAGGAGACCGGGCGCTTCGACAAGATGGGCCCCGAGCTGCTGCGCATCAAGGACCGGCATGACCGCGACTTCGTGATCCAGCCCACCAGCGAAGAGGTGGTGACCGACATCGCGCGCCAGGAGATCCGCAGCTACAAGCAGCTGCCGAAGAACTTCTACCAGATCCAGACCAAGTTCCGGGACGAGCGCCGCCCGCGCTTCGGCCTGATGCGCGGGCGCGAGTTCATCATGAAGGACGCCTACAGCTTCGACCGCGACCTCGATGCCGCCAAGGCGAGCTACCAGGCCATGGCGCAGGCCTACCGGAGCATCTTCGACCGCTTCGGCCTGCGCTACCGGGCCGTCGCCGCCGACAGCGGCGCCATCGGCGGCGACCTGAGCGAGGAGTTCCAGGTGATCGCCGCGACGGGCGAGGACGCGATCGTCTACTGCCCCGACAGCAACTACGCCGCCAACATGGAAAAGGCCGAGGCGCTCGCGCCCGCCGGCCCGCGCCCCGCGCCGGCCAAGGCGCTCGAGAAGACGCCGACGCCGGGCAAGAGCACCTGCGCCGACGTGGCCGAGCTGCTCGGCGTGCCGCTTTCCACCACCGTCAAGTCGCTGGTGCTCGCGACCGACATCCTCGATGAAGCCGGCGACCCGAAGGGCGCGCAGGTCTGGCTGCTGCTGCTGCGCGGCGACCACGACATGAACGAGATCAAGGTGGGCAAGCTGCCGGGCCTGGACAAGGGCTTCCGTTTCGCCACGCTGGCCGAGATCGAGGACCACTTCGGCTGCAAGCCCGGCTATCTCGGCCCGATGAACCTCAAGAAGCCCGTCAAGCTCGTGGCCGACCGCGAGGCGGCCGTGCTGGCCGACTGGATCACCGGCGCCAACGAGATCGACTTCCACATGACCGGCGTCAACTGGGGCCGCGACCTGCCCGAGCCCGACCTGGTGGCCGACATCCGCAACGTGGTCGCGGGCGACCCCTCGCCCGACGGCAAGGGCGTTCTCGCCATCGAGCGCGGCATCGAGGTGGGCCACGTGTTCGTGCTCGGCACCAAGTACAGCAAGGCGATGAACGCCACCTACCTCGACGAGGCCGGCAAGCCGCAGTTCCTCGAAATGGGCTGCTACGGCATCGGCATCACGCGGCTGCCGGCCGCGGCGATCGAGCAGAACCACGACGAGCGCGGCATCATCTGGCCCGACGCGATCGCGCCGTTCACCGTGGTGGTCTGCCCGATCGGCATGGACCGCAGCGCCGAGGTCAAGGCCGCCGCCGAGGCGCTCTACGAGGAACTGCTCGCCAAGGGCGTCGACGTGATGCTCGACGACCGCGGCGAACGCCCGGGCGCGATGTTCGCCGACTGGGAGCTGATCGGCGTGCCGCACCGCGTGGTGATCTCCGACCGCGGCCTCAAGGAAGGGCAGCTCGAATACCAGCACCGCCGCGATACCGCGGCCACCAAGGTGCCCGCGGCCGGCATCGCCGACTTCATCGCCGGCAAGCTGCAGGCATGAGCCTTCCGGCCGCCGGTCTCTCGCGACGCCGGTGCCTGGGGGGCGCCGCGGCGGCGGGCGCGCTGTCGCTGCTGGCGTTGCCGCAACGCGCCACGGCCGGCGCGCAGATCGAGGAGCCGCTGATCGATTCGGTGCGCACGGCGCTGAGTTCGGCCATCCACAACAAGGCGCCGCCGGTGCCGCAGTTCGCGAGCACCGAGGCGCGCCTGGCCTACCTGCGCTGGCTCGGCGAAATGAGCCAGCGCCTCAAGAAGAAGGTGGCCGATGCGTCCACCCGCATCGAATTCCTGCAGACCGTCTGGTACGAGTCCAAGCGCTCGGGGCTCGACGTGAGCCTGGTGCTCGGCCTGATCCAGGTCGAGAGCAACTTCCGCAAGTTCGCCGTCTCCAGCGCCGGCGCGCGCGGCTACATGCAGGTGATGCCGTTCTGGACCCGCGTGATCGGCGACGGCGACGCGGCCAAGCTGTTCCACATGCAGACCAACCTGCGCTTCGGCTGCGTGATCCTGCGCCACTACCTCGACCGCGAGCGCGGCGACCTCTACATGACGCTCGGCCGCTACAACGGCAGCCGCGGCAAGGCGCCGTACCCGAACGCGGTGTTCGCGAACCAGCGGCTCTGGATGTTCACGGACCGGTCCGACGCCTGACCTGAGATCCCGGTCTCAGGGCTAAGTCCGGGTGACCATCACCTGGTCGATGCGGTAGCGGTCGACGTCCATCACCTCGAAGGTGTAGCCGCCCCAGCTCACCGTGTCCGTGCGCTTGGGCACCCGGCGCAGCATCACCATGAGGAAGCCCGCGAGGGTCTCGTACTCGTCCGCATGCGGCAGCTCGTCGATGTGCAGCGCGCGCTGCACGTCCTGGATCGGCGTGACGCCGTCGATCAGCCAGGAATTCTCGTCGCGCTTGACGATCTGCTCCTCGTCGGGCGTGGACACCAGGTCGCCCATGACCGTGTTCATCACGTCGTTGAGCGTGATCACGCCGACCACCAGGCTGTACTCGTTCACGATGATCGCGAAGTCCTCGTGCGCCTGCTGGAACTGCTCGAGCACCTCGGTCAGCGACAGCCGGTCGGGAACGACCAGCGCCTTGCGCAGCGTCAGGCCCTGGTCGAAGGCCAGCGGCTGGCCGCTCAGCACGCGCTGGAACATCTCCTTGGCGTCGACGTAGCCGAGCACGTGGTCGATGTCGCCGTCGCACACCGGGTAGGCCGAGAACGGCTCGGCCAGGATGCGCGCGCGCAGCACCGGCTCGGGATCGTCGTGCTGGAACCAGGCGATGTTGTCGCGCACCGTCATCACGCTGCTGACCAGGCGCGTGTCGAGCTCGAACACGTTGGCGATCACCTGCTGCTCGCGCGCGGCGAGCACGCCGGCCTGCGCGCCCGCCTCGGTCATGGCGAGGATGTCGGCCGAGGTGATCTTGTCGTCGCGCACCAGCGGCATGCCGAGCAGCTTGAAGAGCATGTCGGTCGAGCGCGTGAACAGCCACACCAGCGGCTTGAAGGTGGCGATGAGCACCAGCATCGGCCCCACCATGCGCACCGCGATGCGTTCCGGGTCGCTCATGCCGAGCCGCTTCGGAAAGAGATCGGCGAACACCAGGAACACCGCGATCACGATCACGAAGGAGCACAGGAAGGCGAGGTTCGCCGAGGCCTCGGGGCTCATCCAGCCTTCGAAGAAGCGCGCGAAGTAGGGGCTGAGCGAGCCCTCGCCGACCACGCCGCCGAGGATCGCCACCGCGTTGAGCCCGATCTGCACCACGGTGAAGTAATGGCCCGGCTGCTCCTGCACGCGCAGCACGCGCTCGGCGCGCGCGTCGCCCTCGTCGGCCATCTGGCGAAGGCGCAGGCGGCGCGAGGCGGCAAGGGTGATCTCGGCCAGCGAGAAGAAGGCGCTCATCGCGATCAGCGCGACGATGATGAGCAGGCTTTGGGTCAGGGTCATGGTGGCGGTGCGGAGGCCGCCATGGTGCCATGACCGGACGCGGTTCCAGAAGAAGCGGCGCCGCGGCGGCCCGGCCGCAGCGGCATCGGCGGGGATGCAGCCGACTGCACCCCGGTCGGCATCAGGCGGCCTTGCCGCCCACCACCTGTTGCAGTTCGCCCGACTCGTACATCTCCATCATGATGTCCGAGCCGCCGATGAATTCGCCCTTCACGTAGAGCTGCGGGATCGTCGGCCAGTTGCTGTATTCCTTGATGCCCTGGCGGATGCCGTCGTCCTCGAGCACGTTGACGGTCTTGAGGTTCTTGGTGTCGACGCCGACCGCCTTCAGGATCTGGATCGCGCGGCCGGAGAAGCCGCACATCGGAAAGCTCGCGTTGCCCTTCATGAAGAGCACGAGGTCGTTGGTTTTGACGAGATCGTCGATGCGTTGCTGGACTTCGGACATGGGGACTCCTGGGAAGAAAAGTGGGCTGGAGGGATTATTTCACCGCGCGCCAGATCCCGCCGGAACAGCGCTCGATGCCGGCAAGGTCTTCGCGGCTTTGGACTTCGGCGTAGCCGCGCGCCGCGAGCAGGCGGCGCACCGCCTCGGCCTGGTCGTGACCGTGCTCCAGCAGCAGCCAGCCGCCGTCGGCGAGGTGCGGCGGCGCCTCGGCCACGATGCGGCGGATGTCGTCGAGCCCGTCGGCCCCCGCGACCAGGGCGCCGGGCGGCTCGTGGCGCAGCGCCGGCAGGTGCGGGTCGCCGGCCGCGATGTAGGGCGGGTTGCTGGCGATGAGCGCATAGCCGCCGTCGGCCCCATCGAGCCAGTCGCCCTGGCGGAAGCGCACCGCAAGCCCGAGCCGCCGGCCGTTGGCCTCGGCGACAGCCAGCGCGTCGGCACTGGCATCGACCGCGTCGACCCGGGCATCGGCGCGCGCATGCTGCAGCGCGAGCGCAATGGCGCCGCTGCCGGTGCCGAGGTCGAGCACGCGCGGGGTGGGCTGGTCGGCCAGGCACTGCAGCGCCCAGTCGACCAGCGTCTCGGTGTCGGGGCGCGGCACCAGCACCCGGGCGTCGACCTGCAGGCTCAGGCCGTGGAACTCCTTTTCGCCCAGCAGGTAGGCCACCGGCTCCCCGGCCAGGCGGCGCGACAGCCGCTCGGAAAGCGCCGGCCAGGCCGATGCGGGAAACGCATCGGTGTCGTGCGCGAGCAGCCATGCGCGCTCGTGCGGCGCACGGTCCACCGCATGGAGCACCAGCAGCTGCGCATCGAGCCGGTCGACCCCGAGCGCGGCGGCCGCGGCCAGCGCCTGCGCCACGGTGGACGGCGGGGCGGCGTGCGTCGTCATGCCGGCAGGTTCGATTCGAGCTCGGCCAGCTGCTCGGCCTCGCGCGCCACGCGCAGTGCGTCGAGCACGTCGCCGAGGTCGCCTTCCATGATCGCCAGCAGCTTGTAGAGCGTGAGGTTGATGCGATGGTCGGTGAGCCGGCCCTGCGGAAAGTTGTAGGTGCGGATGCGGTCCGAGCGGTCGCCGCTGCCGATCAGCCCCTTGCGCATCGCCGCGTCCTTGGCCGCGCGTTCGCTGCGCTCCTTCTCCTGGATGCGCGCCGACAGCACCTGCAGCGCCTTCGCCTTGTTGCGGTGCTGGCTGCGGTCGTCCTGGCATTCGGCCACGATGCCGGTCGGGATGTGCGTGATCCGCACCGCCGAGTCGGTCTTGTTGATGTGCTGGCCGCCGGCGCCGCTCGCGCGGTAGGTGTCGATGCGCAGGTCGGCCGGGTTGATCTGCACCGCCTGGGTCTCGTCGGGCTCCGCCAGCACCGCGACCGTGCAGGCGCTGGTGTGGATGCGGCCCTGCGTCTCGGTGGCCGGCACGCGCTGCACGCGGTGGCCGCCCGACTCGAAGCGCAGCCGCCCGAACACGCCGTCGCCCGCGATGCGCAGCACCACTTCCTTGTAGCCGCCGAGTTCGCTTTCGCTCTCGCTCACCACCTCGCAGCGCCAGCCCGCGCGCTCGCAGTAGCGCGTGTACATGCGCAGCAGGTCGCCCGCGAACAGGGCCGACTCGTCGCCGCCCGTGCCCGCGCGGATTTCGAGGAAGGCGTTGCGCGCGTCGTCGGGGTCCTTGGGCAGCAGCAGGCGCTGCAGTTCTTCCTCGAGCTGCAGCAGCTCGGCCTCGGCCGCCGCGATCTCTTCCTTCGCCATCTCGGCCATGTCCGGGTCGTCGAGCATTTCCTTCGCGCCGGCGATGTCGCTCTCGCGCTGGCGATAGCGCTCGTAGCGGCCCGCGATCTGCGTGACCTCGGCATGCTCGCGCGAGATGGTGCGGTACTGCGCCATGTCGCTCATGATGTCTTCGCGCGAGAGCAAGAAGTCGAGTTCGCCGAGGCGGGCGGCGTAGCGTTCGAGTTGGTGGCGGAGGAAGGGTTTCACGTGGGTGGAGTCGATTCGGGAGCGGGATCCGAACGCAGAGGTCGCGAAGGTTCCGCAGAAGTCGCAGAAGAGAATTCTTGAAGGTTCCTTTTGCGTTCTCTGCGAAACCTTCGCGCCTTCTGCGTTCGGATGTCCGCTTTCAGCGGCTCGAACGGAGTCAGCGTCGCTAACGCTCTTTGCGCAGGAAGAGCCGCGAGATGGTCTGGGCCGTCTGCTCGCGCGAGGCGGCGTCGCCCGCGTGCAGCTCGGCGAGCGCGCCGTGCATCATCTTCTGCGTGAGCCCGCGCGACATCGCTTCGAGCACCGCATCGATCGGCTCGCCCTTCGCGAGCAGCTTGCGCGCGCGCGCCATTTCGGCGGCGCGCCATTCGTCGGCCTGGGCGTTGAGCTGCTGGATCAGCGGCACCGTGCCGCGCTGGCCCAGCCAGTGCATGAAGCTCTGCACGCCGGCATCGATGATGGCCTCGGCCTGCGCCACCGCCGCCTGCCGGTTGGCCTGGCCCTGCTGCACCACCTGGGCGAGGTCGTCCACGGTGTAGAGATAGACGTCCTCGAGCGCCTTGACCTCGGGCTCCACGTCGCGCGGCACCGCCAGGTCGACCATGAACATCGGCCGGTGCTTGCGCGCCTTGAGCGCGCGCTCGACCGCGCCGAGGCCGATGATCGGCAGCGTGCTTGCGGTGCAGCTCACCACGATGTCGAATTCCGCCAGCCGGCCCGGCAGGTCGGCCAGCCGCATCGCCTCGCCGCCGAAGCGCGAGGCCAGCTTCTCGCCGCGTTCCAGCGTGCGGTTGGCGATCGCCAGGGCCTTGGGTTCCTTGGCCGCGAAGTGCGTGGCCGCGAGGTCGATCATCTCGCCCGCGCCGACGAAGAGCACGCGCGTCTGGCGCAGGTCTTCGAACAGCTGCCCGGCCAGCCGGACCGCCGCGGCCGCCATGCTGATGGAATGGGCGCCGATCTCGGTGGCCGTGCGCACTTCCTTCGCCACCGCGAAGGAGCGCTGGAACAGCTGGTTGAGCGTGCTGCCGAGCGCGCCGGCCGTCTCGGCGGCGCGCACCGCGTCCTTCATCTGGCCCAGGATCTGGGCTTCGCCGAGCACCATCGAATCGAGGCCGCTGGCCACCCGGAAGGCATGGCGCGCGGCCTCGCCGTCGTGCAGCGTGTAGGCATGCGAGCGCAGCAGCGCCGGTGCCACGCCGCCGCTCTGCGCCAGCCAGCCGAAGGTATGGTCGAGCGCAGCCTGTTCCGCGGCGCAGTAGATCTCGGTCCGGTTGCAGGTCGAGATGATGGCCGCCTCCACCTGGGGATGGCGGCCGGTGCCGAACGAACTGCGCAGGCTCTGCAGCGTGGGCGCGATCTGATCGAGGGCGAACGCAAAACGACCGCGCAGATCGAGCGGCGCGGTCGTGTGGTTCAAGCCAAGGGCCCAGACTGACATAGCCGCTGATTATAAAATCAGCAGGCATCGTGCGGCTGTGAAGGGGCTTGGCCGCGCATGCCGGAAACGACAAGGGCGCCGCAGGCGCCCTTCTTCGTTTCTGTCCTCCCCGGCCGCCCCCGCTCCTTCCCCATCGCCATGTCCCTGCTGGCTCTGCTCAACCACCTGCTGAACTTCGTCGCGCCCGCCCTGGCCGTGGGTTTCCTGTGCGCCCTGGCGGGCCGGCTGGGCGGGGCGAGGGCGGGCGCGCCGGCTTGGTGGGTGCAGGGCGCGATCAATTCGGCCGTCGGCGCCGCCGCGCTCCTGGCCGGATTGGTGTTCAGGGGACGTGACGGGACGATGACCGCCTACGCAGCGCTCGTCATCGCGAGCGGTACAAGCCAGTGGATGGTCTCCCGCGGCTGGCGAAAGTAGGGTCGGCCGCGGGGCCGTATCAGTTTCAACATGTTACTTGGGTTAACATATCTATTCGAGATATGGTAATTTTTCGCATTTTGCGGGAAGAGTGACAGGCAAAGTGCCTTGACCGGTCGGCGGCAGGGCGGCCCATGGGACGGTACCGATGTATTTGCATCCGCTAATTGCCAGTGTTCCCCCGGACGAGCGGGCCGCGTTTGTCCAGCGCATCGAACTTCGCTCCTGCCGGCGCAACGAAGTGGTGCTCGGTGCGGACGAGTGGACCGACCGCATCTACTGCGTCGCGACCGGCCTGCTGCGCGTGGTGGTTCAGGGCAGCGAGGACAGCGGCGACGTCACCACCGACTTCATCCGCCCCGACGATTTCTTCCTGAGCGCCACCCTCACCGAAGAGCGCTACCAGTCGGGCGCGACGCTGATCGCAGCCCTGCCGACTTCGCTCTATCTGATTCCGACGGTGGAGTTCCGGGCGCTGTGCAACCGCCATCCGGCGGTGACGATGGGGCTGCTCGGCATGGTGATGAAGCGCACCACGGCGCTGCGCCGGCAGATCCGTCAGATTTCGTCGGCCTCGTCGGAACGGCTCATCAGCCGCATCCTGCACGAACTGACCGAGCTGGCGCCGGGCAGCGGCGGCGGCTACGACAAGCGGATCACCCAGTCGGTGATCGCCTCCTATTCGGGGCTGTCGCGGATGCAGGTCAACAAGACCATGCGGGACCTCGAGCGCCGCGGCCTGGTGCGGCGCGACGAGCACGGTGTCTACGTGCCGCCGCATTTCGCGTCGTCGGATTTCCAGGAGCTGCCGTCGAGCGAGCCGCCCGCGCCGGCGCCGCAGGACGACGAGGTCGGCCCTTCCTTCTTCTCGGAACTGCTCGAAACGCCGAAGGACGGCTCGAGCAAGGGCTGACGCGGCGGCCGGCCGCCGCGCTCAGCCGACGGCGATCCGTGTGCCCGTGCCGCTGCCGGCGCGGCGGATGCCGTCCGGGCCGTAGAAGGGCTGGGCGCTGGTGGCCTGCAGGTAGTTCAGCGCGTTCTGGGTGAATTCGATCTGGCCGTAGACCATGGCGCCGTTCTGC
Source organism: Variovorax sp. TBS-050B (assembly GCF_029893635.1). Classification (NCBI taxonomy): domain Bacteria; kingdom Pseudomonadati; phylum Pseudomonadota; class Betaproteobacteria; order Burkholderiales; family Comamonadaceae; genus Variovorax; species Variovorax sp. TBS-050B. The sequence continues at coordinate 481,457 of NZ_JARXYR010000002.1, read as the reverse complement.
CGGTTGCCGGCGCGGGCCTGCTGCGCGAGGTCGAGCAGCTCGTTCCAGGCCGCCAGCGAGGCGTCGCCGTCGGCGGCCGCCGCCGCATCGCCGCCCGCGCGGCCCGGTTCGAAACCACGTGCCACCTGGGCCGCTTCGCGCGCCTGGTCGAGCGCGGCCATGCGGTCGAGCAGGCCGGCCTTCTGCTCGGTGATCGAGGGCAGTTCCGCGAACAGCCCGTTCTTCATGGCATGCGCTTCCTGCGCGAGCACCGAGAGGAATTCCTCGACGCAGCGCTTTTCGGCCAACAGGTGAACCAGCATGGTGGACTACAGCTTTCCGTTGTCGTCGAGCAGCTCGCGCACGCTGGCCAGCAGGCCGCGGGCGATGCGCTCGGGGTGGACTTCGTAGCGGCCGGCGCGGATGTCCTCGCGGATCGCAGCCACCCGTGCGGCATCGAAATCGGCGTTGGGCGCGTCGGGCAGCGAATGAACCTGCCCCGAGCTGAGCTGCACGACGTCCTTGCCGCCGTGGACGGCATCGGCGCCGCCGGCTGGCGACGGGGACGCGCCCTTGCTCGTGCGGGGGAGCGGTATGGCCGAAGGGGTGGATGGATCGATTTTCAAGATGATTCCTCAAAGGGCTGCCTTGTGTATCGGCAGTCCGGCCCGAAACTTTAGCCCCGCGCCGCGAATACCGCTATTGCGGCAGCCGCAGCTGGCCCTCCTCGTCGGCCACGCCGCTCACGACGCGCCCGTCCAGCGTCTTGGCGCGGGCGGTGGCGCCCACGGCCGCGCTGGTCAGCGCCCGCGCCTCGGTGCTGACCGCAAAACCGGGGCCCTCGGCCACGACCTTGACCGTCTGGCCCTGCTGGATCACCGTCACGCCGCGCACCAGCTCGCGACGCAGCGGCACGCCGGCCGTGATGCGGTTGGCCGCCACCACGCCCTGGAGTTCGGCCGCATCGGTCAGCACCGAGCGCGGCAGGGCGGTGAGGTCGCCGCTGCGGACCGCGAAGTCGCCCGCCCCGAAGGCCTGCCCCGCATCGATGTTGCGCGTGGCCACGACATAGCTGCCCGTCACCGCCACGTGCGCGAGCACGAAGCGCGTCCACGGCCTGTCTTCGGAATGGCAGCGCAGGCCGACCGAGACGCGGCCCCAGGGCGCCGCGCCGCGCGGCAGGAACGGCTCGACCGCATCGCAGGGCGGCAGCGCGCCCGAGGCGGGTGCATCGACGCGGATCCGGACCGTGCCCGGCAGGCCCGCGGTCTGCGCCTGGAGGAACCGGTCGATCGCCACGCGCGCCTCGCCCGCGAGCGGTGCGGCCGCGATGGGCGACGCGGCCGCCGCGCACAGCGCCATGGCCAGCACGGGCAGCAGGCGCTTCGGGGAACGCAGTCTGGAGTGGTTCTTTTCCATCATCGGTGCCCGCAATTCTAGGAAGGCGCCCGCGATCCGAAGATTCGAAGTGCACGCCAAATGCCCCTTTGTTCGGCCCATTGCCGAAGCGGCTCGTGCATAGACTCGCTTTCCATCTGTCGCCACGCCCTCACGGGCCGCGATGCCTCCAACGGATGGAAACACATGATCGACAAGCTGGATGCGGCGCTTCGGTTCAACCGCGAAGCACTCAACCTCCGGACGCAGCGCCAGGAGGTGCTGGCCGCCAACATCGCCCACGCCGACACGCCCAACTACAAGGCGCGCGACTTCGATTTCGCCGGCCGACTGACCCAGGCGATGTCGCAGGGCCGCGCGGCGGCGGGATCGCTGCCCATGACCACCACCTCGGCCCGCCACATGCAGGCCACGAGCTCGTCGGCCATCCCGGACGGCGACCTGCTCTACCGCGTGCCCAGCCAGTCGAGCATCGACGGCAACACGGTCGAGATGGATGCCGAGCGCATCAACTTCGCCGACAACGCGCTGCGCTACGAAGCCAACCTCACGGTGGTCAGCGCCAAGATCAAGTCGCTGCTCGCAGCGGCGCAGTAACCGCCCCAGGAGCACGCATGCCCCAACCCACCGCATCCATGAACATCTTCAGCGTGGCGGGCTCCGCCATGGCCGCGCAGTCGCAGCGCATGAACGTGACCGCGAGCAACCTGGCCAACGCCGAGAGCGTGGCCGGACCCGACGGCAAGCCGTACCGCGCCAAGCAGGTCGTGTTCGAGGTGGCCGCTTCGGGCCAGCAGGACATCGGCGGCGTGAAGGTCGCCGGCGTGGTCGAGGACGGCTCGCCGCTCAAGATGGTCTACGACCCCAAGAACCCGCACGCCGACGCCAAGGGCTACGTGTCCATGCCCAACGTCAACGTGGTCGAGGAGATGACCAACATGATCTCCGCCTCGCGCAGCTACCAGGCCAACGTGGAGGTGCTCAACACCGCCAAGACGCTGATGGTCAAGACGCTGAGCATCGGCCAGTAATCCCAACGCACCCGCACGACCAGAACATGGCCATCTCCGACACCTCTTCCATCACGGGCCTCAACGCCGCCAGCGCCGCATCGAACGGCAAGGACGTCACCTCGGCCGACAGCGAGCAGCGCTTCCTGAAGCTGCTCGTGACCCAGCTCAACAACCAGGATCCGCTCAACCCGATGGAGAACGCCGAGCTCACCTCGCAGCTCGCGCAGATGAGCACCGTGAGCGGCATCGAGAAGCTCAACGCCACGCTCAGCGGACTGGTCAACCAGACCGGCACCAACCAGGTGCTGCAGGCGGCTTCGCTGATCGGCTACAACGTGCTGTCGCCCGGCAACACCATCGGCACCAGCACGCCGAAGGACGGCGAGGAGCCCGCACCCGTGCCCTTCGCGGTGCAGCTGCCCGACACCGCCGGCGACGTCGAGGTCAAGATCGTCGACAGCGCCGGCCGCACCGTGCGCACCATGTCGCTCGGTTCGATGACCGAGGGCGTCAATCCGGTCACCTGGGACGGCAAGGCCGACGACGGCAGCGTCGCCCCGGCCGGCAACTACACCTTCTCCGTCTCGGCCAGCAACAACGGCACCAAGGTGGAGGCCACCGCGCTGACCTTCTCGCAGGTGGCCGCCGTCAAGCAGGGCGCCAACGGCGTCACGCTCGAACTGGTGACGGGCCAGAGCATCACGCTCGCCGACGTGCGCATGTTCCTCTGAGCGCTTCCGCATCTTCCTCGCCGGCAGCGGCGGCCTTCGCGCCGCGGGCCGCTTCCCTTTCTTCCTCATCGCACTGAAACAAGGACTCGATCATGGGCTTTTCCCAAGGCATCAGCGGCCTGTCGGCGGCAGCCGCCAACCTGGACGTCATCGGCAACAACATCGCCAACTCCGGCACCGTCGGCTTCAAGTCCGGCGCGGTCACCTTCCAGGACGTCTACGCGGGTTCGCGCGTCGGCCTGGGCGTGGCGGTCTCGGGCATCACGCAGAACTTCACGCAGGGCTCGGTGCAGACCAGCAGCCGGCCGCTCGACATCGCGATCCTGAACGGCGACGGCTTCTTCCGCCTCAGCAGCCCGAGCGGCGAGGTGATGTATTCGCGCAATGGCCAGTTCACGCGCGACAAGGACGGCTACATCGTCAATGCCGGCGGCCTGCGCCTGACCGGCTATGGCGTGTCGGCCACCGGCGGCCTCGACGGCGGTACGCCGGCGCCGCTGCAGGTCCAGACCACCGCCATGAACCCCAAGGCCACCACCGCCATCGAGGCGCGCTTCAACCTGGACATGCGCGGCACGGTGCCCACGAAGACGCCGTTCTCTCCGACCGATTCGGACACCTTCAACTATTCGAACGCACTGGGGCCGATCTTCGATTCGCTCGGCAGCCCGCATGAGCTCGGCGTCTTCTTCGTGAAGACCGGCACCAATGCCTGGGACGTGTACGGCGCCGCCGACGGCACCGCGCTCAACGGCGGCGCGCCGATCTCCTCGATGACCTTCGACGGCAACGGCAACCTGCTCACCCCCGCGAGCGGCTCGATCACCTTGCCGACGATGAACTTCGGCAACGGCTCGGTGGCGCTCAATGCGACCGTGGACCTGTCGGGTACCACGCAGTTCGGCAACGCGAACGAGATCAACACGCTCAAGCAGGACGGCTACACCTCGGGTACGCTGACCTCGTTCTCGATCAATCCCGACGGCACCATCACCGGCAAGTTCTCCAACGAACAGACCACGCTGATGGGCCAGGTGGTGCTGACCTCGTTCGCCAACCCCAACGGCCTGGAGCCCAAGGGCGACAACGTCTGGGCCGAAACGCTGGCCTCGGGCCAGCCGCTCACCGGCACGCCGGGCGCCGGCACCAAGCTGGGTTCGCTCGCCTCGGGCGCGCTCGAGGCCTCGAACGTCGACCTGACCTCCGAACTCGTCAACCTCATCGTCGCGCAGCGCAGCTACCAGGCCAACGCGCAGACCGTGAAGACGCAGGATCAGGTCGTCCAGACGCTGATCAACATCCGCTGAGCCGCCCATGGACCGCATGCTCTACGTCGCCATGAGCGGCGCCAAGCAGGCCATGGAGCAGCAGGCCTCGGTCGCCAACAACATGGCGAACGCGTCCACGCCGGGCTTCCGGGCGCAGATCAACAGCTTCCGCGCGGTGCCCGTCACGGGCGCCGAGGCGCCCACGCGCGCCTACGTGGTGGCTGCCACGCCGGGCGCCGACTTCAGCCACGGTCCGCTCACCGAAACCGGCCGCGCGCTCGACGTCGCGGTGCACGGCGAGGGCTGGCTGGTGGTGCAGACGCCCGATGGCGGCGAGGCCTACACCCGCGTCGGCAACCTGCAGGTCAACGCCGAAGGCCAGCTCACCACGATGGGCTCGCTGCCGGTGGCCGGCGATGCGGGGCCGCTCGCGGTGCCGCCCGGCGCGGCCGTCACCATCGCTTCCAACGGCCTGGTCACCGCGCGCGGCGCGGGCGATCCGGCCATCGGCGTGGCCGAGGTCGGCCGCCTCAAGCTCGTCAATCCGCCCGTCACCGACCTGGTGCGCGGCGACGACGGCCTGTTCCGCATGCGGCCCGGCCTGCCGCCCGCCGAAACCGACGAAGCCGTGACCGTGACCACCGGTGCGGTCGAAGGCAGCAACGTCAACGGCGTCGAGGCCATGGTGGCCATGATCGCCAACGCGCGCAGCTTCGAGATGCAGATGAAGGCCATGCGCACCGCGGACGACAACGCGCAATCCGCCAACAAGCTGCTCGCCTACGGCTGAGCCGGCGCCCCTTAACGACTCCCCAAGGAAATCCCATCATGATGCGCTCGCTCTACATCGCGAAGACCGGTCTGGACGCACAGCAGACCCAACTCGACGTGGTGTCGAACAACCTCGCCAACGTCGGCACCACGGGCTTCAAGCGAAGCCGCGCCGTGTTCGAGGACCTGATGTACCAGAACCTGCGCCAGGTCGGCGGCCAGACCTCGGACCAGACCCGGCTGCCCTCGGGCCTGCAGGTCGGCACCGGCGTGCACGTGGTCGCGACCGAGCGCATCCATTCGCAGGGCAACCTGACGAAGACGGACAAGCCCACCGACGTCGCGATCAACGGCGGCGGCTTCTTCCAGGTGCTGATGCCCGACGGCAGCACCGCCTACACGCGCGACGGCTCTTTCCAGACCGACCGCGACGGCCAGCTCGTGACCGCGAGCGGCTTCCCGGTGCAACCCGCGATCACGCTGCCGGCCAACACCACCAGCCTGACCGTGGGCCGCGACGGCATCGTCTCGATCACCCAGGCCGGGCAGACCAACACCGTGCAGGTCGGCCAGCTGCAGCTCGCGACCTTCCTGAATCCGGCCGGCCTGCAGAGCAAGGGCGAGAACCTCTACGCCGAGACCGACGCTTCCGGTGCGCCGAACCAGGTGAACCCCGGCGTCGACGGCGCGGGCCTGCTGAGCCAGGGCTACGTCGAGGCCTCGAACGTCAACGTGGTCGAGGAGCTGGTCAACATGATCGCCACGCAGCGCGCCTACGAGATCAACAGCAAGGCGGTGCAGGCGTCCGACCAGATGCTTCAGCGGCTGGCGCAGTTATGAGATCGCTCCGGCTCTGGTTGCTGCTGGCGGCATCGGTTGCCACGGGCTGCGCGCAGATCCCGCGCGAGCCGCTGGTGCACCAGCCGATGACGGCGCGCGCCGACAGCATGATGGCCGCGGCGCCGCGGCCTGCGAACGGCGCGATCTTCCAGGCCGGGCCCGGCGGCGCGGCGCTGTTCGAGGACCGCCGGCCGCGCAACGTGGGCGACATCCTGACCATCGTCATCAGCGAGAAGGTCAACGCGAGCAAGAACTCGGGCGCATCGGCCAGCCGCACCGGCAGCCTGGTCGCCGACTTCGCCGGCGGCATCCCGAAGCTGATCGGCTCGCTGCTCGACGGGCAGGACGCCAAGCTCTCGGGCGGCAACACGCTCGCCGCCAAGGGCGGCGCGAACGCCAACAACACCTTCAACGGCGTGATCACGGTCACCGTCGTCGACGTGATGCGCAACGGCAACCTGCTCGTGAGCGGCGAGAAGCAGATGGGCATCAACCAGGGCACCGAGTACATCCGCTTCTCGGGCGTGGTCAACCCGCGCACCGTCTCGGGCAACAACACCGTGCCGTCGACGCTGGTCGCCGACGCACGCATCGAATACACGGCCAAGGGCTACATCGACGAGGCCCAGCACATGGGCTGGCTGCAGCGCTTCTTCCTCAACGTCATGCCCTTCTGACGGCGCAAAGCGCCGGCAGAAGCAGATACGACCATGCAAACCATCCGCAAACTGCGTTCCCTCATCGGCCTGGCGGCGCTCTGCGCGGCCGCCTGCAGCATGCCCGCCCATGCCGAACGGCTCAAGGAGCTCGCCAGCGTGCAGGGCGTGCGCGACAACCCGCTGATCGGCTACGGCCTGATGGTCGGCCTCGACGGCACCGGCGACCAGACCATGCAGACGCCGTTCACCACGCAGAGCCTGAACAACATGCTGCAGCAGCTCGGCATCACGATCCCGCAGGGCGTGAACATGCAGCTCAAGAACGTGGCGGCGGTGATGGTGACGGCCACGCTGCCTTCGTTCGCGCGGCCGGGCCAGAACATCGACGTGACCGTGTCCTCGATGGGCAATGCCAAGAGCCTGCGCGGCGGCACGCTGCTGATGACGCCGCTCAAGGGCGCCGACGGGCAGGTCTACGCGATCGCGCAGGGCAACATGGTGATCGGCGGCGCGGGCGCGTCGGCCAACGGCAGCAAGGTGCAGGTCAACCAGCTCAGCGCCGGCCGCATTCCCGGCGGCGCGCTCGTCGAGCGCGGCGTCGAGGCGCAGGTGGGCGGCGAGAACACCTTCACGCTCGAACTCAACCGCTCCGACTTCGGCACCGTGCAGCGCGCGGTCGAGGCGATCAACCGGCAGTTCGGCCCCGGCACCGCGCAGGCGCTCGATGCGCGCGTGATCCAGGTGCAGGCACCCGCGGCGCAGGAGCGCGTGGGCTTCCTCGCGCGGCTCGAAGGCCTCGAGGTCACGCCCACGCAGGCCGTGGCCCGCGTGGTCGTCAATGCGCGCACCGGCTCCGTGGTCATGAACCAGGCGGTGCGGGTGAACGACTGCGCGGTGGCGCACGGCAACCTGTCGGTGGTCATCAACACCGAGCCGGTGATCAGCCAGCCCAATGCGCTCGCCGGCGGCCAGACCGTGGTGGCGCAGACCTCGCAGATCTCGGTCAACCAGGGCGGCGGCGCGCTGCAGATGGTGCGCGGCGGCGCTTCGCTGGCCGACGTGATCAAGGGCCTGAACAGCCTCGGCGCCAATCCGCAGGACCTGGTCTCCATCCTCCAGGCCATGAAGTCCGCCGGCGCGCTGCGCGCGGAACTCGAGATCATCTGAGCGGCGGCGGCATGGCGATCACCGAAAGCAGGAGCCCCGCGCTCGACCAGCGCCTGGCGCTGGACGTGCAGGGCGTCGATGCGCTGCGCAACACCGTGCGCAATGCGCCCGAAGAGGGCCTGAAGCAGGTCTCGCGGCAGTTCGAGGCGCTGTTCATGAACATGGTGCTCAAGAGCATGCGCGAGGCCACGCCCTCGAGCGGCCTGCTCGAAAGCCGCGACGAGAAGATCTACCTCTCGATGTTCGACCAGCAGCTCGCGCAGAACCTCTCGGGCCGCGGCGTGGGCCTGGCCGAGGCGATGCTCGCGCAGCTGAGCCGCGGCGCGGGATCGGCCGAACCCGGCGCGGACACCGGCCTCGAAGGCCTGCCTTTCCCGTCGCGCGAGGGCGGCATGCCGTTCACGCCGCGCGGCGACATGGCGGCTGCGCGCCGCACCGAGATGCCCTTCGCGCCGCAGTCGGGCATTCCGCTCGGCTCGGCGCCGCCCTCGCGCACCGGCGCCGCCGGCCCGGTGGACCTGGCCATCTACCAGCGCAACAGCGAGCGTCCCTCGCCCGCGGCGATGGCCTCGCTGCAGGGCAACGTCGACGGCTTCGTGCAGCGCATGGGCAGCGCCGCGCAGGTGGCGAGCGCCGCGAGCGGCGTGCCCGCGCCGCTGATCCTGGCGCAGGCCGCGCTCGAATCGGGCTGGGGCAAGCGCGAGATCCGCGCCGACGACGGCACGCAGAGCTTCAACCTGTTCGGCATCAAGGCCGACCGCAGCTGGAAGGGCCCGGTGGTGGAGACCACCACCACCGAGTACGTCGACGGCGAGCCGCAGCGCGTGCGCGCGAAGTTCCGCGCCTATGCCTCGTACGACGAGGCCTTCACCGACTACGCGCGCTTCATCACGCGCAATCCGCGCTACGCCGGCGTGCTCGCCGCCGACACCCCGGCCGAGGCGGCGCACGGCCTGCAGAAGGCCGGCTACGCGACCGATCCGCAGTACGGGCAGAAGCTCGTTCGCATCATGCAGAAGTTCAGTTGAAGGAATAGCAGCCATGGCAGACACCCCCACCTCCACTCTCCACCGCGGCGCCACGGCGTCCAGCGCGCCCAGCCGCCTCGAGGTCGTGACCTTCACGCTCGGCCAGGAGGAATACGGCATCGACATCCAGAAGGTGCAGGAGCTGCGCGGCTACGACGCGGTGACGCGGATCGCGAACGCGCCGGACTACATCAAGGGGGTGGTGAACCTGCGCGGGATCATCGTTCCGATCATCGACATGCGCATCAAGTTCAAGCTGGGCACGCCGAGCTACGACCAGTTCACGGTGGTGATCGTGCTGAACATCGGCGGGCGTGTGGTGGGCATGGTGGTGGACAGCGTGTCGGACGTGATCACGCTGTCGGCGGAGCAGATCAAGCCCGCGCCGGAGATGGGCTCGGTGCTGGACACCGACTACCTGATCGGGCTGGGCACGCTGGACGAGCGGATGCTGATCCTGGTGGACATCGACCGCCTGATGTCGAGCGAAGAAATGGGCCTGGTCGAGAAGATCGCGGCCTGACCCCCTATCCCCCACGGAGACATCCAAATGAAGAACCTGAAAATCGGCACGCGTCTCGGCATCGGGTTCGCGCTGGTGCTTGCACTCATGGCGTGCATCGCCGGCATCGGTGTGTTCCGCCTGCAGGGCGTCGGCGACGCGGTGCAGGAAATGGTGCAGCGCTCGCTCGTGAAGGAGCGCCTGGCCGCCAACTGGCTGCTGAACACCAGCAACAACAGCGTGCGCACCTTCGCACTGGTCAAGAGCAACGATGCGGAAGTGCAGGAGTACCTGCAGAAGCACATGACGAAGACCAGCGCCGCCATCTCCGAGACGCAGACCCGGCTCGAGGCGCTGCTCGATTCGCCCGAGGAGCGGGCGATCAGCGAGGACATCAAGGGCAAGCGCACGCAGTACGTGGGCCTGCGCAACGCCATCCTCAAGCTCAAGGCCGACGGCAAGCAGGACGAGGCGGCGCGCCTCACCAACGAGAAGCTGGTGCCGATGCTCGACGTGTACGACGCCAGCATCCGTGCCATGCTCACCCACCAGGCCGAGCAGATCGACAAGGCGGCCGATGCCGTGCATGCACTCAACCGCGCGGGCCGCATGAACGTGATCGTGCTCGGCGTGGTCGCGCTCGCGCTCGGTGCGGTGCTCGCATGGCTGCTGACCCGCAGCATCACGCGGCCGCTGACCGAAGCCGTGCGCGTGGCCCGGACCGTGGCCGACGGCGACCTCACGAGCCGCATCGAAGCGTCGTCGCGCGACGAGACCGGGCAGCTGATGCAGGCGCTCAAGAACATGAACACCAGCCTTGCCACGGTGGTCAGCGGCGTGCGCCACGGCACCGACGCGATCGCCACCGCCTCGGGCCAGATCGCCGCAGGCAACCAGGACCTGTCTTCGCGCACCGAGGAACAGGCCAGCTCGCTCGAAGAGACGGCCGCCTCGATGGAGCAGCTCACGAGCACCGTCAAGCAGAACGCCGACAACGCACGCCAGGCCAACCAGCTCGCGCTCTCGGCCTCCGAAGTGGCGGTCAAGGGCGGCAACGTGGTCGGCCAGGTGGTGGACACCATGGCCTCGATCAATGCCTCGTCCAAGAAGATCGTCGACATCATCGGCGTGATCGACGGCATTGCGTTCCAGACCAACATCCTCGCGCTCAATGCGGCGGTAGAAGCCGCACGTGCGGGTGAACAGGGCCGCGGCTTCGCGGTCGTCGCCTCGGAAGTGCGCAGCCTCGCACAGCGTTCGGGCGCCGCGGCCAAGGAGATCAAGGGCCTGATCGACGACTCGGTCGGCAAGGTCGACATGGGCAGCACGCTGGTCGGCGAGGCCGGCAAGACGATGGAAGAGATCGTGGGCAGCGTGCGGCGGGTGACGGACATCATCGGCGAGATCACCGCGGCGAGCCAGGAGCAGAGCACGGGCATCGAGCAGGTGAACCAGGCGATCGCGCAGATGGACCAGGTGACGCAGCAGAACGCGGCGCTGGTCGAAGAGGCTGCCGCCGCCGCGCAGTCGATGCAGGAGCAGGCCGCGAGCCTGGTCGGCGCCGTGAGCGTTTTCAGGCTCGAACCCGAGGCCAAGGCCCACGCCCCCACGCCAGCCGCCGCAACCATCCCGGCGGCCACGGGGACGCCGCGGCGGCTTGCGGCCGTTCCCAGGGCGGCGCGGTCGCTGTCGGCCGGCAGCGGCGAGCCCGCCGCGACCCCGCGGCTGACCGCCGCCAGCGCCGCGAACGGCGATTGGACGGAATTTTGAGCTGAAGGTCTCAAGTCTTGCGCGGCGCTGCCGATAAACCCATCGACAGCACCGCAGAAAGACATCCACCCCCCGGACGAGACACCATGTTCAAACACCTGAATTTCCGCTCCCTGAGCGTCGGGAAGAAGCTCGGCCTGCTCACGGCCAGCGCCATCCTCGGCGTGGCCGCGCTGACCGCGCTTTTCCTGGTTTCCGAACGCAGGCTCATCCTGGAGGAGCGCCAGGCCGGCGTCCGCCAGGTGGTCGAAAGCGCGCACGGCCTGCTCGCGCACTACCACGCGCTGCAGACCAAGGGCACGCTCACCGAGCCGCAGGCCAAGGAACAGGCGATGCAGGCGATCCGGGCGCTGCGCTACAGCGGCAGCGAGTATTTCTGGATCAACGACATGCAGCCGCGCATGCTGATGCACCCGATCAGCCCGGCGCTCGAAGGCAAGGACCTCTCGTCCAACAAGGACGCCACCGGCAAGCCGCTGTTCGTCGCCTTCGTGGACATCGTCAAGGCGCAGGGCGCGGGCTACGTGGCCTACCTCTGGGCCAAGCCCGGCAGCGACAAGCCCGTGCCCAAGGTCTCGTACGTGAAGGGCTTCGCGCCCTGGGGCTGGATCGTCGGCTCGGGCGTCTACGTGGACACGGTGCAGACCACCATCATGGGCCGCGCCACCAGCCTGTCGATCAGCGCGCTGGTGCTCGCCGCGGTGCTCTTCGCCATCGGCTGGGCGATCTCGCGCGGCCTGCTCAAGCAGCTCGGCGGCGAACCCGCGGCCACGGCCTACATCGCGCGCCGCATCGCCGAGGGCGACCTCGCGATGCAGATCGACCTGAAGCGTGGCGACCAGGAAAGCCTTCTGCATGCGATCCGCAGCATGCGCGACAGCCTGGCCAAGGTGGTGGGCGAAGTGCGGCTGGGCACCAACGCCATCGCGACCGCCTCGGGCCAGATCGCCGCGGGCAACCAGGATCTGTCTTCGCGCACCGAGGAACAGGCGAGCTCGCTCGAACAGACCGCAGCCTCGATGGAAGAGCTCACCGGCACCGTCAAGCAGAACGCCGACAACGCCCGCCAGGCCAACCAGCTCGCGCTCTCGGCCTCCGAAGTGGCGGTGCGCGGCGGCGGCGTGGTCAACCAGGTGGTCGACACCATGGGCTCGATCAATGCGTCGTCCAAGAAGATCGTCGACATCATCGGCGTGATCGACGGCATCGCGTTCCAGACCAACATCCTGGCGCTCAATGCCGCAGTGGAAGCCGCACGTGCCGGTGAACAGGGCCGCGGCTTCGCGGTCGTCGCCTCGGAAGTCAGAAGCTTGGCTCAACGCTCCGGCGCCGCGGCCAAGGAGATCAAGGGCCTGATCGACGACTCGGTGGACAAGGTCGAGGCCGGCAGCCGCCAGGTGGCGGAGGCGGGCCGCACGATGGAAGAGATCGTGGACAGCGTCAAGCGCGTGACCGACATCATGGGCGAGATCACGGCGGCGAGCCAGGAGCAGAGCACGGGCATCGAGCAGGTGAACCAGGCGATCGCGCAGATGGACCAGGTGACGCAGCAGAACGCGGCGCTGGTGGAAGAAGCCGCGGCTGCCGCGCAGTCGATGCAGGAACAGGCCGCGAGCCTTCAGTCCTGCGTCGGCGTGTTCCGCATCGAAGCCGGCGCGGGCATGGCGAGCGCGCATGCGCGGCCCGCCGTCGCCGCGCCCCGCAAGAGCACGGCACACCAGGTCGCGGCCGGGCCGCATCGCCCCGCGGCGGCCCTCCCCAAGAAGCACAAGGAAGCCTCCGCAGCCCCGAAGCTGGCCATGGCCGGCACGGGCAGCGGCGACTGGACAGAGTTCTAACCCCCGAAATCACGGATTTTCCCGATGAGCGCAAACACATCCAAACCCGCCGCGGACAGCCGCGGCGCCCAGACCCGCTCCGGCCGGCCGCTGGAATTCCTTTCCTTCACGCTCGGCCAGGAGGAATACGGCATCGACATCCAGAAGGTGCAGGAGCTGCGCGGCTACGACGCGGTGACGCGGATCGCGAACGCGCCGGACTACATCAAGGGGGTGGTGAACCTGCGCGGGATCATCGTTCCGATCATCGACATGCGCATCAAGTTCAAGCTGGGCACGCCGAGCTACGACCAGTTCACGGTGGTGATCGTGCTGAACATCGGCGGGCGTGTGGTGGGCATGGTGGTGGACAGCGTGTCGGACGTGATCACGCTGTCGGCGGAGCAGATCAAGCCCGCGCCGGAGATGGGCTCGGTGCTGGACACCGACTACCTGATCGGGCTGGGCACGCTGGACGAGCGGATGCTGATCCTGGTGGACATCGACCGCCTGATGTCGAGCGAAGAAATGGGCCTGGTCGAGAAGGCCGCCGCCTGAGCGGCGCGCCGGACAGAGAGAGAAGAAAAGAAGCCCATGCAAGCGTTCTACAACCTGAGAATCGCGACCAAGCTGCTCGTGTCCTTCGTGGCCGTGCTGGCGCTCACGGCGGTGCTCGGTATCGTGTCGGTGGTGCAGCTCGCCAAGGTCAACCAGATGTCCACCGACATCGCGACCAACTGGATGCCCTCGGCCCGGTCGCTGCTCGAGATGCGCGGGCTGATCGCCCGCTACCGTTCCGAGGAGATGCAGCACCTGCTCTCGGCCACGCCCGAGGACATGGCGCGCTACGAGAAGTCGATGGCGGGCCTCTGGAGCGAGCTCGACAAGACCGACTCCCAGTACGAGAAGCTCATGTCCGAGCCGGAAGAGAAGAAGACCTTCCCGGAATACGTGAAGGCGCTCGGCCTCTACGCGCAGGAGCACGAGAAGGTGGTTGCGCTGTCGCGCGCCGGGCAGAAGGAAGGAGGCCGTCGCGCTGATCCGCGGCGATGCGTCGCGGCTGAACCGGGAGATCAACGAGAAGATCGATCGCCTGGTCGAACTCAACGTGCAGGGCGCCCAGCAGGCCAGTGACAACGGCGATGCGCTCTATGCGCGCGCCAGGCTCTGGATCGTGGGCCTGCTGCTCGGCAGCATCGGCCTGGGCTTCGTGCTTGCGCTGTGCATCGCGCGCATCGTGGCGCGGCCGCTGTCGCAGGCGGTGGAAGTGGCGCAATCGGTGGCCGCGGGCGACCTGACGCGCCGCATCGAAGTGCAGAGCCGCGACGAGACCGGCCAGCTCATGCAGGCGCTGCGCAGCATGAACGATGCGCTCGCCAACGTGGTGGGCGGCGTGCGCCACGGCACCGACGCGATCGCCACGGCCTCGGGCCAGATCGCCGCGGGCAACCAGGACCTCTCCTCGCGCACCGAGGAACAGGCCAGCTCGCTCGAAGAGACGGCCGCCTCGATGGAGCAGCTCACGAGCACCGTCAAGCAGAACGCCGACAACGCGCGCCAGGCTAACCAGCTCGCACTCTCGGCCTCCGAAGTGGCGGTCAAGGGCGGCAACGTGGTCGGCCAGGTGGTGGACACCATGGCCTCGATCAATGCCTCGTCCAAGAAGATCGTCGACATCATCGGCGTGATCGACGGCATCGCGTTCCAGACCAACATCCTGGCCTTGAATGCGGCCGTGGAAGCCGCACGCGCCGGTGAGCAGGGCCGCGGCTTCGCGGTCGTGGCTTCCGAAGTGCGCAGCCTCGCGCAGCGCTCGGGCGCAGCGGCCAAGGAGATCAAGGGCCTGATCGACGACTCCGTCGGCAAGGTCGACATGGGCAGCACGCTGGTCGGCGAGGCCGGCAAGACGATGGAAGAGATCGTGGGCAGCGTGCGGCGGGTGACGGACATCATCGGCGAGATCACCGCAGCCAGCCAGGAGCAGAGCAGCGGGATCGAGCAGGTGAACCAGGCGATCGCGCAGATGGACCAGGTGACGCAGCAGAACGCGGCGCTGGTCGAAGAGGCTGCCGCCGCCGCGCAGTCGATGCGCGAGCAGGCGTCCAGCCTGGTCGACGCGGTGAGCGTGTTCCGCCTCAAGGACGGCGCCGACCGGCTGGTGACGATTCCCGCACCGCCGCAGGCATTCAGCCCCGCGTTGCCGCGCAGGGCGCCGAAGGCCGTGCCCGCACTGACCACCGCCAACGGCGACGGGGAGGTGTTCTAGCCCCCGGTTCTTCCAACGCCATGCGCCGGTCGCTTCGATGCGTGCCGGCGCTGCCGAGTTTTCAGCAGCAGGTGCGCGCGGTGCGCGCCTGCCTTGTCCGATCTTCTGGAGTCATGAATGTTTCTGAGTCAAATATCCATCGGGAAGCGGTTGGCCGTCGTGATCGGCGCCATCCTCGCCCTGTCTCTGACGAGCAGCGTGCTCGCCGTGCTCAAGCTGCGACAGCTGGGCGACGAGATCAACGCGATGGTGGAGAAGAACATCAAGACCGAGCGTGCCGGTGCCGACTGGCTGCGCCACACCACCGCGGGCGTGCAGCGCGCAGCGGCCATCGCGAAGAGCAGCGATTCGAACCTGATCGCCTACTTCGCGCCGTACACGGCCGCCGCCATCAAGGAAACCAACGAGCTGCAGAAGTTCATCGAGGACCAGATGGACACGCCCGAGAAGAAGCAGGTCTTCGACAAGGTCGGTGAGCTGCGCAAGGCCTACCTCGCGGCGCGCGAGGAGGTCAGCAAGGCCAAGCTCGCGGGCGACATGGAGGGTGCCGAGAAGATCTTCAACGAGCGCTTCGAACCCACCTCGCGCAGCTACCTCGCGGGCGTGCAGCAGATGGTGGACGCCGAGCGCAAGCAGCTCGACGCCGCCGCCGAACGCGGCAAGGAGATGCGCGCCGCCACCAGCACGATGCTGATCGTCTGCAGCGTGCTCTCGCTCGGCCTGGGCCTGGCGCTCGCGTGGCTGCTGGTGCGCAGCATCACCCATCCGCTGCGGCGCGCCGTCGCGGTCGCCGAGGCGGTGGCCGCCGGCGACCTGACGAGCCGCATCGAGGTGACGACGCGCGACGAGACCGGCCAGCTCATGCATGCGCTCAAGGGCATGAACGACAGCCTGGCCAAGGTGGTGGGCGAAGTGCGCCATGGCACCGATGCGATCGCCACGGCCTCGGGCCAGATCGCCGCGGGCAACCAGGACCTGTCGTCGCGCACCGAGGAACAGGCGAGCTCGCTCGAACAGACGGCCGCCTCGATGGAAGAGCTCACCGGCACCGTCAAGCAGAACGCCGACAACGCCCGCCAGGCCAACCAGCTCGCGCTCTCGGCCTCCGAAGTGGCCGTGCGCGGCGGCGGCGTGGTCAACCAGGTGGTCGACACCATGGGCTCGATCAATGCCTCGTCCAAGAAGATCGTCGACATCATCGGCGTGATCGACGGCATTGCGTTCCAGACCAACATCCTGGCCTTGAATGCGGCGGTGGAAGCCGCTCGCGCGGGTGAACAGGGCCGCGGCTTCGCGGTCGTCGCCTCGGAAGTGCGCAGCCTGGCCCAGCGCTCGGGCGCCGCAGCCAAGGAAATCAAGGGCTTGATCGACGACTCGGTGGACAAGGTCGAGGCCGGCAGCCGCCAAGTGGCGGAGGCGGGCCGCACGATGGAAGAGATCGTGGACAGCGTCAAGCGCGTGACCGACATCATGGGCGAGATCACGGCGGCGAGCCAGGAGCAGAGCACGGGCATCGAGCAGGTGAACCAGGCGATCGCGCAGATGGACCAGGTGACGCAGCAGAACGCGGCGCTGGTGGAAGAAGCCGCCGCTGCCGCCCAGTCGATGCAGGAGCAGGCTGCGAGCCTGGTGCAGGCAGTCAGCGTGTTCAAGCTCGACGGCAGCGATGCACCGCGCACGCTGGTGCAGATGCAGGCCCCGGTGCCGCCGGCACTGCCGCCGCGCAAGGCCGCGCCCGCACTGAAGGCGCCCGCCCGTGCCGCCGCCGGCCGCCATGCACCGGCGCCCAGCGCCCCGCCGAGGCTGGCTGCCGCAACGGCCTCCGCTTCGGGCGACTGGACCGAGTTCTAACCCCGCACACCTTTCAACAGGGCCACAAAATGAAATGGTTTCAGGAGCTTCGCGTCGCCGTCAGGCTGATCCTCAGTTTTCTCGTGGTGGCTGCCGTGGGTGCGGCCGTCAGCGGCCTCGGCATCGTGCAGATGGGGCGCATCAACGCCTCGACGGAGGGTCTCTACAACACCGACCTGCGCGCCATCAAGGCCGTGCAGGCCGCGAACATCCAGCTGCTCGACGCCAGCCGTGCCCAGATGGGCCTGCTGTCGGCCGGCACCAAGGGCGAGCGCAACCAGGGCTTCAATGAACTGAAGAACGCGGTCAAGGGCCTGGAGGCCAGTGTGGCCGAGGTGCAGCCGCTGCTGCAGGAGACGCCCGAGGGCCGCGAGCTGGTCGAGACCTACCAGCGCCTGATGCCGCCGCTCAAGAAGCACCTGCTCGACTTCGTCGACCTGATCGGCAAGCAGTCGCTCGACAGCTCGCAGTTCGAAGGCAGCGTGCCGCAGGAGAGCGAGGCGCTCCTGAAGGAGTCGCGCGCGCTCGAGAAGGTGCTGCAGAGCATGGTCGCCTACAGCGACAAGCAGGCGCGCGCCAGCATGGAAGCGGCCGAAGGCACCTTCCAGACCTCGCGGCTGCTGATGGTGTTGCTCGCGGTGGCGGGCATTGTCATCAGCGTGGGCCTGGGCGTGGTCGTGGCGCGGCTGCTGGCGCGGCAGCTCGGCGGCGAACCCGCCTATGCCGCCGACGTGGTCGGCCGCATCGCGGCCGGCGACCTGACGCAGAGCGTGGAAGCACGCTCGGCCCGCAGCGGCAGCCTGCTGTTCTCGATCAAGCGCATGCAGGACCAGCTCACGCAGGTCGTGACCCGGATCAAGAGCTCGAGCGACGCGATCGCCACTGCCTCGGGCCAGATCGCGGCGGGCAACCAGGACCTCTCCTCGCGCACCGAGGAACAGGCCAGTTCGCTCGAAGAGACGGCCGCCTCGATGGAGCAGCTCACGAGCACCGTCAAGCAGAACGCCGACAACGCCCGCCAGGCCAACCAGCTCGCGCTCTCGGCCTCCGAAGTGGCGGTCAAGGGCGGCAACGTGGTCGGCCAGGTGGTGGACACCATGGCCTCGATCAATGCCTCGTCCAAGAAGATCGTCGACATCATCGGCGTGATCGACGGCATCGCGTTCCAGACCAACATCCTGGCGCTCAATGCGGCGGTCGAAGCCGCACGCGCCGGTGAGCAGGGCCGCGGCTTCGCGGTCGTCGCCTCCGAAGTGCGCAGCCTCGCGCAGCGCTCGGGCGCAGCGGCCAAGGAGATCAAGGGCCTGATCGACGACTCGGTCGGCAAGGTCGACATGGGCAGCACGCTGGTCGGCGAAGCCGGCAAGACGATGGAAGAGATCGTGGGCAGCGTGCGGCGGGTGACGGACATCATCGGCGAGATCACCGCGGCGAGCCAGGAGCAGAGCACGGGCATCGAGCAGGTGAACCAGGCGATCGCGCAGATGGACCAGGTGACGCAGCAGAACGCGGCGCTGGTCGAAGAGGCTGCCGCCGCCGCGCAGTCGATGCAGGAGCAGGCCGCGAGCCTGGTCGAGGCCGTGCGCATGTTCAGGCTCGAAGCCGGCGACCGCGCGGTCGACCTCGAGCCGGTGCAGCCGCCCGAAACGCCGGTCCGGCCGCTCGTGAAGCCGCGCAAGAAGGAAGCCATCGCCGCCGCCCCGCCGCTGGCCATCGCCCGGGGCGGCGCCGCCAGCGGCGACTGGACCGAGTTCTGAACCTTTGCAGGAGACCCTGATGGACACAGCCACCTCGCATCCGAACGCAACGCAGCGCCCCTTCGTTTCGCTGGCGCGCACGCTGACCCTCAGGGCCGTCCTGGCCATCCTCGTCGTCACGGCACTCCTTCTCGCCACGTTCTACGCGCTGGAGTCGGCGAAGCAGCAGCGCGACACGGCGCGCTATGCCAATGCCAAGGCCGAGGGCATCGCGCGCTCGCTGGACATCTTCGACCGCACGATGCAGCTCACGGCGGAGAACGCCTACGGCGTCTTCCGCAGGCAGTTCGCCGCCACCTTCGCGGTGGAAGACGCCGCGCAGGGCATCGTGAGCAGCTACGGCTCGCCGATCAACAGTGCGAGCACGGGCGAGGTGGATGCCTTCGCGCGCGACTTCCCCGGCGCCAACGCCACGGTGTTCGTGGCGCAGGGCGAGGACTTCCGCCGCATCACCACCTCGGTCAAGAAGGAGAACGGCGAACGCGCCGTCGGCACGCTGCTCGACCGCAAGAGCGCCGCCTATCCGGTGCTGCGCGCGGGCAAGAGGTTCGTCGGCCGGGTCACGCTCTTCGGCCGCCCCTACATCACGGTGTACGACCCGGTGCGCGATGCCGCGGGGCAGGTGGTCGCCGTGCTCTACATCGGGCTGGACATCTCGCAGCAGCAGGCCTCCTTCGGCGAAGCGGTGGGCCAGGCCAGGCTGCTCGAGACGGGCGGCCTCTACATCGTCAATCCCGGAGCCGAGGCAGCCGCCGCGGCGCTGGTGTTCCATCCGACGGCGGCCGGGAAGAAGCTGGCCGAGGCCATGCCCGGCGGCGATGCGGCCGGCTGGCTCGCCCGCCTCAAGGGCGAGGATGCGCTGTGGCTCGACGATGCACCCGCGGTGCTCGCGCCCGCGCAGCCCGGACGACGCTTCGCATCGGTGAGCCGCAGCGAGGCCACTGGCTGGCTGGTGGTGGCGGAGGTCCCGGCGGCGGAAGTGATGGCGGAGCTCTACCGCGAGATGGCCCTGCTCGCCGGCTTCATGGCGGTGGTGGCGCTGGTGCTCGGCGCGGCGCTGGTGGTGTCGATCCGGCGCACGGTGCGTCCGCTGAGCGTGCTGAGCGCGCACGTGCAGGCGATCGGCCAGGGCGACCTCTCGCGCGCGCTGGCCTCGGACCGCCTCGACGAGATGGGCGTCATCACGCGCGCCGTGGAATCGATGCGCGACGGGCTGGCCCACGTGGTCCGCGGCGTGCGGCAGGGCACCGACGCGATCGCCACGGCCTCGGGCCAGATCGCCGCAGGCAACCAGGATCTGTCTTCACGCACCGAGGAACAGGCCAGCTCGCTCGAAGAGACGGCCGCCTCGATGGAGCAGCTCACGAGCACCGTCAAGCAGAACGCCGACAACGCGCGCCAGGCCAACCAGCTCGCGCTCTCGGCCTCCGAAGTGGCGGTCAAGGGCGGCAACGTGGTGGGCCAGGTGGTGGACACCATGGCCTCGATCAATGCCTCGTCGAAGAAGATCGTCGACATCATCGGCGTGATCGACGGCATCGCGTTCCAGACCAACATCCTGGCGCTCAATGCGGCGGTCGAAGCCGCGCGTGCGGGTGAACAGGGCCGCGGCTTCGCGGTCGTCGCTTCCGAAGTCAGAAGCCTGGCGCAGCGCTCGGGCGCGGCAGCCAAGGAGATCAAGGGCCTGATCGACGACTCGGTCGGCAAGGTCGACATGGGCAGCACGCTGGTCGGCGAGGCCGGCAAGACGATGGAAGAGATCGTGGGCAGCGTGCGGCGGGTGACGGACATCATCGGCGAGATCACCGCGGCGAGCCAGGAGCAGAGCACGGGCATCGAGCAGGTGAACCAGGCGATTGCGCAGATGGACCAGGTGACGCAGCAGAACGCGGCGCTGGTCGAAGAGGCTGCCGCCGCCGCGCAGTCGATGCAGGAGCAGGCCGCGAGCCTGGTCGGCGCCGTGAGCGTGTTCAAGCTCGACGACGACCGCCCGTCCCATCACGCCGTCGCTGCGCAACCCCTCACCGCACGCGCGGTGCCCGCCGGGCCGCGCCTCGTCGCATCGCCGGCCTGAGCACGCGAGATTCCCGCCGCACACCGCCCCTTCCTCATTTCCTTCGAGTCAGTCCCATCATGAACTTCCTTTCCAACGCACGCATCGGAACGCGCCTGGCCATCGGCTTCGGCCTGGTGCTCGCTCTCACCCTGGTATCGGCCGCCTATGCACTGATGACGGCCCGGGCCAATGCCGAAGCCACGCGCCAGATGATGCGCAGCCCGCTCGCGAAGGAGCGGCTCATCTCCGACTGGTACGTGCTGACCTATTCGGCCATCGCCCGCACCGCGATGATCGCGCGCACCACCGACGAGACGCTGCCCGTCACCTTCGCCGACGTCATTTCCGACAGCGTGAAGAAGGGCGGCGAAACCATGGCCAAGGTCGAAGCCCTGCTGGTGACCGACCTCGAGAAGTCGACCTTCAAGAACATCGTCGAGCTGCGTGCCAAGTACCAGAGCGCCAAGGACGCGGTGCAGAAGGCCAAGGCCAGCGGCACGCCCGGGGAATCGGAAAAGGTCTTCAAGGAGGTGTTCCAGCCGGCCGCCAAGGCCTACGAGACCCGCGTGCTCGAACTGCTGGCGATGGAGCGCAAGGCGATCGACGACATGAGCCTCGCCATCGACGAGGCGAATGCGCGCAGCTTCAACCTGCGCATCGTGCTCACGGCGCTCACGCTGCTGATCGGCGCGCTCTGCGCCTGGCTGATCGCGCGCAGCGTGACGCGGCCGATCGCCCGCGCGGTCGAGGTCGCGCAGACGGTGGCGAGCGGCGACCTCGGCTCGCAGATCCAGGTCGTCTCGCGCGACGAGACCGGCCAGCTGATGCAGGCGCTGAAGAACATGAACGACAGCCTGGCCAAGGTGGTGGGCGAAGTGCGCCATGGCACCGATGCCATCGCGACCGCCTCGGGCCAGATCGCCGCGGGCAACCAGGACCTGTCGTCGCGCACCGAAGAGCAGGCGAGCTCGCTCGAACAGACGGCCGCCTCGATGGAAGAACTCACGAGCACCGTCAAGCAGAACGCCGACAACGCGCGCCAGGCGAACCAGCTCGCCCTCTCGGCCTCCGAAGTGGCGGTGCGTGGCGGCGGCGTGGTCAACCAGGTGGTCGACACCATGGGTTCGATCAATGCCTCATCCAAGAAGATCGTCGACATCATCGGCGTGATCGACGGCATCGCGTTCCAGACCAACATCCTCGCGCTCAATGCCGCAGTGGAAGCCGCACGCGCCGGCGAGCAGGGCCGCGGCTTCGCGGTCGTCGCCTCGGAAGTCAGAAGCCTGGCTCAACGCTCCGGCGCCGCGGCCAAGGAAATCAAGGGCCTGATCGACGACTCGGTGGACAAGGTCGAGGCCGGCAGCCGCCAGGTGGCGGAGGCGGGCCGCACGATGGAAGAGATCGTGGACAGCGTCAAGCGCGTGACCGACATCATGGGCGAGATCACGGCGGCGAGCCAGGAGCAGAGCACGGGCATCGAGCAGGTGAACCAGGCGATCGCGCAGATGGACCAGGTGACGCAGCAGAACGCGGCGCTGGTCGAAGAAGCCGCCGCCGCCGCGCAGTCGATGCAGGAGCAGGCCGCGAGCCTCGTCCAGTCGGTCAGCGTGTTCCGGCTCGAGGGCGCCGCGCGTGCCGCGCGCCCTGCGGCGCCTGCCGCGACCCACGCGCTGCAGGACGACGTCCGCGCCATCGGCTCGGGCCGGGAGGCCTTCGCCTGATCCGCGGACCCGAGGCAGACCACAAGCAGCAGAAAGCAGAAGCAGAAGAAAGATCATGAGGCTCAACCTACCCGTCACCAGCAACGAGTACCTCCTCGACGACGATGCCGCGCTCGTGTCGCGCACCGACCTCAAGGGCCGCATCACCTACGTCAACCCGGCCTTCGTGACGGCCAGCGGCTTTTCGGTCGCGCAGCTGATCGGCAAGGCGCACAACATGATCCGGCACCCGGACATGCCGCCCGAGGCCTTTGCCGACATGTGGGACACGCTGAAGAAGGGCCTGCCCTGGACCGGCCTGGTCAAGAACCGGCGCGAGAACGGCGACTTCTACTGGGTGCTCGCGAACGTGACGCCGGTGCGCCGCAAGGGCGAGATCGAAGGCTACATGTCGGTGCGCAGCAAGCCCTCGCGCGCCGAGGTCGAGCAGGCCGAGCAGATCTACCGCCGGTTCCGCGAGGGCCAGGCCAGGGGCCTCGCGATCGAGCAGGGCGAGGTGGTCAGGCGCGGCTGGACCAGCGTGCTGGCGCGACTGCGCCGGCTGCCGGTGCGGCTGCGGGTGTTCGGCTCGGCCGCGCTCGCGGCGATGCTGATGCTCGCGCTCGGCGCGGCCGGCTGGGCCGGTCTGGTCGGCCCGCAGGGCTGGGCGATCGGCGCCGTGCTGGGCGCGCTCGCCTGGGCGAGTTTCGGCTACTTCCTGGACCGCACCGTCTTTCGTCCGATGGACGAGGCCGTGCGCGTGGCGCAGACCATCGCCTCGGGCGGGATCGCCAAGTTCGCGATCCGCCCCGAGGACGAGATGCGCCACCTGCTGCGCGCGCTGAACCAGATGAGCGCGAACTTCTCGGCCATCGTGGTGGACGTGGACACCAACGTCTCGCATGTGATGACGGCCTCCACGCAGATCGCCGCCGGCAACCAGGATCTCTCGTCGCGCACCGAGGAGCAGGCGAGTTCGCTGCAGCAGACGGCCGCTTCCATCGAAGAGCTCACCGGCACCGTCAAGCAGAACGCCGACAACGCCCGCCAGGCCAACCAGCTCGCACTCTCGGCCTCCGAAGTCGCGGTCAAGGGCGGCAACGTGGTGGGCCAGGTGGTGGACACCATGGCCTCCATCAATGCCTCGTCGAAGAAGATCGTCGACATCATCGGCGTGATCGACGGCATCGCGTTCCAGACCAACATCCTGGCTTTGAACGCGGCGGTCGAAGCCGCACGCGCCGGTGAACAGGGCCGCGGCTTCGCGGTCGTCGCCTCCGAAGTGCGCAGCCTCGCACAACGTTCGGGCGCGGCAGCCAAGGAGATCAAGGGCCTGATCGACGACTCGGTCGGCAAGGTCGACATGGGCAGCACGCTGGTCGGAGAGGCCGGCAAGACGATGGAAGAGATCGTGGGCAGCGTGCGTCGCGTGACGGACATCATCGGCGAGATCACCGCAGCGAGCCAGGAGCAGAGCACGGGCATCGAGCAGGTGAACCAGGCGATCGCGCAGATGGACCAGGTGACGCAGCAGAACGCGGCGCTGGTCGAAGAGGCTGCCGCCGCCGCGCAGTCGATGCAGGAGCAGGCCGCGAGCCTGGTCCAGTCGGTCAGCGTGTTCCGGCGCGCGGCCTGAATTCGCCGCGTCCGGCCTTCAAGTTCCGCGGCAGCTGCCGATAAACAGCACATGGGCATCGAAGCGATGCCGCTGCTGCAAGACAGACAGACAAGAACACTTCACAGGTAAAGCCAGATGTCGATCTTCCAAACGGGCCTGTCGGGCCTGAACGTGGCCCGCGCGGCGCTCATGACCACGGCCCACAACACGGCCAACGTGTACACGGTGGGCTACAACCGGCAGACGGCGCTGGTGTCGTCCAACGTCGGCACCGCGAGCGGCGCGGGCTTCATCGGCAACGGTGCGCGCGTCACCACGGTGCAGCGCAGCTATGACCAGTACCTCACGGCGCAGCTCAACGGGGCCGAGGCCTCGAGCGCCGCCCTCTCGAGCTACGGGTCGCAGATCAACCGCATCGACTCGCTGCTGGCCGACAAGACGGCCGGCCTCACGCCGCTGATGCAGAAGTTCTTCGCGAGCGTGCAGGACGTGGCCAACACGCCCGCCGATCCGGCCGCGCGCCAGCAGCTCATCAGCGCCGCGCAGACGCTGGCCAACAAGTTCCGCGCCACCGACCAGTACCTGAGCGACCTCAACAGCTCGGTCAACACGCAGATCGAAGGCAGCGTCGGCGAGATCAACACCTACGCCACGCAGATCGCGAGCCTGAACCAGCAGATCAGCCAGCTCAGCGCCATGGCCGGGGGCCAGCCGCCCAACGATCTGATGGACCAGCGCGACCAGCTCGTGGCCGACCTCGGCAAGGTCGTCAACATCAAGGTGATCGAGCAGGACAGCGGCCAGTACAACGTGTTCTTCGGCAACGGGCAGTCGCTGGTGCTCGGCGACCGTGCCGGGAAGATGCAGGCCATGCCGTCGGCCGCCGATCCCACCCGCACGGCGGTGGCGCTGGTCGGCCTCACGGGCACGGTCTCGGAGCTCAGCGACAGCGTGATCACCGGCGGTTCGCTCGGCGGCCTCATGGCCTTCCGGGCCGAGACGCTCACGAGCTCGCAGAATGCCATCGGCCGCCTGGCGATGGCCCTGGGCGCCGAATTCAACAACCAGCACAAGCTCGGCATCGACCTCAACGGCGCGCTCGGCACCGACTTCTTCTCGATGGCCCAGCCCGGCGTGTTCTCGAACGCGCGCAACAACGGCAGCATGGTGCTCGGCGCCAGCATCAGCGACACCTCGCAGCTCTCGACCAGCGACTACTCGGTGCAGGTGAAGGACGTGGCGGGCACGCTCACCTACACCGTCACGCGCCTGTCGGACAAGCAGGTCATGGGCGATTACACCGCCTTCCCGGTCAGCTTCGACGGCGTGAGCCTGTCGATCGCCAGCGGCAGCGCGCAGGCGGGCGACTCCTTCCTGGTGCAGCCCACGCGCACCGGCGCACGCGACATGGACGTGCTGGTGCGCGAGACGGCCAAGGTGGCCGCAGGCTCGCCGCTGGTCACCGGCAACACCGTCGGCAACAAGGGCACGGGCGCGCTGAGCCCCGCGGTGGTCGATGCCGCCTACCTCGGCACGCCGCTGGCCGCGACGGTCACGCTGGCCTACGACGCCACGGCCAACACGCTGTCGGGCTTCCCGGCCACGTCGGCGGTCACGGTCACGCTGGCCGACGGCAGCTCCACCAACTACGCGGCCGGCACCGCCGTGCCGTACACCGCCGGCGCCACGATCCGCTTCGACGGCATCGAGGTCAAGCTCAGCGGCGCGCCTGCCAATGGCGACACCTTCACGATCGGCAAGAACGTGGGTGGCGTCTCCGACGGCAGCAACGCGCTGCGCCTCGGCGCACTGCAGCGCAAGACTTCGATGGACGGCGGCACCTCCACCTTCAACGGCGCCTATGCCAAGCTCGTGAGCGAGGTCGGCAACCGTGCCATGGAGCTGCGCGTGGCGGAGAAGACCCAGACCAGCGTGACCGAACAGATCCGCGCCAGCCGCGATTCGATCTCGGGCGTGAACCAGGACGAGGAAACCGCCAACCTGCTGATGTACCAGCAGATGTACCAGGCCAACGCCAAGGTGATCCAGACCGCATCGACGATGTTCGACGCGATCCTGGGTATCCGCGGCTGACCCCCTCTTCACCGTCGAAACAAAGAATTCCAGGAGCCGCGATGCGCATCAGCACCCAGTCCTTCTATGCCCAGAGCCAGAGCGCGATGGGTTCGCAGCAGCAGAAGCTGTTCCGCGTCCAGCAGCAGCTGGCTGCCGGCACCAAGTTCCTCACGCCGGCCGACGATCCCGTGGCGGCTGCGCGCGCGCTCGGCGTGAGCCAGTCGATGGCCGAGTCGGCGCAGTACACCAGCAGCCGCAGCCGCGCGATGCTGTCGCTGTCGCAGGAGGAGACCGCGCTCAAGTCGGCCACCTCGATCATGCAGAACATGAAGACGCTCGCAGTGCAGGCCGGCAACGGCACGCTGTCGGACGCCGACCGCGCCTCGCTCGCGACCACGCTGCAGAGCAACCTCGACCAGCTCGTGAACGTGGCCAACGCCGACGACGGCAACGGCCAGTTCCTGTTCGCCGGCTTCAAGAGCGCCAACCCGCCGTTCGTGAAGGACGCCGGCGGCATCCAGTACATGGGCGACCAGGGCCAGCGCCTGATGCAGATCGACGTCTCGCGCCAGATGTCGACCACCGACGACGGCCGCAGCGTCTTCCAGTCGGTGCAGGGCGGCGCGGGCTACGTGGCTTCGGCCGGCGCCGGCAACACCGGCTCGGGCGTCTTCGGCTCGGTTGGCCTCACCGACGCCACCGCTGCGAACTACGGCAAGGACTTCAGCATCAGCTTCAGCGGCGGCAACTACACCGTCTCGACCAAGGACACGCCGCCCGTGGTGGCCGCCACCGGCCCCTACGTGGCCGATGCGCCGATTTCCTTCGGCGGGCTGCAGATCAAGATGAGTGGAGCGCCCGCCGACGGCGACACCTTCGACGTCTCGACCGCCCGAAACGCCGGCACCGACGTCTTCGCCGCCATCGGCGAGATGATCGCCGTGCTCAAGAAGCCGCTCGCCGGCGGCGGCGACGCGGCCCATGCCGAGCTGCTCAACGCGCTCAGCACCTTCAACGTGAAGATCACCAACGCCCACGACAACGTGCTGACCGTGATCTCGTCGGTGGGTTCGCGCATGAACGAACTCGACGCCCTCGACACCGGCGCGAGCGCACGCTTCCTGGTCGACAAGGCCCACCTGTCGGAGATCGAGGACCTCGACCCGGCCGCCGCGATCTCGGAATACCTGCAGCGCGAGACCTCGCTCAAGGCCACGCAGCAGACCTTCGCGCGGCTGCACAGCATCGCGCTGTTCAACTACCTGTGAATCAGACCGGCGGCCATCGCGTGAAGGGCGGGCGCGAAGTGCCACTGCTCGGTTTCCGGATCGAAGTAGGACAGTTGGACCTCGTCGGTGGGGAGGTTCTCGGGCCGAATCATCGTTTTCAGTGAGAGCGCGGCCTGCCGAGCCATCGCGTACACACGTTCCGGCCCCCAGCGTGGGACCGCGTGACTCGTCTCGCGCCATGCAAAAAGACCTACGAGGTCGTGCGCGATGTCGAGTTCCGAGAGTGATTCTTCATCGACCTCGAAGCGCGCTGGTCCCGCCGGCGCCGGTTTCCTCCCCATCGAACGACGCAGTCCGCAGAGCCTGCCGCTCGGTCGCTGCAACAGCAGGCCGTTGTGCGCCACCCAGGCAAGGTGCAGCGCGACGGCCAGCCGCCCGTCGCGGGCGCAGAACGCCCGCTTGTCGATGTGCCGCGCCTCGCTCACGCCGAAGCGAATGCCGGGCTGGACCTGAAAAAGCGCCTCGATGTATGCGTCTATCGGCGACAAGAAGCCGAGTACTGCCGTGCCTTTCGGCTTGTCGAAGAAATCGTCGACGACGTATGACACAAACCCTGGTTCCGTCTGCATCCACACCACGTAGACGGGCGGGTCTACGAAGAACGGGATGCTGTCGTCGCGCGAGCCGGGCCCCCGCGCAGTAGCGGTCACGGTTGTTGTCCGCTCTGTACGTCCCACTGCATGGTGAAGGCGGTTCGCTGCCAATCGTCTTCGGGCTTCCAGCGCACGTTCGGTGCGTTCCATCCCGCTCCCGCACTGGCCCGGACCGGCGGCACTCCCGCGAGCGTTGAAGCGGCCGTAGCGGCCAGCGCCTGCAGGGCGCGCCGACGCGTCGGCGGTGCGAAGTGCTGTTGCAGTTCTGTCTTCATATGGATCTCCCTTCATTTATTTGATCGCAACCGCCTCGGGCGGCCTTGAGT
Source organism: Variovorax sp. TBS-050B (assembly GCF_029893635.1). Lineage (NCBI taxonomy): Bacteria > Pseudomonadati > Pseudomonadota > Betaproteobacteria > Burkholderiales > Comamonadaceae > Variovorax > Variovorax sp. TBS-050B. The sequence goes on along the minus strand of NZ_JARXYR010000002.1, from coordinate 452,982 downwards.
GCTGGCGGCCTGGTTGCTTTCGACGCTGAAAACCACGTCGGGGAGGGCGGCGATGTGCAGACCGACTTGTGACAACGCGCTGGCGTAGGTCGCGTCGCGGGTGAATCCGTATTCGTGACAGAGGCCCGGGTCTTTGGGGACTTCATCGGGCTCGCGTAGGCGGAGATTCTTGGCGGTCTCGGCAGCATCGTTAAGCAAGGAGGTTGCTGTGATCCTCTGACTTTTCGCTGTCGCATCGCTGTCCAGGAAAATGTGCGGACCACTGAGTAGTAGAACCGAAAGGCCTCCAACTCCAATTCCTTTGCATACATGTCGCCATAGGACCGGATCAGCCACACGTTCGGTGCCGGGCCTTTGCCGAAATGGGTGATCTCGGCTGTCTTGTCTTCCGCCAGAATCTTCGCCCGCTCGGCCCCCATGATCTTGTCCAGATCCTTCGCCTGATTAGGCAGTGTCGGAAAGTCGCGCCCGAAAGAAAGGCGCGAGTCCACGGGCACTGTCAGCACATAGCGCCCGAAGCACAGCAGCTTGGTGTGCTCGAACAGTTTGTCGATACGGCTCGTCATCGCGGCTTCTTGCTACTTGATCGCAACCGCCTCGGGCGGCGCCCCCGGTACCGCCACGCGGAACTTGAAGCCTTCGAGCAGGCGTTCCCAGAGCTCGATGGCCTCTTCGTCGTTGAGCGAAGAGGCTTCTGCCGCGCCCACGCGATCGGCAGCCACCTTGGTGCGCATCGTCACGTCGATCAGGGCCGGCCGTGCCACGTTCCCGGTTTCGCCGATGAACATCCACTCGAAGTCGTGGTGACCGTCGGGGTAGCGCACGAGAGACTCTTCGCCGTCCCAGCCGTGAAGCTTCTTCTTTCCCTCGCGCAACGTGGTGAGCTGTGGGTAGCGGCTGCCGGCGCCGCGCTTGCGGTCGTTGATGAGCTTGAGCAGGCCGTCGCCGTTGCTGCCTTGAGTGCTGGCGGCCTGGTTGCTTTCGACGCTGAAGACTACGTCGGGGAGGGCGGCGATGTGCAGGCCGATTTGGGAAAGAGTGTTTCCCAAGGAGCCATCGAGTCGTCGAAAGCCGTACTCATGGCAGAGCCCTTGCTCGGTGGGAACTTCGTCTGGCTCGCGCAGGCGAAGATTTTTCGCGACCTCGGTGGTTTTCTTGAGGATGGAGTCGGGAGTGGTCTTGTAGCTTTTGGAGGTCGCGTCCCCGCCTTCAAAGATGTGCGGTCCAACGACGTAGTACACGCGAAAGCCTTCTAACTCCAATTCCTTTGCATACTTGTCCCCATAGGAACGAATCAACCACACGTTTGGTGCAGGACCTTTGCCGAAATAGGTGATCTCGGCCGTCTTGTCTTCCGCCAGAATCTTTGCCCGCTCGGCCCCCATGATCTTGTCCAGATCCTTCGCCTGATTGGGCAATGTCGGAAAGTCGCGCCCAAAAGAGAGGCGCGAATCCACGGGTACTGTCAGCACATAGCGCCCGAAGCACAGCAGCTTGGTGTGCTCGAACAGTTTGTCGATACGGCTCGTCATTGCGGCTTCTTGCTACTTGATCGCAACCGCCTCGGGCGGCGCCCCCGGCACCGCCACGCGGAACTTGAAGCCTTCGAGCAGCCGGTCCCAGAGCTCGATGGCCTCTTCATCGGTGAGTGAAGAGGCGGCCGCCGCGCCCACGCGATCGGCAGCCACCTTGGTGCGCATCGTCACGTCGATCAGGGCCGGTCGTGCCACGTTGCCGGTCTCGCCGATGAACATCCACTCGAAGTCGTGGTGACCGTCGGGGTAGCGCACAAGGGATTCTTCGCCGTCCCAGCCGTGAAGCTTCTTCTTTCCCTCGCGCAACGTGGTGAGCTGCGGGTAGCGGCTGCCTGCTTCTCGCTTGCGGTCGTTGATGAGCTTGAGCAGGCCGTCGCCATTGCTGCCTTGGGTGCTGGCGGCCTGGTTGCTTTCGACGCTGAAAACCACGTCGGGGAGGGCGGCGATGTGCAGACCGACTTGTGACAACGCGCTGGCGTAGGTCGCGTCGCGGGTGAATCCGTATTCGTGGCACAGGCCCGGGTCTTTGGGGACTTCATCGGGCTCGCGCAAGCGCAAGTTCTTCGCGGTTTCAAGGATGTCGAGAAGAATAGATCGTTCGGTCGCGCCGTTGCCTGTTCCTCTTCTGTCCACAAAAATATGGGGGCCTACAAGATGGAAAATACGAAAGCTTTCCAGTTTCACTTCTTTTGCCGAAACGCTTTTATATGAACGGATCAGCCAAATATTGGGAGCGGGTCCTTTGCCTGAGTAGGAAATTTCTGCTGTGTCGTTTGCTGCCAGAATCTTTGCCCGCTCAGCGGCCATGATCTTGGCCAACTCGTTCGCCTGATTGGGCAGTGTCGGGAAGTCGCGCCCGAAAGAGAGGCGCGAATCCACGGGTACTGTCAGCACGTAGCGCCCGAAGCACAGCAGCTTGGTGGGCTCGAATAGTTTGTCGATGCGTCGGCTCATTGGCGGTTTCCCTTCTTGTCATTGTTTCGGGGGATGGTCCCATTCCTTCTTGGCCCACCAAGCGGGGTCGTAGGCGGCGGCGATGCGCACGATGCCGTACAACGTAGCAGCGGTGGCGGCCGGGTGCTTGTAGCTGCCCTGATGGTCGTAGCCGGTCTGGGCAAATTTGATCTTGGCCTGGACCCGTTCGGCGCTGCGCTGGACGGGAACGGTGCCGTCCGCGGAACTGTTGGGGCGTTCGAGCCTGAGTTCGAGTTGCGTTCTATTTGCCCCCTGCACCCACAAGGTGCCCGTTCCGTCTTCGCTGATCAGCGTCCATGACAGCGGATTGCCCGCCTTGGCAGCGTCGCCATCGACAACGCGCCAAATCAGGTTGTTCCATGCTAGCTGGTGAGGATCGTTACCGTAGTGAGCGTAGGTTTGGTCATGGAATGTGTCTTGGATCTTGTCGGCGAATCTCATCGCTTCCCTGACGCGTTCCATTGTTGCTTCTGAGCCGATCTGATCCTCGGCCTTTCCACCATTCGTTGTTGGCATCCTCGCCTGCCCTGCCGGATCAATCCAAGCCGGATTGATCAACCGCCACCACTTCTGCGGCCCGAGCGTGTAGATCTCGTTCATCGCATCGGCCTGGGGCAGCCGTATCAGCGACCGGCCGCCGCGGTCTTGCACCTGCAGCCACTGTGTGCCATACGCCGTTGCGGGCAGCAGTTCCAGACCGCCCTGCGCGTTGGCGAGCACCGCGGTGACCTTTTCTCCCGTCTCTCCCAGCACGTGCTGCACGATGTTGGCTTGGAAGTCGAACAGCCCCCCGGCTTCGAAACCGGCGCGAAGCCGCTTGTAGGCCGCTGCCGCGCCGGTGGTGGGCATCACGCCGTGCACGATGCCGAGCACCTTGCTCTTGAGCTTGCCGTAGTCGGGATGGATGAGAGCGCGCGCGAGGATGCCGCCCATGCTGTGGGTGACGAGAATGACGCCCGGGCAATTGAAGCCGTTCTCGTTGTAGGTCTGAATGAGCTTGTCGATCTTGGGCGCGAGGGCCTTGGCCTCTTCGCCGTTGCTCTTGAGCCAGTTGTAGCCGACGGCATGCACGGGGTACCAGCAGTCGCCGATCTTCTGGAGATCGGCTTCGCTCAGCGGCTCGCCGCGCTCGGCGCCGAAGCTCGCGGGGTCGCGCCCGACGAGGGCCTCGGAATGGCCCGCCGCCGCCCAGGCCGGGGAAGGCTTCATCTGGTTCCCCTCGGCTTGCAGCATGTCGTTGAGCTGGCGTTCCATGCGCTGGAGGATGTCGCCGTAGGAGCCGAACATGACTTCGCTCCAGCCGCGGGCGCGAGCCTTCTGTGCGGCGGTGAAGCTCTGGCGGTTGCTGGCGAGGGGATGATTGGGGTCGGCGACGGGGTCGCTCATGAGCAGCTTGCTGACGTTGCCGAGGTTGTGCGGCACGTTGTCGTGCCGCTGGTCGGAGCTGAGGGTCTCGTCCCCGGTGGCGTCGAAGCGGCTGGCGCCGTGGTCGGTGACGTTGTAGCGGTCGACCTCGACTTCGTCCGGATCCAGCCGCAGCTGGCGCTGCGCGGCGCTGTCGTTGCGGCGGGCGAATGCGTCGCCGAGGTCGTCCGGCCGCCAGGAGCGGTTGTCGCTGCGCCGCAATTGGCGCTGTCTGTCGCGCGAGAGGCGCAGGTTGCTCCCCATGATGCCGGGCAGGAACACGATCGGAATGAGCTTGCCCGGCGGCACGCGAACGTGGATCTTTCGGGTGTCCGCCACCGGAGTGGTGACGGCGGCCACTTCTGCGAAACCACCGATGCCGAGGCTGAAGTCCAGCCATGCGTCTTCGTCTTCTCCCTGTACCGCCATCACACTTCTCCCTTGTTTTTTCCGGTCCAGCGAACCTTGTAGATCTCGGGGCCGTCGGAGCGCTGCAAGCGGGTGGTGCCGTCGGTGCCGGTCGCCGAGCCGGAGTTGCCCGTAGAGCCGGCGGCAAGAGGCGCCGGCGCATCGCCGCGCACGAGCTTGAACGACTGCCTGGCGGCGGGCGTGTTCTGCTCGTCGCGGTGGTGAAAGACCACCTCCTGATCAAACGGCGCCTTGATGTCCCGGTTCATGGTTTCGGCGTTCCGGCTGTCGGGTCCCGTCATGCTGTGCGTTGCCGCATGCTGGCGCCAGATGCCGCGGGTGCCGTGCACGATGCCCGAGGCGTTCCAGCGCGAGTAGCTCCCCGCGCCGTTGACCAGGATCTCCTCCTTGGCCGTGATGCTGATGCGTTCGGCCTCCAGCCTGATGTCGAGCCTGGCGAGCAGCCGGATGCCCTGCTGCAGCGCCACCACGTCGATGCCCGCCGTCGCCGCCGTCAGCCGGATCGCCTTGTACGCGAACAGGCGCACCGCCTCCTTCACGCTCGCCAGCAGGCTCCCGCCCGCACCGATGCTCGTGTGCCCCCCGCTCGTCCAGGCGTTGTGCTGCGTGCTCGCCACGTGCGTCGAGCCGCCCGTGCTCGCATGGATCCCGCACGGGCTCGCCAGCACCAGATGCGGTTCCTCGAACTCCGCGAATTCGCCCGCACCTCGTGCACCGCTTGCACCGCCTGCGCCGGACTTGCCCTCGATCGCCGCGTTCTGGCGCGCCACCACCTTCATCACCGCATCCTGGTCGCCCGCCTCGTGCGCCCCGGCCTGGAGCGCCAGGCCGCTGGTCGCCTCATGCAGCGCCTGCGCCTGGCCCAGCCGGAAGACCGTCTCGCCCATGTCCGTGATGTGCGCCCGGGCATCGGCCCGCGCCTCGGTGCTCACGAGCAGCCCGCGCGCCGCGCGCACCGCCCCGTGGCCGTCCGTGCGCAGCTCCGCGCCCTGGCCCCGGTCGTCCTTGCGCCCCGCCGTGTCCTCGATGCGCCCGATGTGCCCCAGGCTCAGGCTGCTGCTCAGGTGGTCGCTCTTGAGCTGCGCCTGGATCTTGCCCGGGTGGTCGTCCAGCGTCATGTGGTTGCCCCGGGCCCCCGCGCCGGTCCCCGCGTGCAGCTCGCTGCTGCGAAACCCCGACAGCCCCGCCTGCCCGGGCAGCTCCCGCGGCGGCATGTTCAGCCGGTTGTAGACCCGCCCCGTCACGATCGGGCGGTCCGGATCGCCGTTCTCGAAGTCGACGATCACCTCCTGGCCGATGCGCGGCACGTGCATGCCGCCGAACTGCGTGCCCGCCCACGTCGAAGCCACCCGGATCCAGCAGGAGGCGTTCTCGTCCCGGGTGCAGTAGCGGTTCCAGTGGAAGCTCAGCTTGACGCGCCCGTACTCGTCGGTCCAGAGGTCTTCGCCCGCCGGGCCGGTGACGATGGCGGTCTGGGGGCCCATGGTGCGCGGCTTGGGCTGCGTCTGCGGCGAGCGGAACACGGTCTCGGCGGGCTGGACCTCGAAGTCGCAGCGGCACAGGTAGGCATCCTCGCCGCCGCTCGCGTGCGCGTTCTCGTGGAGCCGCAGGCTGCTGGCGATGACGAGGTAGTCCCGGTTGGCGCTGTCCTGCGGGTGGCCGGCGAGCGCGAAGGTGCAGCCGGTGACCACCCCGCGCAGGCTGCCGCCGCCCTGGCCGCGGCTCGCGGGCGCGCCGGTGGCTTCCATGCGGGTGCGCGCCAGGTCGCGGCCTTCCTCGGGCTCGCTGTAGTCGCCCGGCCAGCGGTAGAGCTCCTGCGCGTTGTGGCCGGTGTCGCGCGGCATCCTGCAGACCTGCTCCAGCCGCGCGCGCGGGCGGGTGAAGTCGAAGTCGCTGGTCGTCCATTGGCCGGAGGCGAGGCTCTCGGTGCTGTGGAAGCTGTCGCAGTATTCCTCGTCGATCTTGTGGCCCGGCGGGTGGTGGCGGATGGTGTGGTAGGCCTCGCTCCGGAAGCGCCGGTGGGCGCCGGCGTCGTCCACGAGCACCAGGCGGTGGGTGCCGTCCCCGTGTTCGAAGAAGTAGTAGAGGCCGAACTCCTGCATCAGCCGCGTGATGAACTCGAAGTCGGTCTCGCCGTACTGGACCTGGAAGGTCCGCACGGGGTAGGTGCGGGTGGTTCTCTTCTCGGTGGGGAAGCTGTAGTCGGCCAGCACCTCCTCGACGATCTGCAGTGCGGTCTTGTTCTGGAAGATCCGGTGGTCGCTGGTGTGGCAGGCCAGCACGAGCCAGGGCCGCAGGGTGATCTCGTAGATGCTGCGGCGGTTCTCGTGCTGCACGAAGCGGGTGCGGGTGACGAGGCCGTTGATCTCGCGCGTGCCGGCGCCGGTGCGTGCGTGCAGGCCGGAGCCCGCGCCGTCCAGCGCGATGCGGATGCCGAACTCCTTGCCCAGCAGCTGCTTCACGGGCACGTTGCCGCTGAGGTATTCGGTGAGCAGGGGGTTGTCGGGCGTTTGCAGCCGCACGGTGTACTCGAAGAGCTCGCCGAGCGCCTCGGTGCCTTGGAGCGACTTGAATTCGAGCGCCGGTACGCCGAGCAGCGAGGGCATGGCGGCGCTGTCGACGCTGATGGTTCGCGAACCGGTTGAGAAAATGGAAGACACGCGCCAGACCTCGATGAGCGAATCGAGCCGCGAGTCTGGCTTGGGCCAGCGGGGCGCAGTTGCAAACTATTGTTGCCCAGCGGCCGGTGGACAGAAAAATCCGAGAAAAGCGAGAACTAGTTGCGGCGCTTACCCGCGCGAGCAGGCCCGCGCGGAACTGTCAGGGCCGCAGCGCTTCGGTCAGCCGCAGGATGTTCCCCAGCGCCTCGCCGAAGCGCGGTTCGAGAAAAGGCCCGAGCTGCGGCAGCAGCAGCTGCATCATGCCGATGCCCGCGAGCAGCGTGAGCGGAAAGCCGACCGCGAAGATGCTGAACTGCGGCGAGGCGCGGTTCAGGATGCCCATGGCGAGGTTCAGCGTGAGCAGCGCGGTCACGAGCGGCAGCGACAGCATCAGGCCGTTGGCAAAGATCTGCGCGCCGCCGTTGACCAGGAACATCCAGCCCTGCGCCGCGAGCGGTGCATCGGCGATGGGCAGGGTCTGGAAGCTCTCGGCCAGCGCGGCGACCATGAGCAGGTGGCCGTCCAGGGCGAGGAAGATCAGGATCGCGAGCATGTGCATGAAGCGCGCGATCACCATCGTGGCGCCGCCGGCCATCGGATCGAAGAAGGACGCGAACGACAGGCCCATCTGCAGGCCGATGTATTCGCCCGCGGCGAGCACGGCCGCGAACACCATGCGCATCGTGAAGCCGATGGCGGCGCCGATCAGCACCTGCTGGATCACGATCCACACGCCGCCGGCCGAGACGACCGGCACGTTCGGCATCGGCGCCAGCGTGGGCGCGATCGCGACCGCGAGCAGCAGCGCGATCCCGACCTTGAGGTTGCGCGAGACGCCGGGCTCGCCGAACACCGGCGCGGTGCTCACGAGCGCGAGCATGCGCACGAAGGGCCAGAGAAAGGCCGTCAGCCACGCGGACAGCTCCGCCGAAGTGACGGAGAGGATCGAAGGCATTCAGGCGACGAGCTGGGGGATGCTCGAGAACAGCACGCGGATGTAGTCGAGCATCTGCGAGAGCATCCACGGGCCCGCGATCACGAGCACGGCGAACACCGCCAGCAGCTTCGGAATGAAGGACAGCGTGGCTTCGTTGATCTGCGTGGCGGCCTGGAAGATGCTGATCACCAGGCCCACGACCAGGGCGACCAGCAGCATCGGCGCACCGAGCAGCAGCGAGACGTGGATCGCCTGGCTGCCGAGCGACATGACGGATTCGGGCGTCATTTTTTCCGGAATTCCTCTAGAGGTAGAAGCTCTGTGCGAGAGCGCCGATCAGCAGCTGCCAGCCGTCGGCCATGACGAACAGCATGAGCTTGAACGGCAAGGCGATGGAGGCAGGCGGCACCATCATCATGCCCATCGACATCAGCACGCTCGCGACCACCAGGTCGATGATCAGGAACGGAATGAAGATGGTGAAGCCGATCTGGAACGCGGTCTTCAGTTCGCTGATGACGAACGAAGGCAGGAGGATGCGCAGCGGCACGTCCTCGGGGCCCTGCATCTCGGGCGTCTTCGCGATCCGGGCGAAGAGGGCGAGGTCGTTCTCGCGCGTCTGCTTGAGCATGAAGGACTTGAAGGGCGCGATGCCTTTCTCGAGCGCCTTCTCGGCACTGATCTTGTTCTGCGAGAACGGCACGTAGGCTTCGTCGTAGGCCTTGTCGAACACCGGCGACATCACGAAGAAGGTCAGGAACAGCGACAGGCCCACGAGGATCTGGTTCGGCGGCGACGACTGCGTGCCGATGGCGGTGCGCAGCAGGCCGAGCACGATCAGGATGCGGGTGAAGCTCGTCATCGCGAGCAGCAGCGCCGGCAGGAAGGAGAGCGAGGTCAGCAGCACCAGCGTCTGCACGCTGAGCGACCAGGTCTGGCTGCCGCCGGGGCCGGGCGTGCTGGTGACGCCGGGCAGGCCCTGCGCGAGCGCGGCCGCGGGCAGCGCGAGCGCGAGCAGCATCAGCACGGCGCCGCGCAGGCGCCGGGAAGGAACGGCGCCCATCATCGACCCGGCTGCGCCCTGAGTCCGAGGGACTCGCGCAGCTTCTGCGCGAACAGGTTGGCCGCGCCCGCGATGCGCGGGTCGCGCGCCTCGGCGGTGCCGGCCGCGGCCGGTGCGACGGCAGCCTGCGCCGGCAGCGAATGCAGCGTGTTGACCTGGTTCGACGTGACGCCCAGCACCAGCCAGGTGGCGCCGACCTCGACCACCACCACGCGCTCGCGCTGGCCGACCATGGTGCTCGACACCACCTTCACCAGGTGGCCGCCGCCCAGGCGCTGCAGGCCGAAGCGGCGTGCCGCCCAGGCGCAGAGAAAGATCAGGCCGAGCACCGCGAACATGCCGAAGCCGGCCTGCAGCAGGCCGGAGGCGCCCACCGCGGGTGCGGCGGCCGTCTCCACCGGCGTCGGCACCGTGGGCAGGGCCGCGTGTGCGGCGGCGCCCCAGGCGGCGGCCGCGAGCAATGCGGCCGCGTGCCGCAGCCCGCGTCTGGCGGAAGGCTTCATGACCGACCGAGCTTCTGCATGCGCTCGGAGGGGGTGACGATGTCGGTCAGGCGGATGCCGTACTTCTCGTTCACCACCACCACCTCGCCCTGCGCGATCAGGTAGCCGTTGATCAGCACGTCGAGCGGCTGGCCGGCCAGGCCGTCGAGCTCGACCACCGAACCCTGCGACAGCTGCAGCAGGCTCTTGATGGTGATGCGCGTGCGGCCGAGTTCGGCCGTGAGCTGCACCGGCACGTCGAGGATGCGCTCCACGTCGACGGGCGAGCCCGCGCCGGGCGTGGCGGCCTGCAGCGGCTGGAAGACGCGGCTGCCGGCCGGTGCGGCCGCGGGTGCGGGTGCGCGTGCCGGCGCGGGGGCCGGAGCGGGCGCGGGTGCGGGTGCAGGTGCGGGCGAGGAGGCGGCGGTCTGTTCGGCCAGCGCGCTGGCCCAGTCGTCCGCGTCGCTGGTGGAAGAGGTGTTGTCAGTCATGGTCGTTCTTCGGATCGCTGTCTTGGTGGGAGATCATCTGCTGCACGCGCAGTGCGTAGCGCTCGTTCGAGACGCCGTAGCCGCATTCCATGACCGGAATGCCGTCGACGCGTGCAACGATCGACGTGGGAAGCTCGATGGGCAGGACATCGCCGGCCTGCAGCTTGAGCACCTCGCCGATGGTCGAGGGCAGCGTGATGAAGTCGGCGGTGAGCTCGACGTCGGCGCTCTGCATCTGCTGCGACATCTGGCGCACCCAGCGCTTGTCGACCTCGATCTCGTCCTGCACCGGGTTGGAGAGCAGGTCGCGGATCGGTTCGATCATCGAATACGGGATGCACACGTGCAGGAAGCCGCCCACGGGGCCGAACTCGATCTGCAGCGTGGTGTTGATCACCACCTCGTTGGGCGCGACGATGTTGGCGAGCTTGCCGTGCATCTCGGCGCGCACGTAGTCGAAGCTCAGCGGAAACACCGGCTGCCAGGCATCGGCGTAGCACTGCAGCGTGAGGTTCAGCAGGCGCTTGATGATGCGCTGCTCGGTGCGCGTGAAGTCGCGGCCTTCCACGCGCACGTGGTAGCGGCCGTCGCTGCCGAACAGGTTGTCGACCACCAGGAACACCAGCTTCGGATCGAACACGAAGAGCGCGGTGCCGCGCAGCGGCTTCATGTGCAGCATGTTGATGTTGGCCGGCACCGGCAGGTGCCGCACGAACTCGCCGTACTGCTGGATGTGGATCGGGCCGACCGAGATGTCGGCGCTGCGGCGCATGAAGTTCAGCAGCGAGCTGCGCAGGTGGCGTGCGAAGCGCTCGTTGATGACCTCCAGCGTATGCATGCGCCCGCGCACCACGCGGTCGGGTGCGCCGAGGTCGTAGACGGGCAGGCCGTCCGCGCTCTTCGCGGCGCCGTCGTTCTGCTCGTTCCCGCCGCCGGTGACGCCTTGCAGTAGCGCGTCGACCTCGTCCTGGGAGAGCACTTGTTCATAGGCCATGGATCGCCGGTTCTTGGAAAGAGGATTACTGCACCATGAAGGTGTTGAAGGACACGCTGGCGATCTCCTGCGGAGGAATGCCGGCGCCGAGCGGGCGGCTCAGTTCGAAGCGGATCTCCTCGGCGAGCCGGGCCTTGTCCTCGGTGGTCACCAGCGACTCGGGCGGCCGGTTCGACAGCAGCAGCAGCAGGCGGCTGCGCACCTCGGGCATGAATTCGGTGATGCGGGCCTTGGTCTGTTCGTCGCGCACCTTGAGCGCCATGCCCACGTGCAGGAAGCGCGGGCGGCCGTCGGAGCGCACGTTGACCGTGAGCGGCTCGAGCGTGACGAAGATCGGCTTCTCGGGCACCGCCGCGGCGGGTGCGGCGGGCGCGGCGGCTTCGCGCTGGTTCATCAGGTAGTAGCCGCCGCCGGCGGCGGCCACCACGGCGACCAGCGCCACGCTCAGGAGCACGATCACCAGCCTGGACGATCGGCCGGTGGCGGCGGGAGGAACGGTTGGAATTGCGACGGAAGGACTGGTAGCCATATGGGAGCTGCGAAGCGAGTCGGATTCGGACTATTTTTCGCCAGGTGACCGGCGGGCGAAGGGCTGATCAAGCGCGGGAAAAGGCCTCAGATCCCGCGTTCGCTTCAGGCGAAGGTGTCGACGGCACCGGCGGCGGACCGGCGCGGCGCCGCGGCGGGCGTGGACTGCACGGCATCGGCCGCGGCGACGGCCTGCGGCGAAGCGAACGGGCGCGGCGATCCGGGCTGCTGGCGCTGCTGCGGCTGCTGGTCGAAGCCGCCGCCCTGTCCGGGCGAGGGATGCGCCTCCGCGCCGACCGAGGCATTGCCCAGGCTGATGCCGCTGTCGGCCATGCTGGAGCGCAGTTGCGGCAGCGCGGCCTCGACCGCGCGGCGCACGCTTTCATGCGCCGAGACGAACATCGCCTGCGCCTGGTTGTCGGCCAGCGAGAGCGTCACCTTCAGCGGCCCGAGGCCGGCGGGGTTGAGGTTCAGTTCGGCCACCTGGTAGCCCGCGGCGCTCATGCGCAGCATCTGCTGGCCGATGGCCTTGCCCCAGGCCTCGCTGCCGACCGAGGGTTCCACCGAGAGCGTGGGCACGTGGACCGAGGCCGGCGGCACGTTGGCCCGGGCGGCGGCGGCCGGCATGAAGGGATGCGATGCGAGCACGGCGGTGGCGGCCGGCGTGGCCGGCGCGGCGCTCGATGAGGTCGACAGCTCGGCACCGCGCGCGGCGGTGTCGGCCGGCTCGGCATCGGCGGCGGCATCGTCGGCCGAGGAAAGAAGGGCGTCGCGCGGGTGGCCGGAAGCGGCGGCCGCGGGTGCGGCAGCTGCCGTGCCGGCGATGGCGACGGCGGCCTCGGGCGCGGCGCCGCCATCGACGGCGGGCGCTGCGGCGGTGGCCGTGGCATCGGGGCCCGCGCCGGCCGCGGGGGTGGCGGGCAGCGGCGCCTCGGCCACGCGCTGCACGGCGGCGGCGGTGCCGGCATCGGCCGCGGTCTCGGGCGCGGCGCCATTGGCGGCGGCCTGCGCGCTGCCGGCCTTCGCGGCGTCCTCGCCTTCGGGCGCGGTGGCGGCCTTGGTCTCGCTGGTGGCCGTTGCGGCCGCATCGGCGGCCAGCGTCTCGATGGGGGCACCGTTCGGCGGCAGGCCGGTCGCGGCGACCGGTGCATCGGCGGAGACCGCCGCGGGCAGCCTGGCGGGCGCGTTGGCGATCAGCGGCGCGAAGAAGGCCAGCGGCAGCGCCTCGGCCGGCAGTTCGTCGCGGCGGTCGCCGCCGCGCCCGGGCTTGCGGCGCGCGATGGTGTCGGTCGCGGACGCGTCCTCGGCCGGCGGTGCCTTGCCGTCCGCATGGCGCGAGCGGTTCAGCACCGCGTTGAAGCTGCGGCCGTCGGGCTCCTCGGCACCGCGGCCGCGCGGGCCGGCGCCGTTGCCGGCAGCGGCCGGGGAGGCCGCCGCGTTCGCGCTGAAGGAAGGGGCGATGAAAGTGGGCATGGCGAAGGGATTCGTCGTCAAGGTGTCGATGGGGAGGCGCGGTCGAAGAACTTGCGCGCCGCGCGCTCGTCGCTGTCGCGCTGCTCGCGCCGTGCGCCGGCCGCGAGCTCCTGGCGGCGCAGCCGCTCGGCCAGCGCGTCGAAGGAATTGAGCCGCCGCTTGTGGTGCTGCCATTCGCTGCGGCCCAGGTCGAGCCGGCTCGCGGCCTGCGCCACGATGGCCTGCTGCTGCTGGATCGCGCCGTCGAGCGTGGCGAGGAAGTTGCGGTAGTTGTGCCACTGCGCGGAGGGCAGGCCGTTCTGCATCAGGATCTGGAGCTGCTCGCTGTAGTCCTGGCGGTACTGCAGCAGCAGGTCGAGCTTTTCGCGCGCGCTGACCTGCGCGTTCTGCAGCACGCCGAGCTGGCGGGCGGCATCGTCGGTCTTGGCGCGCGCGAGGTCGGTCAGCGTGTCGAGGGGCAGTTTGTTCGGCATCAGGGGTCTCTCAGGTCGGGTCGAAGATGGCGCTCATGCGGGCGATCGATTCGCCGTAGGCGCAGCGCTCGTGCATCGGCTGCTGCAGGAAGGACTCGATGCGCGGGTAGAGCGCGATCGCCTGGTCCAGCTGCGGATCGTGGCCGGCCGCATAGGCGCCGACGCTGATGAGGTCGCGGTTGCGCTGGTAGCGCGAGAGCGTCTGCTTGAAGCGGCGCACGGTGTCGAACTGCGCGGGCTCGATCAGCGAGGTCATCGCGCGGCTGATCGAGGCCTCGATGTCGATGGCCGGGTAGTGGCCGGCCTCGGCCAGCGCGCGTGAGAGCACCACGTGGCCGTCGAGGATGGCGCGCGCCGAGTCGGCGATCGGGTCCTGCTGGTCGTCGCCCTCGGAGAGCACGGTGTAGAAGGCCGTGATCGAGCCGCCGCGCCCGCTGGCGTCGCGCGCGCCGTTGCCCGCGCGCTCCACGAGTGCCGGCAGCTTGGCGAAGACCGAGGGCGGATAGCCCTTGGTGGCGGGCGGCTCGCCCACGGCGAGCGCGATCTCGCGCTGCGCCATCGCATAGCGCGTGAGCGAATCCATGATCAGCAGCACGTCGCGGCCCTGGTCGCGGAAGTACTCGGCCAGGCAGGTCGCATAGGCCGCACCCTGCAGCCGCAGCAGCGGCGAGTTGTCGGCCGGCGCGGCCACGACCACCGAGCGGGCCAGGCCTTCCTCGCCGAGCGTGTGCTCGATGAATTCCTTCACTTCGCGGCCGCGCTCGCCGATCAGCCCGACCACGATGACTTCGGCGCTGGTGTAGCGCGCCATCATGCCGAGCAGCACGCTCTTGCCCACGCCGGAGCCGGCGAACAGGCCCATGCGCTGGCCGCGGCCGACGGTGAGCATCGCGTTGATCGCGCGCACGCCCACGTCGAGCACCGAATCGATCGGTGCGCGCGTCAGCGGATTGATCGGCGGCGACGACAGCGGCACCTTGCGCGCGACGTCGAGCGGCCCGAGCCCGTCGAGCGGACGTCCACCGGCATCGACCACGCGGCCGAGCATGCCTTCGCCCACCGGCAGCCGCTTGGCATGCGCCTCGCCGGGGTTCGCGCCGGCGGCGGGCTGCGCGGCGCCCGGGCGGGCGAACACGCGCGCGCCGGGCACGAGGCCGGCCACTTCGCTCTGCGGCATCAGGAACAGGCGGTCGCCCGCGAAGCCGACCACTTCGGCCTCGGCATGGCGTTGCGCATAGCCGGGCGGCAGCTCGATCAGGCAGTCGCTGCCCACGGGCAGCTGCAGGCCCACGGCTTCGAGCACCAGGCCGACGGCGCGGGTCAGGCGGCCCGAGGTCGCGACGCTGGCGCACTGGCCGACCTCGCTGCGCGCCTGCGCGAGCGTGGCGCGCCAGGCCTGGAGGTGCGGATTGGGCGGCGGCGATGCGGCGGTGCGTGCGGCGCTTGGCATGGCGTCAGGCACCTTCGGCATCGGCATAGGGGGAGAAGGCGCCGACCACGCGCTTCCAGCGGGTTTCGAGCGTGGCGTCGATCTCGCCGCTCGCGCAGCGCACGCGGCAGCTGCCGCGCGCCAGCGAGTCGTCGGCGCGCAGCTGCCAGCCGGCCGACTGCAGTTCGCTGCCGAGGCTGTTCTTCACGAGCTGCACGTCGTCGGGATGCAGCAGCAGGCGCGGTTCGCCCTGCAACGCGGGTTCGGTGTGCAGCAGGTCCTGCACCAGCGCGAGCACCCAGTCGTGATCGACGCGCAGCGTGCGGTGGATCACCTGGCGCGCCACGTCGAGCGCGAGCGCGAGGATCGCCTGCGAGAGCTCGCCCTCGGCGCTCTGCAGGGCGGCCGGCAGCGAGGCGGCCAGCGCGCGCAGTTGTTCGGCATGGGCGGCGGCGCCCGCGAGGCCGGCGGCCAGCCCCTCGGCGTGGCCTTCGGCATGGCCCTGGGCCCAGCCTTCGCGGCGGCCCTCGGCCTCGCCCGCGGCACGGGCTTCCTGCCGCAGGCGCTGCAGCTCGGCCTCGCGTGCGAGCAGGGCCGGGTCGCGGCGCGGCGGCGCCGGAGGCGGCGGTGCGCTCGCGCGGGCGGCGCGCGCGTCGGCCTCGAGTGCACCCATTTCCCAGCGCTGCCAGGCCGACAGGCGCGGGCGCGCGGCGGCGGAACCGAAGGTGGCGTCAGACGAAGTCATCGGTGCCAGGCGTGGAAACGACGATCTCGCCCGCATCCGCCAGGCGGCGAACCACCTGCAGGATGGCCTTCTGCTCGGTCTCGACCTGCGAGACGCGCACCGGGCCGCGCAGTTCGATGTCCTCGCGCAGCGTTTCGGCCGCGCGCTGCGACATGTTCCTGAGGAACTTCTCGCGCAGTTCCGGCGCCGAGCCCTTGAGCGCGACGATGAGCGAATCGGACTCGATGTCCTTGAGCAGACGCTGGATGAAGCGGTCTTCCAGGTCGAGCAGGTTCTCGAACACGAACATCTCCTCGACGATGCGCTGGGCCAGCGCCTCGTCGTGGGCGCGCACATGGGCGATGGCGTCCTCTTCCTGCGCGCTGTTCATCAGGTTCACGATCTCGGCGGCGGTGCGCGCGCCGCCCAGGCGGCTGCGCTTCAGGCCTTCGCCCGAGAGCATCTCGGTCAGCACGTCGGTCAGCTCGGCCAGCGCCGCGGGCTGTACGCCGCCGAAGGTGGCCACGCGCAGGATCACGTCGTGGCGCAGCCGCTCGGGCAGCTTCTCGAGCACTTCGGAAGCCTTCTTGCGGTCGAGGTGGACCAGCAGCGTCGCGAGGATCTGCGGATGCTCGTCGCGCACCAGCTCCACCACTTCGCTCGCTTCGAGGTCGTTCAGGCGTTCGATGCCGCCGTGCGGCTCGTCGGGCTGCAGGATGTCCTCGAGCAGGTTGCTCGCGCGGTCGTCGCCGAGCGCCTTGCGCAGCACGGCGCGGATGTAGCTGCCCGAGCCCAGGTGCAGCGCGGAGAGCTGCTCGGTCTCGAGCCGGAACTCGGCCAGCACGGCTGCCAGTTCGTCTTTCGAGACCTGGCTCAGCTTGGCCATCGCGGCGCCCAGCGCCTGCACTTCGGTGGCGGGCATGTGGTGCAGCGTGGCGGCGGCGCGGTCCTCGCCGAGGGACATCAGCAGAATCGCGGCCTTTCGGGTGCCTGCTTCGCTCATGAGTTCATCCAGTGCTTGAGGAGGGTGGCAACCAGGCGCGGGTCCTGGTCGGCGGTCTGGTGCACGTAGTCGAGGTCGGCCTTCTGGCGTTCGACCTCGCGCAGCCGCGCGTTCTCGCGCGCCGCGATGGCCTCGTCCTCGGCCGCATCGCCGGTCGAGACGGGTGCTGCCGCAGCGGCCGGCGCGGCCTCCGGCGGCGGTCCAAGGTGGCGGCGCAGCAGCGGCCGTAGCACCGAGAACCAGGCGAACAGCGCGAGCAGCGCGATCAGCAGGTACTGGCCGGCGGTCTTCGCGAGGCCGAGGTTGGCCGGGTCGCGCCAGAACGGCAGCTCGGGGCCCGAAGCCTCGCCGGCATCGCGGGCGAAGGCGGTGTTCACCACGTTGAGCGAGTCGCCGCGGTCCTGGCTGAAGCCCATGGCTTCCTTCACCAGGTTGCGGATCTCCTCGACCTCGGCCGGCGTGAGCGCGCGCGGGGCCAGCTTGCCGCTGGCATCGGGCGCGTCGCGGTGGTTCACCACCACCGCCACCGACAGCCGCTTCACGCCGCCCGCGGCCTGTTGCACGTGGCGGATCGAGCGGTCGAGCTCGTAGTTGGTCGTCACGTCCTTGCGCGAGCTGCCCGGTCCGGTGAGGGCCGTGGCGGCGGTGGCCGCGGCGGCGCCCGGCGCGGCGGCGGCATTGGGTGCGTTCGGCGCCGGCGGGGTGCCGGGCGCGGTGATGGGCGCGCTCGGCGTCTGCGGCGGCTGGTTCGACAGCGCGCCGGGCACGCCGCCCGGCGGCGTCGCGCCCTGCTGCAGCGATTCGCTCGAGGTCTGGCTGCGGATGGCCGGGGCGCGCGGCGCCTGGTTCGGGCTGTAGCTTTCCTCGGTGCGCTCGACCACCGAGAAGTCGATCTCCGCCGCGACCTGCGCGCGCACGTTGCTGGCGCCGAGGATGGGCTGCAGGATCGCCTCGATGCGGCGGATGTAGCCCTGCTCGATCTCCTGCGCGTACTTGAGCTGGCTCACGTCCAGCCCGCGCGCGCCGGCGTTGGCGGCCGACAGCAGGTTGCCGTTCTGGTCGACCACGGTCACGCTCTTGGCGTTGAGCTCGGGCACGCTGCTCGAGACCATGTGCACGATGGCGCTGACCTGGCCTTCGTCGATGCTGCGGCCGCGGTGCAGCGACAGCACCACCGAGGCCGAGGGCTTCTTCTGGTCGCGCACGAATAGCGAGGGCTTGGGCAGCGCGAGGTGCACGCGCGCGGTCTCGACCGAGCCGATCGATTCGATGGAGCGCGCGAGCTCGCCTTCGAGGCCGCGCTGGTAGTTGACCTGCTCGGCGAAATGGCTGGTGCCGAACTTCTGGTTGTCGAGCAGTTCGAAGCCGACGCCGCCGCCCTTGGGCAGGCCCTGCGCCGCGAGCTTCAACCGCAGCTCGGGCACCTTGTCGCTCGCCACCAGGATGGCGCTGCCGCCCTGGGTGAACTTGTAGGGCACGTTCATCTGCTGCAGCGACGCGATGATCGCGCCGCCGTCGCGGTCCGACACATTGGTATAGAGCACGCCGTAGTCCGGCCCCCGGCTCCAGAGCATGAACGCGGCGGCGGCCGCCACGATGGCGGCGCCGCCCACGATCAGGGGCAGCTTCGGCTGGGCGCGCAGGCGGTCCGCGAGCGCGGAGCCGGACGAGGAGGGCGAAGCAGCAGCGGAGGGCGCTGCGCCGGCGCCCGCGGGCGCCGCCGGACTCATTGGGCAACCTCCGCCGCTGCCGGCCACGCCGGACGGCGCGGGGTCTTGGAAGGGAACGGGAGGCTTGGATGTTCTGGGGTCATGCCGGGGGGCCGTGTGTGGTCAGCGGGCTTGGGGTTCGGCGTTGATTCTCAGCAGGCGCGCCATATTCGATTGGTCGAACAACCGGGGTTTTTGCCGTCAGTTGGGCCCATGTCCTGCGGGCTTCCCCTGATACGCTGAAAACACGCGGGAGCGCAGCAGCGCTTCCTTGTTCGTCCCATTCCCTCCCCGAGAGAAAGAGAGTCCCATGTCGATATCCGCCATCGAATCGGTGCTGCAGCAGATGCGGGCCACCGCGCTCCAGACCGGCATCGCCCAGCCCGCCGCCGCCGCCGAGCCGGCCCAGTCCGGCGGCTTCGCGGCCGAGCTGCGCCGCTCGCTCGAGAGCATCAGCACCGCCCAGACCAGGGCCTATGGCCAGGCCGAGGACTTCGAAATGGGCAAGCCCGGCGTCGCGCTGAACGACGTGATGGTCGACCTGCAGAAGGCCAACGTGGCGTTCCAGACCGGCCTGCAGGTGCGCAACCGCCTCGTGGCCGCCTACCAGGAAATCATGAGCCTGCCTGCCTGACCGTCCCTGGTCGAGCGGTTGTGGATCTTTTTTCGGCACCGCCCTAAATGTTCGCCGGAGCGTGCCGATAACTAACCCAACGATGGCTTGAGTCCCTCAAGTGGAGGCGGGTCCAGCGTTACGGCCGATGGCCGGAGTCCACAACCTTTTGTTTATCAGGAGTCGAACATGGCGCAAGTCATCAACACCAACAGCCTCTCGCTGGTTGCGCAGAACAACCTCAACAAGTCGCAAAGCTCGCTGAACTCGGCGATCGAGCGTCTGTCGTCCGGCATGCGCATCAACAGCGCGAAGGACGACGCAGCCGGCCAGGCCATTGCCAACCGCTTCACGGCGAACGTCAAGGGCCTGACCCAGGCAGCCCGCAACGCCAACGACGGCATCTCGCTCGCGCAGACCACGGAAGGCGCGCTGAACGAAATCAACAACAACCTGCAGCGCGTTCGCGAACTGTCGGTTCAGGCCGCCAACGGCACGAACTCGGGCAGCGACCTTTCGTCGATCCAGGCTGAAATCAAGCAGCGCCTCGACGAAATCGACCGCGTGTCGAACCAGACCAAGTTCAACGGCGTGAGCGTGCTCGCCAAGGACAGCAAGCTGAGCATCCAGGTCGGCGCCCATGACGGCGAGACGATCGACATCAACCTCAAGGAAATCACCTCCAAGACGCTCGGCCTGGGCAACATGGACATTTCCAAGAAGTCGCTCGACCTGTCGACCGTCGCCACCTCGGCCACGACCACCGTGAAGCCGGGTTCGACCGGTTCGACGACCTCGGTGAACCTGACGGCCGTCGACTCGGCATCCGCCAGCTCGTACACCGTGTACGTGGACGATGCCGACGCCGACACGCTGTATGTCTCCGACGACGGCGGCACGACCTTCTACGCTGCCACCTACGACAGCGCTTCGGGCACGCTCGAATTCGACGGCTCGACCCCGCTGGGCGTTGCCCCGACCGCCACGCTGGCTACCGCCGGCCAGGAAATCTCCACCGGCAACGGCGCGACGGTCAACGTCGACAACGTGACGGCCGTGAACACGGACGCTGCCGCTTCGATCGAGATGTACGTCGACCAGAACGGCGACTGGTTCGTGTCGAACGACAGCGGCGCGACCGTCATCAGCGCGACCTTCGACGCAGCGACCGGCCAGGTGAGCTACGACAGCGGCGACTTCGCGACCGCCGCTGCTCCGACCACCGGCATCTCCGACGCCATCACCAGCTACGAAGTCCCGCCGGTTGCGGTTCCCGCCGTCACGGCCAACCTGTCGGGCCTGTCGGCCGGTTCGGTCGGCTCGTCGCCCACGCTGCACGCCGTGACCAATGCCGACGGCAGCGCCGGCGGCTACGTGGTCAAGGGCCAGGCGAACGGCGCGGACGTGTACTTCAAGGCCAACGTGGCTGCCGACGGCACCGTCACGCTGGGCGAGCAGTACAACCCGGACCCGCTGGCCGCCATCGACAAGGCCCTCGCCGGCGTCGACGAACTGCGCAGTCAGCTCGGTGCGGTGCAGAACCGTTTCGAGTCGACCATCACGAACCTGAACAA
Source organism: Variovorax sp. TBS-050B (assembly GCF_029893635.1). Classification (NCBI taxonomy): domain Bacteria; kingdom Pseudomonadati; phylum Pseudomonadota; class Betaproteobacteria; order Burkholderiales; family Comamonadaceae; genus Variovorax; species Variovorax sp. TBS-050B. The sequence continues at coordinate 432,486 of NZ_JARXYR010000002.1, read as the reverse complement.
CACGACCAACAACCTGTCGGCCGCCCGTTCGCGTATCGAAGATGCCGACTATGCGGTGGAAGTGTCGAACATGACGCGCGCCCAGATCCTGCAGCAAGCCGGTACCTCGGTGCTGGCCCAGGCCAATCAGACCACGCAAGGCGTTCTCTCGCTCCTGCGCTGATCGTTCCAAGGCGTCCTGCGCGCCTGCCGCAAGGCAGGTGCGCGGCGCAGACGCGAGGCCCCCGGGCCGCGCGCCTGCGCTTTTCACTGCGGCCTCCGGGTGGAGACCGCAGCGAAAAGCGAAACAACCGGAGTCGGTGTCATGTCAGTACCAGTCAATCCCGCGGTGGACCGCGCCTGGGCCGCGCAAACGCTCGTCGGCCCGGCCAGCGATGCCGACGCCCTGGCCGTGGCCAGGACCGCGCTGGAGCCGGTGCCTGCCGCCGCGGACGTGCAGCCGTTTGCCGTGGAGAGCGCGGTGCGCGAGATCAACGCCTCGATGCAGAGCCGCTCGGTGGGCGTGCGCTTCGAGGTCGACGCGGACACCGACCGCCTGGTCGTGAAGGTGGTCGACCGCCTGAGCGGCGAACTGATCCGCCAGATTCCGTCCGAGGAAGTGCTGCGCATCGCGAAGCTGCTGGGCAAGGTCCAGGGCACGCTCGTGAGCGAATCGGCCTGAACAACCAAACAAAAGGAAGAACAAGAAATGCCCGTCAGCAGCATCGGTGTCGGCTCCGGCCTGGACCTTTCCACCCTGCTCACCCAGCTCGAGTCCGCGGAGAGCCAGCCGCTCGCCGCCATCCAGAAGCGCGCGACCAGCTACACCACCAAGCTGTCGGCCTACTCCCAGATCCAGAGCGCGCTCAACACGCTCAAGACCGCGAGCGACAAGCTCGCCGATCCGGCCTTCTTCAGGACCGTGAAGGCCTCGAACAGCGAGGGCTCGGTGCTCAGCGCGACCACCAGCGACACCTCGGTCGCAGGCAGCTATGCCATCGACGTGAGCCAGCTTGCGCAGTCGCAGTCGCTGGTGTCCGCCGGCCAGGCGAGCGCCAAGACCAAGATCGGCAACGGCACCATCACGATCAACTTCGGCAGCATCACGGGCGGCACGCTGGACCCGGTCACGGGGCAGTACACCGGCGCCGGCTTCACCACCGACGCCGACCGCGCCGCGGCGCAGATCACCATCGGCGACAGCACCAATACGCTCGAAGGCATCCGCGACGCGATCAACAAGGCCAACGCGGGCGTGACCGCCAGCGTGGTGAACGACGGCAGCGGCGCGCCCAACCGGCTGGTGCTGGTGTCGACCGAATCGGGCGAGGCCTCGACCATGAAGATCTCGGTGACCGGCGATGCGGCGCTGCAGAACCTGCTCGCCTTCGATCCCGCCGGCACGCAGACGATGAAGCAGACCTCGGTCGGCCAGGACGCAAAGCTCAAGATCAACGGCATCGACATCGTCAGCGCCTCCAACACGGTGCAGGAAGGCATCCAGGGCACCACGCTGACGCTGGCGAAGACCGGCGCCACCACCCTGAAATTGACGAGCGACACCTCCACGGTGTCGGCCGCGATCACTGCCTTCGTCACGGCCTACAACACGCTGCAGAGCACCGCGACCAAGCTCACGGCCTACGACGCCGACAGCAAGACCGGCGCCGCGCTGATGGGCGACCAGACCCTGCGCAACCTGATGACCGAGGTGCGGCAGACGCTCACCGCCGCGCAGGCAGGCGGGCCGAACGACATCAAGGTGCTGACCGAGATCGGCGTCGGCTTCCAGAAGGACGGCACGCTGGCAGTGGATGCGACCAAGCTCTCGAACGCGCTGAGCAAGAACCTCAGCGGCGTGGCCAACCTGTTCTCGAGCGCCACCGACAGCACCCGCGGGTACGGCAAGCAGATGAGCGCGCTGGCGGCGCGGCTGACCTCGTCGACCGGCGCGCTCACCACGGCCACCAACGGTGTGAACACCACGCTCGAGGACCTGAGCGACCAGTACAACGCGGTGCAGGCGCGCGTCGAGTCGACGGTGGAGCGCTACCGCGCGCAGTTCACCCAGCTCGACGTGCTGATCAACAGCCTCAACAACACCATGACCTACCTTACGCAGCAGTTCGACGCCATGAACGGCGTGAGCCGCAAGTAGCAAGCCCAGAAAGCCGTCGATGTACACCCCTCACACCTTCAGAACCGGCGCCAACGCATACACCCGCGTGGGCGTGGAGACGCGCGCGATGAGCGCGTCGCCGCACCAGCTCATCGTCATGCTGTTCGACGGCGTGGCCACGAGCATCGGCCTGGCGCGCCACCACATGGCGAGCGGCGACATGCTCGCGAAGGGCAAGGCGATCTCCAAGGCGATCAACATCGTGGACAACGGCCTGAAGGCCGGCCTCGACGCGCGTGCCGCGGGCCACTCGGGCGAGGAACTGGTGGGCAATCTTTCGGCGCTCTACGACTACGTGATTCGCCGGCTGCTGCATGCGAACCTGCACAACGAGCCCAAGGGGCTCGACGAAGCCGAGGCGCTGCTCGAGAACATCGCCTCCGCATGGCGCGAGATCGGCGGCGGCCATGCCGGCAACTGATCGTTCGCCGGAACCGCAAGCCATGCCGGTGCACCAGGAGCTCATCCGCTGCTATCGCGAGCTCGCCTCGACGATGTCGCTCATGGCCGCGCTGACGCGGGCCGGCGACTGGCAGCGGCTGCCCGAGCTCGAAGACCGCAGCTCGGTGCTGGTGGAACGCATCAAGGCCGTCGGCACGGTCTCGCTCGCCGCCGAGCAGCGCGCGCATGTGTGCGACCTGATCGAGCGCATCCAGGCCGATCAGGCCGAGGTCTCGAGCCTCGTGAAGCCGCAGATCGAACAGCTGCTGGCCAAGATGGCGCAGCTGCAGCGCCGCAGCGAGCTCGATCGCGCCTACGGCCTGCCGCACTGATCGCACGACGGCGCACCCCATGAGCATGAACCGTCCGGTTGGAACCCACGATGCCACGCTTTCAACAAAGCTCGTCGCGTCGCGCCCGGACCTCGCTGCGCTGCAGACCGAGGTCGGGACCAGCCAGCCCGCGGGTGCGGTCGCCGAAATCCAGAAGGTCAAGAACGATGTCCGGCTGCCGTCCCACGCGATGCTCGAGGCGCGGCTGCCCGCAGCGGCGGCAGGGCCTGCGCTGCCGCGTGCCGATGGGCCGCGTTCGATCGAGACGCAGTGGTCGGTCGCGGCGCGCGCCATCGGCGCCGTGCTCGCGGACCTGCATGCCGAGGCTGAACCGGTGCGGGGCACCGCGCCACTGTGGGCGTCGGCGCAGAAGGCTCCGTCCGCCCCCGTGCTTGCGGCCACGCTGGCCCAGACATTGAGCGGCAGCGGCATGTTCTACGAATCGCATCTGGTCGAGTTCGCGACGGGCCTGCGCACGCTGGAGCAGCTGGCCGAAGAGCCGCAGATGCGGCTGACCCGCGAGCAGCCGCAGCAGCAACAGCAGCAGCAGCCCGCGCTTGGCCGGGCAGCGCCCGAGGCACTGCCCTCGACGCTGCCGCAGCAGCCGCCGGCTCTGATGGCGGCTGCGCGAACGCCGCTGCCTCCGGCTTCTTCGGTTCCGATGCCGGCGCCGACCGCTGCCACGCCGCCCGACGTGCCCGCCACCACCACCGCGGCTGCCAGTCCCGAACTGGCGCTCTACAACGCCACCGCGCGCATCGACACGCCCGCCGCCGCGCTGCATCGTGCCGCGCTGTCGGGCGACGAAGCGGCGGCAGCCCCGGCCGACCGGGCCGCTGCGCGCGAACTCCGGGAGGCCGCGGGCACGCCGGCACGCGCGACGGCGCTCGAGGTGATCCATCCGCAGACCACTGCCCTCGTGCACCAGCAGCTCGACCTGCTCGCCACCGCGGTGTTCCGCTGGAGCGGCCAGGCCTGGCCCGAGGTGCCGATGCACTGGTCGATCCACGCCGAGGCCGAAGCGCCCGCCGACGAAGACGGCGAAGCCCGCGGCGCCCCGCGCGAAGACGACGGCGCCGCCGCGTCGCGCCGCTGGGTCACCACCGTCTCGCTCGCGCTGCCGAAGCTGGGTGCGGTGGACCTGCGGCTCAGCCTCATGGGCGAGCAGGTGCAGGCCCGGCTCGCCGCGAGCGAGGCGAGCACGTTGACGCGCCTGCAACGCGAGGGGCATGCGCTCGCGCCGCGCCTCGAGGCCGCGGGGCTGCGGCTGCAGGATCTGCAGATCAGCGCGATGGCCGCCGGCACCGCACACGCAGCCACGGAGCAGCACGCATGACCGCCGCACCCGACACCACGCGCCCGAGCGCGGTGGCCCTGTCCCATGCCGATCCGGCGAAGGCGCCGGTCGTGGTGGCCAAGGGCTATGGCGTGACGGCCGAATCGATCCTGCGGCAGGCGCGCGAGAACGGTGTCTACGTGCACGCCTCGCCCGACCTGATCCGCCTCCTGATGCAGGTGGACCTCGACCGGCAGATCCCGCCGCAGCTCTACCTGGCCGTGGCCGAGGTCATGGCCTGGATCCATGGCATCGAATATTCCGAGAGTGGCCGCAATGTTTAATTTTTATTCATTGAAACCTCTTGTTACTGAGAACCAATCGCAACGTCGCAAGCCGCGTCGCGTGGTTGCAACAAAAGTTTACATGCAGTTGTAGCCCTCTTTACAGTTTGCCTGGGATGGAAAGTTACAAACTTTAACTAGGTGGGAATAATTCACACCAGGACATGACTAACGGAGTGCATTTTGGAAACGGATAACGTGATGAATGTAGCCAACGGCGAGATCTCGAGGGAAATCGGCGACGTCAACCTCGCCTACATGCTGCTGGCTCAGAAGCTCGTCAAGCAGGACCGCGTGGCAGCGATGTTTCGCCTCGGAATCAGCAGCGAACTGGCGGACATGCTCGCCGGCATGTCGCTGGCGCAGATCCTGAAGCTGGCGGCGTCGAACTTCCTGCTGTGCAGCTTCCGGCTGAACGAGCACGCCTCGATGTCGGCCGTGGTGGGCGAGGGCAAGGACACGACGCTGCAGCAGGCGCACATGGCGATCCTGATGTCGGCGCGGACCCTGCAGATGCAGAAGAACACGGTGCCGGCATGACGCGCAAGACCGTCCTTGGCGAGGTTCGGGAAGTGCAGCTCGCGATCGAGCTGATCGGGCTCGGCGCCCGGCTGCAGTTCCTCGAGGCGGAGGTGGGTCTGAGCCGCGAACGGCTGATCCGGCTTTACAAGGAAATCAAGGGTGTTTCACCACCCAAGGGATTGCTGCCTTTTTCGACGGATTGGTATATGACATGGCTGGCGAATATTCATTCATCCATGTTCTATAACATTTATCAATTCATGAAAATCCATTCCGACGAAGAAAAGGTCTGGATTCTAATTAAAAGTTACAAACTGTATTTGCAGCAAATTGCGGCTCAGGACAGCGAGCCAATTCTGGATTTCACGCGCGCCTACACGATGGTGCGCTTTTTCGACAGCGACATGCTGCAGCTGAGCACCTGCAGTCGGTGCGCGGGGCAGTTCGTCGCGCATGCGCACGACCACAAGAGCGGCTACGTGTGCGTGCTGTGCCGTCCGCCCTCGCGTGCGGGCAAGGCGCGCGGCGCGAAGCGCGGCGCGGTGGCCGGGATCGCCGGCGATGGAATGGTTTTTGGCGTGGAGCCGGCGCTCGAGGGCGGGCTCCACTGAAGCGGACCCTGCTCCTCGCGGGCAGGGCTTTTGAATCGAAGCCTCAAGGGCAGTAGGGGAAGCGTGTGCTCCTTTTGGTTGGTTATCTGGTGGTGATCGGCGCCGTGTTCGGCGGCTATGCCCTGATGGGCGGGCATTTCGGCGTGCTGTTCCAGCCGGTCGAGCTGCTGATGATCGGCGGCTCGGCGCTGGGCGCGTTCATTGCCGGCAACAACGGCAAGACGATCAAGGCCACGCTGAAGGAACTGCCGCTGCTGCTGCGCTCGTCGAAGCACAACCGGCAGCTCTACCTAGACCTGCTCGCGCTGCTCTACGAGCTGCTCGCCAAGGCCCGCAAGGAAGGGATGATGAAGCTCGAGACCGACGTCGAGGACCCGCCGCAGAGCGAGATCTTCAGCCGCTATCCCGAGATCCTCGCCGATGCCGGCGTGATGGAATTCCTTTGCGATTACCTGCGCCTGGTGATCAGCGGCAATACCGACGCGTTCGAGATCGAGGCGCTGATGGACCACGAGATCGAGACCATCAAGCACGAGGCCGAGATCCCGATGCACAGCCTGTCGCGCGTGAGCGATGCACTGCCCGCGCTGGGCATCGTCGCGGCCGTGATGGGCGTGGTGCATGCGCTCGCCTCGGCCGACCTGCCGCCTTCGGAGATGGGTGCGCTGATCGCGCATGCGATGGTCGGCACCTTCCTCGGCGTGCTGATGGCCTACGGCTTCGTGGCGCCGCTCGCCTCGCTGATCGAGCAGAAGGTGGCCGAGGGCATGAAGATGTACCAGTGCGCGAAGGTGACGCTGCTCGCGAGCCTCAACGGCTACGCGCCGCAGCTCGCGGTGGAATTCGGCCGCAAGGTGCTGTTCTCGACCGAGCGGCCCTCGTTCACCGAACTCGACAGCCACGTCCGCGAGGTCAAGGCGCGCTGACGCGGCCGGGATGCACGCACCATGAGCGCGGAAAAGCACAGGATCGTCATCCGGCGCGTGGGCGGCCACGGCGGCGCGCACCACGGCGGCGGCTGGAAGATCGCCTATGCCGACTTCATGACCGCCATGATGGCGTTCTTCCTCGTGATGTGGCTGCTGTCCAATGCCACGCCCAGGCAGCGTGAAGGCATTGCCGAGCATTTCCGCATGCCGCTGAAGGTGGCGATCAACGGCGGCGAGAAGAGCAGCACCAGCGTGAGCGTGATTCCGGGCGGCGGCATGGATCCGAGCACGCGCGCCGACGGCGAGGTGCAGCGCGCCGACGCCGAGGAAGACGCCGACGCGGAGCGCCTCGCGAGCATGAAGGAGAAGCTCGACAAGCTCATCGAGTCGAGCCCGGTGTTCAAGCAGTTCCGCTCGCAGATCCTGATCGACATCACCACCGAGGGGCTGCGCCTTCAGATCGTCGACAGCGAGAACCGTCCGATGTTCGACCTGGCGAGTGCGCGCCTGGTGCCGCACATGCGCGCGATCCTGCGCGAGCTGGCCCCGGCGCTCGACGAGCTGCCGAACAAGATCACGCTCTCGGGCCATACCGACGCCATCGTCTACAGCAGGGGCGACAAGTCCTACGGCAACTGGGAGCTGTCGGCCGACCGCGCGAATGCATCGCGGCGCGAACTGGTCATCGGCGGCATGGCGGAGAACAAGGTGCTTCGCGTGGTGGGGCTGGCCGACAGCATGCACCTGGACCGCAGCGATCCGCGCAATCCGATCAACAGGCGAATCAGCATCATCCTGCTGAATCACCGCACGCAACAGCAGATCGAACACGAGAACAGCGGCGGCGGCAGCGTGGGCGCAAGCCTGGGCGCGAAGCCGAAGCCGCCGTCCTCGCCGCCGCTGCTGCCCGCCGACGGCGTCAAGCTGACTTCGCAAGAGTCGACGGCGTCGAAGCAACCCTAGACATTGGTTCGGAACAACGATGGATCTCAGTCAGTTCACCCAGGCATTTTTCGTCGAAGCCGTCGAGCTTCTGGCGCAGATGGAGCAACTGCTGCTCGAGCTGGACGCCGAGGCGCCCGACAGCGAGCAGCTCAACGCCATCTTCCGTGCCGCGCACTCGATCAAGGGCGGTGCGGCCACCTTCGGCTTCGTGGCGCTCACCGACACGACCCACCTTCTGGAAACCCTGCTGGACCGTGCGCGCCACGGCCAGCTGAACCTGAGCCGCTCGATGATCGATTCATTCCTCGAAACGAAGGACGCCCTGCAAGAACAGCTGCTCGCCTACCAGGCCGAGAACGAACCCGATCCCGAGCGGGTCGCCCACATCTGCGAGGTGCTGCGCCAGCTCGCGCTGGAAACCGAAGGCACCGCTGCGCCCGCACCGGCACCGGCGCCCGCGCCCGTGGTGGTGGCCGCGCCGGTCGCGCCCGTCGCAGCAGCAGCCGCCGCCGCGGGGGAGGGCGCGCTGCGCATCCGCTTCTCGCGCCTGTCCGACAGCGAATGCGAGCTGCTGGCCGAAGAACTCGGCAACCTCGGCAAGCTGCTGTCGCGCACGCGCACCGGCGACCAGCTGACGGTGGTGCTCGAAACCGCCTGCGCGCCCGACGACATCATTGCCGTGTGCTGCTTCGTCATCGACGAATCGCAGATCGAGATCACGTCCGAGGCCGCGAGCGCACCCGCGCCGGCCCCGGCCGCTGCAGCGCCCGTCGCGCAGCCGGTCCAGGCCGCTCCGGCAGCGCCCGCGCCGGCCGCCAAGCCCTCGTCCGGCAGTGCCGCGGTGCCCGCGGCGGCCGCGAAGGACTCGGGCTCGATCCGCGTCGACGTGGAAAAGGTCGACCAGCTCATCAACCTCGTGGGCGAACTGGTGATCACGCAGTCGATGCTCACGCAGGCCGCGACCATGCTCGACCCGGTGGAGTACGAGCGCTTCCTCAACGGCCTGGGCCATCTGGAGCGCAACGCCCGCGACCTGCAGGAATCGGTGATGTCGATCCGCATGATGCCGATGGACTACGTGTTCAGCCGCTTCCCGCGCGTGATCCGCGACGTCAGCGCCAAGCTCGGCAAGGAAGTGCGCCTCGACACCTTCGGCAAGGAGACCGAACTCGACAAGGGCCTGATCGAGCGCATCATCGATCCGCTCACGCACCTGGTGCGCAACAGCCTCGACCACGGCATCGAGACGCCGGCGCAGCGGCTTGCCAAGGGCAAGGAGGCCGAAGGGCAGCTGCTGCTCTCGGCGCAGCACCACGGCGGCAACATCGTGATCGAGGTGAGCGACGACGGCGCGGGCCTCAACCGCGAGAAGATCCTCGCCAAGGCCATGCAGCAGGGCCTGCCCGTGACCGAGACCATGCCCGACGACGAGGTGTGGCAGCTGATCTTCGCGCCCGGCTTCTCCACCGCCGAGCAGGTGACCGACATCTCCGGCCGCGGCGTCGGCATGGACGTGGTCAAGCGCAACATCCAGGAGATGGGCGGCCATGTCGAGATCAGCTCGCGCGAAGGCTGGGGCACCACCACGCGCATCGTGCTGCCGCTGACGCTCGCGATCCTGAACGGCATGTCGGTCAAGGTCGGCAGCGAGGCCTACATCCTGCCGCTGAGCTACGTGATCGAGTCGCTGCAGCCGCTGCCGGAGCACCTGCATTCCATCACCAGCGACGGGCACGTGATCAAGGTGCGCGGCGAATACCTGCCGCTCATCGAGCTGCACGGCGTGTTCGACGTGTCCGGCGCGCAGACCGATCCCACGCAGGGCATCCTGGTGATCGTGCAGGCCGACGAGACCCGCTTCGCGCTCCTGGTGGACGAACTGCTGGGCCAGCACCAGGTGGTGGTCAAGAACCTCGAGACCAACTACCGCAAGGTGCCCGGCATCTCGGCCGCGACGATCCTCGGCGACGGCAGCGTGGCCTTCATCATCGACGTGGGCGCCATGCCGCGCATCCAGCGTGCGCATGCGGTGCGCGCCTCGGCGCTCGCCCATGCGGCAAGGTCGGAACCGGTGGCTGTCTGAACCCGGACGGAGACGAGCGCCATGCGTTTTGATTTCTTCCGACGTTCCGGCGCCGAGAAGGCGGCCGGAGCCATGGGCTCCGACGGCCCGGCCTTCGCGCGCAACGCGGACGGCTATGTCGCCTACACGCTGCTGCTCGACCCGCAGAAGCGCGTCGTCGGCTACAAGCTCGCGTGGCGCCCGGCGGTGCCCGAGGCCCAGGCACCGGACGCGATCACGCGCTTCAAGGCGCTGCTGGCCTGCGTGACCGAGCATCTCAGTCCGCCGCACTCGCCCTGGAAGCTCGGGCGCAGCGAACTGTTCTTCGACGTGGATGCCGAGGCGCTGGCGCTGGGCGCGCTGCAGTCGCTGCCGCCCGAGTACACCGTGTTCTGCCTCGGCCTCGACGACCTCGCCAACGAGGAGCTGCGGCCGGTGCTGCTGTTCCTGCGCGAGCAGGGTTTCAGCTTCATGCTCTGCCGCGCGCAGGCCCTGCCCGAGGACCCGGAGCTGCGCGGACTGATCACGCATTTCGACGTCGGCGCGGGCGATCCCGCGCTGGTGGCGGCGATCCGCGGCTGCGAGCAGCCGTGCCACATGCCGATCCACCCGATCGCCACGCGCATGAACGCATGGGCCGACTTCGACGCCTGCGCCGCGCAACGCATCGATGTCTTCGCCGAGGCGCGCTGCGGCTTTCCGACCCCCGCGGTGCAGGCCGGCAACCATGCGCTGCAGCCCGAGTCGATGCTGATCGTGCGCCTGCTGCAGATGCTCCAGCGCAACGAGGACCTGCGCGAGGTCGAGGCCACCCTCAAGCGCGACGCCGCGCTGACCTACCGGCTGCTGCGCCACATGAACTCGCCCGCCGTGGGCGCGGGCGTGGAGATCCATTCGCTGCACCACGCGGTGACCATGCTCGGCTATTCGCCGCTGTTCCGCTGGCTCTCGATGCTGCTGGCCACGAGCAATGCCGCGGTCAGTCCGCCGTTCATGATGAAGAAGGCGATCATGCGCGGCCGCTTCGTCGAGCTGATGGGCGAGATCATGCTGCCGCCCGGCGAGGCGGACAACCTGTTCGTGGTGGGCATGTTCTCGCTGATCGACCAGCTGCTGGGCGTTCCCATGCGGGAAGTGCTCGCCAAGGTGCAGCTTCCCGCGTCGGTGCAGCAGGCGATCCTCGCGCGCGAAGGCGTCTACGGCCCCTTCCTTGCGCTGGCCGAGGCCTGCGAACTGGACACCGGCGACGCCGCGCGCCTGGCCGAATCGCTGCTGCTCGGTGCCGAGCAGGTGAACGCCGCCCATCTCTGCGCCGTGGCCTGGTCGCACGACGTGACCTTGACCGAAGCCGCCTGACGGACGCACCGCGCATGACCTCCTCCGAATTCCTCTTCACCGACAACGACTTCTCGCGCATCCGCACGCTCATCCACCGGCGCGCCGGCATCGCGCTGGGCGAGCACAAGCGGCAGATGGTCTACAGCCGCCTCTCGCGCCGCCTGCGCGAGCTGGGGGTGCCCGAGTTCGCGACCTACCTGGCCCAGCTGGAGGAAAGCCGCGACGACAGCGAGTGGCAGCTCTTCATCAACTCGCTCACGACCAACCTGACCTCGTTCTTCCGCGAGGCGCACCACTTCCCGGTGCTCGCCGACCTGGCGCGCAAGAGCACGCAGCCGGTCACCGTCTGGTGTGCCGCCGCGTCGACCGGCGAGGAACCCTATTCGATCGCGATCACGCTGATGGAGGCGCTCGGCGACCGCGCCAGCACGGCGCGCATCATCGCGACCGACATCGACACCTCCGTGCTGGCCAGGGCCTCGGCCGGCGTCTTCACGATGGAACAGGTCAACCGCATGTCGACCGAGCGGCTGCGCCGCTTCTTCAACAAGGGCACCGGCGCCAACGCGGGCAAGGTGAGGGTGCGTCCCGAGGTGGCCGCGATGATCAAGTTCTCGCGCCTCAACCTGCTCGATTCCTCGTGGCCGGTGAAGGAGCCGGTGGACGCCATCTTCTGCCGCAACGTGATGATCTATTTCGACAAGCCGACGCAGAAGAAGCTGCTGGACCGCTTCGTTCCGCTGCTCAAGCCGCACGGGCTGCTGTTCGCCGGCCACTCCGAGAACGCGTCGCTGGTCAACCAGACCTTCAAGACGGTCGGGCAGACCGTGTACGCGCTCGGCAAGGGACGCGCATGACCATCACCGGCCTGCTGCAGGAGAAGGGAAAGCCACCCGCGGCCGCGCCGGGCGCGGTGGCCACGCACCACTACTTCGACCGCGACTTCGACTGCACCGCGGTGAAGCTGCTGCCGGCCGAGTACTACGTGACCGATGCGGGCGTGCTGCTGACGACGGTGCTCGGCTCCTGCGTGGCGGCGTGCATCACCGACGTGGAGGCCGGCGTCGCGGGCATGAACCATTTCATGCTGCCCGACGACGCCGAGGCCGACCCGCGCGGGCAGGTCGAATCGATGCGCTACGGCGGCTATGCGATGGACGTGCTGATCGCCGAGATGCTGCGCGCCGGTGCGCGCCGCGACCGGCTCAAGGCCAAGGTGTTCGGCGGTGCCGCGGTGCTGGCGAACATGACCATGCTCAACATCGGCGGGCGCAACGCGGACTTCGTGCTGCGCTACCTCGAGCGACAGCGCATCGCCGTGGTCGCCCAGGACCTGCGCGGCCTGCACGCGCGCCGCGTGTGCCTGCTGCCCGCGTCGGGCAAGGCCGTGGTGCGCAAGCTGCGCTCGCAGGTCGACATTCAGGCGGTCCAGCGCGACGAAGGGGAACTCCTGCGCAGATGGTCCGCCGCCTACGGCAACGGAAAGCTAATTGCATGAGCATCAAGAAGATCAAGGTGGTTTGCGTCGACGACTCGGCGCTGATACGCAGCGTGATGACCGAGATCATCAACAGCCAGAGCGACATGACGGTGGTGGGCACCGCGGCCGATCCGCTGCAGGCGCGCGACCTCATCAAGGCGACGAACCCCGACGTGCTCACGCTCGACGTGGAAATGCCGCGCATGGACGGGCTCGAATTCCTCGAGAAGCTCATGCGCCTGCGGCCGATGCCGGTGGTGATGGTGTCCTCGCTGACCGAGCGCGGCTCGGAGATCGCGCTGCGCGCGCTCGAACTCGGCGCGATCGATTTCGTGACCAAGCCCAAGCTCGGCGTGCGCGACGGCCTGATGCAGTACACCGAACTCATCACCGGCAAGATCCGCACCGCCGCCGCGGCGCGGCTGCTGCCGAGCCGCCAGGGCGCCCAGGCGCGCGGCGCGGCGGACAGCCCGCAGGAGCCGCTGCTGCGCAGCCCGCTGCTGAGCACCGAGAAGCTGCTGATCATCGGCGCCTCCACCGGCGGGACCGAAGCCATCCGCGAGGTGCTGCTGCCGCTGCCGCCCGACGCGCCAGCGGTGCTGATCGCGCAGCACATGCCGCCCGGCTTCACGCGCTCTTTCGCGCAGCGGCTGAACGGCCTGTGCCGCATCACCGTCAAGGAGGCCGAGCACGGCGAGCGCGTGCTGCCGGGCTATGCCTACATCGCGCCCGGCGGCTTTCACCTCTCGCTCGCGCGCAGCGGCGCCAACTACGTCGCCCAGCTCGACCAGGAGCCGCCGGTCAACCGGCACCGGCCCTCGATCGACGTGCTGTTCGATTCGGCCGCGAGGCATGCGGGCAAGAACGCCATCGGGATGATCCTGACCGGCATGGGCAAGGACGGGGCCGAGGGCCTGCTGCGCATGAAGCAGGCCGGTGCCTACACCTTCGCGCAGAACGAGGCCAGCTGCGTCGTCTTCGGCATGCCGCGCGAAGCGATCGCGCTGGGCGCGGTGGACGACGTGGCGCCGCTGGACGAAATGGGACGCCGCGTGCTCGCGCATCTGCGCACCTTCGGCGAGCGCGCGAACCGGGTTTGAGAGAAGCAACGAACTGTTTGGAGTTGAAGCATCGTGATCGATAAGAGCATCAAGATTTTGGTCGTGGACGATTTCCCGACCATGCGGCGCATCGTGCGCAACCTGCTGAAGGAGCTCGAGTTCCTCAACGTCGACGAGGCCGAGGACGGCGTCGCCGGCATCGAGAAGCTGCGCGGCGGCAACTTCGGCTTCGTGGTCTCGGACTGGAACATGCCGAACATGGACGGCCTGACCATGCTGCAGACCATCCGCGCCGATCCCGAGCTCGGCAAGCTGCCCGTGCTGATGGTGACGGCCGAGGCCAAGAAGGAGAACATCATCGCCGCGGCGCAGGCCGGTGCCAACGGCTACGTGGTCAAGCCCTTCACCGCCGCCACGCTCGAGGAAAAGATCAACAAGATCTTCGAGAAGCTGCAGAAAGAGGCGGTGTGAGATGACTCAGCATGCGCTCGAACACACGGAGCACGGGAACACGGCCGAGGAGCTGCTCGGGCGCATCGGGCAGCTGACGCGGCAACTGCGCGAAGGGCTGCGTGAACTCGGCCTGGACAAGCAGGTCGCCAAGGCCGCGCAGGCCATTCCCGACGCACGCGACCGGCTGGGCTACATCGCCACCATGACCGAGCGCGCCGCGCACCGTGCGCTCAACGCCATCGACCTCGCGCAGCCGCTGCAGGAAGACCTCGCTACCAACGCCAAGGGCCTGAGCCAGCGCTGGGACGAGTGGTTCGCCAACCCGGTCGAGCTCGACCATGCGCGCCAGCTCGTGATGGACACGCGCGGCTACCTCAAGGACGTGCCCGGCAAGGCCGGCGCGATCAACACGCAGCTGATCGAGATCCTGATGGCCCAGGACTTCCAGGACCTGACCGGCCAGGTCATCAAGAAGATGATGGAAGTGGTCAACGATGTCGAGACGCAGCTGCTGCAGGTGCTGATCGACAACTCGCACGGCGACAAGCGCCACGAGCCGGAGCCCGAGCAGAACAGCCTGCAGAACGGCCCGCAGGTCCGCGCCGACAACCCCGACGCCGTGACCGGCCAGGCGCAGGTGGACGACCTGCTCGAGAGCCTGGGCTTCTGATCCCCGCCGTGCTCAGACCGTGAGCACGACCTTGCCGGCGTGCGCGCCGCGCTCCAGGTACGCGTGCGCTTCTGCCGCCTCGGCCAGCGCGAAGCGGCGGTCGATGCGCATTGCGAAGCGGCCGTCGGCCAGGCCCGCGTCGATGAACTGCAGTGCGCGCCGCAGCGCCTCTTCATCGCGCGGCAGCCCCATGCTCGCCGATCCCGTGAACTCGAGCACCTTGTAGACGTGGAAGCGCCAGCTCCGGCGGAACTGGGCCGTGGCGGGGTACGCGAGCTCCGCGCCGCCCGACAGCCCGTAGAGCAAATACCAGCCGCGCGGCGCCACGACGTCGCCCAGGCGCCCGAACAGCGGACCGCCGACGCCGTCGTACACCAGGTCGACGCCGCGCCCGCCGGTGTGGCCGAGCACCGCCTGCACCACGTCCTCGGCCTGCGTCACCACCACGTGCGTCGCGCCCGCGTCGAACATCGCCTGGCGCTTCGCGGCCGTGCGCGTGGTGGCGATCGCCACCAGGCCCTCGGCGCGCGCCATCTGCAGCGCCGCCAGCCCGGTGCCCGACGAAGCGCCGGTGACCAGCACCGTGCCGCCGCGGCGCAGGCGCGCGATCTCGAACAGCGCGAAGTAGCCCGTGAGAAAGGCCATGTACGCGGTGGCCGCCTGTTCGGCCGAAAGCCCGGTGGGGTGGCGCACCACGTGCGTGGCCGGGAACAGGATGCGCTCGCCATAGGTCGGATAGCGCCCCTGGTGCGCGCCCGGCAGCACCGCCACGCGGTCGCCGACCGCAAGGCCCTGCACGCCCGCGCCGACCGCGTCCACGATGCCCGCGGCCTCGTTGCCCAGGCCGCTCGGCAGTTGCGCGTCCTCGATGTAGAGCCTGCGGCGCCACAGCACGTCGGCCCAGTTCAGGCCGATCGCCTGCACCGCGATGCGGACCTCGCCGGCCGCGGGCTCGGGTGTCGGAAGCGTTTCGGTCTCGAGGACCTCGGGGCCGCCGAAGGCGTGAAAGCGAACCATCCTGGGCATGTGAATCTCCTTTGGGGGTTGAGTGCGTCTGCGACGAATGTAGGAAGCGCACCGCCCGATGGGAAATCGACAGATCACATAATCGCCATGCGAAACATCGATCGTGGATGCCGCCCTTGAATCTCGCCGAACTCAACCGCATCGACCTGAACCTGCTGACCGTGCTCGCGGCGCTGATGCGCGAGCGGCACGTGAGCCGCGCGGCCGAGCGGCTCCACATCGGCCAGCCCGCGCTGAGCCATGCGCTCGCGAAGCTGCGCAAGCTCACGGGCGATCCGCTCTTCGTGCGCCAGGGGCGCGAGATGGCGCCCACGCCGCGCGCGATCGCGTTGATGCAGAGCCTCGGTCCGGCGCTCGAGCAGATCGAATCGAGCTTCCGCGCCGAGTCGAGCTTCGACCCCGCGCAGGCGCAGCCGGTGTTTCGCATCGGCCTGACCGACGACCTGCAGATCGCGCTGCTGCCCAGGCTGCTGCACATCCTGCGCGCCGAGGTGCCGCATGCGAGGCTCGTCGCCTCGACCGTGAGCCACCGCGATGCGGCGCGGCATCTGCACGATGGGCGTGTGAGCACGGTGTTGGCTTACCTCGAAGCGCTGCCGGCCGGTGCCAAGGTGCGGCGCCTCGCGACGGCGCGCTATGCAGTGCTGCGCGCCGATGCCGCGAAGGCGCCGCTCACGCTCGACCAATTCTGCGCGCGGCCGCATGCGCTCGTGAGCTTCGCGGAGGATCTGCGCGGCTTCGTCGACGATGCGCTGTCGGCGCTCGGCCGCGCGCGGCGCGTGGCCGTCTCGATCCCGCAGTTCGGCAGTCTGCCCGCGGTGCTCGCGGGCACCGACCTGCTCGCGACCGTCCCGGCCTACCTGGCGGCCGAGCTGTGCTCGCAGAACGCCGGCCTGCGCAGCGAGCCGCTGCCTTTCGAAAGCCCGGCGTATGCGATCTCGATGTGCTGGCGCGCGGCGGCCGATAGGGATCCGGCCGAGCAATGGCTGCGCGGCGCGCTGGTGCGCGCCTTCGAACCGGGCTGAAGAACGCGGCTGACGCTCAGAGCACATCCTTCAGATGCGCCCGCAGCCGGCTGATCGCCTGGCTGTGCAGCTGGCACACGCGCGACTGGCTCACCTCGAGGATGGCGCCGATCTCGCGCAGGTTCAGTTCTTCCTCGTAGTACAGGTTCAGCAGCAGCTGGTCGCGTTCGGGCAGCGCGGCGATCGCGTCGACCAGCTGGTGGCGAAAGCCCGATTCGAGCAGCTGCGCGAGCGGGTCGTCGCTGCCGGTGCCGTTGTCGTTGCGTGCCTGCCGGTCGAGCCAGGGGTTGTCGGATTCGCCGTCCTGCGCGAAGTCCTCGACGTAGAGCAGCTGGCAGCCCTGGATGTCCTGCAGCAGCGACTGGTATTCGTCCAGCTCCATGTTCAGCGCCTTGGCGATCTCGCCTTCGGTGGCGGGACGGCCGAGCTGGTGCTCGAGCGACTGGATGGCCTGTTCCACCTTGCGCGACGACTGCCGCAGGCCGCGCGAACCCCAGTCGCTGGCGCGCAGCTCGTCGAGCATGGCGCCGCGGATGCGCTGGCTGGCGAAGGTCTCGAACTGCGCGCCGCGGTTGTCCTGGTAGCGCGTGGAGGCATCGAGCAGGCCGATCATGCCGGCCTGGATCAGGTCGTCGAGCTCCACGCTCGCGGGCAGCTTGGCCAGCATCTGCAGCGCCATGCGGCGCACCATCGGCTGGTGCTGCTTCAGCAGGTGCGATTTCTCAAAGGTTCCCTGTGCGGTATACACGGTCGTCCTCTTCCTCGTTGGCAGGTTCCGGCATCAGGGCCTCGGGCCGCCAGAGCGCGGCCCTGGCGTCCTGCGGCCGCGCGGCCGGGCGCCATGGCCACTGCGACACGGCGGCGGCGATGACGCGAAAATCCACGGCGGCCGGACTGGTCGGGAAGGCCTCCACGACGGTCTGGCCCAGCCGCCTGGCGTCGGGCATGTGCGGATCGGTGCGGACCCAGCCCGCGGGCTGCATCGAGACCGCGAGGTAGCGGCTGCCCGTGTCGACCAGGTTGGCCATGGTCTGGCGCGCGGCCTCGGGGTCGGCGACCCGGTTGATCAGCAGGCGCAGCTGCCGGAGCGCATGGGCGTAGTGCAGCCGCTTGATGCCCGAATAGGTGGCGGTGATCGAAGCCGGGTTCGGCTGCAGCACCACCACCAGCTCGTCGGCCATGCGCGCGAGCGGCGACAGGTTGCCGACGCCGTCGAGCGCCGCATCGACCAGGATCATGTCGCCGCTCCACAGCAGGCGCGGATCGGTGTGGTCGGGCTGGCCGCCGAGCGGCGCGGGCAGCACGCTGACGCCGCCGGGCGTGCGCGCGGCGGCGCCGTCGCAGGTGAGCCGCTTGTAGACCACGTCGGCGAGCGTGCCGAGCGGGTCGAGCGCCCATTCGGCCGAGACCGAGTTCATCTCGAGGCTGTGCTCGTCGAGCAGCAGCACGTCCTTGCCCATGTGGGCGAGCGCGGCGCCCAGGTTCATCGCGGTGGTCGTGGCGCCCGGCTGGTGCCCCATGCTCGCGATGGCGATGATGCGCGCGGACGACTGCGCCAGCAGCCGCCGCAGCCCGTCGGCCTGATCGGAAACCAGCTTGCTCACGTGTCCAGCGCCTCCAGCAGCAGGAACAGCTTGCCCACGCCCGCATACAGCACGTTGCCCGTGACCGGCCGGCCGGCGCGCACCTGGCGGCCGGTGAGCTGTGCCAGCAGGGTGCGCGCGCGCACGGCCCAGTCGGCGTCGGCCTGCAGCAGGCGCCACACGGTGGTCGTGATCTGGCCCGCGATCAGCAGGCGCTTCATCATGTGCGGATCGCCGGCCTCGCCGAGTCCGCCGAGCACCGCGAGGCCCTGGCGCAGCAGCCGGAAGCAGGGCTCCGCCTCGGCGGCCCAGGCCTGCCACTGCGCCAGGCGGTGCAGCGGAACGGCGTCGGTGCCGATGTTGGAGAGCGCATAGCCCTGCGCCAGCACCTTGCGGCTGCGCGGGTCGACCACGCGGGTGGCGATGCAGCGCAGGCCGGGAAGGCCGCCGTCGGTGCGCAGCGTCACGCTGGCCTGGGCTTCCATCTGCAGGGCGACGCGGCCCTTGAAGCGCAAGGCACGCGCTTCGCCATAGGCGAAGTCCAGGCCGTTGAGCGTCGCGTATTCGCCGGTGCGCGGATCGGTCACGGCGGTGGAGCCGGGCACGCGCGCGAGCCACTGCTGGTGCTGCACCTGCCACTGGAGCATGAGTTCGCCCGAGGGCAGCCGCGGCAGCATGTGCACCACGGGCCGGCCGAAGTCCTGCTGGCGCAGCCACTGCACCTGGCGCACGCCGGGCTTGCGCATCGGGTCGGCGGCATTGCGGGTGGCGGCGGTGGAGAGCCACTGGTTGGGTGCCGCGAGCGGCTGGCCGGTGCGGTCCGACAGCAGCAGGCTGCCCTGGCAGTGGTAGGCATCGCTGCCGTCTTCGGACTTGAGGCCGACCTGGCCGCCGAGCGCGAGCAGGTGCGTGTCGCAGCCCGTGGCGACTTCGTGGGCGGCATGCGTCATCAGGGTCTGCAGCACGGCCTTGTGGCCGATCTCGTCGTCGCCCGCCTGGCGCCAGAGCGCGCGCGCCTGCTCGAAGCCGAGCGGCGCGGCGGCCAGGGCGGAGGCGGTGGCGGCCACTTCCTGCGCATCGTGCGCCATGGCTTCGATCAGGCGCCGGTACTGCAGGCGCTGCCGCTCGGCCTCGGCCTGGGCCGACGTGGCCGCGGCGTTCGCGGCGGCGGCCGCGTCGTGCAGGTCGCCTTCGCCCGGCACGAACAGCGCGCTGCGGCTGTTGGCCTGGAAGGCGCTGTCCACCAGCTGCGCGCGGTCGGCGCGCATCAGGTTCTCGGGCACCTTCTGGCCGCTCGAGACGTAGTGCACCGGCAGGCGGTGGCGGATCACGGTGTCGATCAGCGCGCCCGGATGGGTGGCCTCGTCGACCTTGGTGAAGATGCAGCCCGCGAGTTCGCTGTCGCTGCCGTGCCGGTACGCATGCACCACTTCGTTGAGCGTGTCGCCGTGGCTGGTCGCATTGAGCAGCAGCAGCCGCTTCACCGGACGGTGGCTGCTGCAGAGCATCGCGATCTGGTCGGAGACGGCGCGGTCGCGCTGGCTCATGCCGACGGTGTCGATCAGCACCATGTGCTTCTCGCGCAGGTCCTGCAGCACCAGGTGCAGGTCGGCCGCGTCCTTCACGGCATAGACCGGCACGTTGAGGATCTGGCCGTAGATGCGCAGCTGCTCGTAGGCGCCGATCCGGTAGCTGTCGGTGGTGACCAGCGCGAGCTTGTCGGCGCCGAAGCGCATCACGCAGCGTGCCGCGAGCTTGGCGGTGGTGGTGGTCTTGCCGACGCCCGTGGGACCCATCAGCGCGTACACGCCGCCCTGCGCGAGCAGCGCGTCCTCGTCGTCATGCACGGGCAGCGTGCGGATCAGCTCCGAGCGCACGAAGGCCATGCCCTGGGCGTAGCTCTGGCCCGTGGGCAGGTGCTCCAGCATGGCCTTGGAGAGCCGTGCGCTGAAGCCGGCGCCGAGCAGCGTGCGCAGCAGGCGCCCGCGCATCGGATCGCGGCGCTGCTTGTCGTTCCAGGCCACGCCGGCGAGCTGCTCCTCGATCATGCAGCGCATCGAATGCAGTTCGCCGAGCACGCTGTCGGCCGCCAGCGTCGCGGGCGCCGGCGCCACCGGCGCGGGGGCGGGCGGCGGGGTGAGCGTGAGCACGGGCGCGGCCGGCGCCGGCGGCTGCACGGGCGGCGGCGGGGCGATGGGTGCCTTGGCGTGCACCTCTTCCACGTCCTGCTGCACCATGGCGACGATCTCGACGCCTTCGGCAATCACGCGGTTGGTGAGCACGATCGCTTCGTCGCCGAGCGCCTCGCGCGCCATGCGGAGGGCCTCCCGGCTCGTGGGCGCGACGAACTTGCGCGCGCTGGTCCGGACGTCTGTGTGCGTGTTCAAACTCTTCCTCCGATGGTGGCGGTGATCTTGATGTTGCGGGTGTCAGGAATCTCCGCGTGGGAGAGAACCTTGAGCTGGCGGAAGCTGCGGCGCAGGAAGCGCGCAAGCAGCACGCGCAGCGAATGCTGGACGACCAGCACCGGCGCCAGGCCCAGCTGCTCCTGCCGCACGATGGCGGCGCGGGTCTGCTGCATGAGGCTGTTGGCGAGGCCGGGCTCGATGCCGTTGTTGTTGGTGAGCGCCTGGTGCAGCACGCCGTCGAGCGCGCCGTCCAGGCCGATGACCTGCAGCTCCGAGTCGCCCGGGAACAGCTGCTGCGTGATCGCGCGGCCGAGCGCCAGGCGCGCCAGCGAGGTGAGCTCGGCCGCGTCCTTGACCGTGGGCGCATGCTCGGCCATCACGTCGAGGATGGTGCGCATGTCGCGGATCGGCACTTCCTCGTCGAGCAGGTTCTGCAGCACCTTGTGCAGCGTGCTCAGCGACATGACCTTGGGCACCAGGTCCTCGGTCAGCTTGGGCTCGGTCTTGCCGATCTGGTCGAGCAGCTGCTGCACTTCCTGGCGGCCGAGCAGCTCGGCGGCATGCAGCTGGATCAGGTGGTTCAGGTGCGTGGCCATGACGGTGCAGGCATCGACCACCGTGTAGCCCATCACCTGGGCCTCCTGGCGCAGGCCGGCGTCGATCCAGACCGCGGGCAGGTGGAAGGCCGGATCCTGCGTGGGCGTGCCCGGCAGCGTGCCGGTGACCTGGCCGGGGTTGATCGCCATCCACTGGTTGGGGAAGGCTTCGCCGCGGCCGATCTCCACGCCCTTGAGGCTGATCACGTAGCTGTTGGGCGCGATCTCGAGGTTGTCGCGGATGTGCACCACCGGCGCGAGGAAGCCCAGGTCCTGCGCGATCTTCTTGCGGATGCTCTTGATGCGGCCCAGCAGCTCGCCGTTCTGCGTCTGGTCCACGAGCGGGATCAGCCGGTAGCCGACTTCCATGCCGAGCGGATCGACCATCGCCACGTCGTCCCAGGTCGCTTCGGGCGTCTCGGGCGGCGGCGCCGCCTGCACCGCGGCGGCTGCGGCGGCGGCCTTCTCCGCGGCGACGCGGGGCGCGCGCTGCATGATGCGCCGGCCCAGCCATGCGAGGCCGCCGGCGATCAGCAGGAAGGCGAGGTTCGGCATGCCCGGGATCAGGCCCATCAGGCCGATCAGGCCCGCCGTCAGGAACAGCACCTGCGGATTGGAGAAGAGCTGGCCGGTGAGCTGGCGCCCCACGTCCTCGTCGGTGGTCACGCGCGAGACGATCACGCCCGCGGCGGTCGAGATCACGAGTGCGGGAATCTGCGCCACCAGGCCGTCGCCGATCGCGAGCAGCGTGTAGGTCTTGCCGGCGGTGGAAAAGTCGAGGCCGTGCTGGAGCATGCCCACCACCAGCCCGCCGACGATGTTGATCACGAGGATCAGCAGGCCGGCCACCGCGTCGCCGCGCACGAACTTGCTGGCACCGTCCATCGAGCCGTAGAAGTCGGCCTCCTGCGCCACCTCGGTGCGGCGCTTGCGCGCCACGTCCTCGCCGATCAGGCCGGCGTTGAGGTCGGCGTCGATCGCCATCTGCTTGCCGGGCATCGCGTCGAGCATGAAGCGCGCGCCGACCTCGGCGATGCGGCCCGCGCCCTTGGTGATCACCATGAAGTTGATGATCACCAGGATGATGAACACCATGACGCCGACCGCGAAGTTGCCGCCCACCAGGAAGTGGCCGAAGGCCTCGATCACCTTGCCCGCGGCATCCGGGCCGGTGTGGCCGTGCATCAGCACCACGCGGGTGGAGGCCACGTTGAGCGACAGCCGCAGCAGCGTGGAGAACAGCAGCACCGCGGGGAAGGCCGCGAAGTCCAGCGCCTTCATCGTGTACATGCTCACCAGCAGCACCATCACCGACATGGCGATGTTGAAGGTGAACAGCATGTCGAGCAGGAAGGGCGGCAGCGGCAGCACCATCATGCTCATGATGAGCACGATCAGGATCGGGCCGGCCAGGCCCTTCCACTGGGCGCCGGAGAAGAGTTGCGCCGGCAGGCGCGTCAGGTTTGCCATCGCGTTCATGCGGCGTCCAGCGTGTATTCGAGCGATTTCGGAATCGGGAGGTCGGAAGGGGTGCGCGGCGCTTCGCCACCCTCGGCCTGCCAGCGCTTGAGCTGGTAGACCCAGGCGAGCACTTCGGCCACGGCGGTGTAGAGGCCGGCGGGAATCTCGTCGCCGAGCTTGGTGTGCTTGAACAGCGCCCGCGTGAGCGGTGGCGCCTCGAGGATCGCGACCTTGTTCTCGCGCGCGATCTCGCGGATGCGCGCGGCCACCAGGTCGGAGCCCTTGGCCACCACGCGCGGTGCGCGCATCTCGTTGTCGACGTACTTCAGCGCCACCGCGAAGTGCGTCGGGTTGGTCACGACGATGTCGGCCTTCGGCACCTCGGCCATCATCCGGCGGCGCGCCATCTGCTGCTGCTGGCGGCGGATCTGCGCCTTGATGTGCGGGTCGCCCTCGCTTTCCTTGTGCTCCTGGCGCAGGTCCTCGCGCGACATGCGCAGCTTGCGGTAGTAGCTCCAGAGCTGGAACGGCACGTCGATCAGCGCCACCAGCAGCAGCGAGGCGGCGATCAGCACGCAGTTGTGCGCCACCAGGCCGATCATCTTCGGCAGCGCGGAGCGCTCCGACTGCGCCATCAGCGCCGAGACCTCGTCCATGTTGCCCATGATCACCAGCCAGGCCACGCCGCCGATGAGCAGCGACTTCGCCAGCGCCTTGATCAGCTCCGACAGCGACTGGAACGAGAACATGCGCCCGATGCCGGCGATCGGGTCGAGCTTGTCGAACTTCGGCGCGAGCGACTTGGTCGAGAGCAGCCAGCCGCCGAGCATCAGCGGCCCGGCCACCGCGGCGATCATCATCAGGCCGAACAGCGGCGCCAGCGCGAGCAGCGACTCGAAGGCCATGAGCCCGGCGCGCGCGAGCATGTGGGAGGGATCGAAGGCCGTGGCGCGGTCGAAATGCAGGCCCTGCGCCAGGGCGCCGCGCATCGTGGCGCCCAGCGAGCCCGAGGTCAGCCAGAGGCCGGCGCCGGCCGCGCCCAGCAGTACGAAGGTGGAGAGCTCGCGCGACCGGGGCACGTTGCCTTCCTCGCGCGCCTTTTCCAGGCGCTGCGGGGAGGCAGGTTCGGTTTTTTCGAGGTCGCTTTCTTCAGCCATGGGTGCTCCGGGCGAGCGTTGGCGACACGGCGCCTGCTCATGGCTGATTGTTCGTTCGGGGGCCTCCGGACAATCGGTCGATCAGCGCGGGCATTTGCCCGCTGCTTGGATGATCGGGTGCCTAGGCGGCGGCCGGGCCCGCGTCGGCGGGGGGCGCCGGGGCCGCCGCGGCGCCAGGAGCCGCCGGCATGGGCGCGGGCGCCGCCGCCGCCGCGTAGGGCGCCAGCGGCAGCTGCGCCGCATGCAGCCGCTCCAGGATCGTGAACAGCAGGTCGCTGCGCACGCCGCCCGCAAGGCGCGGGCTGGACACATAGGCGATCGCCTGGAACACGAGCAGGCCGTTCTCGATGCCCTCCAGCGTGAGCGAGGGGGCCGGCGTGTCCAGCACGCCCTCGTGCGCGCGGCAGGCCTCCAGCATCAGATCGCGCACGCGCGGGGCGTCGGTGGTCAGCGGCATCGGCAGGCGGATTAGAACGCGGCCTTCCGCGTTCGTCAGCGTCATGTTCCGCACCGTCTTCGTGATGAACTCCGAGTTCGGCACGATCACCGTCGAGCGGTCGCCGAGCTGGATCTCCGTCGCCCGCACGTTGATGCGCCGCACGTCGCCCTCGGTCGTGCCCAGCACCACCCAGTCGCCGACCTTCACCGGCTGCTCCGCGAGCAGGATCAAGCCCGAGATGAAGTTCTGCACGATGGCCTGCAGGCCGAAGCCGATGCCCACCGACAGCGCGCTCGCGATCCAGGCGATGCGCTCGATGCCGATGCCCAGCGCCGAAAGCGAGAACGCGACCACCAGCACGCCGCCCACGTAGCCCAGCAGCGTGGCGATGGAGCTCTGCATGCCGGGCTCGAAGCGGGTGCTGGGCAGGTAGCTGCGCGCCAGCCAGCGCTTGAACACGCGCAGCGCGATGAAGCCGACCAGCGCCACCGCCGCGGCGCTCAGGATCGCGCCCGGCACGAGCTGGAACTCGCCCACCTTCACGCCCGTGCCGAACTTGCCGCTGCGTTGGAACACCTCGTCGGGCCCGGTGCCCAGCGGAGCGGCGAGCGCGATCAGCATGTAGAAGAACAGGCCCACCCGGCTCAGGCCGGAGAGCACCGTGGCGACCTGGTCCAGCGTCTGCGGCGCGAGGCCGAAGCTCTTCTGCAGCCGCTGCCCGAAGGCGCCGCGCGAGGACACGGCGGCCATGAACAGGTCGTCCGCGAACTTGAACAGCACGTAGAACGAGGCGGCGACGATCCCGCTCCAGGTGAGCTGCGAGGCGAGAAAGCTCCCGAGCGCCACGTAGCCCGCGGCCACCAGCACCCAGATCGCGACGACCACCACGCCGATGCACGCCACCAGCAGGCCGACCCACATCGGCCGCTCGGGCAGGCCGGCCTCGGCGGCGTCCGCGCGCAGCGCCTTCAGCCGCAGCACCACGGTGCCCACCAGCGCCGTGAGCACCAGCGCGGTGAGCACGTGGGTGGCCACCACGGCCGCGAAGCTCGCGTCGACCAGCGCATTGATCCGGGCGGGCGCCCAGGCCAGCGCGGCCACCAGCGCGACCAGCCACGGCAGGGCGCCGAGGCGGCTCGCCATCGCATCGGGAATCGGCGGCAGCCGCCAGCTCGGGCGGCCGGTGGCCAGCAGCGCGCGGCCCAGGCCGATGACGAAGGCCATGAACATCAGCGCCTGCGCCGCCGAGCGCAGCGCCTTGCGGGCTTCGGGCGCCCAGGTGGCGTGGTCCTCCAGCACGCTGACGAAGCCGTGCGCGGCCAGCCCGACCAGCAGCACGTGGCTGGCCACGATCGCGATCACCAGCAGCGAGCGCCGCAGCCGCCCGGTGGGCAGCATGCGGGCCGCGAGCCGCGTCAGCAGGTGCTCGGCGCCCCAGGTGCCGAGCACCGCGAGCAGCAGCGCCAGCGCCAGCGCGCCCACCACGCCGGCGCGCCTGCCGTCGCCGGTCGCCTGTGCGAAGCCGTCCTGCAGGGCGCCACCCATGGCCTGCAGGCGCTCGATGTCGTCCGGCCAGGCCTCGCGCAGGTCGCGCCAGAACTCGCCGCCCAGCGGCGAGGGCGCGCGCTCGGTGATCTGCGCCTCGAACAGCGCCCGGCGCTGGCCCACCAGCTCGGTGCCGCGCTGCCGCACGTCGATGGACAGCAGGCGCGCCAGCCGGATGTCGGCGTCCAGCGCGTTGCGCTCCTTGGTCAGGCTGGCGCGCTGGCGCGTGATGTCCGGGTCTTCGGTGGCGCCGGCGGCGGGCGGATTGCCGAGTTCGCCGAGCCGGGCGTTCAGGTCGGCCAGCTCGCCGGTGCGCGCGGCGACGAACTTCTCGGCCTGCACGCCGATCTCGTTGATCTGCGCCAGCAGCTGGCGCACGTTCGCGTCGGGCTCGGGCGTGCCGGCGATCTTGTTGAACCGGGCGCGCAGTTCGGCCACCGTGGGCTGGGGCTCGGGCGCCATGGTGGCGGCGCCGCCGACCGCATCGGGCTGCGCCACCGCGGCGCCGCACCACAGCAGGGCGGCCAGGCACAGGGCCATCAGGCGGGGTATCAGGCTCATGGCCGCCATCATAGGAGGCGCCGTTCTCCGGCCCCGGCGCGCCGGCCTGGCGCGGCGCGCGCAGGCGGGCTCAGCCGGCCGGGCTGAACAGGTCGACGCGGTCGGTGATGATGCCGTCGGTGCCCAGGGCGATCAGCCGCTCGGCGGCCCACTCGTCGTTGACCGTGTAGCTCAGCGCGCGCATGCCGGCGCCCTGCACCCGGGCCACGGTGGCCGCGTCCCAGAGCGCATGGTTGCAGACCACGGCGGCGCAGCCGAGGCCGGTGGCGGTTTCGAACCAGCCGTCGCGCCAGGTGTCGAGCAGCAGCCCGCGCGGCAGCCCGGGCGCGACCGTGCGTGCGCCCTCGAGCGATTCGGGCTGGAAGGAGGTCAGGAGCGGCGGGATGGCGGCGTTCTGCCAGAGCCGTGCGGCCTGGCGGGCGACCGCTTCGCCGGTGGCGCGCTCGGTGCCCGGCGTGGGCTTGATCTCGATGTTGAGCAGATGGCCGTTGGCGAGGCAGAAGCGCGCGAGGTTCTCGAGCGTGGCGAGCGGCTCGCCCGCGAAGGCGCGCGAATGCCAGCCGCCGGCGTCGAGCTGCGACAGCGCGCTCCAGGGCTGCGCGCCGCCGATGCCGCGGCCGTTGGTGGTGCGCTCGAGCGTGGCGTCGTGCAGCAGGAAGGCCACGCCGTCGGCGCTGAGCTTGGCATCGCACTCGAACATGCGATAGCCGTGCGCCGCGCCGAAGCGGAAGGCGGCCAGCGTGTTCTCGGGCGCGAGCTTGCCGGCGCCGCGGTGGGCGATCCAGCGCGGGTAGGGCCAGGCGGGGCTCATTCGGCGCGCTTGCCGGAGCCGGCGTCGAACCAGTGCAGCTTGTCCTGGCGCGCCGCGATGCGCACCGTGTCGCCGGGCACCGGCGGATGGTCGGCCTCGTCGGTGCGCATGATGATCTGCTCGTCGCCGATGCGGCCGTACACCAGGCGCTCGGCGCCCAGCAGCTCGACCTGCTCGACCTGCACCGACCAGCCGCTCTCGTCGAGCGTCATGTGCTCGGGGCGGATGCCGAGGATCTGGCCCGGGCGCACGCCGGGCGCGTGCTTGAGCAGGTTCATCGGCGGCGAGCCGATGAAGCTCGCGACGAAGGTGGTGGCGGGGCGCGAATACACCTCTTCGGGCGTGGCGAACTGGTCCATCACGCCGCCGTTCATCACGATGATGCGCTGCGCGAGCGTCATCGCCTCGACCTGGTCGTGCGTGACGAACAGCGAGGTGATGCCGAGCTCGCGGTGCAGCTTCTGGATCTCGAGGCGGGTCTGGGCGCGCAGCTTGGCGTCGAGGTTCGACAGCGGCTCGTCGAACAGGAACACCTTGGGCTGGCGCACGATCGCGCGGCCCATGGCCACGCGCTGGCGCTGGCCGCCCGAGAGCTCGCGCGGCTTGCGTTCGAGCAGGTGGCCGAGTTCGAGGATCTTCGCGGCCTTGTCGACGCGCACCTTGATCTCGTCCTTCGGCACCTTGGCGATCTTCAGGCCATAGGCCATGTTGGCGAACACGCTCATGTGCGGATAGAGCGCGTAGTTCTGGAACACCATCGCGATGTCGCGCTCCGAGGGCTCGAGCTGGTTCACCACGCGGCCGCCGATGGCGATGTCGCCGGCGGAGATTTCCTCCAGCCCGGCCACCATGCGCAGCAGCGTGGACTTGCCGCAGCCCGAGGGCCCGACGATGACGACGAACTCGCCGTGGTTCACCTCGGCGGAGACCCCGTGGATCACCTGGTTGGCCTTGGGGCCCTTGCCGTAGCGTTTGATGACGTTGCGAAGAGAGATGGCTGACATGTTGTCTGTTCTTGGTCTTAGAGGATGGCCAGCGCACGGACACGCACAGGGCCGAAGCGGGAAACACCGCGGAACCGGCTTTGCCGGGCCGCTGGTGTTGCCCCCTTGAGGGGGGAGTCGAGCCACACGAAGTGGGCGAGGGACGGGGGTGGGCTCATTTCTCAGTGTCGACTAAGCCCTTGACGAACCAGCGTTGCATCAGGATCACCACGAAGGCCGGCGGCAGCAGCGCCAGGATGGCGGTCGCCATCACGAGGTTCCAGTCCACCGCGGCGTCCCCCGAGGCGATCATGCGCTTGATGCCGATCACCACCGGGTACATGTCCTCGCTGGTGGTGGCCAGCAGCGGCCACAGGTACTGGTTCCAGCCGTAGATGAACTGGATCACGAACAGCGCCGCGATCGAGGTCTGCGACAGCGGCACCAGGATGTCCTTGAAGAAGCGCATCGGCCCGGCGCCGTCGATTCGGGCGGCCTCCACGAGCTCGTCGGGCACCGAGAGGAAGAACTGCCGGAACAGGAAGGTCGCGGTGGCCGAGGCGATCAGCGGGACCGTCAGGCCCGCGTAGGTGTTGAGCATGTTGAGGTCGGCCAGCACCTTGTAGGTGGGCAGGATGCGCACCTCCACCGGCAGCATCAGCGTCACGAAGATCAGCCAGAACACCAGCTTCTTGAACGGGAAGCGGAAGTAGACGATGGCGAAGGCCGACAGCAGCGAGATCGCGATCTTGCCGATGCTGATGACCAGCGCCGTCACCAGGCTGATCCACATCATGCGGCCCACCACCACGCGCGCGCCCTGGGTCTCGGTGCCGAGCAGCGCGGCGGTGTAGTTCTCGACCATGTGCGCGCCCGGCACGATCGGCATCGGCACGCGCAGGATCTCGTCGCGCGTGTGGGTGGAGGCGACGAAGGCCAGGTAGATGGGAAAGGCCACGATGGCGATGCCGAGGATCAGCACCACATGCGACAGGACGGTGAGGCCGGGCCGGCGTTCAACCATGGCGGATGCTCCGGAAGAGGAAGGAGGAAACGGGAAGAGGGCGGCGCATCAGTACTGGACCTTCTTTTCGACGTAGCGGAACTGGATCACCGTGAGCGCGACCACGATCACCATCAGCACCACCGACTGCGCGGCCGAGCCGCCGAGGTCGAGCGCGCGGAAGCCGTCGTGCCAGACCTTGTAGACCAGGATCGCGGTGTCGCGGCCGGGGCCGCCCTCGGTGGTGGCGTGCACGATCGCGAAGGTGTCGAAGAAGGCGTACACCACGTTGATCACGAGCAGGAAGAAGGTGGTGGGCGACAGCAGCGGGAACTGGATCGTGAGGAAGCGCCGCAGCGGCCCGGCGCCGTCGATGGCCGCGGCCTCGATCAGCGCCTTCGGGATCGATTGCAGCCCGGCGAGGAAGAACAGGAAGTTGTAGGAGATCTGCTTCCACACGGCCGCCACCACGATCAGCGTGAGCGCCTGGTTCGAGTTGAGCAGGTGGTTCCAGTCGATGCCCATCTTGCGCAGACCGTAGCTCACCACGCCGATGCTGGGCGAGAACATGAACACCCACAGCACGCCCGCGATGGCCGGCGCGACCGCGTACGGAATGATCAGGAAGGTCTTGTAGACCAGCGAGCCGCGCAGGATGCGGTCGGCGAAGATCGCGAGCATCAGCGACAGCGCGATGCCGATGCCGGCCACCAAGACCGAGAACAGCGCGGTGACCTTGAAGGATTCGATGTAGGCCGGGTCGTCGAACAGCGTCTGGAAGTTCTCCAGGCCGACGAAGACGGTCGAGGTGCCGAAGGCGTCCTCGGTCTGCATCGACTGCCAGATCGCCTGGCTCGCGGGCCAGAAGAAGAACACCAGGATCACCGCCATCTGTGGCGCGATCAGCAACCATGGCAGCCATGCCGACCGGAATAGAACGCGTTTTTCCATAACCCCTCGAATCCCTCCAAAAACGAAACGCCCGCCCCCGTTGCTCGTGCGGGGCGGGCGTGCGAGTCTACTGCGGCCGGAACGGCTCGGCGGCCGTGCCCCGCGTCAGCCCTTGTTGGCTTTCTGGAAGCGCTCGAGTTGCTCGTCGCCGCGCTTCACGGCCGCGTCCAGCGCTTCCTTGGCGGTCTTCTTGCCGTTCCAGATCTGCTCGGTCTCCTCGTCGATGATGGTTCGGATCTGCACGAAGTTGCCCAGGCGCACGCCACGCGACTTGTCGGTGGTCTTGCGGATCATCTGCGTCACCGCCACGTCGGTGCCCGGCTTCTCCTTGTAGAAGCCCGAGGCATCGGTCAGCTTGTAGGCCGCGGTGGTGATCGGCAGGTAGCCGGTGCGCTTGTGGCTTTCGGACTGCACCTTGGTGTCGGACAGGAAGTTGAAGAAGCTCGCCACGCCCTTGTAGTGGTCGGCCGGCTTGCCCGACATGACCCAGAGGCTGGCGCCGCCGATCACGGTGTTCTGCGGCGCGCCCTTCACGTCGGGGTAGTAGGGCAGGGTCGAGATGCCGTACTTGAACTTGGCGTCCTTGGCCACGCGCGCGTACAGGCCCGAGGAGCCGGTCATCATCGCGCACTCGCCCGAGGGGAAGGCGGCGTCGGCGGTGTTGTTGCGGCCCTTGTAGACGAAGGTGCCGTCCTTCGACATCTTGGCCAGGTTCTCGAAGTGCTTGACCTGCAGCGGCGCGTTGAAGGCCAGGCGCGCCGAGGTGCCGCCGAAGCCGTTGTTCTGCGTCGCGTACAGCGTGTTGTGCCAGGCCGAGAAGCTCTCGAGCTGGGTCCAGCTCATCCAGCTGGTGGTGAAGGGGCACTTGTGGCCGCTGGCCTTGAGCTTGTCGGCCGCGGCGATGACTTCGGGCCAGGTGGTGGGCGCCTTCTCGGGGTCGAGGCCGGCCGCCTTGAAGGCGTCCTTGTTGTAATAGAAGATCGTGGTCGAGCTGTTGAACGGGAAGCTCAGCA
Source organism: Variovorax sp. TBS-050B (assembly GCF_029893635.1). Lineage (NCBI taxonomy): Bacteria > Pseudomonadati > Pseudomonadota > Betaproteobacteria > Burkholderiales > Comamonadaceae > Variovorax > Variovorax sp. TBS-050B. The sequence continues at coordinate 401,302 of NZ_JARXYR010000002.1, read as the reverse complement.
TCTGGCCGTTGGGGGCGGTGTAGTAGCCCGAGACGGCCGGCACGTACACGCTGGGGTCGAACTTGGCGCCGCCGGAGTTCATCACCTCGCCGACGGGCTTGATCGCGCCCTTGGAAGCCATCATGGTGGCGGTGCCCACCTCGAACACCTGCAGGATGTCGGGCGCGTTGCCGGCGCGGAAGGCGGCGATCGCGGCGGTCATCGATTCGTCGTACTGGCCCTTGTAGGTGGGCACGACCTTGAATTCCTTCTGGCTCTCGTTGTATTGCTTGGCCAGGTCGTTGACCCACTCGCCGAGCGGGCCGCTCATCGAATGCCACCACTGGATCTCGGTCTGGGCATGGGCCGGAACGGCCAGCGTGGCGGCAAGCGCCGCGGCCGCGGCGAGCGTGTTGAATCGCATCAAAGAAGACTCCTGTGGAAGAAAAGCGCGGATGCTAGGCCATCCGTGTGACATTTACGTCGCATTTGCGCACGGACCCGCGCCATCCTCCAACCGGGAAAACCCCTTCGGCGCAGGGCTTGCCGCGGTGCGCGCACCGTCGTGCTGCGCCGCACCATGCTAGCATCGTCCTCCCCTTTTTCGGCCTAGCCTGTTGCCGTGGCCGGGGCACCGCGAGTACGCCATGAGCAGCAAGACCTCCCTCGACAAAAGCCGGATCAAGTTCCTTCTGCTCGAAGGCATCCATCCATCGGCCGTGGAGGTGCTGCGCGGCGCGGGCTACACCAACATCGAGTCGCTGCCGGGCGCGCTGCCCGACGCGGAGCTCAAGGCCAAGATCGCCGACGTCCACTTCCTGGGCATCCGCTCGCGCACGCAGCTCACGGCCGAGGTCTTCGCCGCGGCCCACAAGCTGGTGGCCGCCGGCTGCTTCTGCATCGGCACCAACCAGGTCGACCTCGAGGCGGCGCGCGAACATGGCGTGGCGGTCTTCAACGCCCCGTACTCCAACACCCGTTCGGTGGCCGAACTGGTGCTGGCCGAAGCCATCCTGCTGCTGCGCGGCGTGCCCGAGAAGAGCGCGGTGGCGCACCGCGGCGGCTGGCTCAAGTCGGCCGAGAACGCCTTCGAGATCCGCGGCAAGACGTTGGGCATCGTGGGCTACGGCTCGATCGGCGCGCAGCTGTCGGTGCTGGCCGAGGCGCTGGGCATGCAGGTGGCCTTCTACGACGTGGTCACCAAGCTGCCGCTGGGCAATGCGCGCCAGGTGCGCGAACTGCATCAGCTGCTGGCCCAGAGCGACATCGTGACGCTGCACGTGCCCGAGACGGCTGCCACGCAGTGGATGATCGGCGCGGCCGAGATCGCGGCGATGAAGCCGGGCGCGATCCTGATCAACGCCTCGCGCGGCACCGTGGTCGAGATCGAGCCGCTGGCCGAGGCCCTGAAGCAGAAGAAGCTGCTCGGCGCCGCGATCGACGTGTTCCCGGTCGAGCCGCGCAGCAACAAGGACGAGTTCCAGTCGCCGTTGCGCGGCCTCGACAACGTGATCCTCACGCCCCACATCGGCGGCTCGACCATGGAGGCGCAGGCCAACATCGGCCTCGAAGTGGCCGAGAAGCTCGTCAAGTACAGCGACAACGGCACCTCGACCTCGTCGGTCAACTTCCCCGAGGTGGCGCTGCCGGCCCATGCCGGCAAGCACCGGCTGCTGCACATCCACCGCAACGTGCCGGGCGTGCTGTCGGAGATCAACAAGATCTTCTCGGACAACGGCATCAACATCTCCTCGCAGTTCCTCCAGACCAACGAGAAGATCGGCTACGTGGTGATGGACATCGACGCGGCGCACTCGGACCTCGCGCTGGAGAAGCTGGCGAAGGTGAACGGGACGATCCGCAGCCGCGTGTTGTTCTGACGCTGGCGCAAGACCGGTCGCGCGCAAGGGCCCGGGCACTGCCCTAAAATCCCACCCCCGGCTATGTGGGCGCGCAGCGCCTGGCCGAGGTGCCACCCCGATGAATGCTCCGACCGCGTTGACCACGCTGTTGTCGCAGGCCGCAGAGCCTGTACGACTGCGCGAGATCCCCTACAACTACACCAGCTTCTCCGATCGCGAGATCGTGATCCGCCTGCTGGGCGAACGGGGCTGGGAACTGCTGCAGACCCTGCGCGCCGAACGCCGCACCGGCCGGTCGGCGCGCATGCTGTACGAAGTGCTCGGCGACATCTGGGTGGTCCAGCGCAATCCCTACCTCGTCGACGACCTGCTCGACAACCCGCGCCGGCGCGGCCAGCTCGTCGACGCGCTCAGGCACCGGCTCGCCGAAGTCCAGAAGCGCCGCACCCCCGACGCCGATCTTCCGCGCGACCAGCTCGTCGGCGAACTCACCGCGCTGGTGGGCCAGGCCGTCGCCGCCTTCGACACCACCTTCCGCGAGGTCGCCGCCCTGCGCCGCCAGGCCAATCGCGTGCTCGGCCGGCTCACCGCGAAGGACAACATCAAGTTCGACGGCCTCTCGCGCGTCTCGCACGTCACGGATGCCACCGACTGGCGCGTCGAGTACCCCTTCGTCGTGCTCTGCCCCGACACCGAGGCCGAGATGGCGCTGCTGGTCAAGGGTTGCATCGAGCTCGGCCTCACCATCATTCCGCGCGGCGGCGGCACCGGCTACACCGGCGGGGCGATCCCGCTGACCTGGAAGAGCGTCGTCATCAACACCGAGAAGCTCGAGGCCATGACCGAGGTCGAGATGGTCGCGCTGCCGGGCCTCGATGCGCCCGTGCCCACGATCTGGACCGAGGCCGGCGTCGTCACGCAGCGCGTGGCCGATGCGGCCGAGCGCGCGGGCTACGTGTTCGCGGTCGATCCCACCTCGGCCGAGGCTTCCTGCGTGGGCGGTAACGTCGCCATGAACGCCGGCGGCAAGAAGGCCGTGCTCTGGGGCACCGCGCTCGACAACCTCGCCTCCTGGCGCATGGTCACGCCGCAGGCCGAATGGCTGGAGGTCACGCGCATCGGCCACAACCTCGGCAAGATCCACGACGCCGAGAGCGCCGTCTTCGAGCTGCAGTACTACGCCGCCGACGGCCGCACCCCGCTGCGCACCGAGCGCCTCGAGATCCCGGGCCGCACCTTCCGCAAGGAGGGCCTCGGCAAGGACGTGACCGACAAGTTCCTCTCGGGCCTGCCAGGCATCCAGAAGGAAGGCTGCGACGGCCTCATCACCAGCTGCCGCTGGGTGGTGCACCGCATGCCGGCGCACACGCGCACCGTCTGCCTCGAGTTCTTCGGCAATGCCAAGGACGCGGTGCCGAGCATCGTCGAGATCAAGGACTTCATGTTCGCGGAGCAGAAGCGCTCGGCCGTGCTGCTCGCGGGCCTCGAACACCTCGACGACCGCTACCTCAAGGCCGTGGGCTACGCCACCAAGTCGAAGAAGCACGGCGGCCTGCCGAAGATGGTGCTGTTCGGCGACATCGCAGGCGACGACGCCGACGCGGTGGCGCGCGTCACTTCCGAGGTGGTGCGCATCGCCAATTCGCGCAGCGGCGAGGGCTTCATCGCGATCAGCCCCGAGGCGCGCAAGAAGTTCTGGCTCGACCGCAAGCGCACGGCGGCCATCAGCCGCCACACCAACGCCTTCAAGATCAACGAGGACGTGGTGATCCCGCTGCCGCGCATGGCCGAGTACAGCGACGGCATCGAGCGCATCAACATCGAGCTCTCGCTGAAGAACAAGCTGCAGCTCACCGACGAGCTCGAGGCCTTCCTGCTGCGCGGCAACCTGCCGCTCGGCAAGAGCGACGACGCGCACGAGATCCCGGCGGCCGAACTGCTCGAGGACCGCGTGGCGCAGGCCGTGGCGCTGGTGCAGGAGGTGCGCGCGCTCTGGGCCGGCTGGCTGCGCGACGTGGACGCGCTGTTCCCGCAGCTGCAGGACCACAGCCTGCGCGCGAGCTGGAAGACCCAGCTGCGCCAGCCGCTGCAGGAGATCTTCGCGGGCGCCGAGTTCGCGCCGATCGTCGCCGAGTGCGTGGCCATCCACCAGCGCGTGCTCAAGGGCCGCGTGTGGGTTGCGCTGCACATGCATGCGGGCGACGGCAACGTGCACACCAACATCCCGGTCAACAGCGACAACTACGAGATGCTGCAGACCGCGCATGCGGCGGTGGTGCGCATCATGGCGCTGGCGCGCAGCCTCGACGGCGTGATCTCGGGCGAGCACGGCATCGGCATCACCAAGCTCGAGTTCCTCAGCGACGAGGAGCTGCGGCCGTTCATGGAGTACAAGCGCCGCGTCGATCCCGAGGGCCGCTTCAACAAGGGCAAGCTGCTGCGCGCGCCGGCGGGCCAGCCGGCCGAGGAACTGCATGCCGACCTGACCAACGCCTACACGCCGAGCTTCGGCCTCATGGGCCACGAGTCGCTGATCATGCAGCAGAGCGACATCGGCGCGATCGCCGACAGCGTCAAGGACTGCCTGCGCTGCGGCAAGTGCAAGCCCGTGTGCGCCACGCACGTGCCGCGCGCCAACCTGCTCTACAGCCCGCGCAACAAGATCCTCGCGACCTCGCTGCTGGTGGAAGCCTTCCTCTATGAAGAGCAGACGCGCCGCGGCATCAGCATCAAGCACTGGGAGGAGTTCGAGGACGTGGCCGACCACTGCACGGTCTGCCACAAGTGCCTCACGCCATGCCCGGTGAAGATCGACTTCGGCGACGTGTCGATGAACATGCGCAACCTGCTGCGCAAGATGGGGCAGAAGAGCTTCCGCCCGGGCAACGCGGCCGCGATGTTCTTCCTCAACGCGACCAACCCGCAGACCATCAAGACGGTGCGCGCGGGCATGGTGGGCATCGGCTTCAAGGCGCAGCGCCTCGCCAACGACCTGCTGCGCGGCCTGGCGCGCCGGCAGACCGCCGCGCCGCCCGCCACGGTCGGCCCGGCGCCGGTCAAGGAGCAGGTGATCCACTTCATCAACAAGAAGATGCCGGGCAACCTGCCGAAGCAGACGGCGCGCGCGCTGCTCGACATCGAGGATGCCGACTACGTGCCGATCATCCGCAACCCGAAGGCCACCACCTCCGAGACCGAGGCGGTGTTCTACTTCCCGGGCTGCGGCTCGGAGCGCCTGTTCTCGCAGGTCGGGCTCGCGACGCAGGCCATGCTCTGGCATGCCGGCGTGCAGACGGTGCTGCCGCCCGGCTACCTGTGCTGCGGCTATCCGCAGCGCGGCAGCGGCCAGTACGACAAGGCCGAGAAGATGATCACGGACAACCGCGTGCTCTTCCACCGCGTGGCCAACACGCTCAACTACCTCGACATCAAGACCGTGGTGGTGAGCTGCGGCACCTGCTACGACCAGCTGCAGGGCTACCAGTTCGACAAGATCTTCCCGGGCTGCCGCATCGTCGACATCCACGAGTACCTGCTCGAGAAGGGCATCACGCTCGCCGACGCGGCGGGCGGCGGCTACCTCTACCACGACCCCTGCCATTCGCCGATGAAGCTGCAGGACCCGATGAAGACCGTGAAGGCGCTGGTCGGCGACAACGTGCTCAAGAACGACCGCTGCTGCGGCGAGTCGGGCACGCTGGGCGTGTCGCGGCCCGACATTTCCACGCAGATCCGCTTCCGCAAGGAAGAGGAACTGAAGAAGGGCGAGGCCGCGCTGCGCGCGGGCGGGAAGGTCGGCGAGAAGGAGAACGTGAAGATCCTCACCAGCTGCCCGAGCTGCCTGCAGGGCCTCTCGCGCTACGGCAACGACCTGAACAACGGCCTGCTCGAAGCCGACTACATCGTGGTCGAGATGGCCAACCGGCTCCTCGGCAGCGACTGGATGCCGCAGTACGTGGCGGCCGCCAACCAGGGCGGCATCGAGCGGGTGCTGGTATGAAGGCGCCCGGCTGCCCGCTGTGCGAAGGCCCCGGCGGCCGCCTGGTCCACCAGGGCGAGAAGCTGCGCGTGATCCATGCCGGGGAGCCCGGCTTCCCGGCCTTCTACCGCGTGGTCTGGAACGACCATGCACGCGAGTTCACCGACCTCGACGCGGCCGACCGCGTGCTCTGCATGGAGGCGGTGGCGCTGGTCGAACAGTGCCTGCGCGAGCAGCTCGCGCCGACCAAGATCAACCTCGCGGCGCTCGGCAACATGGTCGCGCACCTGCACTGGCACGTGATCGCCCGCTTCGACGGCGACACGCATTTCCCCGGCTCGGTCTGGGCACCGGTGCAGCGCGAGGCCGACCCGGCGCGCGATGCGGCGGTGGCCGCGCGCCTGCCGGCCCTCGAGGCCGCGATGACCGCGCAACTGCGCACAAGGAGTTTCTGATGGCAGGTCTGCAGGCCGGCGCACCGACGCCGCAATCGATCACCGTGCACGGCCAGTCGCGCGTGCTGGAGGTCGGCTTTTCCGACGGCGCCACGTTCCGGATCCCGTTCGAGCTGATGCGCATCTATTCGCCCTCGGCCGAGGTGCAGGGCCACGGGCCGGGGCAGGAGGTGCTGCAGACCGGCAAGCGCGATGTCGAGCTGGTCGATCTGCAGCCCGTCGGCAACTATGCCGTGCAGCCGGTCTTCAGCGACGGCCACGACTCGGGCATCTTCTCGTGGGACCTGCTCTACGAACTCGGCGCCAACGAAGCGCGGCTCTGGGCCGAGTACGAAAGCCGCCTCGCGGCGGCCGGCGTCGACCGCGACACGCCCATGCCCGGCAAGGGCGGCGGCTCGGCCTGCGGCAGCCATTGAAGAGCGTCTGCGCCGCCGGTCGGGTGCAGAAAAAGCAACAAAACCCGCGGTTCCAAAGGGTCGGCGCCTTGCGGTGAGTGCTTACGCCCTAACATCAGGCGCATGAGTACCACCCATTTCGGCTTCGAGAACGTCGACGAAAGCGAGAAGGCACAACGCGTCCGCGGCGTCTTCGATTCCGTCGCCAAGCGCTACGACCTCATGAACGACCTGATGTCGGCCGGGCTGCATCGCGCCTGGAAGGCCTACACCGTCATGGTCGCCAACGTCGGCGAAGGCTCGCGCGTGCTCGACATCGCCGGCGGCACCGGCGACCTCGCGCTCGCGTTCTCGAAGAAGGTGGGCGCCAGCGGCCAGGTGGTGCACACCGACATCAACGAAGCCATGCTGCGCACCGGCCGCGACCGGCTGCTCGATGCCGGCGTGGTGCTGCCCACCCTGGTCTGCGACGCCGAGAAGCTGCCGTTTCCCTCCGACCACTTCGACGTGGTCACCGTGGCCTTCGGCCTGCGCAACATGACGCACAAGGACGTGGCTCTGAAGGAGATGAACCGCGTGCTCAAGCCCCGCGGCAAGCTGCTGGTGCTCGAGTTCTCGAAGGTCGCGAAGCCGCTTGCCAAGGCCTACGACTGGTATTCGTTCAACGTGCTGCCGCGCCTGGGCAAGATCGTCGCGGGCGACGACGCGAGCTACCGCTACCTGGCCGAGTCGATCCGGATGCATCCGGCCCAGGAGGAGCTCAAGACCCTCATGAAAGAGGGCGGTTTCGGGCATGTGGACTATCACAACATGACGGGTGGCGTGGTCGCCCTTCATGTTGGAATCAAATGTTGATACAGCGAATTCTTCGCTCGAAAGAGGAGACGAGATGATGACGAAAAGTTTGAGTTCATTGTTCCTGGCCTGCGTGCTGGCCCTGGTCAGCGTCCAGGCCGATGCGGCCCGCATCGGCGGCGGCAAGTCGGTGGGACGCCAGTCGTCGAACGTGACGCAGCGCGAATCGGCTTCGCCCACCGCGCCGACGCAGCAGAACGCAGCCACGGCGTCGCCGCGTCCGGCCACGCCGGCGCCCGCCGCCGCGGCGCCGAAGCGTCCCTGGGGCGCGATGCTCGGCGGTCTGGCCGCCGGCCTGGGCCTGGCCTGGCTCGCCAATTCGCTCGGCCTGGGCGCCGGCTTCGCCAACATCCTGCTGATCGCGCTGCTCGCGATGGCGGCACTGTTCGTCTGGCGCCTGTTCAAGGCGCGCTCGGCGGCGCCTGCCAACGGCGGCCGCCAGGGCGGCTTCGCCTTCGAAGGCGCGGGCAATCCCGCGAACGCGAGCGCGCCGGCGCAGTACAGCCCGGCCAACGTGGGCAACGACGCCTCGGCACGCCCCTGGGAGCGCAACACCGCCGCCTTCGATGCCACGCCTTCGCACGGCAGCAGCCTGTCCGCGGCAGGCGCTGCGGCCGGCGGCAGCATGATCGGCTCGGCGCTGTCGGGCTCGCAGAGCTGGGGCATCCCGGCCGGCTTCGACGTCGACGGCTTCCTCGCCGCCGCCAAGCGCAACTTCGTGACGCTGCAGGACGCCTGGGACCGCGCCGACGTCGGCATGCTGCGCTCGATGATGACCGACGAGATGGTGGCCGAGATCCGCACCCAGCTCGCCGACCGCGCGAGCCACACCGGCGGCGCCTCGAACAAGACCGAGGTCGTGATGCTCGACGCCAAGCTGCTCGGCATCGAGGAACTGGCCGACGTCTACATGGCGAGCGTGGAGTTCTCCGGCATGATCCGCGAAGACGCCTCGGCCGGCCCGGGCCCGTTCCGCGAAGTCTGGAACATGACCAAGCCGACCAGCGGCACCAGCGGCTGGCTCGTGGCAGGCGTCCAGGCGCTGCAGTAAAGCTCGCCCCCAGGCTTCGCGCACTTCGTGTCGCTTCTCCAACCCCCTACCGGGGGCAACACCAGCAGCCCGGCAAAGCCGGTTCTGCGGTGTTTCTGGAAAAGAGCATGCAGTCCATGAGTCGCAGGGCGCGACAGTGACGGGATAATGGGGACATGGCCACACCATCGTCCCCATTTTCTTTTCTCGACGATCTCTTCAACCGCATCGGCGAGCGCCTGCAGCCGCCCGGCTGGGCGGTGCACGAGATCCAGCACCGCGCGGTGCTGTTTCTCAACCACGTGCTGCAGCAGGAGCCCGAAGCCCAGCAGCGGCTGCTGCGCCAGCAGGGGCGGGTGGTGCGCTTCCAGTGGCGCTTCGTGACCATGGAACTGGTGGCCACGCCGGCCGGCCTGCTCGACCTGGCGCCCCCGGCCTCGGTGCCCGAGCTCACGCTCACCGTCACCGACGAATCCCCCTTCGACCTGGCCCGCGCCACGCTGCGCGGCGACAAGCCCGCGGTGCAGATCATCGGCGACGTGCAACTGGCGGCCGAGGTCAACTGGCTGGTCGACCATGTGCGCTGGGACGTCGAGGACGACCTCGCCCGCCTGATCGGCGACGTGCCCGCGCACACCATCGCCGAGGGCGCGCGCCGCGTCGTGGGCGCGCTGCGCCAGTTCGTCGGCCATCGCGGGGCCGGGACGGGCGGACCCACGGCGGGCTCGGCGGGCAAGGCCGAATGAGGCGCTTCTATCGCGGCCTCTTCATCGTCTGGGTCGCGCTGCGCTACGGCCTGGACGAGCTCGTGCTCACGAGCTTCCAGAAACCATGGCTGCGCGTGGTGGCGCGGGTGGTATCCGTCGGCCGCAACCTCGACGCGCCGCGCGGCCAGCGGCTGCGCGAGGCGCTGGAGCGGCTCGGCCCGATCTTCGTGAAGTTCGGCCAGGTGCTCTCGACCCGGCGCGACCTGCTGCCGCAGGACATCGCCGACGAGCTCGCCTTCCTGCAGGACCGCGTGCCGCCGTTCCCCTCGGCGGTGGCGATCGCGACCATCGAGCGTGCGTTCCGCCGGCCGGTCGGTGACGTGTTCGTGCAGTTCGACGAAACGCCCATCGCCAGCGCGTCGATCGCGCAGGTGCATTTCGCGACCATCCGCACCGACGACGGCAAAGTGCGCGACGTGGCCGTGAAGGTGCTGCGACCCAACATGCAGGGCGTGATCGAGAAGGACCTCGCGCTCATGGCCATGATGGCCGGCTGGGTCGAGAGCCTCTCGGCCGACGGCAAGCGCCTGAAGCCGCGCGAGGTGGTGGCCGAGTTCGACAAGTACCTGCACGACGAACTCGACCTGGTGCGCGAGGCGGCCAATGCCGCGCAGTTGCGGCGCAACATGGCTTCGCTCGAGCTGGTGCTGATTCCCGAGATGTTCTGGGACTTCTGCCATCCCGAGGTGATCGTGATGGAGCGCATGAACGGCGTGCCGATCGCCCAGCTCGACCGACTGCGCGCCGCCGGCGTGGACATTCCCAAGCTCGCGCGCGACGGCGTCACGATCTTCTTCACCCAGGTGTTCCGCGACGGCTTCTTCCATGCCGACATGCACCCGGGCAACATCCAGGTGAGCCTGGAGCCCGAGACCTTCGGGCGCTACGTCTCGCTCGACTTCGGGATCATCGGCACGCTCACCGAGTCCGACAAGGAATACCTGGCGCAGAACTTCGTCGCCTTCTTCCGGCGCGACTACAAGCGCGTGGCCGAGCTGCACCTCGAAAGCGGCTGGGTGCCCGAAGGCACGCGCATCGACGAGCTCGAAGCGGCGATCCGCACCGTCTGCGAACCCTACTTCGACCGGCCGCTCAAGGAGATCTCGCTCGGCATGGTGCTGATGCGCCTGTTCCAGACCTCGCGCCGCTTCCACGTCGAGATCCAGCCGCAGCTGGTGCTGCTGCAGAAGACCCTGCTCAACATCGAGGGGCTGGGCCGCCAGCTCGACCCGGAGCTGGACCTCTGGCACACCGCCAAGCCCTTCCTCGAGAAGTGGATGGTCGACCAGATCGGGCCCAAGAAGCTGTTCGAGCAGCTGCGGGCCGAGGCGCCGCGCTACGCCAAGCTGCTGCCGCAGCTGCCGCGCCTGCTGCACGACTACCTCGAGAATCGGCCGCCCGACCACCGCCGCGAACTGCTGGAGCTGCTGGCCGCGCAGAAGCGCACCAACCGGCTGCTGCAGATCATCATCTACGGTGGCATGGGATTTGTATTGGGGTTGCTCGCCATGCAGTTGCTGGTGCGCGTGAAGTTGTTCTAGAGGAGAGAGTCCCGTGCTGCTGACGCTGGTTGTCGTCTATCTGCTGGTCACCATTGCGATCGGCCTGTATGCCGCGAAGCGGGTGAAGAACACCACCGACTTCGCGATCGCGGGGCGGCACCTGCCGCTGTTCATGATCGTGACGACCACCTTCGCGACCTGGTTCGGTTCGGAAACGGTGCTCGGCATACCGGCCAAGTTCATCGAAGGCGGCCTGAACGGCGTGATCGAGGACCCGTTCGGCGCCGGCACCTGCCTGATCCTCGTGGGCCTGTTCTTCGCGGGCAAGCTCTACCGCATGACGCTGCTGACCATCAGCGACTACTACCGCGAACGCTACGGCCGCGGCGTCGAGGTGGCCTGCTCGCTGATCATCATGCTGAGCTACCTGGGCTGGGTCTCGGCCCAGGTCACGGCGCTCGGGCTGGTGTTCAACGTGCTCTCGGGCGGCGCGATCGGCATTCCCACGGGCATGGTGATCGGCGTCGTCTCGATCCTGGCCTACACGCTGTTCGGCGGCATGTGGTCGGTGGCCGTGACCGACTTCGTCCAGATGATCATCCTGGTCGTCGGCCTCGCGGTCATCGCGATGTTCGCGGGCAACATGGCCGGCGGCGCCGACAAGGTGGTGGCTTTCGCGGTCAGCAAGGACCTCTTCAAGTTCTGGCCCGAGCCCAACTGGCACGACATGGTGTTCTTCTTCGCGGCCGCCATCACGATGATGCTCGGCTCCATTCCGCAGCAGGACGTGTTCCAGCGCGTGATGTCGGCCAACAGCGTCAAGGCGGCCACGCGCGGGCCGGTGATCGGCGGCGTGGCCTACATCCTGTTCGCCGCGGTGCCGATGTTCCTGGTCGCCAGCGCGCTCCTGATCATGCCCGAGCAGACCGCGGCGCTGCTCAAGGACGATCCGCAGAAGGTGCTGCCCACGCTGGTGCTCGAGAAGATGCCCTTCGTGATGCAGGTGCTGTTCTTCGGCGCGCTGCTGTCGGCCATCAAGTCGACCGCCTCGGCCACGCTGCTGGCGCCCAGCGTCACCTTCACCGAGAACATCTGGCGCCAGTTCCGCCCCTCCGGCACCGACCGCCAGAACCTGCTGACCATGCGCATCACGGTGCTGGTCTTCAGCGCGGCGGTGCTGGCCTACGCCATCCGCATGCAGGGCACGCCCATCTACGAACTGGTCTCGGGCGCCTACCAGGTGCCGCTGGTCGGCGCCTTCGTGCCGCTGGTGTGCGGGCTCTACTGGCGGCGCGCCACCACGCAGGGCGCGATCGCGTCGATCGGCTTCGGCATCGGCACCTGGCTGCTGTTCCTCTACATGCCCTGGGGCAGCGCATTCCCGGCCCAGCTGGCGGGCGTGCTCGCGTCGCTGGCCGGCATGGTGGCGGGTTCGCTGGCGCCCCAGTGGGTGACCGACACCCGCACGCCGCACCGGATGCTGGCCACGGAACCGGCCTGAAGCCCGCCCCCGGCGCGGGGGCGGCCCTTATAATCGAGGGCTTTGCGAGCGGCTTCCGCCCTGTTGTCGGGCCGCGTTTTTCCCCACTCCATCCCATGCCCATCTACGCCTACAAGTGCAGTGCCTGCGGCTTTGCCAAGGACGCATTGCAGAAAATGTCCGACGCGCCGCTGACGGTGTGCCCGGCGTGCGGCGCGAGTGCATTCGAGAAGCAAGTCACCGCCGCCGGCTTCCAGCTCAAGGGCTCCGGCTGGTACGTGACCGATTTCCGCGACGGGGGCGGCAAGAAGTCCGAATCCGCCACGGCCAAGAACGGCGACGCCGCCGCGCCCGCACCGGCGGCCGGCAGCGCGGAAGCTTCCGCCAGCCCCGCGCCCGCACCGGCACCTGCCCCCGCGCCGGCACCCGCCGCGGCCGCCAAGAGCGACTGAGAAGAAGACACGCACCATGCTCGCCCTGCGCAAATGGCTGTTCTCCGGCCTGCTGGTGATCGTTCCGCTGTTCATCACCCTCGCGGTGCTGAAGTGGATCATCGACACGCTGGACCAGACGCTCTGGGTGCTGCCGGCCAGCTGGCAGAGCTGGCTGCACGACAACAACGTGCGCGGCCTCGGCGTGCTGCTCACGCTGGCGATCCTGCTGGTGGTCGGCGCCGTGGCGAGCAATTTCGTCGGCAAGCGCCTGCTCGGCTGGGGCGATGCCGTGGTGCGGCGCATTCCGGTGGTGCGGTCGATCTACTCCAGCGTCAAGCAGGTCTCCGACACGCTGTTCTCCGAGAACGGCAACGCCTTCCGCACCGCGGTGCTGGTGCAGTGGCCGCGCGAAGGCGTCTGGACCATTGCCTTCGTGACCGGCACGCCCGGCAGCGAAGTGGTGGAGCACCTGGGCGGCGGCGACTACCTCGGCGTCTACGTGCCGACCACGCCCAACCCCACGGGCGGCTATTTCGTGATGCTCAAGCGCAGCGACTGCATCGAACTCAGGATGAGCGTGGACGAAGCGCTCAAGTACATCGTCTCGATGGGGGTGGTCGTCCCAGGCGGCCCGGCGTCCATCGCGACCCGCTAATACAAACGCGCCTCCGTGGCGCTGGAATCGAACTATGGCCATGCGTACTCACTATTGCGGTCTTGTGACCGAAGCCCTGCTGGGCCAAACCGTCACCCTGTGCGGCTGGGTCAACCGCCGGCGCGACCACGGCGGCGTGATCTTCATCGACGTGCGCGACCGCGAGGGCTACGTCCAGGTGGTGTGCGACCCCGACCGCGCGTCCACCTTCGCCGTCGCGGAAAACCTGCGCAACGAGTTCTGCGTGCAGATCACCGGCCTCGTGCGTGCGCGCCCCGAAGGCACGACCAACGACCAGCTCAAGAGCGGCAAGATCGAAGTCCTTTGCCATGAGCTCAAGGTGCTGAACCCCTCGGTCACGCCGCCGTTCCTGCTCGACGACGACAACCTGTCGGAAACCACCCGCCTCACGCACCGCGTGCTCGACCTGCGCCGCCCCGCGATGCAGCGCAACCTGATGCTGCGCTACAAGGTGACGATGGAAACGCGCAAGTTCCTCGACGCCAACGGCTTCATCGACATCGAGACGCCGATGCTCGGCAAGTCCACGCCCGAAGGCGCGCGCGACTACCTCGTGCCCAGCCGCGTGCACGACGGCAGCTTCTTCGCGCTGCCGCAGTCGCCGCAGCTGTTCAAGCAGCTGCTGATGGTGGCGGGCTACGACCGCTACTACCAGATCGTGAAGTGCTTCCGCGACGAGGACCTGCGCGCCGACCGCCAGCCCGAATTCACGCAGATCGACATCGAGACCTCGTTCCTCGCCGAGGAGGAGATCCGCGAGATGTTCGAGGGCATGATCCGCAACGTGTTCCGCAATGCCGCGGGCATCGAGCTGCCGGTGTTCCCGACCATGAGCTACGCCGACGCGATGTTCAAGTACGGCTCCGACAAGCCCGACCTGCGCGTGAAGCTCGAGTTCACCGAGCTGACCGAGCTCATGAAGCGCGTCGAGTTCAAGGTGTTCTCGAACGCGGCCACGATGAAGGGCGGCCGCGTGGTCGCGCTGCGCGTGCCGGGCGGCGGCGCCGAAGGCGGCCTCTCGCGCGGCGAGATCGACGCCTACCAGGAGTTCGTCAAGATCTACGGCGCCAAGGGCCTGGCCTACATCAAGGTCAACGACGCGGCGGCCGGCCGCGACGGCCTGCAGAGCCCGATCGTCAAGAACCTCGACGATGCCGCGCTGGCCGAGATCATCGCCCGCACGGGCGCGTGCAACGGCGACATCCTGTTCTTCGGCGCCGACAAGGAAAAGATCGTCAACGACGCGATGGGTGCGCTGCGCGTCAAGATCGGCCACAGCGCCTTCGGCAGGAAGGCCGGCCTGTTCGACGAGCGCTGGGCGCCGCTCTGGGTGGTCGACTTCCCGATGTTCGAGTTCGACGAGGAAGGCCAGCGCTGGAGCGCCGTGCACCATCCGTTCACCGCACCCAAGGACGGCCATGAAGACCTCATGGACACCGCGCCCGAGAAGTGCATCGCCAAGGCCTACGACATGGTGCTCAACGGCATCGAGATGGGCGGCGGCTCGGTGCGTATCCACCGCGAGGAAGTGCAGAGCAAGGTGTTCCGCGCCCTCAAGATCAACGCCGAGGACGCGCAAGCCAAGTTCGGCTTCCTGCTCGATGCGCTGCAGTACGGCGCGCCGCCGCACGGCGGCATCGCGATCGGCCTCGACCGCCTCGTCATGCTCATGACCGGCGCCGAGTCGATCCGCGACGTGATCGCCTTCCCCAAGACCCAGCGCGCGCAGGACCTGCTGACGCAGGCGCCGAGCCCGGTCGACGAGAAGCAGCTGCGCGAGCTGCACATCCGGCTGCGCAATCCCCAGCCGGCGGCCTGATGCGACCATGACGACCGCTGACCGACCCTGGAAGATTCCGGAGTCGGTGCTGGTCGTCATCCACACGCCCGCGCTCGACGTCCTGCTGATCCGCAGGGCCGATGCCGAGGATTTCTGGCAGTCGGTCACCGGCAGCAAGGACGCGGCCGACGAGCCGCTCATGCTCACCGCGGCGCGCGAGGTGGCCGAGGAAACCGGCATCCAGTGCGGCGCGGGCAGCCCGCTCGCCGCCGGACTGGTCGACTGGCAGCTGCGCAACGTCTACGAGATCTATCCGCGCTGGCGCGCCCGCTATGCGCCGGGCGTCACGCACAACACCGAGCATCTGTTCGGCCTGTGCGTGCCCGAGCGCCTGGTGCCGGTGCTCGCGCCGCGCGAGCACACCGAATGGAAATGGCTGCCCTACCGCGAGGCGGCCGATGCCTGCTTTTCCCCGTCGAACGCCGAAGCCATTCTGTTGCTGCCAGAATTTGCACGATGAACCTGCCGGCACCGACCCTCCGGGTGGCCACCTACAACATCCACAAGGGTGTGCAGGGCATCGGCCCTGCGCGGCGCCTGGAGATCCACAACCTGGGCCATGCGATCGAGCAGCTCGATGCCGACATCGTCTGCCTGCAGGAGGTGCGCAAGATGAACCGGCAGGCCGCCGCCCGCTTCGCGCGCTGGCCCGAGCTGCCGCAGGCCGACTTCCTCGCGCCCGAGGGCTACACCGCGGTCTACGAGACCAACGCCATCACGCGCCACGGCGAACACGGCAATGCGCTGCTCACGCGCTGGCCCGTGATCCGCACCGGCCACCGCGATATTTCCGACCATCGCTTCGAGCAGCGCGGGCTGCTGCACGTGGTCATCGAATTCGAGGGCCGGCCGGTGCATGCGATCGTGGTGCACCTGGGGCTCATCAAGGGCAGCCGCGTGCGCCAGGTCGCCAGGCTGCGCGAATTCATCGAGAGCGAGGTGCCGGCCGGGGAGGCGGTGGTCGTCGCGGGCGACTTCAACGACTGGGGTGCACGCATGCGCTACGCCATGAACGCGATGGGCCTGCGCGACACCAGCGACCTGCGCGGCGCGCGAACGCTCACCTATCCCTCGCGGCTGCCGGTCGCGCAGCTCGATTTCATCTACGGGCGCCAGCTCGAACCCGCGGCCTGCTCCGTGCCGCGCGGGCCGATCTGGGCGCGCATGTCTGACCACCTGCCGCTGGTGGCCGATTTTTCGCTTCAGAATTGATAGCAATTTCCTCAGAAGCCACGGGCGGTGCAGGGCTGAAGAGCCCGAAGCCATTCGCTGGTACGATGCCCGGATGCTGAGGAAAACCGACGTGGAACCGCGCCCCGATGGACACAACGACGACGAGGGCACGCCCGTCTCGGTCAAGATCCGTGAACGCCTGACGGCCGCGCGCAGGCGCTTCAACGCCAACGACAACATCGCCGAATTCATCGAACCCGGCGAGCTCGAGGCGCTGCTCGACGAGGTCGAGCTCAAGATGAAGGACGTGCTCGAAAGCCTGGTGATCGACCTCGAGAACGACCACAACACCGGCAACACCGCGCGCCGCGTCGCCAAGATGTACCTGAACGAAGTGTTCAAGGGCCGCTACGTGCCGCCGCCTTCGCTCACCGAGTTTCCCAATGCCGAGCACCTGAACGAGCTGATGATCGTCGGCCCGATCACGGTGCGCAGCGCCTGCTCGCACCACTTCTGCCCGATCATCGGCAAGCTGTGGATCGGCGTGATGCCGAACGAGCACACCAACGTGATCGGCCTGTCGAAGTACGCGCGCCTGGCCGAATGGGTGATGGGCCGGCCGCAGATCCAGGAAGAGGCGGTGGTGCAGCTGGCCGACCTGATCCAGGAGAAGACGCAGCCCGACGGCCTGGCGCTGGTCATGGAGGCCGAGCATTTCTGCATGGCCTGGCGCGGCGTGAAGGAGATGGACAGCAAGATGATCAACTCCGTCATGCGCGGCGTGTTCCTCAAGGATCCGAGCCTGCGCCGCGAATTCCTTTCCCTCCTGCCCCGAAAGAACTGAGCATGCTGGTCCGACTTCTCTACGCGAGCCGCGCCGTCGACACCAGCCCCGAGGCGGTCGAGGCGATCCTCGCGCAGTCCCGCGCGCACAACACGGCCTGCGGCATCACCGGCATCCTCTGCTACGGCGCCGGCACCTTCCTGCAGGCCATCGAGGGCGGGCGCATGGCGATCAGTGAGCTCTACGGCCACATCCAGCGCGATCCGCGCCACAAGGACGTGGTGCTGCTGCACTACGAGGAAATCTCCGAGCGCCGCTTCGGCGGCTGGACCATGGGGCAGGTCAACCTCTCCAAGCTCAACGCCTCGACGCTGCTCAAGTACTCGGAAAAGCCGGAGCTCAACCCGTACGCGGTCTCCGGCAAGGTCTCCTTGGCGCTGCTCGAGGAACTGATGGCCACGGCCGCCATCGTCGGGCGCCACTGATCTCCCGGGGGTGCCCCTCTCCGCCTTCGCGCTGATCCTGCTCGCCGGGGTCATCCACGCCAGCTGGAACATCGCCGCCAAGAAGGCGAACGGCGACGCGCGCTTCGCGCTCCAGAGCGGCGTGTTCATGGCGGTGCTCTGGGCGCCCGTGGGCATTGCGCTGGGCTGGCACGTGGTGCCGGCATGGGGCGCCACCGAATGGGGCTTCGTCGCGCTCAGCGGCGTGCTGCACGTCTTCTACTACGTCGTGCTGCTGCGCGGCTACCGCAAGTCCGACCTCACCGTGGTCTATCTGCTCGCGCGCGGCTCCGGGCCGCTGCTGTCCTCGCTGGTCGCGATCCTGTTCCTGGGCGAGCGCATCAGCCTCGTCGGCGTCGCGGGCATCGGCGGCGTGGTGCTCGGCGTGTTCCTGGTGGCGGGCGGGCCGCGGCTGTGGCGCCGGCAGCACGATCCGGTGCAGCGCGAACGGGTGCGGAAGGGACTTCGCTACGGCGTGCTGACCGGCGCCTTCATCGCGGCCTACACCGTGGCCGACAGCTATGCGGTGAAATTCCTCGCGATGTCGCCGATCCTGCTCGACTACTTCAGCAACTTCGTGCGCGTGCTGCTGCTGGCGCCCGTGGCGCTGCGCGACCGCGCCACCACCGCGGCCATGTGGCGGGCGCAGTGGAAGTACGCGCTTCTCGTCGCGGCGATCAGCCCGGTCTCCTACGTGCTCGTGCTCTATGCGGTGCAGCAGGCGCCGATCTCGCACGTCGCGCCGGCGCGCGAGGTCTCGATGCTCTTCGCCGCGCTGATCGGCGGCCATCTGCTGCGCGAGGGCGACCGCCTGCTGCGCCTGCTCGGCGCCCTCTTCATCGCGGCCGGCGTGGTGGCGCTGGCGCTCGGCTGAAGGCGGCGCGGCGATGCTGCTCTTCGGCTGCGACTTCTCCTGCGCACCCACGGCGCGCAAGCCGATCGTCGTGGCCGCGGGCGAGGCGGGCGCGGACGGCCGGCTGGTGCTCGGCGGCTTGCGGCGCTTCGTCACGCTCGGCGCCTGGGCCGACTGGCTCTGCAGCGAGCCGGCCTGGATCGGCGGTTTCGACTTCCCGTTCGGGCTGCCGCGCGAACTGGTGGAGCAGCTGCGCTGGCCGCTCGAATGGGAGGCGCTCATGCGCCACTACGCCGGCCTGAGCCGCGCCGAGATCCGCGCCACCTTCGCCGCCTTCTGCGCGGCCCGGCCGGTGGGCGGCAAGTTCGCGCACCGCGCCACCGATGCGCCCGCGGGTTCGAGCACCTCGATGAAATGGGTGAACCCGCCCGTCGCGTTCATGCTCCACGCGGGCGTGCCGCCGCTGCTCGAAGCGGGCGCGCGGATGCCGGGGCTGCATGCCGGCCGCAACCCGGACCGCGTCGCGCTCGAAGCCTATCCGGGGCTGCTCGCGCGCGAGCTGATCGGCCGGCGCAGCTACAAGAGCGACGAGGCCGCCAAGCAGACGCCGGAGCGGCTCGCGGCGCGGACCGACCTGCTGGCGGCACTCGAGGCCGGCAGCTCACGCCTCGGGCTGAAGCTCGCGCTCGACGCCACCCAGCGCGCCGAGCTGCTCGGCGACGCCCGCGGCGACCACCTCGATGCGGTGCTGTGCCTGGTGCAGGCCGCATGGAGCGCCGCGCGCGCCTCGACGCCCGGGCCGGGCTACGGGCTGCCGACGCACTTCGATCCGGTCGAGGGCTGGATCGTCACGGCCTGAGCCCCGTCCTACAGCGGTTCGCGCCCTCCGGCCAGCCGTTCCGCGTGCCCGGAAAGCTAGATTGGGGTGCGGCCCGTCCGGGCCGTTTGCCGATTTCCGCATCCTGCGGAGTGACTGGAGGATTCCCCATGAACAAGACGCATCGTTCCACCCTTGCCGCCGTGCTGCTGTCGGGCGCGGCACTGAGCCTCGTCGCATGCGACAACTCGGACAACCGCACCGCGGGCCAGAAGCTCGACAGCGCCCTCGCCAAGACCGAGCAGGCCGCCGAGACCGCCGCCGCCAAGACCGCGGACGCCCTCAAGGACGCGAAGGCGAAGGTCGATGCCTCGGGCACCACCGCCGAAGTGAAGGATGCCGCCAAGGACACCGGCGCCGCCGTGAGCGCCACGGTGAGCGACGCCACGATCACCGCCTCGGTGTCCGCGGGGCTCGCGAAGGATCCGGACCTGAGCGCGATCAAGATCGACGTCGACACGAAGGGCGGCGTGGTGAGCCTGAAGGGCCCGGCGCCCACGGCCGCGGCCAAGGCGCGCGCCGAGGAGATCGCCAAGGGCGTGCAGGGCGTGAGCTCGGTGAACAACCTGCTCGAAGTCCGCGGCTGAGCGGCCGCTTCGCGCTGCTTGCGCTCGCCATGCAAAAAGCCCGGGGTCACCGGGCTTTTTCACGTCGGCGCCAGACCGGGGCCGCCGGTTCAGTGGCCGAGCCAGTCCTTGAGCTCGTCGGCGTGTTCTTCCTCGTCAGATAGGATGTCCTCGAGCATGCGCCGCGTGGTCGGGTCCTTGTCGCCGATCAGGTTGATCATCTGGCGATAGGTTTCGACCGCGATGCGCTCGGCGACCAGGTTCGCGCGCACCATGGCCTGCAGGTCGGTCGACTCGTCGTAGCCGGCATGGCTGCGCGCAAGCAAGCCGTTCGGCGCGAAGTCGGGCTCGCCGCCGAGCTGCACGATGCGCTCGGCGATCCGGTCGGCATGGGCCGATTCCTCGTTCGCATGGACGAGGAACTCCTCGGCGATCGCGGGCGAGGCCACGCCGTTGGCCGTGAAGTAGTGGCGCTTGTAGCGCAGCACGCACACCAGTTCGGTGGCGAGGGCGTCGTTCAACAGCTTGACGACGTCGTCGCGCCACGGTCCGTAGCTTGGCGTGACGGCACCGTCGTCGAGGCTCTTGGCCGCGGCGCCGATGGCCTGTTCGTCGAGCACCAGGCGCTGGTGCTCGCCCGAACCGGCGGGGGAAGCATTGGCATTCATCGAGAGTCCTTTCGTGGGCTTGTGTTTTTCTGCTGCTGCATCAACGTGTTGACGACGTCAGCCACGTCGGAGGTCTTGAGCACCGCCGCGAGCACCGCGGTGAACGAAAGCAGGCGCCAGGGCCTGACGAGCACGATCACCGCGCCGGTGGCGGCGGCGATCGCCATGAGCTTCGCGGGCTCCTTGCGCGCATAGTGTTCGAGCACGGGACGCGCAAGCTGGCCGAGCGCATGGGCGGGATGACGGCGCCACCAGCGCGCGGTCATGCTGCGCGCCATCGCGATCCAGGGCAGCGCGCCGCCCCGGCCCGGAGGGGGGCGGTCCACCGTGTCGTCGAAGGCGCCCGCCGCTCCCGGCGGCGGCTCGTGCGAGCCGAAGGGCCAGCCGGCGCCGCGGGGCTCGTCGTCCGGCGGCGCGTCCTCGCCGCCGTTGAGTTGCCGCACGAGCGCGCGCCGCGAGATGGCGAGCCGCTCCTGCGGCGTGAGGAGGCTGCGTTCAGTGCCGTTCATCGCGGGCTCCTGCTTCGTGCAACGCCCGCAGGTCGGCTTCGACCTGGGCGCGCAGATCGTCGAATCCATGGCCGGGGAACGGCCGCGTCGCCACCCAGGTGCAGATGCCGGCCACGACCAGCGCCACGCCGGGCACCGCGACCAGCACCCAGTGAAAGCTGCCGTGCAGCACGCCCAGGAGCACGGCCATGCCGATGAGGCCCAGCGCCAGCATCGCGCTCGCGGCGGCAAAGGCGCCCGCGAGCACGCGGGCCATGAGGCTGCGGCCTGCTTCCGAGGCTTCCTGCCGCACCAGCGCCGCATAGTTCGCGGCGTGATCGGCGATGAGTTCCGGATGCCCGAGCACCGTGGAAAAGATCGGATGGAGCATGGTGCGCGGGGTCCCTGCAGGCCTCGGTCGTCGTCGGCGGATCAGTAGTCGTCGCGGCGGCTGCGGCTGGCCAGCACGATCAGCGCCGTGATCGCGGCACCGGCCGCGGCCGCCAGCAGCACCGAGCGCACGGGCTGGTCGGAGATGTAGCGGCCGGTCACGTCGGCCGCCTGTTCGAGGCGGCGCTGTGCGCGGGCGCTCGTGGTCGAGGCCGCGTCGAGGCCGCGCTGGACGGCCTGCTGCACGCGTGCCGCGAGCTGCTCGACCCCGGGCTCGACGTCGCGGCGCAGTTCGCGAACCTTTTCGCCGGCGGCATTCACCGCGTTCTGTGCGTAGGCCTTGGTCGTTTCCACCGCCTCGTTGGCGGTCTGGCGCGCGTCGTCGGCAAGTTGCGAAGGGGTCTTGGTCGTGTTCATGGGGATTTCCTTTCAGGGAGATGAATGGCGGGAGCCTGTGGATCGTACCTACGCTACTTGCGTCGTAGCAAGCCGGCGAGGAAGCTCGCAATGGCGAGCACCGCGAAGATCACGAAGAGGATCTTGGCGATGCCCACCGCGCTGGCTGCAATGCCGCCGAAGCCGAGCACGGCGGCGATCAGCGCGATGACCAGAAACACCACTGCGTAATACAACATGTGGACTCCTTCGAGACTTCGCTCGTTGTTTGCAAGCGCCGTGCGTTCCCCTCGGTGCGGGGACGCGACGGCATGGTGCAACCATAAGTGGGGCGCCCACGGGGAACTGTCAGCGTCCGGGCGCGGGGAGCGTAGGAGACGGCCGAGTTCCCCGGCAGCAGGGATGGCGCCCGCAATCAGCGCACGTTGACCACCGGCAGCATGGCGCTCACGCGCGTGCCGCGTCCGGGCGCCGCAGAGATCGTGAGCTTGCCGCGCGCGGCCTCCACACGGTGGCGCATGCCCGCGAGCCCGTGCGTCGACGGCCGGATGCGCAGGGGGTCGAAGCCCTTGCCGTTGTCGGCCACTTCCACGATCACGTGGTTCTCGTAGTTCTTCAGCACGATGGTCGCTTCGGTGGCCTCGGCGTACTTGCCGATGTTGGTGAGGCTCTCCTGCACCATGCGGTAGATCGTGAGCTGGCGCGATTCGTCCATGGTCACCGGCTCGAGCGCCATCTGCACCGGGATGCCCGAGCGCTCGGCGAACTCGCGGCCGAGGATCTCGAGCGACGCGACCAGCCCGAGGTTCGACAGGGACGACGGCCGCAGGTCCTCGATGATGCGGCGCTTGAGCGCGATGCCGCTGTTGAGCAGCTCGGTCAGGTGCTGCAGCCGCTGGGTGGCGTCGGGCGTGTCGAGCAGCCGCGACTTGAGGCGGGCCACGTCGAGCTTGGCCGCGGTCAGCAGGGAGCCGAGCTCGTCGTGCAGTTCGCGCGCCAGGTAGCCGCGTTCGGTCTCGCGCACGTCCTGCAGGTGGGTCGCCAGCTCCGCCAGCGAGGCGGTGCGCTCGCGCACCTCGTCCTCCAGCGCATTGCGCTCGCGCTGCAGCGCCTCCTGCTGGCGCTCGCCGACCGAGCGCAGCGCATGGGTCTGGCGCAGGTACAGGAAGAAGGCCAGCAGCGCGGCGAGCGCCACGATCGCGGTGCCGATGCGCGCGAGCCGCAGCGAGTTCATGACCTGGACCTGCCCGTCGTGCAGGGTCTTGTTGCTGATCTCCATCAGCTCGCCGGCGGTCTTGCGAATGGCTTCCATTTCCTCGCGCCCGACGTCGGTCGTCATGACGAACTTCCAGGCGTCCTCCTTGCCGTCCTGCCGCAGCCGCACGCTCATGTCCATCTCGGCGACCTTGCGCAGCACGTGCTTGGACAGCTCGGCGAGCCGGGCGCGCTCGGCCTTCCGTTCGGCGTAAAGTTGGCGCAGCGCCGCGAGGTTGCCGTCGACCTGCCGGACCGCCGTGTCGTAGGGTTGGCGATAGCTCGCCTCGCCGGTCAGCAGGTAGCCTCGCTGGCCGGTTTCGGCATCGAGCATGTTCTGCAGGAGCTGGTTGAGCGTGCTGCGCACCTTCTGTGCCTCGCCGATGTCGGCCAGGGCACGACTCGACTGGCGATAGCCCGCCTCGTTGATGCCGACGAGGGCCAGCGCGGCCAATGCCGCGAGCAGCAGGCTCAGGGCCATTTTTGGAGGAGCTAACCAGTGCATGAAACTTTAACCGGTGCGTTCAACACAAGTTCGTGAATAATTGACAACAACCAGGGACCGGCATGTTGCGGCTTCCACGGGCGCGACACAACGAAGAAAGTAACAGATGATCAAAATTGGAATTGTGGACGACCATGCCATCGTGCGGTCGGGCCTGCGGCAGTTCTTCTCCGAGCACGTGGATCTGCGCGTGGCCGGCGAGGCCGCGAGCGGTCGCGAGGCCATCGAGCTCGTGCGCACCACCGAACTCGACGTGCTGGTAATGGACCTCTCCATGCCGGGACAGAGCGGCATCGACGCGCTCGCGATGATCCGCGCCAAGGCGCCGGACGTCGGCATCCTGATCCTGAGCGGCTACCCCGAAGAGCACTACGCGATGAACCTCATCCGTCAGGGCGCGAGCGGCTACCTCAACAAGGAATGCGATCCGATGGAGATCGTCAACGCCATCCGCACGATCTCGCTCGGCCGCCGCTACATCACGCCGGCGGTGGCCGAACTGCTCGCGCGCCAGCTCGACCGCAAGGACGACGCCGCGCCGCACGAGCAGCTCTCGGAGCGCGAGTTCCAGGTGTTCCTGAAGCTCGCCAAGGGCGAGACCGCCGGCGACATCGCCAAGACGCTGTCGCTCTCGGTCAAGACCGTCAGCACCTACCGCACCCGGCTGATGGAGAAGATGAACCTCTCCTCCAACAGCGACCTGACGTACTACGCGCTGAAGAACAAGCTGATCGATTGAGCCGGTCCGGGGAAGCAGGCCGCGCGGCGCGGCCGCGCCTTCCTCAGTCGGTGCCGGTGGCGGGGCGGTGCGCCGCCGCTTCGAGAATGCAGAAGTCCACCAGTGCATCGATCTCGTTCGATTTGTCGAACACCGCATCGACCCCGAACTCCGCGCAGCGGCGCCGGATGTCGGGCGTCGCATAGTTGCTGAGCACGACCACCTTCTGGTTGGACCGGCGCGACGCGCAGGCCTGCAGCACGCCCAGCCCGCTGCCCTGCTTGAGAAAGAGATCGACCACCGCGAGATCCCACTCGTCGCTGTGCTCCTGAAGCCATTGCTTCGCATGGACTTCGGTTTCCGCGAAGCCGACCACGGTCGTGCAGGTGAGCTCTTCCAGGGTGCCAATGAGGTTTTCACGGATCGTGAGGTTGTCTTCGACGATGTATGTCTGCAATCTTGTATCCATGCCGAACCGCGCTTCCTCTGACGTTGGCAGGCGTTCGCCCCGGAACGCCTGCTGGCGAGTACCTGGGCATCGAAGGGTGAGGCGTCGCCGACGAGCATCATGCAGGGTTCGGGGGAACGGTGTTGTAGGCGGGTTCTGACGACGCCGGGCCGGGGCATCTTTCCGTAGGCTTTCACTCACGGTCTCTGCGGTCTGCGACCGACCCGAGGCCGCGTGCGCGCGGTGTATCCCCGCACCATGGCAACGACTGTCCTGCGCACCCGGCCGCTCTGGCTCAAGCTGCTGGCCGCCTTCGTGCTGCTTTTCGCGGCGCTGGCACTGTTGCTGGCGTTCTTTCCGTGGGACAGGCTGCGCGAGCCGGTGAACCGCTACGTCAGCGAGAAGACCGGGCGCAAGTTCGAGATCACGCGCCGGCTCGACGTCGGCATCGGCCTGCGCGGCGCGACCGTCAAGGCCGACGGCATCGAGTTCGCCAACCCGCCGTGGGCGCGCGACCCCTACCTGCTCAAGGCCGAGCATGCCGAGTTCGACATCCGGCTCTGGCCGCTGCTCGGGAAGAGGGTGGTGATCCCGAGGCTCGCGCTGTCGTCGCCCACGCTCGGGCTGCAGATGGAGGCCGACGGCCGCCGCACCTGGGCGCTCGGCAAGGACACCGCCGATCCCGGCACGGTGCCGGTGATCGGCCTCATGCAGATCGACGGCGGCGCCGTCGACTTCCTCGCCCAGCACCTGGGCGTGGACGTGCATGCGGACGTGAGCTACGACACCAGCCGCGGCGAACTGCCGCTGGCCTACAGCATCAAGGGCCGCTACAAGGGCCAGCCGCTGACCGCCGACGGCCGCACCGGCAACGTGCTGCAGCTCAACGCCGCCGGGCAGCCGCCGTTCCCGATGGAGATCCAGGCCGCGGCGGGGCAGACGAAGCTCAAGGCGGCCGGCACCGTGACCCAGTTCGCCGATCTCGACGGCATCGAGGCGAAATTCGAGCTCAAGGGCCAGACCCTCGGGGCGCTGTTCCCGCTGCTCGGCGTGGCGCTGCCCGACACCTCCCCCTATGCGCTGAGCGGCGACCTGCGCAAGCGCGGCACGCAGTGGGAGGTGGCCGGCCTCAAGGGGCGGCTCGGCCTGTCCGACATCGCGGGCGACATGCGCTTCGACCAGGGCGGCCAGCGTCCGCACCTCGCGGGCGATCTGCGCTCGAAGGTGATGGACATGGACGACCTCGGACCGCTGATCGGCTTGAAGCCCACCGAGCGCTCCGCCAAGGCGGTGGAGGGCGTGGCCCCGCCGCCGACCATCGAGACCAAGCGCGCGCCGGGCGCCAAGGTGCTGCCCACGGCCACCCTCGACTTCGACCGCCTGCGCGCGATGAACGCCGAGGTCAAGTACACCGCCGACCGCATCCGCAACGTGCGCGACGTGCCGCTCGACCGCGGCAGCGTGCAGGTCCGGCTCAAGGACGGCGTGCTGGCGCTCGATCCGCTCGACCTCGGCGTGGGCGGGGGCAAGTTCGTGGGTGCGATCCGCATCGATGCCACCCAGAACCCGGCGGACATCCGCGCCTCGCTCGACCTGCGCAACGTGCAGCTCAACCGGCTGATCCCGAAGATCGAGACCATGCGCAGCAGCTTCAGCCGGCTCGACGGGCGGCTTCAGCTTTCGGGCCGGGGCAATTCGGTGTCGAGCTGGCTCGGCGGCGCTTCGGGCGACGTGGCGGCGATGACCGGACGCGGCCGCTTCAGCAACCTGCTGCTCGAGTTCATGGGGCTCGACGGCGGCGAGATCATCAAGTTCCTGCTGCGCGGTGACCGCAACGTCGAGCTGCGCTGCGCCGCGGTGGCCTTCAACGTGGAGAAGGGCGTCATGCGCAGCCGCAGCATGGTGCTCGACACGGCCGACACGGTCTTCTATGCCTCGGGGGAGGCCAACCTCGCGACCGAGAAGCTCGACTTCGTGGTCCGCCCCGAGCCCAAGGACGCGAGCATCCTGTCGCTGCGCACGCCGCTGGTCGTCGGCGGCACCTTCGGCTCGCCCTCGGGCGGGGTGCAGGCGGTGCCGCTGGCCGAACGCGGCCTCGCGGCGCTGGTGCTCGGCGCGCTCAATCCGCTGCTGGCGCTGGCCGCGACCATCGAGACCGGCCCGGGCGAAGATGCGGACTGCAAGGGCGTGCTCGCCGAGGCCAACAAGCCCACTGCCGGGACAGCGGCCGCCGGCGCGGCCAAGGCAAAGGGCGCGAAGCAGCGCCCCTGAGCGAATCGAAGGCCGGTCAGCGACCCGGCCGTTCGGCGCACACGCTGCAATGCGGGTCGCGCGCGATCTGCAGCGTGTCGAAGGCCGTGCGGCGTCCGTCGAACATCAGCAGCTTGCCCGCGAGCGACGGCCCGATCCCCGCGAGCAGCTTGAGCGCCTCGCTGGCCTGGAGCGTGCCGATGGTGCCGACCACGGGCCCGAACACGCCGAGCACCGCGCAGAGCGTTTCCTCGAAGGCCGCGTCGGGCGGGAAGATGCAGGCGTAGCAGGGGGAGGCTGCATCGCGCGTGTCGTAGACGCTCAGCTGGCCGTCGAAGCGGATCGCCGCGCCCGCGACCAGCGGCTTGCCATGCGCCACGCAGGCGCGGTTGACGGCGTGGCGGGTGGCGAAGTTGTCGCAGCAGTCGATCACCACGTCCGCTTCCGCGACCAGGCGCGCGAGCAGCGCCTCGTCCGCGCGCAGCGCATGCGTCTCGATGGTGATCGCGGGATTGATGTCGCGCATCGCCTGCGCGGCCGACTCGACCTTAAGGCTGCCCACGCGCGCGTTGGTGTGGGCGACCTGGCGCTGGAGGTTGGTGAGGTCGACCTCGTCGTCGTCGACCAGCGCCACGTGGCCGACGCCCGCGGCCGCGAGGTACAGCGCCACGGGCGACCCCAGGCCGCCCGCGCCGATGACCAATGCCCGGCCGGCACTGACGCGCGCCTGGCCGTCGATGCCGAATTCCTCGAGCAGGATGTGGCGCGAATAGCGCAGGAGCTCGCTGTCTTCCATGCGCCCGGACTGCCTCAGTTTTCCTTCTTCTCTTCCTTGTTCTCGACGATGATCTGCGTCTTGCTGACCAGCACCGGCTGACCCTTCAGGCGGTTGAGCGCCTGGACCAGCGGAAAGTCCTTGTCGCTGCCGAATTCGGGCACCTTGCGGTCCTGCGGCGGCTTCTTGGCCTCTTCCTCGAGGCGCTTGCGGGCTTCGTCGCGCGCCTTTTCGCGTTCCGGGTCCTTGACCTCGGGGCCCTGGCCGCTCGCCAGATGCTTCTCCAGGTCGGCCTCGCGCATGCGCAGCGCGGCGAAGGGGCTGCCCTCGGCGCTTTCGTCGACCAGCACGTTGGGCACGATGCCCTTGGCCTGGATCGAGGTGCCGCTCGGCGTGTAGTAGCGCGCGGTCGTGATCTTGAGTCCGGTGTCGGGGCCGAGCGGACGCACGGTCTGCACCGAGCCCTTGCCGAAGGTCTGGCTGCCCATGATGGTGGCGCGCTTGTGGTCCTGCAGCGCGCCGGCCACGATCTCGCTGGCCGAGGCCGAGCCTTCGTTCACCAGCACCACCAGCGGCACCGTCTTGAGGGCGGCCGGCAGGTTGCGCAGCGGATCGCTTCCGGAGCGGCGCTGGTAGAACTCCGGCGCCGCCTTGTAGACCGACTTGCTCTCGGCCAGCTGGCCGTCGGTGGTGACCACCGTGACGTTCTCGGGCAGGAAGGCGGCCGAAATCGCCACCGCCGCGTCGAGCAGGCCGCCCGGGTCGTTGCGCAGGTCGAGCACCAGGCCCTTGAGGTTCGGCTCCTGCTTGTAGATCTCGTCGACCTTCTTGACGAAGTCGTCGACCGTGCGCTCCTGGAACTGCGACAGGCGGATCCAGCCGTAGCCCGGCTCGATGACCTTGCCGCGGACCGACTGGGTGCGGATTTCCTCGCGCGTGATCGTGACCGGGAAGGTGCGGCTCTCGTCCTTGCGGAAGATCGTCAGCAGCACCTTGGTGTTGGCCTCGCCGCGCATGCGCTTGACGGCTTCGTTGAGCGACAGCCCGCGCACCGCGGTGTCGTCGATCTTGGTGATCAGGTCGTTGGGCTTGAGGCCGGCGCGGAAGGCCGGCGAACCCTCGATCGGCGACACCACCTTGATGAGCCCGTCCTCCTGCGAGATCTCGATGCCCACGCCGACGAAGCGGCCGGTCGTGCCCTCGCGGAATTCCTTGAAGGACTTCTTGTCGAAGTACTGGGAATGCGGATCGAGCCCTGCAACCATGCCCGAGATGGCGTCGGAGATGAGCTTCTTCTCGTCCACCGGCTCGACATAGTCGCTCTTGACCATGCCGAAGACGGCCGCGAGCTGCTGCAGTTCTTCGAGCGGGAGTGGCGCGAGCGAGCCGCGTGCGACCGTCTGCAGCGAGACGGTGGTCAGGACGCCGGCCACGGCGCCAGCGGCGACCCAGCCGGTAATCTTCAATTTCTGGCCCATCATGAGTGAATGTCCTTGTCGGCTGTCGAACCAATATACACAGCTTGGAAGCAAATTGCCTGCCGGGGTTCCACGGGGGGCTGCCGTCCGGGGGCTTTCTTTTTCAGCCCTTGCCCTGGGAGGCCACCGCCGCGGCGGCCTTTTCGGCGGCTGCCGCGTCGCCCAGGTAGTAGTGGCGCAGCGGCTTGAGGTCGTCGTCCAGCTCGTACACCAGCGGAATGCCGTTCGGGATGTTCAGTCCGACGATCGCATCGTCAGAGATGCCGTCGAGGTACTTGACCAGCGCGCGGATCGAGTTGCCGTGCGCCGCCACCACCAGCCGGCGGCCGGTGCGGATGGCCGGCGCCATCGATTCGTTCCAGAACGGCAGCACGCGCGCCACCGTGTCCTTCAGGCATTCGGTCAGCGGAATCTGCTCCGGCGAGAGCTTGGCGTAGCGGATGTCGCCGCGCTCGCTGCGCGGGTCGTCGGCTTCGAGCGGGGGCGGCGGCACGTTGTAGCTGCGGCGCCAGATCAGCACCTGCTCGTCGCCGTACTTCTTGGCCGTTTCGGCCTTGTTGAGCCCCTGCAGGCCGCCGTAGTGGCGCTCGTTCAGGCGCCACGAATGCACCACGGGCAGCCAGGTGCGGTCGAGTTCGTCGAGCGTGTGCCAGAGGGTGCGCGTCGCGCGCTTGAGCACGCTGGTGTAGGCCACGTCGAAGTCGTAGCCCTCGGCCTTGAGCAGCCGGCCGGCCTGCTTGGCCTGCTCGACGCCGGTCTCGGTGAGGTCGACGTCGGTCCATCCGGTGAAGCGGTTTTCGAGGTTCCAGGTCGATTCGCCGTGGCGGATCAGTACCAGTTTGTGCATGTGGGAGGCCTTTGGCAGCGCTTGGGAAAACCAGCATTCTAAAATCCCGGGTTTGCCATCCAAGGAACCCCCGTGAAATTGATCGAATTCGTCACCGCGAACTGGATGCTGCTGCTCATCGCGCTCAGCTCGGGTGGCCTGCTCGCGTGGCCGCTCGTCCGCGGCACCGGCGGCGGCTCCCTCACGGCCCAGGGGGCGGTGCAGCTCATCAACCGCGAGCGCGCGGTGCTGGTCGACGTGCGGGAACCCGAGGAGTTCGCCACCGGCCACATGATCGGCGCCCGGAACGTCCCGCTGAACCAGCTCGAGGAAAAACTGACCGGCACGGTCAAGAACAAGAACGTGCCGCTGCTGCTGGTCTGCGCCACCGGCGCCCGCGCCCAGCGCGCCGTGGCCATGGCGAAGAAACTGGGCTACGAGCAGGCCCAAGCCGTCTCCGGCGGGCTCAAGGCGTGGAAAGAGGCTAACCTGCCTGTCGAGAAGGCCTGATCGCCTCCGGGATTTCCCCCGGTGCCGGCCTGGTTGAAAAAAGGAAGGACCTCCCAAGGTACAGCCCATGCAAGCCGTCAAGATGTACACCCACCGCGTTCTGCCCGTACTGCGTGCGGGCCAAGCAGATCCTCAAGTCCAAGGGCGTCGATCAGATCGAGGAGATCCGCATCGACAGCGATCCCGCGGCCCGCAACACCATGATGGAGATCACCCAGCGGCGCACCGTGCCGCAGATCTTCATCGGCGACACCCACGTGGGCGGCTGCGACGACCTGATGGCGCTCGACAGCCGCGGCGGACTGGTGCCGCTGCTGCAAGGCGCCTGAGCCGGTTTTCCCGCCGATCCGTGCACTTCGCCCGACCGCCCCGGGCCGCGTGCCGGCCGTTTCACGGGGCCGTCGCCGCGACGGGCCATAATCTTCGGTTCTCGCATCTGCAGCCCGCTGCGGGTTATCCACCCCGGCGGGCATTGTTTTGATCCTCGAAAGTCCAGCCATGGCCGACCAG
This sequence comes from Variovorax sp. TBS-050B, assembly GCF_029893635.1. Taxonomy (NCBI): domain Bacteria; kingdom Pseudomonadati; phylum Pseudomonadota; class Betaproteobacteria; order Burkholderiales; family Comamonadaceae; genus Variovorax; species Variovorax sp. TBS-050B. The sequence goes on along the minus strand of NZ_JARXYR010000002.1, from coordinate 370,076 downwards.
CAAGAAAACCCCGTGTTCCAGATTCAGCGCGTCTACCTCAAGGACCTGTCGCTCGAACAACCCAATTCCCCGGCCATCCTGCTCGAACAGGAACAGCCCACGGTCGACATCCAGCTCGGCGTGGACGCCCAGCCCGTGGCCGACGGCATCTTCGAAGTCACCGTCTCCGCCACCGTGCAGACCAAGATCGGCGACAAGACCGTGTTCCTGGTCGAAGCCAAGCAGGCCGGCATCTTCGAGATCCGCAACCTGCCCGAAGACCAGATGGGTCCGATCCTCGGCATCGCCTGCCCGCAGATCGTCTATCCGTACCTGCGCGGCAACGTCGCCGACGTGATCCAGCGCGGCGGCTTCCCGCCCGTGCACCTCGCGGAAATCAACTTCCAGGCCATGTACGAGCAGCAGCAGGCCCAGGCCGCCGGCCAGCCTGCGCCCACCCTCGCGCAGTAAACCGGCGGCACGCCGCCAGCGCCGATGAAGATCTGCGTTCATGGCGCCGGTGCCTGGGGCACGGCGCTGGCCGTCAATGCGGCGGGCCGCCATGAGGTCACGCTCTGGGCGCGCGATGCCGCCCAGGCCGAAGCGATCTCGCAGGCGCGCGAAAACCGCCGCTACCTGCCGGGCCTGAGCCTGCCGCCCGAGCTGGCGGTCCGTTCAGGCGACCTGCGCACCGCGCAGGCCGGCGCCGAACTCGTCATCGTCGCGACGCCCATGGCGGCCCTGCGCGAACAGCTCACCGCGCTGCGCGGCAGCCGCGCACCGGTGGCGTGGCTCTGCAAGGGCGTGGAGCCGGCGCTCGCGGGCGACCCGGACGCCTTCGGCCTGCTGGCCCATGAGATCTGGGCCCAGGTGGCGCCCGAACTGCGTGCCGGCGTGCTCAGCGGCCCGAGCTTCGCGCAGGAGGTCGCCGAAGGCCGCCCCACCGCGCTGGTCGCCGCCAGCCCCCATGCCGAGGTGCGCGATGCCCTGGTCGATGCCTTCCACGGCCCGGCGCTGCGCGTCTATGCCAACGACGACATCGTGGGCGTGGAGGTCGGCGGCGCAGTCAAGAACGTGCTGGCGATCGCCACCGGGCTGTGCGACGGCCTGGCGCTCGGCCTCAATGCGCGCGCGGCGCTCGTCACGCGCGGCCTGGCCGAGATGACGCGCTTCGGGCTCGCATTGGGCGCGCGCGCGGAAACCTTCATGGGCCTCTCCGGGCTCGGCGACCTGGTGCTCACGGCCACCGGCGATCTCTCCCGCAACCGCAAGGTGGGGCTGCTGCTCGCGCAGGGCCAGACCCTCGCGCAGGCCGTGGCCTCGCTGGGCCATGTGGCCGAAGGCGTCTATTGCGCCCGCACCGTGGTGCAGCGCGCGCGGCGCCTGGGCATCGAGATGCCGATCGCCGAGAGCGTGGTCGCGCTGCTCGACGGCCACCTCGGCCCGGGGGAGGCCGTCGCCTCGCTGACCGGGCGCGATCCCGTGCCCGAGTCGGTCCGGCCGGATGCCTGACGACCTTCATTCCAAAAAAAACGAAGAGACAGGAAAGCCATGAGCCTTCGCTTTGATTTCTCGGCGCCGGCGGTGGCCGCGCTGGCCCAGGCGGACGCGGTGCGTGCGCTGCAGGAAGACGTGGCGGACGGCGACCTGACCGCTTCGCTGGTCGACCCCGCCCGCCGCGCCCGCGCGCGCGTGCTGGCGCGCGAGGCGGCCGTCGTCTGCGGCGCGCCCTGGGTCGAGGCCACGGTACGGCAGCTCGATCCGCAGGCCCGCCTGCGGTGGCTCTGCGCCGAGGGCGAGCGCTGCGCAGCCGACCAGACCGTGCTCGAGATCGAAGGCAGTGCGCGCGCGCTGCTGACCGCCGAGCGCACCGCGCTCAACTTCCTCCAGTTGCTGAGCGCGGTCGCCACCAGGACGGCGCACTACGCCGACGCGGTGCGCGGCACGCGCGCCCGCATCGTCGACACCCGCAAGACCCTGCCCGGGCTGCGCCTGGCGCAGAAGTACGCGGTGCGCACCGGCGGCGGCCTGAACCACCGCATCGGCCTGTACGACGCGGTGCTGATCAAGGAAAACCACATCGCCGCGGCCGGCGGCGTGGCCGCGGCGCTGCGCGCGGCCGAGTCCGTCGCGGCGCGTGCCGACTTCGTCGAGATCGAGGTCGAGACGCTCGCGCAATTGCGCGAGGCGCTCGCCTGCGGCGTGCGCATGGTGCTGCTCGACAACATGGACCTGCCGACGCTGCACGAGGCCGTGCGCATCAACGAAGAGGCCGGCGAGGGGCGCCGCGCCGTGCTCGAGATCTCGGGCGGCGTCACGCTCGACGGCCTGCGCGCCCTGGCGGAGACCGGCGTGGACCGCATCTCGGTCGGCGCCTTGACCAAGGACGTGAAGGCCGTCGACTACTCGATGCGCTTCCAGGAAGGCTGAGCCGGCCATGCGATCCCCGGTCATCGACGTCGACTACGAGCAGCCCGTGCGCGCGGGCGCCGTCTGTGACACGCGCCACGCCTGGGCGCGCGTCCCGCCCGAGCCCTCGGCCGCGGAGCGCGAGGCGCTCAAGCAGCGCATCCGCCGCCTGCTGGTCGAGCGCAATGCCGTCATGGTGTCGCACTTCTACGTGCATCCCGACCTGCAGGACCTGGCCGAGGAAACCGGCGGCATCGTGAGCGATTCGCTCGAGATGGCGCGCTTCGGCCGCGACCATGCCGCGACCACGCTGGTGGTCTCGGGCGTGCGCTTCATGGGCGAGACCTCGAAGATCCTCTCGCCCGAGAAGCGCGTGCTGATGCCCGACCTGGACGCCAACTGCTCGCTCGACCTCGGCTGCCCGGTGGAGGACTTCAGCGCCTTCTGCGACCAGCACCCGGACCGCACGGTGGTGGTCTACGCCAACACCAGCGCGGCCGTGAAGGCGCGCGCGGACTGGCTCGTGACCTCGAGCTGCGCACTCGACGTGGTGCGCGCGCTGCATGCGGCGGGACAGAAGATCCTCTGGGGGCCGGACCGCCACCTGGGCGACTACATCCGGGGCCAGACCGGCGCCGACATGGTGAGCTGGAACGGCGCCTGCATCGTGCACGACGAGTTCAAGGCGCTGGAGCTCGAACTGCTCATGAAGGACCATCCGAACGCCAAGGTGCTGGTCCATCCCGAATCGCCGTCGGAGGTCATCGCGCTGGCCGATGCGGTGGGTTCCACCTCGGTCATCCTCGGCGCCGCGCAGCGCATGGACGCGACCGAATTCATCGTCGCCACCGACACCGGCATGCTGCACAAGCTGCGCACGCTGAATCCCGGCAAGACCTTCATCGCGGCGCCCACCGCCGGCAACAGCGGCACCTGCAAGAGCTGCGCGCACTGCCCGTGGATGGCGATGAACGGCCTGGCCGAACTGGCGAACGCGCTGGAGACCGGCGCGGGCCAGGTCCACGTCGATCCGGCACTCGGCCTGCGCGCGCGGCTGCCGATCGACCGGATGCTCGCGTTCACCGCGGGCCTGAAGAACGGCCAGGCGCCCGGCAGCCTGGTCGCGGGCATCGGCGCGGCCTGAATCACTCCTTCCCCCTCTGGGCGAAGGCCGGGATGGGGGCGCCCGGCGGTCGAACGCTCAGGGGCGTTGGGCAGGCCCCGTGCCCCCACCCCAGCCCTCCCCCAGCGGGGGAGGGGGCAAATCCAGGGTGCAGCCGTCCCCGAGCGCCTCGCGCCAGACCCGGACGCGCACCAGCGATTCCCGCAGCGCCGGCAGCGCATCGGCGATGAACAGGCACAGGTTCTCGAGCGTCGGCGGATGCAGCCCGGGCACGTCGTCGAGCAGGTGGTGGTCCAGCTGCTCGCGCACCGCATCGAGATGCCGCCGCAGCAGGCCGAGGTCGACCACCATGCCGGTCTGGGGATCGCGCGGTCCCGAGAGCCACACTTCCGCGTGGTAGGTGTGGCCGTGGATGCGGCGGCTGCCCTCGGCCTCGATCTCGCGCTTGAGCGTGTGCGCGGCGTCGAAGAAGAAGCGTTGGCTGATGGTGAAGCGCATGAAGAAAGTCCTAGCGGATGCCGGTGATCTTGTGGGTCTGGACGCTGAGGCGCCAGGCCGGCTGGCGCATGCAGGCGTCGATGCACAGCTGCGTGTTGGCGAGCCGGTCGGGCCCGTCCATCGGCTGCAGGAAGCGGTGCGCGAACTGGCCGGTGCGGGCCATGGCGTCGAGGTCGAAGCCCGGCTGCGGCCACACCAGCTTCAGTTCCTGGCCCTGCCGCTGCACCCACGGCGCGCCGGCCTTGGGGCTGATGCAGAGCCAGTCGATGCCCGCGGGCGCCTCGACGGTGCCGTTGCTCTCCACCGCGATGCGGAAGCGCCGCGCATGCAGCGCCTCGACCAGCGCGGCATCGACCTGCAGCAGCGGCTCGCCGCCGGTCAGCACCACCAGCCGGTGGTCGGCCTCGCCGGCGGGCCACTGGGCCGCGATGGTGTCGGCGAGCTGCGCGGCGGTCCTGAACTTGCCGCCCAGGGTGCCGTCGGTTCCGACGAAATCGGTGTCGCAGAAACGGCAGACGGCCGAGGCCCGGTCTTCCTCGCGGCCGGACCAGAGGTTGCAGCCCGCGAAGCGGCAGAACACGGCCGGCATGCCGGCCTGTCCGCCTTCGCCCTGCAGCGTGTAGAAGATTTCCTTGACGCTGTAGGTCATGACGCGGCCGGTGCCTCGATCTCGAGGTTGTCGATCAGCCGGGTGCTGCCCAGGCGCGCCGCCGCCAGCGCCACGAGCGCATCGCCGGCCGCGGGCTCGCGCAGGTCTGCACGGCGCCGCAGCACCAGGTAGTCCGGCTGCCAGCCGCGCTGCGCGAGCGTCTGCATGGCCCGCGCCTCGATCGCGGCCAGGTCGCGCCCGCCCGCGCGCACCGCCTCGGCCATCGCCTGCAGGGCCTTCGAGAGCTGCACCGCCTCCGCGCGCTCGGTTTCGCTCAGATAGCCGTTGCGCGACGACAGTGCGAGCCCGTCGGGCGCGCGGAAGGTCTCGCTGCCCACGATCTCGATCGGCATCGCGAACTGGCGCACCATGTGGCGGATCATCATCAGCTGCTGGTAGTCCTTCTTGCCGAACACCGCCACCCGCGGCTGCACGCACTGGAACAGCTTCATCACCACGGTGCACACGCCGACGAAGAAGCCGGGCCGGAAATGCCCTTCGAGGATGTCGGCGAGCGCCGGGTCGGGATGCACCTTGCAGGTCTGCGGTTCGGGGTAGAGCGCGCGCTCGTCGGGCGCGAACAGCAGGTTGCAGCCGGCCCCGCGCAGCTTCTCGCAGTCGCTCTCCCAGGTGCGCGGGTAGGTGTCGAAGTCCTCGTGCGGCAGGAACTGCAGCCGGTTCACGAAGATGCTGGCCACGGTCACGTCGCCGAGCGGTATCGCCTGCTTCACGAGCGCGAGATGGCCGTCGTGCAGGTTGCCCATGGTCGGGACGAAGGCGGGGCGCTCGAAGCCGGCGAGGTGCTCGCGCAGTTCGGCAATGGTGCGTGCGATCTTCATCGGAGGGTCCTCTTCTTTCTCACCAGGCGTGGCGTTGGTCGTCGGGAAAGCTGCCGTCCTTGACGGCGCGCACGTAGGCCTCGATCGCCTCGGCGATGCCGGGCGCTTCGGCCATGAAGTTGCGCACGAACTTCGGCATCTTGCCGAGGTTCATGCCGAGCATGTCGTGCAACACCAGCACCTGTCCCGCGGTGGACCGGCCGGCGCCGATGCCGATGGTGGCGCAGTGCGTCAGTTCGTCGGTGAGCTCGGCCGAGAGCGCGGCCGGCACCATCTCGAGCACCAGCATCGCGGCGCCCGCATCCTGCAGCGCATGGGCCTGCTGCTTCAGCAGCGCGGCGGCCGCATCGCCCTTGCCCTGCACGCGGTAGCCGCCGAGCGCATGCACGGTCTGCGGCGTGAGGCCCAGGTGCGCGCACACCGGGATGCCGCGCTCGACCAGGAAGCGCACCGTCTCGGTGGTCCAGCCGCCGCCCTCGAGCTTGACCATGTGGGCGCCGGCCTGCATCAGCACCGTGGCGCTCGCGAGCGCCTGTTCGCGCGACTGCTGGTAGCTGCCGAAGGGCAGGTCGGCGATCAGCCAGGCCGTGCCCTGCACGCGGCGCAGGCCGCGCGAGACGCTGTCGGTGTGGTAGCGCATGGCCTCCAGGCTGACGCCGACCGTGCTGGCGAGGCCCTGGCAGACCATGCCGAGCGAATCGCCGACCAGCAGGCAGTCGACGCCGGCGCGGTCGGCCATGGCCGCGAAGGTGGCGTCATAGGCCGTGAGCATCGCGATCTTCTCGCCGCGCGCATGCATGTCGGCCAGGCGCGGCAGGCTCACGGGCTTGCGCGTGGCGGGCGTGGAGGCGGGCGGCAGCGTGCCGTAGGGCGAGGCGGGCGGGGGCGTGTCTGCGGGCATGGTGGTCGACATGGTTGGGTTTCTCCCTGCGGGCGTCGGTGGCCGGGCATCCTGGGTTGAAAAAACGGGGACGGTTGGGTCGATCAGTCGGCCGGCGGCACCAGCACCGTGGGTGCGGCGGGCTCGGCGAGCGAAGGATAGTCGCGGCTGAAATGCAGGCCGCGGCTTTCGCGGCGGGCCTGCGCGGAGCGCACGATCAGCTCGGCCACCTGCACCAGGTTGCGCAGTTCGAGCAGGTCGCGCGTGACGTGGAAGTTCGCGTAGAACTCGTCGATCTCGGCCTGCAGCAGCGCGATGCGTCGGCTCGCGCGCTCCAGCCGCCTGTTGGTGCGCACGATGCCGACGTAGTCCCACATGAAGCGGCGCAGCTCGTCCCAGTTGTGCGAGATGACCACGGACTCGTCGGCGTCGGTCACGCGGCTCGCATCCCAGGGCGGCAGCGCGGCGCGTTCCGCCGCCGGCGCAGCGGCGATCGCCTCGGCCGCGGCGCGCGCGAACACCATGCATTCGACGAGCGAATTGCTCGCCAGCCGGTTGGCGCCGTGCAGGCCGGTGCAGGCCGTCTCGCCGATGGCGTAGAGGCCTTCGACGTCGGTGCGCCCGCCCAGGTCGCTGAGCACGCCGCCGCAGGTGTAGTGCGCCGCCGGCACCACCGGGATCGGTTCGCGCGTGATGTCGATGCCCAGCGCGGCGCAGCGCGCGAGGATGTTGGGAAAGTGCGCCTGCAGGAAGGCGGGGCTCTGGTGCGAGATGTCCAAGTAGACGCAGTCGAGCCCGTGCTTCTTCATCTCGAAGTCGATCGCGCGGGCGACCACGTCGCGCGGCGCGAGTTCGGCGCGCGTGTCATGGTCGGGCATGAAGCGCGTGCCGCCCGCCGATGCGGGCAGCTTCAGCAGCCCGCCCTCGCCGCGCACCGCCTCGCTGATCAGGAAGGACTTGGCATGCGGGTGGTGCAGGCAGGTCGGGTGGAACTGGATGAACTCCATGTTCGACACCCGGCAGCCCGCGCGCCAGGCCGCGGCGATGCCGTCGCCGGTGGCGGTGTCGGGGTTGGTGGTGTAGAGGTACACCTTGCCCGCGCCGCCGGTCGCGAGGATGGTGTGCGGCGCGCGGAAGGTCCGCACCTCGCCGCTCGCGTCGTCGAGCGCGTAGAGGCCGAGGCAGGCCGGCCTGCCGCGGCCGGGCGCCGGCCCGGTGATCAGGTCGACCAGCGTGTGGTGCTCGAACAGCGTGATCCCGGGCGTGGCGCGCACCCGCTCGATCAGCGTCTGCTGCACGGCCGCGCCGGTGGCATCGGTCACGTGGACGATGCGGCGCTGGCTGTGGCCGCCTTCGCGCGTGAGATGCAGGTCGCCGTCCTCCTCCGAGAAGGGCACGCCGAGTTCGCGCAGCCAGTGGATGGCCGCGGGCGCATGCTCGACCACCCGGCGCGTGGCCGCGGGATCGCACAGCCCCGCGCCGGCGACCAGCGTGTCTTCCACATGCGCATCGAAGCTGTCGCCCGCGGCGAGCACCGCCGCGATCCCGCCCTGCGCCCAGGCGCTGGAGCCGTCGTTGAGTGCACGCTTGGTCAGCACCGCCACGCGCCGCGCGGGCGCGAGCAGCAGCGCCGCGCTGAGCCCGGCGAGGCCGCTGCCGACGATGAGGACGTCGAAGTCGCGCACGGCAGGCGTTCTTCGTGCGGCGGTTTCAGGCCGGCGAGTAGGCCAGCCGGACATAGATCGGCGCGAAGGCTTCGGCCTGCGTGATGTCGATCAGCGTTTCCTTCGCCAGTTCGAGCATCGCGATGAAGGTGACGATCAGCACCGGCGCGCCGCGGGAGACGTCGAACAGCTTCTCGAACTCCACGAAGCGCTGCCCCTGCAGGTGGCGCAGCACGATGCTCATGTGCTCGCGCACGTTGAGTTCCTCGCGCGAGATCTTGTGGTGCTGCACGAGCTTGGCGCGCTTCATGATGTCGGCCCAGGCATCGCGGAGCTCGACCACGTTGACGTCCGGGAAGCGCGGCTTGAGCGACTGCTCGATGTAGACCTGGCCCTTCCAGAAGTCGCGCCCGTACTGCGGCAGCGCGCTGATCGCGGCGGCCTGCAGCTTGGTCTGCTCGTATTCGAGCAGGCGGCGCACGAGCTCGGCGCGCGGATCTTCCGCCTCCTCGCCGTCGGCCACCTTCTTGGGCGGCAGCAGCATGCGCGACTTGATCTCGATCAGCATCGCGGCCATCAGCAGGTACTCGGCCGCGAGTTCGAGGTTGGTCTGGCGGATCTCGTCGACGTAGCTCAGGTACTGCCGCGTGAGCCCCGCCATCGGGATGTCGAGGATGTTGAAGTTCTGCTTGCGGATCAGGTAGAGCAGCAGGTCCAGCGGGCCCTCGAAGGCCTCGAGGAAGACCTGCAGCGCCTCCGGCGGGATGTACAGGTCCTTCGGCATCGCGAACAGGGGCTCGCCGTAGAGGCGGGCGATCGCGACCTGGTCGACCACGTCGGGCATGCCGGCCACCAGCGTGCCGTTGTCGTCCTCGTTGTCCTTCATCGGGGCATGCGCTATCAATTAGGTAGCGTCAGACGCGCACCGGCAAAGGCGATGCCGGAGCCGCGCCATCACTTGCCGCGCGTCTGGTAGACGTAGGGCTGCTGCGGGATGCGTGCTTCCTGGTATTCCTCGAGCAGGCTGCGGTCGAGGTGCTTGTCCCAGAGCAGCGCGCGTCCGGCGCGCTGTTCGGCCTCGAGCGTCGGCTTCTTGGCCTTCATCTCCTCGATGAAGTTGGTGATCTCGGAGGTGTAGTGGGGGCGGCGGAAGATGGACATAGACTGCTGGACCTTTGGAGCGCGAATTTTACCGGGGATGGCATGAAGCAAGGACAAGGGCGCCGGACCGGCGCGGCGGCGGCACTTCGGGCGACCCTCCTGGCGGCGGCGCTCGCCGGGCTGGCGGGCTGCGATCCGCAGCGCATCGGCGAACTGGAGGAGGGCGTTTCGACCGAGGCCGACGTGCGCGCGCGCTTCGGCGAGCCCGAGAACATCTGGGATGCGCCCGGCAACGGCCGCGTGTTCGAGTACAACCGCCAGCCGCAGGGCCAGAAGAACTACATGATCACCATCGGGCCCGACGGGAAGATGAGCGCCCTGCGCCAGGTGCTCACGCCCGAGAACTTCGCGAAAGTCCAGCCCGGCATGGCGATGGAAGACATGCGCAAGCTGCTCGGCAAGCCCGCGAAGGTCACGCCCTATGCGCTCCGGCGCGAGTACGAGTGGGAATGGCGCTGGGTGCAGCCGCCGAATTCGCCGATGGTCTTCACCGCGGTGCTCAACGACGACCAGCGCGTGGTGCGCAGCGGCTCCTCGCCCGACCGGCGCACCGAGGCGCCCTGAGCGCTCAGGGCTCCGCCTCGCGCGGCTGCCCGCTGGTCAGCTCCTCCGCAAAGCCCGAGCGCACGATCACCTCCAGCGGCTGCGGTTGCAGCGATTCGAGCCGCAGCAGCCCGTCGCGCGCGAGCACCGCGCGGTGCAGCTGGCGCAGCGCGTCCACCCCCGTCGCGTCGAGGTAGATCAGGTGCGTGGCGTCGAGCACCAGCGTCATGCCGCGCGGTGCGTTCTCCGCCGCATGGATCGCCTCGTCGAGCCGGGCCGCCGCACCGAAGAACAGCGCGCCGTAGAGCCGGTAGGTCAGCACCGGCGGCTGCAGCGTGACCAGCTCGACGCTGAACAGCCCGCTCATGCGCCGGATGAACAGCGCGCAGGCCAGCACGATGCCGGCCTGCACCGCCACCGTGAGGTCGAACACCACCGTCAGGAAGAAGGTGCCGAGCATCAGCAGCCGGTAATGGCGGCTGAAGTGGCGCAATTGCCCCGGCGTGAACTCCCGCCACTCACCCATGTTGAGGCCCACGAAGACCAGGATGCCCGCCAGCACCGCGAGCGGCACGTGCCGCGCGAGCGGCGCCGCGAGCAGCACCACCACCGCCAGCGTGAGCGCATGCACCATGCCCGCCACCGGCGAGGTGGCGCCGGAACGGATGTTGGTCACGGTGCGCGCGATGGTGCCGGTCGCCGGCATGCCGCCGAAGAAGGGCGTCACCATGTTCGCGATGCCCTGCGCCATCAGTTCCTGGTTCGGGTCGTGGCGCGGCGGGTCGATCAGCTGGTCGGCCACGCGGGCGCACAGCAGCGATTCGATCGCGCCGAGCAGCGCGATGGTCAGCGTGGGCGTGACGAGCTGCTTCACCGTCTTCCACGAGAAGTCGGGCAGCGCGAACGCCGGCACGCCCTCGGGAATGCCGCCGAAGCGCGTGCCGATGGTCTCCACCGGCAGCGCGAAGCCCCAGGACACCAGCGTGAGCGTGACCAGCGCGACGATCGGCCCCGGCAGCCGTCCGCCCGCCTGCACCAGGCGCGCGCGCGCCACGCGGCCCGCCACGCGCAGCACCGCGCGGCCCACGCCCGAGCCGTCCTTCAGCAGCAGCGGCCAGACCATCAGCCCGGCCACGCAGGCCACGCCGAGCGCGAAGGCATACGGATTGAAGGTGCCGATCTGCAGCGCCATCGCATGCAGTTGCGAGAACACGTCGGCCGGCATCTTCTCGACCGTGAGCCCGAGCAGGTCCTTGAGCTGCGACAGCAGGATCAGCACCGCGATGCCGTTGGTGAAGCCCACCACGATCGACAGCGGCACGAAGCGCACCAGCCGGCCCAGCCCCGACAGCCCGGCGAGGAACAGCAGCACGCCGGCGCAGGCGGTGGCGATCAGCAGGTTCGCGACGCCGTAGCGCTCGACGATGCCGTAGACGATCACGATGAAGGCGCCGGCCGGGCCGCCGATCTGCACCGCCGAGCCGCCGAGCAGCGAGATCAGGAAGCCCGCGATGATCGCGGTCCAGATGCCGGCCTCGGGCTTGAGCCCCGAGGCGATGGCGAAGGCCATGGCCAGCGGCAGCGCCACGATGCCGACGGTGGCGCCCGCGCCGACGTCCTTGAAGAAGCGCTGCCGGTCGTAGCCCGCCATGGCGTCCAGCAGGCGCGGGCGGAAACGGGTGAGGTTCATGGGCGAGTGCATGGCGTGCCGCCCCATTGTGTCGCACCGCGCGCGGCGCGGGCTTGGGCGCTACTCGTCGCTGTCGGGTATCACCGCGTCGGCCGCCGCGCCCACCGCCTTGCCGGTGATGCGCGCGGTGCCGATCGCCGCATCGGCGGCCAGGCCGACCGCGCCGGCGCCCACGCTCACGGCCGTGCTCGCGACCGTGACCACGGCGCAGCCGCCGACGAGGGCAGTGGTCGACAACAACAGCAACAACGAGAGGGCGCGGCGGGGCATGGTGCGTTCCTTTTTCCGATCAGCGAACCCGCATGCCGGGCGTGGCGCCGGGCCAGGGTTCGAGCACGTGGATGCCGGGGTTCGCCTTCTCGTCGGCATGGCTCGCGGCCAGCACCATGCCTTCGCTGAGGCCGAACTTCATCTTGCGCGGCGCGAGGTTGGCGACCAGCACCGTAAGCTTGCCCACGAGCTGCTCGGGCTGGTAGGCCGAGGCGATGCCGCTGAACACGTTGCGGGTCTTTGCCTCGCCGGCATCGAGCGTGAGCCGCAGCAGCTTGGTCGAGCCCTCGACCTTCTCGCAGGCCACGATCTTCGCGATGCGCAGGTCGATCTTCGCGAAGTCGTCGATGGTGATCGTGGGCGCGAGCGCCTCGCCGCCGGGCAGCGCCTGGGCGCTTCCGGCAGCCGGCGCGGCGGCCGCGGCCGGCTCGGGCGCATCGAACAGCTGGTCGACCATCTTGGCGTCGGCACGCTGCATCAGGTGCTTGTACTCGCCGATCGCATGGCCCGCGGGCAGGGCGCCGGCCGCATCGGCCCAGGCCAGCGGCGCGATGCCGAGGAAGGCCTCGACCTTGGTCGCGAGCGCCGGCAGCACCGGCTTGAGGTACAGCGTGAGCAGGCGGAAGGCCTCGATGCAGACCGTGCACACGTCGTGCAGCCGCGCCTCCTGACCTTCCTTCTTGGCCAGCTCCCAGGGCTTGTTCTGGTCGACGTACTCGTTCACCTTGTCGGCCAGCGCCATCACCTCGCGCAGCGCGCGCGCGTAGTCGCGGCCGTCGTAGAGCGAATGCAGCTGCGAAGCCGCGTCGCGCAGCGCGAACAGCAGCGCGTCGCCGTCGGCCGAGATCTCGCCGAGCCGGCCGCCGAAGCGCTTGCCGATGAAGCCGGCCGCGCGGCTCGCGATGTTGATGTACTTGCCCACCAGGTCGCTGTTGACGCGCGCGACGAAGTCCTCGGGGTTGAAGTCGATGTCCTCGTTGCGGCCGTTGAGCTTGGCCGCGATGTAGTAGCGCAGCCATTCGGGATCGAGCCCGAGCGAGAGGTACTTGAGCGGGTCGATGCCGGTGCCGCGGCTCTTGCTCATCTTCTCGCCGCTGACCGTCAGGTGGCCGTGCACGTACACCGCGTCGGGCGCCTTGCGGCCGCTGAAGTGCAGCATCGCGGGCCAGAAGAGGGTATGGAAGGTGATGATGTCCTTGCCGATGAAGTGCACCTGCTCCAGGTCGGGGTCGGCCATGTACTCGGTGTAGGAGATGCCGTCGCCGCCGAGCTCGATGCAGCGCTTGTCGAGCAGGTTCTTGAGCGAGGCCAGGTAGCCCACGGGCGCGTCGAGCCAGACGTAGAAGTACTTGCCCGGCGCGTCGGGGATCTCGATGCCGAAGTAGGGCGCGTCGCGGCTGATGTCCCAGTCGCCGAGGCCGCCCTTGCCCTCGTCGTCCTTGTAGAGCCACTCGCGGATCTTGTTCTGCACCTCGCTCTGCACGTGGCCCGGCGCGGCGGTCCATTCCTTCAGGAAGGCCTCGCAGCGCGGGTCGGAGAGCTTGAAGAAGAAGTGCTCGGAACTGCGCAGCTCGGGCTTGGCGCCCGAGAGCGCCGAGTAGGGGTTGATCAGCTCGGTGGGCGCGTAGACCGCGCCGCAGACCTCGCAGTTGTCGCCGTACTGGTCCTTCGAATGACAGTTCGGGCATTCGCCCTTGATGAAGCGGTCGGCCAGGAACATGCCCTTCTCGGGGTCGTAGAACTGCTCCACGCTCTTGGTGCTGATCAGGCCGTTCTTGCGCAGGTCGCGGTAGATGTCCTGCGCGAGCTGGTGGTTCTCGGGCGCGTCGGTCGAATGCCAGTTGTCGAAGGAGATGTGGTAGCCGTCGAGGTAGGGCTTGCGGCCGGCCGCGATCTCGGCCACGAAGGCCTGCGGCGTCACGCCGGCCTTGTCGGCCGCGATGGTGATGGCCGCGCCGTGCGCGTCGTCGGCGCAGACGAAGTTGACCTCGGCGCCGTTCATCCGCTGGTTCCGCACCCAGATGTCGGCCTGGATGTACTCCATCATGTGGCCGATATGGAACTTGCCGTTGGCATATGGCAGGGCGGTGGTGACGAAGAGCTTGCGCGGGGCGGACATCGGGGAGGGCGCTTTCGGGTGTGACGGACGGGGAGAACCGGCCATTTTAGGTGGCTGCCTCCGGTTCTGCCGCCGCGGGCCGATCGGGCCGGGTGCGGAGTGACCCGAAAAGCGCCGGGGTGTCTCCGGCGCGACGTATGCTCGACCCCCGCGCGTTTCGCCAACGCCGCAGGCCCGTTACCGACCCGGCGAAGAGATCCACCGAAAGAAAGCGAGTTTTTCCGATGACCACCCCCATTCCCGCAACCCTGATCCCCGGCGATGGCATCGGCCCCGAAATCGTCGACGCCACGCTGGCCGCCTTCGACGCGCTGGCCGCGCCCTTCGAATGGGACCGCCAGATCGCCGGCCTCGGCGGCGTCAAGGCCTCGGGCGATCCGCTGCCGCAGGCCACGCTCGACAGCATCCGCCGCACCCGGCTCGCGCTCAAGGGGCCGCTCGAGACGCCCTCGGGCGGCGGGTACCGCTCGTCGAACGTGCGGCTGCGCGAGGAATTCCAGCTCTACGCCAACCTGCGGCCGGCGCGCACCATCATCCCGGGCGGGCGCTTCGACAAGGTCGACCTGATGGTCGTGCGCGAGAACCTCGAGGGCCTCTACATCGGCCACGAGCACTACGTGCGCATCGACGGCGACCCGCACGCGGTGGGCATGGCCACCGGCATCAACACGCGCCAGGGCTGCCTGCGGCTGCTCGAATACGCCTTCGAGACCGCGATCGCCACCGGCCGCAAGAAGGTCACGCTGGTGCACAAGGCCAACATCATGAAGGTGCTGACCGGCCTGTTCCTCGAAACCGGCCTCGACCTGTACGAGAAGAAGTACAAGGGCAAATTCGAACTCGACACCATCATCGTCGACGCCTGCGCGATGAAGCTGGTGCTCAACCCCTGGCAGTTCGACATGCTGGTGACCACCAACCTGTTCGGCGACATCCTGTCGGACCTGGTGGCCGGCCTGGTGGGCGGCCTGGGCATGGCGCCGGGCGCCAACATCGGTGCCGACGCGGCGATCTTCGAGGCGGTGCACGGCTCGGCGCCCGACATCGCGGGCAAGGGCATCGCCAACCCGATCGCGCTGCTGCTCGCGGGCGCGCTGATGCTCGACCACGTGCGGCGGCCCGAACTCGCCACGCGCCTGCGCCAGGCGATCGACGACACGCTCAACATCGACAAGGTGCGCACCGGCGACCTGGGCGGCAGCGCCAACACCGAGGCCTTCACCAAGGCGCTGGTGAGCCGCATCCGCAACGGCTGAAGCGCTGCTGCGCGGCGGGGCCACGATGAAGAAGCTGCTGCGCCTGCTCGCCCTCTCGTGCGCGGTCGGGCTCGCGGTCGCCGCAGCCGGCGTCGCGACGGCGGCCGATCCGCGCTACACGGTGGTCGAGATCGACCCGCGGACCGATCGGCTCGAACTCTTCCTGCGCGACCGGACGGGCGCCCCGTTCCATCGCTTCGACCGCCTCGAGGCCTGGCTCGCGGGGCAGGGCCGGCAGCTCGTCTTCGCGGTGAACGCCGGCATGTACCACGCGGATTTCTCGCCCGTGGGCCTGCTGGTGCAGGAAGGGCGCGAGCTCGCGCCGCTCAACCTGGACGCCGGCGCGGGCAATTTCTTCCTCCAGCCCAACGGCGTGTTCGCGGTGACGGAGGCCGGCGCGCGCGTCGTCGAATCCTCGGAGTACCCGGCGCTCGCGCAGCGCGAGCGGGTGCGGCTCGCCACCCAGTCGGGGCCGCTGCTGCTGCGCCGCGGGGTGGTGCATCCGCGCTTCATCCCCGGCTCGGACTCGCGCAAGATCCGCAACGGCGTGGGCATCGCGGGCGACAAGGCGCTGTTCGTGATCAGCGAGGAGCCGGTGAGCTTCCACGAATTCGCGCTCCATTTCCGCGACGTGCTGCATTGCCGCGACGCGCTCTATCTCGACGGCACCGTCTCGGCGCTGCATTCGCGCGCGCTCGGGCGCAGCGACTTCCGGCGCGAACTCGGGCCGATACTCGGCGTGGCGCTGCCCTGAGCGGCGACCGAACGACCCCTCTCATCGAACCATGACTCCTTCGCTTCCGATCCTCTCGCTCATCGAAACCCGCGTGCTCGGCGTGCTGGCCGAAAAGCAGAAGACCGTGCCCGACAGCTACCCGTTGACGCTCAATTCGCTGCTCTCGGGCTGCAACCAGAAGACCAGCCGCAACCCGGTGCTCGAGCTCACCGAGGCGCAGGTGCAGGCCGCGCTCGAGAGCCTCAAGGGCTACAGCCTGGTGGCCGAGACCAGCGGCGGCCGGGCCTTCCGCTACGAGCACAACATCGACCGCGTGCTGCGCGTGCCCTCGCAGTCGGTGGCCCTGCTCACCGTGCTGATGCTGCGCGGCCCGCAGACCCCGGGCGAACTGCGCATCGCCTGCGACCGCATGCACAACTTCGCCGACATCTCCTCGGTGGAGGGCTTTCTCGACGAACTCGCCGAACGTCCCGCCGGGCCGCTGGTCGTCAAGCTCGCGCGGCTGCCGGGTGCGCGCGAGAGCCGCTGGGCGCATCTGCTGAGCGGTGCGCCGGCCGAGGAGGCCGCCGGTCCTTCCGATGCGCCGCGCGCCGACCACGCCGATCCACTGGGCGAAGTGGCGGCGCTCAAGGCGAACGTGGCACGGCTCGAAGCGGAGGTGGCCGCCCTCAAGGCACTGCTCGGGCGCGTCTGCACCGAGCTCGGCATTTCCTAGGCCGCCGCCTCCCACCCGAAAAAGCGCAGCACCTCCTCGCGCTGCCGCAGCGTGTCGGCGCGGCCCAGGGCCATCAGCTCGCGCGTGTAGTCGGCCTCGAACAGCAGGTAGCTCGCGAGCGCGGCGCCCTTGACCTCGGTTTCGGCCGCGGCCTTGGCGCTGCCGCCGAGCAGGTGGCGCACGGCGCCCGGCAGCGCGCCCGCGTGGCGCGCGGCGATCGCGTCGAGCCGTTGGGAGGGCGAGATCACCAGCAGCTCGATCGGCCGCAGCGTGCTCGCGCCGCGGCTGTGCTCGGGAATCAGGCCGAGCGTGTGGTTGATGCGGCGCAGCCGCTCGATGTCGACCGCGAGCGCGTCGAGGAAAATGCTCGACAGCGCATGCCCCGCGATCTGCGCCGTCGTGGGATAGCCGCTGTAGGTGTTGGGCGCGTCGGCCTCGCGCGGCTCGTGCATGCGGCCGGCGCCGATCACCAGGATGCGCGTGGCGCCCAGGTGGATGGCCGCGGCGATCGGCGCCGATTGGCGCATCGAGCCGTCGCCGAAGTATTCGGTGTGCCCCTGCATCGGCAGCGCCGTGGCCGGGAACACGAAGGGAATGGCCGACGAGGCCAGCAGGTGCGCATGGCTGATCGGGCCCGCCACCGCGAGGCGCTGCGAGCGCACCCAGGGCTCCATCGGCACGGCGGCGTCGAAGAAGGTCACGTGCTGGCCCGAGCTGTAGCTCGAGGCCGTGACCGCGAGCGCCTGCAGGTGGCCCTGCCGCATCAGCCCCGGCAGGCGCTCGAGCGGCACCAGGCGCGCCAGCAGCTCGGCCAGCGGCGCGTTGTCGAGCAGCGAGCGCGGCCTCAGCCGCGCCCAGTTGGCGGCGAAGCGGCCGAGCCCGAGCCACATGCGCCAGCGCGCGCCGCTGCCGAGCACCGAGAGCGCATCGGCCCGGTAGACCTGTTCCGCGCGGAAGTCGCGCCAGACCTCGGCGATGCGCGCGACGATGCCGTCGAAATCGTCGGCGCCGCAGGCCAGCGCGGCGGCGTTGATCGCGCCGGCCGAGGTGCCGGTGATCACGGGAAAGGGATTGGCCCGGCCCGCGAAGCCCGCGGCGCGCCGGAGCCCGGCGATGGCTTCGAGCACGCCGACCTGGTAGGCGGCCCGGGCGCCGCCGCCGGTCAGCAGCAGGCCGGTGGCGGCAGGAGGGTGGGACATGGGTCGTCGTTGTGGTTGTTCGGGGGGCCACGCATGGGCCCCGGGGCGAGCCACTAGACTACCCGCCATTCAGGAGCTAGATCAATGGCACTCACCCAGGACGGGATCATGGACGCGCTCAAGGCCGTCGCCGATCCCAACACAGGCAAGAACTTCACCGCGACCCGTTCGGTCCGCAACCTTCAGATCTCCGAGGGCGACGTCTCGTTCGACCTCGAACTCGGCTATCCGGCGAAGAGCCAGCATGCGGCGATCCGCAAGGCGCTGGTCGCGGCCGCCAAGACCGTGCCGGGCGTGGAGAACGTGTCGGTCAACATCCACACCAAGGTCATCAGCCATGCGGTGCAGCGCGGCGTGCAGCTGATGCCCAACGTGCGCAACATCATCGCGGTGGCCTCGGGCAAGGGCGGCGTCGGCAAGAGCACCACGGCCGCCAACCTGGCGCTCGCGCTCGCGGCCGAGGGCGCGGCGGTCGGCCTGCTCGACGCCGACATCTACGGCCCGAGCCAGCCGATGATGCTCGGCATCGAGGGCCGTCCCGAGAGCGAGGACGGCAAGACCATGGAGCCGCTCGAGAACCACGGCGTGCAGGTGATGTCGATCGGCTTCCTGGTCGATGCCGACGAGGCGATGATCTGGCGCGGTCCGATGGCCACGCAGGCGCTCGAGCAGCTGCTGCGCCAGACGAACTGGAAGGACCTGGACTACCTGATCGTCGACATGCCGCCCGGCACCGGCGACATCCAGCTCACGCTCTCGCAGCGGGTGCCGATGACCGGCGCGGTGATCGTGACCACGCCGCAGGACATCGCGCTGCTCGATGCGAAGAAGGGCATCAAGATGTTCGAGAAGGTCGGCGTGCCGATCCTCGGCATCGTCGAGAACATGGCGGTGCACGTCTGCTCGAACTGCGGCCATGCCGAGCACATCTTCGGCGCCGAGGGCGGGAAGAAGATGGCCGAGCAGTACCAGATGCCGTACCTGGGCGCGCTGCCGCTCGACATGCAGATCCGGCTGCAGGCCGACAGCGGCAAGCCGACGGTGGTGGCCGATCCCGACGGCACCGTGGCCGGCATCTACAAGGACATCGCGCGCCGGGTGGCGGTGGGCATCGCCGAGAAGGCCAAGGACTTCTCGGCGAAGTTCCCCACCATCTCGATCAGCAAGAACACCTGAGCCCCGCACGCCCGTGAACCTCCTCGCGTCGATGCGCTACCTGGTCGCGCTCAGCGAGCACAAGCATTTCGGCCGCGCGGCGCAGGCCTGCCACATCACGCAGCCGGCGCTGTCGAACGCGCTGCGCTCGCTCGAGGCCGAGTTCGGCGTGGTGATCGTCAAGCGTGCCCGCGTGTACGTGGGCCTGACGCACGAGGGCGAACGCGTGCTCGCGACCGCGCAGCGCATGCTGCGCGACAACGAGGTGCTGCAGCAGGAGCTGCGCAGCGAGGAGGGCCATCCGCGCGGCCGGCTGCGCATGGCGGCCGTGCCCACGGCCATCCCGATGCTCTCGCGCTTCGCGGCCATGCTGCACGAGCTGCATCCGGGCATCGTGCCGGCGGTGCTGTCGATGAGCTCGCAGGAACTCGAGACGGGGCTCGAAAGCCTCTCGATCGACCTCGCGCTCGGCTACATCGAGCGCATGCACCTGCCGGGCATCAAGCTCACCGCCTGGCCGCAGAGCGTGGAGCACTACTACCTGCTGCGGCGCGCGGCGCGGCCGTCGGACGACCAGCTGCGCATCGGCAAGCCGCTGAGCTGGGCCGAGGCCGGCCGGCTGCCGCTGTGCCTGCTCACGCCCGACATGCACAACCGCTCGATCATCGACCAGGCGCTGCGCGAGGCCGGCGTGGCGCTGGCGCCGGCGATCGAGACCAATTCGGTGCTGACGCTGGCCCTGGCGGTGCTCGCGGGCACCGTCAGCAGCGTGCTGCCGGGCTCGATGGTGGCGGCGGTGCGCAGCTACCGCGAACTCGAGGCGCTGCCGCTCGTCGGTCCCGAGGTGAAGACGCCGCTGGGCTTCATGACCCAGACCGGCGTGCGGCCCTCGCGCGCCCTCGATGCCGCGCTGGTGTTCCTGCAGACGCCAGCCTGGCGCGAGCAGGTACGGCTGCACAGCGGCGCGCTCGGCGAGTAGTCCTCCGGCCGCGGCCGCCGCCGGCCGGCCGGCGATCCATTCCCATTTAGTTATTGAATCGATCGATGTTCCGATCGAATTTGACGCGCCCCGGGGCGGCCCACACACTCGGCCGACCCCTATGAAAGCATTTGCCGAAGGGGGCTTTCGCCAGACTTCGAGAAAAAAGGCCCAGGCAGTGAACAACCACCCAGCCACGACCCGCGAGACAAACACGGCCGGCAGCACGCACACCATCGTGCCGCTCGCGACCGCCGACGAGATGCGCGAGCGCATCCGCCGCAAGAGCAAGCTCAAGGGCCGCCAGCCCGAGGAGACGGCGCTGCTCGAGGTGCGCGCGCTGATCGGCGCCCGCCCGGCCGAGGGGCACCGGCGCGACCTGCTCATCGAGCACCTGCACAAGCTCAACGACGCCTACCGCTGCCTGCACGACCGCCACCTGGTGGCGCTGGCGCGCGAGATGAACATTCCGATGGCCGAGGTCTACGAGGTCGCGACCTTCTACCACCACTTCGAGGTGGTGCGCGGCGACGACGCGGCGCCCGGCCTCACCGTGCGCGTCTGCGACGGCCTGGCCTGCGAACTCGCTGGCGCGAAGGACCTGCTGGCGCGCCTGCCGGCGCTGCTCGGCGCCGAAAGCGGCGAGGTGCGCGTGATCGCCGCGCCCTGCGTCGGCCGCTGCGAACAGGCGCCGGCGGTGGTGATCGACCAACTGCCCGTGCCGCTCGCGACCGCCGACAAGGTGCTCCAGGCCTTCAAGGCCACGCCCGGCGGCGAACCGCTGGTGGCCTACTTCGACGCGGCGTCGTTCGCCGAAAAGAGCATCTCGCCGCCGCCCGATGCGGTCGAGCGCATGCCGGCCTTCACCGACTACGCCACCTACCGCGCGCACGGCGGCTACGCGCTCGCCGCGGCGCTCGCGAACGGCGCGCAGGACGCCGAGGCCGTGGTCAAGGCGATGGAAGACTCGGGCCTGCGCGGCCTCGGCGGCGCGGGCTTTCCGGCCGGCCGCAAGTGGCGCATCGTGCGCGACCAGCCGGCGCCGCGCGTGATGGCGGTCAACATCGACGAGGGCGAGCCCGGCACCTTCAAGGACCGCACCTACCTCGAGCGCGATCCGCACCGCTTCCTCGAGGGCCTGCTGGTCGCCGCGCAGGTGGTCGGCATCGCGCAGTGCTACATCTACCTGCGCGACGAATACCACGACTGCCGCGCGCTGCTTGCGGCCGAACTGGCCCGGCTGCAGGCCGATCCGCCCTGCGCGCTGCCGCACATCGAGCTGCGCCGCGGCGCGGGCGCCTACATCTGCGGCGAAGAGTCGGCCATGATCGAGAGCATCGAGGGCAAGCGCGGCGAACCGCGCATGCGCCCGCCCTACATCGCGCAGGTGGGCCTGTTCGGGCGGCCCACGCTGGAGCACAACTTCGAGACCCTCTACTGGGTGCGCGACATCGTCCAGAAGGGCGCGGCCTGGTTCAGCGGCTTCGGCCGCCATGGCCGCAAGGGCCTGCGCAGCTTCAGCGTGAGCGGCCGTGTGAAGCACCCGGGCGTCAAGCTCGCGCCCGCGGGCATCACGGTGCAGGAGCTGATCGACGAGTACTGCGGCGGCATGCTGGAGGGCCACACGCTCTACGCCTACCTGCCCGGCGGCGCCTCGGGCGGCATCCTGCCCGCGCGCATGAACGACATTCCGCTCGATTTCGACACGCTGCAGCCCCCATGGCTGCTTCATCGGCTCGGCCGCGGTGATGGTGCTGAGCCAGCACGATCGCGCACGCGACGCGGCGCTCAACGTGATGCGCTTCTTCGAGCACGAGAGCTGCGGCCAGTGCACGCCCTGCCGCGTCGGCACCGGCAAGGCCGCGGCGCTGATGCAGGCGCCGGTGTGGGACAGCGCGACGCTCGAGGACCTGGCCCAGGTGATGGGCGATGCGTCGATCTGCGGCCTGGGTCAGGCCGCCCCGAATCCCATCCGCTGCATCCAGCAATATTTCCCGGAGGAGGTGGCATGAACGCCCCGTCGAAGCTCGCGGAGCTGATGCCGCAGACCATCGAATTCACGCTCGACGGCAAGGCCATCCAGGCCTTCGATGGCGAGACCATCTACAAGGCGGCCGAGCGCCACGGTGTCGAGATTCCGCACCTTTGCTACCAGGACGGTTACCGCGCCGACGGCAACTGCCGCGCCTGCGTGGTCGAGATCAAGGGCGAGCGCGTGCTCGCGCCCAGCTGCTGCCGCAACGTGACGGCCGGCATGGAAGTGCAGGCCACCAGCGAACGCGCACTCAAGAGCCAGAAGATGGTGGTCGAGATGCTGCTGTCGGACATGCCCGACCAGGGCTACAAGTGGATCGGCGACGACGCCACCCGGCAGCACGGCGAGCTCAGCGAATGGGCCCACAGGCTCGACATCGCGGTGCGGCCCGAACTCAAGTCGCTGCGCCGCGAGCAGCCGAAGGCCGACGTCTCGCATCCCGCAATGGCGGTCAACCTCGACGCCTGCATCCAGTGCAACCGCTGCGTGCGCGCCTGCCGCGAGGAACAGGTCAACGACGTCATCGGCTATGCGCTGCGCGGCGGCGACAGCAAGATCGTGTTCGACCTCGACGACCCGATGGGCGACAGCACCTGCGTGGCCTGCGGCGAATGCGTGCAGGCCTGCCCTACGGGCGCGCTGATGCCCAAGAGCCACATCGGCCCGCAGCAGGTCGACCGCAAGGTCGATTCGGTCTGCCCGTTCTGCGGCGTGGGCTGCCTGATCACCTACAACGTCAAGGACGAGAAGATCGTCAGCGTCGACGGCCGCGACGGCCCGGCCAACCACGACCGGCTCTGCGTCAAGGGCCGCTTCGGCTTCGACTACGCGCACCATCCGCAGCGCCTGACCAAGCCGCTGATCCGCAAGCCCGGCATGCCCAAGGACTTCGGCGACGCGCCGCGCCCCGACGACTGGAGCGAGGTGTTCCGCGAAGCCACCTGGGAAGAGGCGCTCGCGCTCACCACGGGCACGCTCTCGGCCCTGCGCGACACCCATGGCCCGAAGTCGCTCGCGGGCTTCGGCTCGGCCAAGGGCAGCAACGAGGAGGCCTACCTGTTCCAGAAGCTGGTGCGCACCGGCTTCGGCAGCAACAACATCGACCACTGCACGCGCCTGTGCCATGCCTCCAGCGTGGCGGCGCTGCTCGAAGGCGTGGGCTCGGGCGCGGTGAGCAACCAGGTCAACGACGTGGAACATGCCGAGCTGATCTTCGTGATCGGCTCCAACCCCACGGCCAACCACCCGGTGGCCGCGACCTGGATGAAGAACGCCGCCAAGCGCGGCGCGAAGATCGTGCTGGCCGACCCGCGGCGCACCGACATCAGCCGCCATGCCTGGCGCACGCTGCAGTTCAAGGCCGACACCGACGTGGCCATGCTCAACGCGCTGATCCACGCGGTGATCGACGAGGGGCTGGTCGACCAGGACTTCGTACGCACCCGCGCCAGCAACTTCGAGGCGCTGCGCGAGAACGTGAAGGGCTACAGCCCCGAGGCGATGGCGCCGATCTGCGGCGTGCCGGCCGCGACGCTGCGCGAGGTGGCGCGCGCCTTCGCCACCGCGCGCGGCGCGATGATCCTCTGGGGCATGGGCGTGAGCCAGCACGTGCACGGCACCGACAACGCGCGCTGCCTGATCGCGCTCGCCACCGTGACCGGCCAGATCGGCAAGCCGGGCTCGGGCCTGCATCCGCTGCGCGGCCAGAACAACGTGCAGGGCGCGAGCGACGCGGGGCTGATCCCGATGATGTTCCCCAACTACCAGCGCGTGGACAACCCGGCGGCGCATGCCTGGTTCGAGAAGTTCTGGGACACGCCGCTCGATGCGACGCCGGGCTACACCGTGGTCGAGATCATGCACAAGGCGCTCGCGCCCGACAGCGATCCGCACAAGGTGCGCGGCATGTACATCATGGGCGAGAACCCGGCCATGAGCGACCCCGACCTGAACCATGCGCGCCATGCGCTCGCGAGCCTGGAACACCTAGTGGTGCAGGACATCTTCATGACCGAGACCGCCTGGCTCGCCGACGTGGTGCTGCCCGCCAGCGCCTGGCCCGAGAAGACCGGCACCGTGAGCAACACCGACCGCATGGTGCAGCTCGGCCAGCGCGCGCTCAACCCGCCCGGCGATGCGCGGCCCGACCTCTGGATCATCCAGCAGATCGCCCGCGGCATGGGCCTGCAGTGGAACTACGAGGGCGAGGAAGCCGGCGTGGCCGCGGTCTACGAGGAAATGCGCCAGGCGATGCATGCGGTCATCAGCGGAATCAGCTGGGAGCGGCTGCAGCGCGATTCGAGCGTGACCTACCCCTGCCTGAGCGAGGAAGACCCGGGCCAGCCGATCGTGTTCGTCGACGACTTCCCGACCGCCGACGGCCGCGTGAAGCTGGTGCCCGCCGACATCATTCCGGCCGACGAGCGGCCCGATGCCGACTATCCCTTCGTGCTCATCACCGGCCGCCAGCTCGAGCACTGGCACACCGGCAGCATGACGCGGCGCGCCAGCGTGCTCGATGCGCTGGAGCCGATGGCCACCGCCTCGATGAACCAGGGCGACCTGCAGAAGCTCGGCCTCGAGGCCGGCGACGTGATCACCGTCCAGTCGCGCCGCGGCGAAGTGGCGATCCACGTGCGGCGCGACGACGGCACGCCGAGCGGCGCGGTGTTCGTGCCCTTCGCCTACTACGAGGCGGCGGCCAACCTGATGACCAACGCGGCGCTCGATCCGCTCGGCAAGATCCCCGAGTTCAAGTACTGCGCGGTGCGCATCACGCGCGGCGGCCGGCCCATGGCGGCGGCCGGGTACGGCACCGGCGCGGCCGTGCCGGCGGCGGTGGGCTGACGCCGGTCGGCGGGGAGGCCGGGCGCATGGTTTAACCTTTGCGCCCGTCTTCCTTCTCCTGCACCGCTCACCCCACGGCATGAAAACCAGAGTCCAGTTCCGCCTGCGCATCTACCGGGACGACAGCATCGCCATCGGCCCCGGCAAGATCGCCGTGCTGGAGGCGGTGGCGGAAACCGGCTCGATCTCGGCGGCCGCGCGCCAGCTCGGCATGTCGTACCGGCGCGCCTGGCTCCTGATCGACGAGATGAACAAGGCGCTCGCCTCGCCCGCGGTGAACACCGCGGCCGGCGGCACGCGCGGCGGCGGCACCGCGCTGACGCCGGTCGGCGAGGAAATCGTCAAGCACTACCGCGCGATCGAGAACGCCGCACGCCTCGCGACGGCGGCCGACGTGCGCGCGCTCACGCGGCTTCTGGCGCCCTGATCCCGCGCGCATCCTGAACCTGCCCCGCGCTGTATTCCGCGGGATATCGGCGTTGCCCAGCCATACCGAAGCCCGCCTGCCGCGGAAGGCAGCAGGTCGTTGTGCAACAATGCCGCTGTATCGCCATGAATACGACGACATCGCTCATCGCCGCGACCGACTGGTTCCCCCTGGTGCTGTCGCTCAAGGTGGCCACGGCCGCGACGCTGCTCGCGCTCGTGGCCGGCGTGGCGCTGGGCTGGGTGTTCGCGCGCAAGCGCTTTCCGGGACGGACGGTGCTCGAGGCGGTGTTCATGCTGCCGCTGGTGCTGCCGCCGACCGTGATCGGCTATGCGATCCTGGTCGCCGCCGGGCGCCGCAGCCCGCTCGGCCACTGGCTGCGCACGCACTTCGACTACACGCTCATCTTCAGCTGGCACGGCGCGGTGGTGGCCTCGGCCGTGGTGGCGCTGCCGCTGGTGCTCAAGTCGGCCAGCGCCGCCTTCGCGAGCGTGGACCGCGCGCTGGAGGACGCCGCCAGCACGCTGCGCCAGTCGCCGTTCTCGGTGTTCCTGCGCGTCACCCTGCCGCTGGCCTGGCCCGGCATCCTGGCCGGCACGCTGCTCGCGTTCGCGCGCGCCATGGGCGAGTTCGGCGCCTCGCTGATGGTGGCGGGCTCCATCCCGGGCCAGACGCAGACGCTCTCGATGGCGATCTACGACGCGGTGCAGGCCGGGCATGACGACCTGGCGCTGCTGCTGGTGGCCGTGACCTCGCTGCTGTCGATCACGGTGCTGGTGCTGTCGAACCGCTTCTTCTCGCTGCGCTGAGCCCGATTCATCACGACTGGAAACCTGCATGCGCCCGCTGCTTGTCTCGCTTCTTGCCCTGGCGTTCGCGCTGCCCCTGGGCGCTTCCGCGCAGCAGATCACGGTCTCCGCCGCTGCCAGCCTGACGGATGCCTTCAAGGAACTCGGGCCGCGGTTCGAGGCCGCGCGCCCGGGCGCCACGGTGCGCTTCAACTTCGCGGCCTCGGGCGTGCTGCTGCAGCAGATCGCGCAGGGCGCGCCGGTGGACGTGTTCGCGAGTGCCGACCAGGAGACGATGAACCGCGGCGCCGAGCAGAAGCTGGTCGACGTCGCCACGCGCCGCGACTTCGCCGCCAACAGCCTCGTGCTGGTCGAGCCGGCGCAGGAGGCGCTGGGCCTGAAGAGCCTGCAGGACCTGGCCGGCGCCCGCGTCCGGCGGATCGCGATCGGCAAGGTCGCGACCGTGCCGGTGGGCCGCTACACGCGCCAGGTGCTCGACAACGCCGGCCTCTGGACCGCGCTCGAACCCAGGTTCGTGCAGGCCGACAGCGTGCGGCAGGTGCTCGACTACGTGAGCCGCGGCGAGGTCGAGGCCGGTTTCGTCTACCGCACCGACGCGGCCGCGGCCGGCGACAAGGTGAGGGTCGCCTTCACGCCCACGGGGCATGCGCCGGTGACCTACCCCGTCGCGGTGGTGGCCGACAGCCGGCAGAAGGCGCTGGCCGCCGAGTTCGTGCAGTTCCTCTTCACGCCACCCGCGCAGGCAGTGCTCGCGCGCCACGGCTTCGCACGGCCATGATCGACGTCGACCTGCAGCTCACGGTCACCGACGGCGCGCGCCGGTTCGACCTGGCGGCGCGCTTCGCGACCGACGTGCCCTTCGCCGCACTCTACGGACCATCGGGCGCGGGCAAGACGCTCACGCTGCAGGCCATCGCGGGGCTCTTGCGCCCCTCGTCCGGGCATGTGCGCATCGACGGCCGCACGCTCTACGATGCGGCGCGCGGCATCGACGTGCCGGCCCCGGCGCGGCGCGTCGGCTACCTGTTCCAGGACTACGCGCTGTTTCCGCATCTGTCGGTGCGCGAGAACGTCGCCTTCGGCCTGACCGCCTGGCACCGGCGCCGCCTGCCGGCCCGGGACGCCGAGCGGGTGCAGGCGCTGCTCGACGGCTTCGGCCTCGCGGCGCTCGCCGACAGCCGGCCGGCCAAGCTCTCGGGCGGCCAGCGGCAGCGCGTCGCGCTCGCGCGCGCGCTGGCCTGCGAGCCGCAGCTGCTGCTGCTCGACGAGCCCTTTGCGGCGCTCAATCCGATGCTGCGCAGCGAGCTGCGCTACGAACTCGCGCAAGTGCGCAGGCAGTGGGGCATTCCGGTGCTGATGATCACGCACGACATCGACGACGTGCTGGCCCTGGCCGACGTCGCCTTCGTCTACGACCAGGGGCAGGTCGTGCGCGAAATCGACCTGCACAGCGCCGAAAGCCGCGACCTGGCGCTGCGCGAAGCCGGCCGCGTCCCGGCCACCGAGGCCACGCCGCTGCAGCGCAGGCTGCGCGACCTGTTGATGCGGCAACCGGTGGGCGCTTGACCCGCAGGTCCACTTTTCTTGCCTTCTTTCGCGTCCTTCGCGCAACCTTCGCGCCCTCTGCGTTCGGCCCCCGCCTTCTCCCCATGACCCTCGAAGCGAAATCGGAATGCCGCGGCGCTACGATCGGCGGATGAATCCTTCCATCGACGTTGCCGTCGTGATGCGCCGCGAGCGCGTGAACAGCCGCTGGCAGTCCTGGCGCTGGATTCTCGAGAGCGTCGGCCCCGACCAGCCCGGCCTGGGGAATGCGCCGCGCCTGCTCGAAGCGACCGAGGACGTGCAGCGCTGGCTGCATCCGGGCTTCAAGACCGAACTGTTCCGCGACGATGCCGAGGGCTACCACCTCAACGCCACCACGCCCGCGCCGTGCTGGTTCGTGCTCTGGCGCATGGAGGAGGAGCCCACGGTGGCCGAGGAGCCCATCGCGCGGCCCGTGGTCGTGAGCCTGAGCTACAACGAGGCCGGCCGCTGGCTCGACGCGCAGGAAACGGTGGAGCAGGTGCCCGCGCCCGACGAGGTGATCGAATGGATGCGCGGCTTCGTGCAGGCGCACTACGTGATCGAGCCCAAGCGCCGCAAGCGGCCCGAGAGCTTTCGGCCGCTGGTCGACCGCTTCGGCAATGCCGCGAGCGTGAGCACCGAGAAGAAGCGCGGGCGCGGAGCCGGCGATGTCTGAGAGCTTCTTCGGCCGCTGGTCGCGGCGCAAGCAGGAGGCGCGGCAAGAAGAACAACAAGCCGCGCCGCCCGCAGATGCGCTGCCGGCGCCGCAGGACACCGAAGCGCCCGCCGCCGCTGCGGCGCTGCCGCCCGCGGACGCCGTGGCCGCATCGGCGTTGCCGGCCGACGGCGCGCCCGCCGATCCGCCGCCGCCCACGCTGGCCGATGCCGAGGCCCTCACGCCCGAATCCGACTTCCGCCCCTTCGTCGCGCGCAACGTCGCGCCCGAGGTCAAGAACACCGCCTTCAAGAAGCTCTTTGCCGATCCGCAGTTCAACGTGATGGACGGCATGGACATCTACATCGACGACTATTCCCGGTCGACGCCCATTCCGGACGGCGTGCTGCGCCAGATGGCGAGCGCCAAGTTCCTCAAGCTCTTCGCGGACGAGGAAGAAGAAAAAGAGGGCGCGCCGGACCGCCGGGACCATCCCTCGGAAGCCCCCGCGGAAACCCCGCAGGGCGCGGTACCGCCGGACGTGGCACAGTCCGAGCCTGCTCCCTCGCCGGAGACTTTCCCCAGCCAGCAGGCTGCCGACGCGCAGCCTGCAAGCCAGACGACCGATGACCACCACGCTGATCTGCGACTGCAACCAGACGATGCCGCTCGAGCCGAAGACGCTCGGCGCCGCGCTGGCTGAGCCGCTGCCCCTCCACTCCACCCTGTGCCGCCGCGAGGCGCCCGCCTTCCAGCGCGCGATCCGCTCGGGCGACGACGTCGTGGTCGCCTGCACCCAGGAGCGCCGGCTCTTCACCGAACTGGCCGCACAGACCGAGGGCGCGGTCTCGCCGATCCGCTTCGTCAACATCCGCGAGACCGGCGGCTGGAGCCGCGATGCGAAGAACGCGAGTCCCAAGATCGCCGCGCTGCTCGCGGCGGCCCATCTGCCCGAGCCCGACCCCGTGCCCACGGTGAGCTATGCGAGCCAGGGGCGCCTGCTGATCGTCGGCCCGCTCGACGAGGCCGAGAAGGCCGCGGCGCTCGTGGCCGACACGCTGCAGGTGTCGATCTTCTCCACCGGTCCCGGCGCGCGCGGCGGCAGCCAGGAACGGCGCTGGCCGGTGATGGCGGGGCGCATCGACGGCTTGCGCGGCTGGCTCGGCGCCTTCTCGCTGCGCTGGACGCGCGACAACCCGATCGACCTCGACCTGTGCACGCGCTGCAACGCCTGCCTGAGCGCCTGCCCCGAGCAGGCGATCGGCCTCGACTACCAGATCGACCTCGCGAAGTGCGGCACGCACCGCGACTGCGAACAGGCCTGCAGCGTGGCGGGCGCGATCCGCTTCGACCGCGCGAGCGAGGCGCTCGATGCCGAGTTCGACCTCGTGCTCGACCTGGGCGCCGGCGCGCTGATCGACTGGCACGCGCCGCCGCAGGGCTACTTCCACCTGCCGGGCGGACTCGCGCAGGCCGAGGGCCTGGCCACGCTGCTGCGCCTGCGCGAGCTCGTGGGCGAGTTCGAGAAGCCCAAGTTCTTCGACTACAAGCAGAAGCTCTGCGCCCACAGCCGCAACGAGGTGGTCGGCTGCAACGCCTGCGTCGAGGTCTGCTCGGCGCACGCCATCTCGAGCGACAAGGAGCGCCAGCGCATCGTCGTCGATCCGCAGCTCTGCGTGGGTTGCGGCGCCTGCACCACCGTGTGCCCGACGGGCGCGCTGGGCTACACCTACCCGCGCACCACCGACCAGGGCCGCAGGCTGCGCACCCTGGTCTCGACCTACCTCGCGGCCGGCGGCCGCGACGCCGCGCTGCTGCTGCACGGCGAGGAGGGCGGCCAGGCGCTGATCGAGGCGCTGGGGCGCGGGGCCCGGCTCGAAAGCGGCAGGCGCGACGGCCTGAACGGCGTGCCGGCCCATGTGCTGCCGGTCGCGCTCAGGCATGCCGCGAGCACCGGCATCGACCTCTGGCTCGGCGCGATCGCCTTCGGCGCCGCGCAGGTCGCGGTGCTCGTCACCGGCGAGGAGGCGCCGCCGTACGTCGATGCGCTCCGGCAGCAGATGGCGGTCGCGCAGGCGCTGCTCCACGGGCTGGGCTACACCGGCACGCATTTCCACCTGATCGAGGCGGCCACGCCCGCCGCGCTCGATGCGGCGCTGGCCGGCCTGCGCGCCACGCGCCAGCGCGTGCCCGCCACCGCCGCGCGTTTCGCCGTGGCCGCGGAGAAGCGCGGCACGCTCGAAATGACGCTCGACCACTTGATGGCGCAGGCGCCGGCCGCAACCGCCGCCGAGCCGCTCGCCGTGCCGCTGCCGGCCGGCTCGCCCTTCGGCGCGATCGCGGTCAACCGAGACAGCTGCACGCTGTGCCTCGCCTGCGTGAGCGCCTGCCCCGCGGGCGCGCTGCAGGACAACCCGAACGCGCCGCAGCTGCGCTTCATCGAGAAGAACTGCGTGCAGTGCGGTCTCTGCCAGACCACCTGCCCCGAGGATGCGATCGCGCTCGTGCCGCGGCTCCTGGTCGCGCCCGAGCGCAAGCAGCCCGTGGTGCTCAACGAGGCCAAGCCCTGGGCCTGCATCCGCTGCAGCAAGCCCTTCGGCACGCAGAAGGCCATCGAGGCGATGCTCGGCAAGCTCGCGGGCCATGCCATGTTCCAGGGCGAGGCGCTCGAGCGGCTCAAGATGTGCAGCGACTGCCGGGTGATCGACCTGTACAGCGCGCAGAACGAAATGAAGATCACGCAGCTATGAGCGAGTCCCCCTTCGCGACCTCCGCACTCGACGAGGAAATCGCGCGCGCCGAGGTCTACGGCCTGCTGGCGCGCCTCTGGTACGCCGCGCCCGACGCCGAACTGCTCGGCGCCTTCGACGTGGCCCCGACCGAGGCGCCCGCGGCCGGCGCCTTCCTCGAGGAACCCTGGCGCCAGCTGGTCGGCGCCGCGCGCGCCACCGACGCGGCCGCCGTGCACGCCGAGTACGACGCGCTCTTCGGCGGCATCGGCAAGCCCGAGGTCTATCTGTTCGGCTCGCACTACCTGAGCGGCTTCCTCCACGACAAGCCGCTCGCCCAGCTGCGCACGGATCTCGCGCGGCTCGGCCTGGCGCGCGAGGAGGCGGTCTCGGAGAGCGAGGACCACGTCGCCTGCCTGTTCGAGGTGATGCGCTATCTGATCGGCGGCGAGGATGCGGCGGTCGCCAACCTCGCGCAGCAGCAGAGCTTCTTCGCGGCGCACCTGCAGCCCTGGCTGCCGGCGATGTGCGACGCGGTCGCGCAGCATCCCAAGGCGCGTTTCTACGCGGCACTGGCCGGTTTCACGCGCGCCTTCGCCGAGGTCGAGACCCAGGGTTTCGACATGCTCGGCTAAGGTGAGCTCGATGGTCGGGAATAAGGGTCTCGACTAGTATCCATATGTATGCAAATCGGTTCATATCTGGTTTGCCCCCAGCCACTCCTGGAGATCACATGCAGGACAGCCAAGCGGTCGGCACCAAGCCGGCATCGCGTCGAGGTTTCTTTCTTGGTGCCGCCAGTGCGGGCGCCGCGGTCGCCGCGGTTTCCGTGCTGCCCAAGGTCGCACCGGCCCCCGCGGCGGTCGAAGCCGCCGCACCCGCGCTGAAGCCCGCGCCCGAGAACGGCGGCGGCTACTCGCTGAGCGAACACGTCAAGCACTACTACAGGACCGCTTCGGCCTGAAGCGGACACCACGATGCTGCTGACCAAGAAAACAACTACCGCGGGCACCGTCTCGCGGACGGGGGAACGCGAGTCTTCGGCGTTCGTTCACAGCCTGCGCCGCGGCCTCTCGGGCGCGCTGCCCACGATGGACCGGCGCGCCTTCCTGCGCCGCTCGGGGCTCGGCGTGGGCGTCGGACTGGCCGCGGGCCAGCTCACGCTGATGCGCAAGGCCGAGGCGGCCGGCGAGGCGCGGCCCACGGCCGTCGGCGCCGGCAAGGTCGAGATCCGGCGCACCGTGTGCTCGCACTGCTCGGTGGGCTGCGCCTCCGACGCCGTGGTCGAGAACGGCGTCTGGGTGCGCCAGGAGCCGGTGTTCGATTCGCCGATCAACCTCGGCGCCCACTGCGCCAAGGGCGCCGCGCTGCGCGAACACGGCCATGGCGAGTACCGCCTGCGCTATCCGATGAAGCTGGTCAACGGCAAGTACGAGCGCATCAGCTGGGACACGGCGCTCGACGAGATCACGGCCAAGCTCAAGGAGCTGCGCCAGGCCAGCGGGCCCGATTCGGTCTACTGGATCGGCTCGTCCAAGCACAGCAACGAGCAGGCGTACCTGCTGCGCAAGTTCGTGAGCTTCTGGGGCAGCAACAACTGCGACCACCAGGCCCGCATCTGCCACTCGACCACGGTGGCCGGCGTCGCGAACACATGGGGCTACGGCGCCATGACCAATTCGTACAACGACATGCGCAACGCCAAGGTCGCGCTCTACATCGGCTCCAACGCCGCCGAGGCGCACCCGGTCAGCATGCTGCACATGCTTCATGCCAAGGAGCACGGCTGCAAGATGATCGTGGTCGATCCGCGCTTCACGCGCACCGCGGCCAAGGCCGACGAGTACGTGCGCATCCGCTCGGGCTCCGACATCGCCTTCCTGTTCGGCCTGCTGCACCACATCTTCAAGAACGGCTGGGAAGACAAGGCCTACATCAACGACCGCGTCTTCGGCATGGACAAGGTGCGCGAGGAAGTGCTCGCCAAGTGGACGCCCGACAAGGTCGAGGAGGTCTGCGGCGTGAAGGAAGCGCAGATGGTCAAGGTCGCGACCTGGCTGCACGAGAACCGCCCCGGCACCATCGTCTGGTGCATGGGCCAGACGCAGCACACCATCGGCAACGCGATGGTGCGCGCCTCGTGCATCCTGCAGCTCGCGCTCGGCAACGTGGGCAAGTCGGGCGGCGGCACCAACATCTTCCGCGGCCACGACAACGTGCAGGGCGCCACCGACGTGGGGCCGAACCCCGACTCGCTGCCCGGCTACTACGGCATCGTCGAAGGCTCGTGGAAGCACTTCGCCGCCACCTGGGGCGTGGACTTCGAGTGGATCAAGGGCCGCTTCGCATCGCCCGCGATGATGAGCAAGCCCGGCATCACGGTCTCGCGCTGGATCGACGGCGTGCTCGAGAAGAACGAGCTGATCGACCAGGACTCGAACCTGCGCGGCGTGTTCTATTGGGGCCATGCGCCCAACTCGCAGACGCGCGGCCTCGAGATGAAGCGTGCGATGGACAAGCTCGACCTGCTCGTGGTGGTCGATCCCTATCCGTCCGCGACCGCGGCCATGGCCGCCATGCCCGGTAATGCCGACGACCTCAACAAGAACCGCGCGGTCTACCTGCTGCCGGCCTGCACGCAGTTCGAGACCAGCGGCTCGGTCACGGCGTCGAACCGCTCCATCCAGTGGCGCGAGAAGGTCATCGAGCCGCTGTGGGAAAGCCGCAGCGACCACATGATCATGCAGCAGTTCGCCGACCGCCTCGGCTTCGGCAAGGAACTGAGCAAGAACTTCAAGATGCAGAAGGTCAAGGGCATGGACGAGCCCGTGCCCGACGACATCCTGCGCGAGATCAACAAGACCTGCTGGGCCGTGGGCTACACCGGCCAGAGCCCCGAACGGCTGCAGGCGCACATGCGCAACATGGGCGCCTTCGATGTGCGCACGCTCAAGGTCAAGGCCGGCGTGAAGGACAAGGTCAACGGCTACGACCTCACGGGCGACTACTTCGGCCTGCCGTGGCCCTGCTACGGCACGCCCGAACTCAAGCACCCGGGCTCGCCGAACCTCTACGACACCTCCAAGCACGTGATGGACGGCGGCGGCAACTTCCGCGCCAACTTCGGCGTGGAACGCGACGGCCAGAACCTGCTCGCGGAAGACGGCTCGCATTCGCTCGGCGCCGACATCACGACCGGCTACCCCGAGCTCGACCACGTGCTGCTCAAGAAGCTCGGCTGGTGGGACGAACTCACCGAGGCCGAGAAGCCCAAGGCCGAGGGCAAGAACTGGAAGACCGACAGCTCGGGCGGCATGATCCGCGTGTTCATGAAGAACCACGGCTGCCATCCCTTCGGCAATGCCAAGGCGCGCGCGGTGGTCTGGAACTTCCCCGATGCGATTCCGCAGCACCGCGAGCCGCTTTACGGCACGCGGCCCGACCTCATGGCCAAGTACCCGTCGCACGACGACAAGATGGCCTTCTGGCGCCTGCCGACGCTCTACAAGAGCGTGCAGCAGAAGAACATCGCGGACAAGGTGGCCGAGAAGTTCCCGTACATCATGACCTCGGGCCGGCTGGTCGAGTACGAGGGCGGCGGCGAGGAAACACGCTCCAACCCCTGGCTCGCCGAGCTGCAGCAGGAGATGTTCATCGAGATCAATCCGAAGGTCGCGGCCGAGAAGGGCATCCGCAACGGCGAGCGCGCCTGGGTGCACACGCCCACGGGCGCCAAGCTCAACGTGCAGGCGCTCGTGACCGAGCGCGTCGGGCCCGACACGGTGTTCATGCCGTTCCACTTCTCGGGCCGCTGGCAGGGCGTCGACATGCTTCCCTACTACCCGGCCGGTGCGGCACCGGTGGTGCGCGGCGAGGCGATCAACACCGCCACGACCTACGGTTACGACAGCGTGACCATGATGCAAGAGACGAAGACCACGATCTGCAACGTGGAAAAGGCATAAGGAAGCACCATGGCACGAATGAAGTTTGTCTGCGACGCCGAGCGTTGCATCGAATGCAACGGCTGCGTCACCGCCTGCAAGAACGAGAACGAGGTGCCCTGGGGCGTGAACCGCCGCCGCGTGGTCACGCTCAACGACGGCGTCCCGGGCGAGAAGTCGATCTCGGTCGCCTGCATGCACTGCTCCGACGCGCCCTGCATGGCCGTGTGCCCGGTGCAGTGCTTCTACCGCACCGAAGAAGGCGTGGTGCTGCACGACAAGGACGTCTGCATCGGCTGCGGCTACTGCTCCTACGCCTGCCCCTTCGGCGCACCGCAGTTCCCCTCGCAGGGCACGTTCGGCGTGCGCGGCAAGATGGACAAGTGCACCTTCTGCGCCGGCGGCCCCGAA
Organism: Variovorax sp. TBS-050B; assembly: GCF_029893635.1. Lineage (NCBI taxonomy): Bacteria > Pseudomonadati > Pseudomonadota > Betaproteobacteria > Burkholderiales > Comamonadaceae > Variovorax > Variovorax sp. TBS-050B. Next base: position 334,789 of record NZ_JARXYR010000002.1, on the reverse strand, counting down.
GCCAACGGCTCCGAGGCCGAGTTCGAGAAGTACGGCCGCAACCGGCTGGCCGAGGGCAAGCTCCCGGCCTGCGCCGAGATGTGCTCGACCAAGGCACTGCTGGCCGGCGACGGCGACGTGGTGGCCGACATCTTCCGCACCCGCGTCGTGCAGCGCGGCAAGGGCGCCGAAGTCTGGGGCTGGGGCACGGCCTACGGTTCGCAGCAGGCCGGCAAGCCGGCCAACGGAGCGCAGAAATGAAGCGGCCGCACGGATCGACCCTCGCCGTCGTGGCGCTGGCCGCGGTCTTTCTGGCGGGCTGCGGCGAGAAGCCGCAGACCAACGCGCAGGGCGTGAAGCACGATGCCGTGCCCTGGAGCGGCACCGGGACCAAGGAGAACACCGGCACCGTGTTCACCGCGCCGGGCTGGACCGTGGGCGACAAGACCGCGTGGCAGCAGCAGCTCAAGACCCGCGCCCAGAACGGCCAGAACGAATACAACAAAGAGAACTGATCGGAGAGCCCATGAAGCAAGCGCTGACCGCTCTCGTTCTCCTGGCCGCGCTCGGCACGGCCTTCGCGCAGGCGCAGCCGCCGGCGGCGCCGGGCACCACCTCCGCGCCGGCCGAACCCGGCGCGGGCGGTATCCGCGGCCAGAACATCTTCGAGGTGAAGCCCGAGGCCAGCGCCGACCCCAACTACCCGAACCAGACCAACGGCGAGCGCATGAAGGTGCAGCCGGGCAACAACGCGCCGATGTGGCGCCAGGTCGGGCAGGGCGTGACCGGCTACAGCAGCCTGCCCGCGCGCGAGGCGCCCGAGGCCGGCAACCTGATCCAGCCCGTGGTGCAGTACCCCGGCTCCCGTCTCACCACCGCGGGCGAAGCATGGCGGCAGGTGCGCAACGACTGGATCATTCCCTACGGTGCGGCGCTGCTGTTCGTCACGCTGCTGGCGCTCGCGATCTTCTATTTCACGCGCGGCACCATCCGCCTGCACGGCGCCGAGACCGGCCGCCGCATCGAGCGCTTCACGCCGTTCGAGCGGGCCGCGCACTGGTCGAACGCGATCGCCTTCGTGGTGCTCGCGATCTCCGGCATCGTGATGGCCTTCGGCCGCTTCTTCATGCTGCCCTGGATGGGCGGCACGCTGTTCGGCTGGATCACCTACGCGCTCAAGAACGTGCACAACTTCGTCGGCCCGCTGTTCGTGGTGACCACGGTGTTCATGGTCTTCACCTTCATCCGCGACAACCTGCCGCGCGCCGTCGACCTGAGATGGCTGGCGCGCTTCGGCGGCCTGTTCGGCGGCCGCGAGGTGCCCTCGCACCGCTTCAACGCCGGCGAGAAGCTGGTGTTCTGGGGCGGCGTGCTGTTCCTCGGCATCTTCATCATCGGCTCGGGGCTCTTCCTCGACAAGCTGCTGCCGGGCTTCGTCTACACGCGCGGCCAGATGCAGGTGGCGCACATGATCCACGGCGTCGCGACGATCCTGATGATGGCGGTGATCATGGGCCACATCTACATCGGCACGCTCGGCATGAGCGGCGCCTACAAGGCCATGCGCACCGGCTACGTCGACGAGACCTGGGCCCGCGAGCACCACGAGCTCTGGTACGACGACATCGCTGCGGGCAAGATCCCGCGGCAGCGATCGCATCCCCCGGGCACTGCCACCGTCCGGGCGCCGAAGCCCGCCGAAGGAACCTCCGCATGAAGACCACGCAGTCCCCGTCGCTGAAGCTCTGCGCGCTGGCGCTCGCGCTGTGCGCGCCGATGGCCTGGGCCAAGCTGCCCGCGCCCAGCCCCGAAGCCAAGGCCAAGTCGGCCGAAGCCGCGGCCAAGACCGCCTGGAGCGGCAAGGTCGATGCGTACAAGCTGTGCCAGGCGCAGGACCGCGTCGCGGCCAAGTACCGGGCGAGCGCGACGGCGGCCGGCAAGACCGTGCCCGCCGCGCCCGAGACGCCCGCCTGCAGCGACCCCGGTCCCTTCGTCTACACGCCGCTCGGCGAGCCGAAGCCGCTCGAGGTGTCGGGCGCGCATTCCCCGGCGCCCACGGCCGCCGCGCCGCCGAGCACCCAGCAGCCCGCCGCCGTCACCAACCCGACGCCGAAGGCGCAGTGACGCTGCCGCTGCCGCGCCTGACCGAGGCCCGCGCCGCGCTGACGCGCGAGATCGAGGTCGTCGACGAGCACGGCGCGCGCGGCACGGTGTCCATTCCCGCCGAGCGCGACCTCACGGTCTACGTCGACCGGCGCGAGCTCGTCACGCTGATGACGCTCGGCGCCCAGCCCGAGCTGCTGGTGCTCGGCTACCTGCTGAACCAGCGGCTGATCGCCTCGGCCGCCGACGTCGAGTCGATCACCGTCGACTGGGAGGTCGGCGCGGCCGCGGTGCGCACCCATGCCGGCATCGACCGCATCGAGGAACGCACCGCGAAGAAGGTGGTGACCACCGGCTGCGGGCAGGGCAGCGTGTTCGGCGACCTGATGGCCGACATCGGAAAGCTCAGCCTGCCGCCCACGCGCATGACGCAGGCGCAGCTCTATGCGCTCGTCAATGCGATCCGGCTTCAGGAAAGCACCTACAAGTCGGCCGGCTCGGTGCACGGCTGCGCGCTCTTCACCCTCGATGCCGACGGCACCGGCGCCACCATGCACAGCTTCGTCGAGGACGTGGGCCGCCACAACGCCATCGACACCATCGCGGGCTGGTGCGCAATGCAGCCGCCCGGCTCGCTCGCCGGCGACCGCGTGTTCTACACGACAGGCCGGCTCACGAGCGAGATGGTGATCAAGTCGGCGCAGATGGGCGTGCCGATCGTGGTCTCGCGCAGCGGCATCACGCAGATGGGCCACGAGGTGGCCGCGCGCGTCGGGCTCTGCGCCATCGGCCGCGCGACCAACCGGCATTTCGTCTGCTACGCGGGCGTCGAGCGGCTGGTGCTGCAGCCGGAACTTGCGCGGCGCACGCCTGCCTAAGTCCCCGAAAAGCCCCCGGCGCCCGCGCGTCGGCTATCGTCTCGCCCATGAATGCCTCCCTCCGCCTTGGCTGGCGCACGCTCTGGCGCGATCTGCGCGCCGGCGAACTGCGCCTCTTGATCGTCGCCGTACTGCTGGCCGTGGCCGCGCTCACGGCGGTCGGCTTCTTCGCCGACCGGCTGCAGGGCGGCCTCCAGCGCGACGCGCGGCAGCTGCTCGGCGGCGATGCGGTGGTGGTGAGCGACAACCCCACGCCCGAACTCTTCATCGCGCAGGCGCGCGCCGAGGGGCTCGAGGGCACCGGCACCTACGGCTTTCCGACCATGGCGCGCGCCGACGACGCGCAGGGCGGCGCGAGCAAGCTGGTCGCGCTGAAGGCGGTGGCCGCGGGCTATCCGCTGCGCGGCAACCTGCAGACGGCCACCGCGGTCGGTGCGCCCGGCGCCATCACGCGCGACATTCCGCCGCCCGGCGAAACCTGGGTCGACGCCTCGCTGCTCGATGCCCTGGGCCTCAAGCTCGGCGACACGCTGCTGCTCGGCGACGCGGGCCTGCGCATCGGCCGCGTGATCACCCTCGAACCGGACCGCGGCGCGGGCTTCATGAGCTTCTCGCCGCGCGTGATGCTCAACCAGGCCGACGTGCCGCGCACCGGCCTCGTGCAGCCCGCGAGCCGCGTGAGCTACCGCTATGCGGTGGCGGGCGAGGATGCGGCCGTGAAGCGCTTTTCCGACTGGGCCGAAGCGACCATCAAGAAGGGCGAGCTGCGCGGCGTGCGGCTCGACTCCTTCGAGGGCGGACGGCCCGAGATGCGGCAGACGCTCGACCGCGCCGAGAAGTTTTTGAGCCTGGTGGCGCTGCTCGCGGCGCTGCTGTCGGCCGTCGCGGTGGCGCTGGCCGCGCGCGGCTTCGCGGCCAACCACCTCGACGACTGCGCCATGCTGCGGGTGCTGGGCCAGAGCCAGCGCACCATCGCGCAGGCCTATGCCTTCGAGTTCGCGATCGTCGGCATCGTGGCCAGCGCGCTCGGCGTGGCGATCGGCTTTGCGGTGCACCACGTCTTCGTGGTGCTGCTGTCGGGGCTGGTCGAGACCGCGCTGCCCGCGGCCACCCTGTGGCCGGCTGCGTTCGGGCTCGGCATGGGCCTCACGCTGCTGTTCGCCTTCGGCCTGCCGCCGGTGCTGCAGCTTGCCAAGGTGCCGCCGCTGCGCGTGATCCGGCGCGACGTCGGCGGGCTCAAGCCGGCCTCGCTGGCGGTGCTCGGCATCGGCGTGGCCGGTTTCGCGGCGCTGCTGGTCGCGGCCAGCAGCGACCTGAAGCTGGGGCTGATCGCGGTCGGCGGCTTCGCGGGTGCGGTGGCGCTGTTCGCGCTCCTGAGCTGGCTCGCGGTCAAGGTGCTGCGCCGCAGCGTCAACGAAGCCACCGCGCCGCGCTGGCTGGTGCTCGCCACGCGGCAGATCTCGGCCCGGCCGGCCTATGCGGTGGTGCAGGTCAGCGCGCTCGCGGTGGGGCTGCTCGCGCTGGTGCTGCTCGTGCTGCTGCGCACCGACCTGGTCGCGAGCTGGCGCCAGGCCACGCCCGCCGATGCGCCGAACCGCTTCGTCATCAACGTGATGCCCGACCAGAGCAGCGCGTTCCAGCAGACGCTGCGCGATGCCGGCGTGCGCAAGTTCGACTGGTATCCCATGATCCGCGGCCGGCTGGTGGCGGTGAACGGCAAGCCGGTGTCGCCCGACGACTACGTCGAGGACCGCGCCAAGCGGCTGGTGGACCGCGAGTTCAACCTCAGCAACAGCGTCGAGGCGCCGCCGCACAACAGCATCGTCGCAGGTGCCTGGACGCCGGAGGCCCAGGGCGAGGTCAGCGTGGAGGAGGGCCTGGCCGAGACGCTCGGCCTCAAGCTCGGCGACACGATGCGCTTCGACATCGGCGGCATGCAGAGCGACGCGCGCATCACCTCGTTGCGCAAGGTCGACTGGGGTTCGCTGCACGCCAACTTCTTCGTGATGTACACGGTGGGCAACCTGCCCGACGTGCCGGTCACCTACATGGGCGCCTTCCGCGCGCCCGAAGTATGGCCCCCGCGCTCCCCCGCTTCGCGTGGTCCGCTGCCCCCCGAGGGGGCGCCTTCCAGCCTGGGGCAGCCCGGCGATGGCAGCACCAGCTTCGACAACGCGCTGGTGCGCACCTATCCGAACGTGACCAACATCGACATGAGCGCGACCATCAACCAGGTGCAGCGCGTGCTCGACCAGGTGGTGCGCGCGGTCGAGTTCCTGTTCGGATTCACGCTCGCGGCGGGCCTGGTGGTGCTGTTCGCCGCGGTCACCGCCACGCGCGAGGAGCGCGCGCGCGAGTTCGCCGTCATGCGCGCGGTGGGTGCGCGTGCGAGCCTGCTGCGCCAGGTGCAGCGCGCCGAACTCGCGGGCGTGGGCCTGCTCGCGGGCCTGCTCGCGAGCCTGGTCGCCTCGGCCATCGGCTGGGGCCTCGCGCGCTACGTGTTCGACTTCAGCTGGACCGCGTCGCCGGTCGTGCCCATCGGCGGCGCGCTGGCCGGCGCGGTGCTGGCGCTGGCCGCGGGCTGGTGGGGGCTGCGCGACGTGCTGCGCCGGCCGGTGGTCGACACGCTGCGCCGCGCGGCGGAGTAGCTGACACGAAACCGCGGCCCTTCTTCCTGTCCAATAGCGGCATGGACAACGAACCCCAACAGCTCGCCGAACGCGTGACCGAGCTCGAGATCAAGGCCAGCTATGCCGACGACCTGCTCGACCAGCTCAACATGACGATCTACCGCCAGCAGCAGCAGATCGACCGGCTCCTCGCCGAGGTCGCGCAACTGCGCGAGCAGAGCCGCAATGCGATGCAGGAAGGCGCCGCGCGCAATCCGCGCGACGAACTGCCGCCGCACTATTGAACACCCCCCATGCCGCTTCGCGGCTCCCCCCTCTCTCGCCTGCGGCGGGAGGGGGGCGCACCCGGAAGCCCGGCGAAGCCAGTTCCTCGGGTGCCCTGGGGGCTTCGCTTTGCTCGCCGGCTGGAGCGGTCGGCGCCTCGACCTGCTACTTGACCTGCTGCTTGCCGAGCTTGCGCGCCAGCGTGCGCCGGTGCATGCCGAGCCGGCGCGCGGTCTCGGAGATGTTGAAGCCGGTCTCGGCGAGCGTCTCGTGGATGCGCTCCCATTCGAGCGTCTTGATCGAAGTCGAGCGGTTGGTCAGCTCGACCTCGGTGGTGCCCGCGGCGCGGCCGAAGGCGGCTTCGATGTCGTCGGTGTTCGAGGGCTTGGCCAGGTAGTGGCAGGCACCGAGCTTGATCGCCTCCACCGCGGTCGCGATGCTCGCGAAGCCGGTGAGCACCACGATCAGCATCTCGGGGTCGTGCCGGTGCAGCCGCTGCACGCATGCGAGGCCCGAGGCCTCGCCGTTGAGCTTGAGGTCGACCACCGCATAGCCGTAGCCGGCGGCCTCGTCCTGCAGCAGCGGCTCGAGCTCCTCGGCGCTCGCGGCCAGCGTGACCGCGTAGCCGCGGCGCTCGAACGAGCGGCCCAGCGTGCGCGCGAAGGCGGCGTCGTCCTCGACGATCAGCAGCCGGCGCACGGTTTCTTCGGCGTTGTCGGTCATGGTTTCTTCGATCCGCCGGCGGCGATCGCCTGTTCGAGTGCTTCCTCGTCCTCTTCCTCGAGCACGATGGCGGCGAGCGGCAGCGTGATCGTCACGACCGCGCCGCCTTCGGGCCGGTTCTGCGCCGCCACGCGGCCGCCCAGCGTGCGTGCCACGTTGGCCACGAGGAACAGCCCGAGCCCGCCGCCGGGCCGGTTCTTGCTCGACTGGTAAGGCTTGCCGAATTCCTTCAGGATCGCCGGCAGGAAGCCCGGGCCGGCGTCGGTGACCGTGATGGTCAGCGCATCGGCGTCGTGCGCGGCCTCGAGGCGCAGCCAGTGCGGCGAGGCTTCGAGCGCGTTGTCGAGCACGTTGCAGATCATCTGCTTGAGGGCCGAGTCGGAGACCATCGGCAGGTCGTCGCCGAAGCGGTTGTCGTACTCGAAGTCTTCCACCGGCCGCGTGGCGCGCCATTCGTCAACCAGGTCGGCCAGGAAGGTGCTGACCGTGGTTTCCTCCGACGACTCGCCGCGCGTCTCGCCCGCGGACAGCAGGATGCCGCTCACGATGCTCTTGCAGCGCTGGATCTGGAGTTCCATTTCGGCGACTTCGGTCAGGAGTTCGGGGTCGGAGCTGAAATGCGGGAGCCGGCGCCAGTCGCCGAGGATCACCGCCAGCGTGGCAAGCGGCGTGCCCAGCTCGTGCGCGGCGCCCGAGGCGAGCAGGCCCATGCGCACGATGTGCTCCTCTTCCGAGGCGCGCTGCCGCAGGTCGGCCAGCCGCGCGTCGCGCGCGCGCAGGTTGCGGCTGATGCGCGTGATGAACACCACCAGCAGCGCCGCATTGAGCGCGAAGCACACCAGCATGCCCTGCACGTAGGGGCTCCAGAGCCCGCGGTCGTGGTCGAGCGGCAGCGGCAGCGGGCGCGAGAACAGCGCCAGCCCGGCGAAGCAGATCGCCGTGATGGCGACGATGGTCCAGGTCGACCAGGCCTTGAGCAGCACCGCGCCCAGGATGACCTGCAGCAGGTAGAGGAAGACGAAAGGGTTGGTCGCGCCACCGCTCAGGTAGAGCTGGGCCGTGAGCGTGGCCACGTCGACCAGCAGCGCGAGGAAGAGCTCGCCGTTCGTCACGCGCCGCGGATTGCGCGAGCGCAGCAGGCTCACGCCGTTGAAAAGCGCGAGGCAGGTCAGCACCAGCAGCATCTGGTCGAGCGGCAGCCGGATGCCGAAGCCGTAGTGCACCACGAGGATGGTGACGACCTGGCCCACCACCGCGAACCAGCGCAGCTGGATCAGCTGCTGCATGTTCTGGTGCCCGGTGGCGTTGTCCAGGCTCGCGACGCCCGCGCGCGGCGGGTGCAGTTCGCCCGCGACGGCCTTCTCAGTCGCGGCGGGCGGCATCGGGACGGGAGCGGGCGGCTGCATGGGGCCCATTTTCGCCGCGCCGGCGGTCGTCGCGCCAAACGAACCAGGCCGCGGCCGCGACCATCAGCGCGAGGCCGTACCAGGTGAGGGCATAGACCAGGTGGCTGTTCGGAAAGGCGATGACCGTGAGGCCGCCCGCGGGCCAGGCGGGTGGCGCATTGGCGGCCGCGGGCGCGGCTGCGGCCTCGGCGTCGATGAAGTAGGGCGCCACGTCGGCCAGGCCGCGCGCCGCGGCGATCGCCTGCACGTCGCGCGAGAACCAGCGGTCGGCCGCGGGATCGTTGCGGCGCAGGAAGCCGCCCTTGGGCTCGGTGAGGCGCAGCAGGCCCGTGACCGTGGTCTCGCCGGCCGGTTCGCCGGTTGCGCGGGCGCTGCGCGCGCGCGCCTCGGGCGGCACGAAGCCGCGGTTGACCAGCACCACGCCGTCGGCAGTGCGCAGCGGCGTGAGCACCCAGAAGCCCGCGCCGAGCCGGGTGCTGGCCTGCACCAGCGTTTCCTTGTCGTGCAGGAAGGTGCCGGCGATGCGCACGTGGCGGTACTCGTCGGCGGCCGCATTCACCGCGGGCCACTGGCTGCGCCCGGGCGGCGCGGCGGCCGGGGCATGCACGCGCTGTTCGACGCGTGCGATGAGATCGAGCTTCCAGGCCCGGCGCTCGACCTGCCAGTTGCCGAGCGCCACGAAGCCCGCGAAGGCGAGCGCCGCGCAGACCATCCAGGCGATCCGCGCGGCCGCGGAACGCGGGCGGCCGGCGGCTGCGGGTGCTTGGTCTGGCGCGGAAGCGGTCAAGGCATGTTCTTCATGTCGTGCACCGACATCGGCATCATGTTGGTGTTCATGTGGTACATGACCCAGAGCGAGCCGGCCAGCGTGATGACGACGAGCACGATCGTGAAGATCAGCGCCAGCATGTTCCAGCCGCTCTCGGACTTGGCGTCCATGTGCAGGAAGTAGACCATGTGCACCACGATCTGCACCGCGGCCAGGCCCAGGATCACGAACGAGGTGGTGCTGGGCTTGCCGAGCACGTTGCCCATGACGAGCCAGAACGGGATCGCGGTCAGGATCACGGCCAGCACGAAGCCGGTCATGTAGCCCTTGAAGGTGCTGTGGCTCTCGGGGCCGTCGTCGTGGCCGTGCTTGTCGCGGCCATGGGCGCCGTGGCCGGCGGTTTCGGTGTGGGTGCTCATTGCATTGATCCCATCAGGTACACGAAGGTGAAGACGCCGATCCAGACCACGTCCAGGAAGTGCCAGAACATCGACAGGCACATCAGGCGGCGGCGGTTGGCGGCGTTGAAGCCGTGCTTGGGCAGCTGGAACATCAGCACCACGAGCCAGATGATGCCGAAGCTCACGTGCAGGCCGTGGGTGCCGACCAGCGCGAAGAAGGCCGACAGGAAGGCGCTGCGCTGCGGGCCCGCGCCCTCGTGGATCAGGTGCGCGAATTCGTACAGCTCGAGGCCGATGAAGCCGGCGCCGAGCAGGCCGGTGACCGCGAGCCAGACGAGCGTGCCGCGCATGCGCTTCTTCTGCATCTCGAGCACGGCGAAGCCGTAGGTGATCGACGACAGCAGCAGCAGCGAGGTGTTGACCGCCACCAGCGGCAGGTCGAACAGGTCGGCGCCCGAGGGGCCGGCCGCGTAGCTGCGGCCCAGCACGCCGTACACCGCGAACAGGCAGGCGAAGATGAGGCAGTCGCTCATCAGGTAGATCCAGAACCCGAGCAGGGTGCCGTTCTCCGGATGGTGGTCGTTGCCGACGTGGAACAACTCGAACACGGGCGGCTTGCCCGTCTGGTCGCTGTGGGCGTGGACGCCGCCGGGGGCGTGGAGTGCGGTGGTGTCAGACATGGGCGGTGGCCAGCAGGCGCGTGCGTTCGGTCTCGGTGCGAACCACCTCTTCGGCGGGGATGTGGTAGTCGCGCTTGTAGTTGAAGGTGTGGATGATCACGGCGGCGACCATGGCGACGAACGCCGCGCCGGCCACCAGCCACATCTGCCAGATCAGCCCGAAGCCGCAGACCGCGGACAGGGCCGCGATGATGAAGCCGGCGCTGGTGTTCTTCGGCATGTGGATCGGCGTGAAGCCCTCGAGCGGACGCGTGTAGCCGCGGCGTTTCATGTCGGTCCAGGCGTCGTTGTCATGGATGCGCGGCGTGAACGCGAAGTTGTAGGCCGGCGGCGGCGACGAGGTCGACCATTCGAGCGTGCGGCCGTTCCACGGGTCGCCCGTGGTGTCGCGCAGCGCGTCGCGGCGCAGGAAGCTCACGACCAGCTGGATCAGGAAGCAGGCGATGCCGAGTGCGATCAGCACCGCGCCGAAGGCGGCGATCTGGAACCAGATCTGCAGCGACATGTCCTGGAAGTGGCTCATGCGGCGCGTGACGCCCATCAGGCCCAGCACGTACAGCGGCATGAACGCGACCCAGAAGCCCACGAGCCAGAACCAGAACGAGCACTTGCCCCAGAACGGATCGAGCTTGTAGCCGAAGGCCTTGGGAAACCAGTAGGTGATGCCCGCGAGCATGCCGAACAGCACGCCGCCGATGATCACGTTGTGGAAGTGGGCGATCAGGAACAGGCTGTTGTGCAGCACGAAGTCGGCCGGGGGCACCGCGAGCAGCACGCCCGTCATGCCGCCGATCACGAAGGTGACCATGAAGCCCACGGTCCACATCATCGGCAGCTCGTAGCGGATGCGGCCCTTGTACATCGTGAAGAGCCAGTTGAAGATCTTCGCGCCCGTCGGGATCGAGATGATCATCGTCGTGATCCCGAAGAACGAGTTCACGCTCGCGCCCGAGCCCATGGTGAAGAAGTGGTGCAGCCAGACCAGGTACGACAGGATCGTGATCACCACCGTGGCGTAGACCATCGAGGCGTAGCCGAAGAGCCGCTTGCCCGAGAAGGTGGACACCACCTCCGAGAAGATGCCGAAGGCCGGCAGGATCAGGATGTACACCTCGGGGTGGCCCCAGATCCAGATCAGGTTCACGTACATCATGGCGTTGCCGCCGAGGTCGTTCGTGAAGAAGTTGGTGCCGACGTAGCGGTCGAGCGAGAGCAGGGCCAGCACGGCGGTCAGCACCGGGAAGGCGGCGACGATCAGCACGTTGGTGCACAGCGCGGTCCAGGTGAAGACCGGCATCTTCATCATCGTCATGCCGGGCGCCCGCATCTTCACGATGGTGACCAGCAGGTTGACCCCCGACAGCAGCGTGCCCACCCCCGCGATCTGCAATGACCAGATGTAGTAGTCGACCCCCACGTCGGGGCTGTAGAGGATGCCCGACAGCGGCGGGTACGCGAGCCAGCCGGTCTTGGCGAACTCGCCGACGAACAGCGACGCCATCACGAGCGCGGCGCCGAAGGTGGTCATCCAGAAGCTGAAGTTGTTCAGGAACGGGAAGGCCACGTCGCGCGCGCCGATCTGCAGCGGCACGACGAAGTTCATCAGGCCCGTGACCAGCGGCATCGCCACGAAGAAGATCATGATCACGCCGTGGGCGGTGAAGATCTGGTCGTAGTGGTGCGGCGGCAGGTAGCCCATGTTGTCGCCGAAGGCGACGGCCTGCTGGGCGCGCATCATGATCGCGTCGGCGAAGCCGCGCAGCAGCATCACCAGGCCGAGCACGATGTACATGATGCCGATCTTCTTGTGGTCGATGCTGGTGAACCAGTCGCGCCACAGCGTGCCCCAGAGCTTGAAGTAGGTGAGGGCGCCCACGATCGCGATGCCGCCCAGCACCACGGCCGCGAAGGTCGCGAGCAGGATGGGCTCATGCAGGGGAATCGCCTCCCAGCTGAGGCGGCCGAAGACGAGCTTCGTCAGGTCGAGGTTTTCGGGCATCGTCATTCTTCGGTGGTGCACATCGCGGTGACGTACTTGCGCTTGGGCGAATCGGTAAGGAGGGAATCGGTCTGCCAGGCCTGCTTGACGGCGACGTTGAAGGCGCCGGGCTTGCCCAGGCCGCCGTCCGCGTCGATGGCCATCATTTCCTTCATGCACATCTTGTTGCGGTCGACGCAGAGGTTGAGGATGGCGTCGTACAGGTCGGGCGCGATGGCGCGGTAGTGGCGCACGGGTTCGTATTCGGTCGGCCGCTCGAGCGTCTTCTGGTAGAGCTCGCGCGTGAGCTCGCCGTCCTTGCCGGCCTTGACCTTCTGCACCCACTGGTCGAAGCCTTCATGGCTCAGGCCGTGGAACTTGAAGCGCATGCCCGAGAAGCCCGCGCCGCTGTAGTTGGCCGAGAAGCCCTCGAACTCGCCGGGCTTGTTGATGACCGCGTGCAGCTTGGTCTCCATGCCGGGCATGGCGTAGATCTGGCCCGCGAGCGCCGGGATGAAGAAGGAGTTCATCACCGTGGAGGCGGTGATCTTGAAGGTGATCGGCCGGTCCACCGGCGCGGCCATCTCGTTGACCGTCGCGATGCCCTGCTCGGGGTAGATGAAGAGCCACTTCCAGTCGAGCGCCACCACCTGCACCTCCAGCGGCTTGACGTCGGCCGGCACCGGGCGCTCGGCGTCGAGGCGGGCGAGCGGGCGGTACGGATCGAGCGTGTGGGTGCTGATCCAGGTGATCGCGCCCAGCGCGATGATGATCAGCAGCGGCGCGGCCCAGATCGCGAGTTCGAGCTGCGTCGAGTGATCCCAGTCGGGCTTGTACTCGGCCTCCTTGTTCGACTGGCGATAGCGCCAGGCGAAGAACAGGGTCAGCGCGATCACCGGGACGATGATGATCAGCATCAGCACGGTGGAGACGACGATCAGCCGCCCCTGCTGGTTGGCGATGTCGCCGGAGGGGTTCATCAGCACCGTGTTGCAGCCCGCGAGCAGGGCCAGCGGGAGCAACAGGAGCCATCGGCGAAGGGATTTGGAGGTAGGCATGCCGAAAGAAGGAAGTGCGTGGGCTGCGCAAAGACCCCACAATCTACGACCAAAGGTTGCGGCCGGCCATTGGACGTTTTGTCCTATGGCGGGAATGCCCGTTCGGTGAGACGCTTGGAGCCTCAGTTCAATGGTCTACCCTTGTCACTGCACGTGACACCCGAATTAAAGAACGCAATGACGACGACGTCCAGCCTCAGTCCGCAAGGCGCACAGCCTGTGCCGCACACGTCCGTGAACGATGCCCGGGAGGGCGACGAGCATTCGCACATTGCGCCAGGCGAAATCGCCGTCGGCGTGGTCATCGGCCGCGCGTCGGAGTATTTCGACTTCTTCGTCTACGGCATCGCCTCGGTGCTGGTGTTCCCGGCGGTGTTCTTTCCGTTCGAGCCGCGCCTCGAGGGAACCCTCTACGCCTTCGTGGTCTTTTCCTTCGCATTCATCGCGCGGCCCTTCGGCACCGTCATCTCGATGATGATCCAGCGCCGCTTCGGGCGCGAGGCCAAATTGACGATCGCGCTCTTCCTGCTCGGCACCTCCACCGCGGGCATCGCCTTCCTGCCGGGCTACGCGAGCATCGGGTTCAGCGCGATCGTGCTGCTGTCGGTGTTCCGCTTCGCGCAGGGCCTCGCGCTCGGCGGCTCGTGGGACGGGCTGCCCTCGCTGCTCGCGCTCAACGCGCCGCAGAACCGCCGCGGCTGGTACGCGATGCTGGGCCAGCTCGGCGCGCCGCTCGGCTTCTTCGTGGCGAGCGCGCTGTTCGCCTTTCTCTACGCCAACCTCTCGCACAAGGACTTTCTCGACTGGGGCTGGCGCTACACCTTCTACGTGGCCTTCGCGATCAACGTGGTGGCGCTGTTCGCGCGCCTGCGGCTGGTGGCGGCCGACGAATACTCGCGCCAGCTCGAGGAGCGCGAGCTCGAGCCCACGAGCGTGGTCGAGCTGATCCGCTCCTCGCAGGGCACCAACCTGCTGATCGGCGCCTTCGCGGCCCTCGCGAGCTATGCGCTGTTCCACCTGATCACGGTGTTCCCGCTGTCGTGGATCACGCTCTATTCCGACCAGTCGATCACCGAGTTCCTGGTGGTGCAGATGATCGGCGCGGTGCTCGGCGCAGGTGGCATCGTGGCCTCGGGCCTGATCGCCGACCGCGTGGGCCGGCGCTTCACGCTCGGCGGCCTGGCCGCGCTGATCGCGGTGTTCAGCGGCTTCGCGCCCACGCTGCTCGACGGCGGCAACATCGGACAGGACATCTTCATCCTGCTGGGCTTCGTGCTGCTGGGCCTGTCGTACGGCCAGGCGGCGGGCGCGGTGAACTCGAACTTCGCGCCCAAGTACCGCTACACCGGCGCCGCGCTCACGGCCGACCTCGCATGGCTCATCGGCGCCGCCTTCGCGCCGCTGGTGGCGCTGGGCCTGTCGGCCAACTTCGGCCTGGCCTACGTCAGCGTCTACCTGCTCTCGGGCGCGGCCGGCACGCTGGCGGCGCTGGGGCTGAACCGCGCGCTGGTGCGCGACTGAAGCCGGCCGCCGCGCCCTCGCGCGCGGTGGCTTAGGATGCGGCCATGTTCGCCGCCGCCATCTTCGACATGGACGGGCTGCTGATCGATTCGGAGCGCCCCATCATGGCCGCATGGATCGAGGCAGCCCGCACGCTCGACATCGAGCTTTCGCACAGCGAGTACCTGCAGGTGGTCGGCCTGGCCACGGCGGAGTCGGAGCTGATCCTCGCCGGACTGCTCGGCGGCGCCGAGGCCTACCGGCACGCGGTCGCGCACGTGCGCAGGCTGCTGCAGCTGGAGCGCTCGGACGGCACGCCGCTGTTCCCGATCAAGCCCGGCGCGGGCGAACTGCTTGCCGCGCTGCGGGCGCGCGGCACGCGCTGCGCAGTGGCCTCGTCGTCGACCAGCGCGCAGATCCGCACCTGTCTGGAGAGCATCGACGTGCTCCACCACTTCGAGGCCTTCGCGGGCGGCGACGAGGTGGCGCGCGCCAAGCCCGACCCCGCCCTCTACCGGCTCGCGGCCGAACGCCTGGGCGTGGCGCCCGCCGACTGCATCGCCTTCGAGGACAGCGAGAACGGCGCCCGCGCCGCGCTGGCCGCGGGCCTGCGGGTGGTGATCGTGCCCGACCTCAAGCACCCGCCGGCGGCCGTCATCGCGCAGGCCTTCCACGTGCTCGAATCGCTGCACGACGCCATGGCGCACCTGCCGCGCTGGTTTCCGGGGATGAGGGTTGCCTGAAGGCGGGCAGCCGAACGCAGAGGGCGCGAAGGTCTCGCAGAAGTCGCAGAAGAACAGCCAAAACTTGATGGTTTTTTTTGCGACCTCTGCGCACTTTTGACTTCCTTCTGCGTTCGGCTGCCCGCCCCCTTTCACAGCACCTCGTCCCGCAACTGCGGGAACACCTTCGAGACCTTGGCCAGCAGGTAGTCGCCGTAGCGGCCGTTGAAGGCGTGCACGTTGGCGCGGTCCCAGCGCTCGGCGCTGTCGTCGCGCGCGGCGGCGCCTTCGAGGCCTTCGATGCGCTGCACGCGGGCTTCGAAGTTCGGATCGAAGAAGAGCGGGAAGGACAGCCGGTCGCGTCCCGAGGTGTTGCGCTTCACCCGGTGCGGCGTCGACTTGTAGAGCCCGCCCGTCATGCGGTCGAGCATGTCGCCGATGTTGCACACGAAGGAGCCCGCGATCGGCGGCGCGTCGATCCAGCCCGCGGGCGTGTGCACCGCGAGGCCGCCGACCGCGTCCTGGTGCAGGATCGTGAGCAGCCCGTAGTCGGTGTGCTCGCCCACGCCCCATTGCACGTCCAGCCCCTCGGGCACCGGCTGCGAGGGATAGTTGAAGAGGCGGAACAGGATCAGCGGATCGGCCGTGTAGCGTTCGGCGAAGTAGCCCGCGGGCAGGCCGAGGCTCAGCGCGATGCCTTCCATCAGCCGGTGGCCGAGCCCGGTCACGGCTGCCATGTAGGCGAGGATGGTCGCCCGGAAATCCTCCAGCCCCGGCGCGTCGGGAAACAGGTTGGGCCCGTGCACCGGCGTCTTCGCCTGCACCAGCGGATGGGTGGCGGGCAGCTCGGTGCCGAGGTAGAGGCCTTCCTTCCAGTCGGGCCGGCCCGAGGTCAGCTCGCCGCCGAGCGGAAAGTAGCCGCGCCAGGCGCGCCCGCCGAGCGCCATGCGCCACTGCATCTTGGTGGCTTCGGGCAGGTCGAAGAAGCGGTGGCTCAGCGCTTCGAGCCGCTGCACCAGCGCCGCATCGACGCCGTGGCCGGTGACGTAGAAGAAGCCGTGCGCGCGGCAGGCGGTGCCGATCTGCGCGGCCACGGCGTCGCGGCCGGGCGCGCCGGCCACCAGCGGCGCGACGTCGATCACGGGGAGGGCGGGGCGGGACTCGGTGTTCGTCATGGGGTGCGGGCGAAGGGCGAGCGGATGTCGGACAGGAACTGCTGCGCGCGCGGATGCTGCGGTCGGTTGAAGAAGTCGTCGGGCGTGGCGCGCTCGAGCACCCGGCCCTCGTCCATGAACAGCACGCGGTCGGCCACCTCGCGCGCGAAGCCCATCTCGTGCGTCACGCAGACCATGGTCATGCCGTCGCGCGTGAGGTCGCGCATCACCAGCAGCACCTCGCCGACCATCTCGGGGTCGAGCGCGCTCGTGGGCTCATCGAACAGCATCAGCGGCGGCTGCATCGCGAGCGCGCGCGCGATCGCCACGCGCTGCTGCTGGCCGCCCGAGAGCTCGCTGGGCCAGGCGCGCGCCTTGTTCGCGAGGCCCACGCGCGCGAGCAGCGCCATGGCTCGCTCGTCGGCCTCGGCGCGCGAGAGGCCGCGCAGCTGCATCGGCGCCAGCGTGCAGTTCTGCAGCACCGTGAGGTGCGGGAACAGGTTGAACTGCTGGAACACGAAGCCGATGCGCGAGCGGAACGCGTTCACGTCGATGCCCGGCGCATGGATGTCCTGGCCGTCGATCAGGATGCGGCCCGACTGGATCGGCTCCAGCCGGTTGAAGGTGCGGATCAGCGTGGACTTGCCCGAGCCGGAGGGGCCGCACACCACCACCACCTCGCCCTTCCGGATGGTTTCGCTCACGTCCACGAGCGCGTGGTAGCTGCCGTACCACTTGTCGACGTTCTGGAGTTCGATCATGCGGACACCTTGGGAGCCGCGTCGGGGTCGGCCACGGCCAGGCCGCGCCGGGCGAGCCGGCGTTCGAGCGCATAGGCCAGGCGCGAGAGCCCGAAGCAGAGGATGAAATAGGTCAGCCCCAGGATCAGGTAGATCTGGGCCGGCTTGGTGAACACCTGGGTGTTGATCTGGGTCGCGATGAACGACACCTCCGCCAGGCCGATGATGTAGCCGAGCGAGGTCTCCTTGATGGTGGAGACGAACTGGTTCACGAGCGAGGGCAGCATGCTGCGCAGCGACTGCGGCAGCACCACCAGGCGCATCGCGGCGCCGTAGCCGAGGCCGAGCGCGCGCGCGGTTTCCATCTGGCCGCGCGGCAGGCCCTGGATGCCGGCGCGCACGATCTCGGCGAGGTAGGCCGCATCGAACACCACCAGCGCGATCAGCATGGTGGTGAACTGGTCGGTCTTCACGCCCGTCACGCTGGGCAGGAAGAAGTAGGCCCAGAAGATCACCATCAGCAGCGGCAGCCCGCGCACCACGAACACGAAGCCCGTGACCGGCCAGCGCAGCCAGCGCCACGGGCTCACGCGCGCGAGCCCGAGCACGATGCCCAGCGGCAGCGCGAGCACCAGCCCGCAGGAGGCCAGCAGCAGCGTGAGCACCAGCCCGCCCAGCGGCCCGTTCGGGTACTGGCCGATCAGGAAGTAGACCCAGTAGTCCTGGACGACGTCGAGCATGCTCACAGCGTGCGCACCGGAAAGCGGTGGTGGTACCAGCTCGCGAGTCCCGTGATCGCGAGCGAGACCGTGAGGTAGGCCGCGCTCGCGAACGCGAAGGATTCGAAGCTGCGGAAGGTCGCGCTCTCGACCTGGCCGGCCTGGTACATCAGCTCGGCGACGCCGATCACGGTCGCGATCGAGGTGTTCTTCCAGAGGCTCAGCGTCTGCGAGATCAGCGGCGGCACGGTCACGCGCAGCGCCTGCGGCAGCACGACGCGGCGCATGGTGCCCAGAAAGCCGAAGCCGAGCGCGCGCCCGGCCTCGAACTGCACCGCGGGAATCGCGCGGATGCCGCTGCGGATGTCCTCGGCCATGAAGGCCGCGGTGTAGAGCGAGAGCGCGACGATGGCGCTGTAGGCCTCGATGTGGCCCTCGTAGAGCCGCTGCTTGATGCCCTCGGGCAGCAGCTCGGGCGCGCCGAAGTACCAGAACAGCATGTGCGCGAGCAGCGGAATGTTGCGGATCGACTCCACATACGCAAAGCCGAGCCAGCGCAGCGGCGCCACCGGCGCGAGCCGCAGCAGGGCGACCACCAGCGCGATCGGCAGCGCGCAGACGAGCGAGACGACGAGCAGTTGCAGCGAGAGCCACAGGCCCGCCACCAGCATGTCGTGGTATTGGCCGGTCAGCAGCAGCGAATAGTCGAACAGCGGCATGAGGGGCGACAGTATCACCGCGGTCGGTGTGGGTCGGTTCTTCGGGCGCGGACTTCCGGACGCAGAGGACGCGAAGGACTCGCGAAGGACGCGAAAGAAAACCTTGAAATTTTTCTTTCTCTCCTTTCGCGTCCTTCGCGGAATCTTCGCGTCCTCTGCGTCCGACTGCCCGCTCCCGCTCCCTCACCCCGCTCGAGCGAGGCGCCCCCGAAACGTCAATCGATCTTGTCGGTTTCGAGCTTGAAGTCGCGCGTCTGGAAGCCCGACGCCGTGTTCGGCCCATACCACTTGAGGAAGATCTTCTGCGCCTCGCCCGACTTCTCGAGTTCGCGCAGCGTGTCGTCCACCACCGCCTTGAGCGCGGTCTCGCCCTTCTTGATGCCGATCGCGAGCGATTCGGTGCTGAGGTTCTGCTTGAGCACCACGTACTTGGCCTTCTGCGGCCCGAGCTTGGCGTAGCTGCGCAGCAGCGCCGCCTCGTCGTCCACGTAGCCCACGCCCTTGCCCTGCTGCAGCGCCTGGAAGGCCTGCTGGCTGGTGTCGAAGGTCACGACCTCGGCCGTGGGCACGGCCTTGCGGATGTTCGGCTCCTGCGTGCCGCCACGGATGGTCAGCACCTTCTTGCCGGCGAGCTGGGACACCTCGGTGATGCCGCTGTCCTTCTTGACGACGGCCTTCTGGCCGGTCACGAAGGTGGTGAGCGAGAAGTCGATCTGCGCCTCGCGCTCCTTGTTGTGCGTGAGGCCCGCGGCCACCAGGTCGACGTGGCCCTGCTGCAGCTCGGGAATCCGCGCGGCCACGGCGATCTGCTTGAGCACCGGCTTCACGCCGATCTTCTTCGCGATCGCGTTCACCAGGTCGACCTCGTAGCCGACGATCTGGCGCGTCTTCGGGTCGATGAAGGTCGCGGGCTCGTCGGTGCCGAGCACGCCGACCACGAGCTCGCCCTTCTTCTTGATGTCGGCGAGCTGGTCGGCATGGGCGGCGCTGCCGAGCAGCAGGGCGGCGGCCGTCAGGGCCGCGGTCAGCAGGGTGTGGCGCATGGTGAGTCTCTTTCTCTCTGCGTGAGGGATGAATCGGGCGCGAACCATATCAATAAAACCCTGGATTATTAAATCGCGAATCGACATATGCATATGGATCAGCCCATGGGCCTGACCCCGGCATGGTCGCCGAGGGATACTCCCGGGATGCAGATTCAAGAAAAGCCGCCCTTCGACACGCCCTTCGAATGGATCGGCGGCGAGCCCAAGGTCCAGGCGCTGGTCGATCGCTTCTACGACCTGATGGAACTCGAGCCGGCCTATGCGCAGTTGCGCGCGGTGCACGGTCCCGACCTCGACAACGCGCGCCAGCGCCTCTTCTGGTTCCTTTGCGGCTGGCTGGGCGGGCCGCAGCACTACACCGACCGCTTCGGCCATCCGATGCTGCGTGCGCGCCATCTGCCGCAGAGCATCGGCGGCCACACCATCGGCATCAAGGAGCGCGACCAGTGGCTCGCCTGCATGGACCAGGCGATGGGCGAGACCGGCGTGCCCGAGGGCCTGCGCGCGCGGCTGCGCGACTCCTTCTTCCAGACGGCCGACTGGATGCGCAACCGCAACGGTTGACCCCCCGATACCCACGACTCCGAAAGACGCTTTCCATGAATTCCATCGTCATCATCGGCGGCGGCCACGCCGCGGCCCAGCTCTGCGCGGGCCTGGCGGAAGCCGGGCAGGGCGCGCGCGTGCATCTGGTCTGCGAGGAGGCCTGCGAGCCCTACCACCGGCCGCCGCTGTCGAAGGCCTTCCTGAAGAACGCCGAAGAAACCCCGCAGCCGCACAAGGCCGCCGACTGGTACCGCGAGGCCGGCATCACGCTGCACCTGGGCGATGCCGCCGTGGCGATCGACCGCGCGGCGCGCACCGTCACGCTGCGCTCGGGCGCGGTGCTGCCCTGGGAACACCTCGTGCTGGCCACCGGCACGCGCGCACGGCAGATGCCCGACCTGCCGCCGGGCCTGGAGAACGTCGCGAGCCTGCGCGCCGCCGACGAGGCGCACCGGCTGCGCGCGCGGCTGGCCGATGCGCAGCAGGTCACCATCCTCGGCGGCGGCTTCATCGGCCTGGAGGTGGCCGCGACCGCACGCGCGCTCGGCAAGCAGGTGCGGGTGATCGAAAGCGCGCCGCGGCTGCTGGGCCGCGCGGTGTCGCCCGAATTCTCGGCGCATGTGCTGGCCACGCACCGCGCGGCGGGCATCGAGATCGCGCTCGGCGCGCGCACGGGCGCCTTCGAGGTCGAGGGCGACCGGCTGCGCTCGATCGAGGTCGACGGCGTGAAGCATCCGGTCGACCTGCTGCTGCTGGGCATCGGCGCCGTGCCCGAGACCGCGCTCGCGCAGGCCGCGGGCATCGAATGCGCCGACGGCATCGTGGTCGACGCCCACATGCAGACCAGCGCGCCCGGCGTGCTCGCGGTCGGCGACTGCACGCGCTTTCCCGACCGCCGCGCGGGCCGCGCGCTGCGGCTCGAATCGGTGCAGAACGCGAACGACCAGGCGCGCACCGCGGTCGCGACGCTGACCGGTGCGGCGCGGCCGCACGATGCGGTGGCGTGGTTCTGGTCCGACCAGGGCGCCCTGCGGCTGCAGATGGCCGGCCTGATGCCCGCCGAGGGCACGCCCGGGCTCGCGAGCGTGCGCCGGCCCGGTCCCAAGCCCGATGCCTTCTCGCTGTTCCACTACGTCGATGGCCAGCTCGTGTGCGTGGAGTCGGTCAATGCGCCGGTCGACCACATGATGAGCCGCAAGCTGCTCGAGGCCGGCCGCAGCCCCGCGCCCGAAGCCGTGGCGGATGCCGCGGTGCCGCTCAAGAACCATCTGGCTTGAAGGACCGCGACCCGCGGCGCGGACCCGTGCGCTCAGCGCCGCGCCGGCGCGAGCAGCACCACGAGCGCGCCGGCACCGCCCTCGGCGGGCTTGGCCTGCACGAAGGCGATGACCTCGTTCTTCTGGATCAGCCAGCGCTGGGTCTTGGTCTTGAGCACCGGCTGGCGACCGGGCGAGCCCAGGCCCTTGCCGTGCACCACGCGCACGCAGCGCAGCCCCTGCTTGTGGGCATTGCGGATGAAGCCGCCGAGCGCCTCGCGCGCCTCGTCGCTGCGCATGCCGTGCAGGTCGATCTGGGCCTGGATGCTCCAGTCGCCCTTGCGCAGCCGCGCGGTCACGTCGGTGCCGATGCCGGGGCGGCGGAAGCTCATCGCATCGTCGACGTCGAGCAGCGTGGTCACGTCGAACTCGTCGGACAGCGATTCGCGCAGCACGCGCTGCTCGTCGAGCTGGTGCTGCACCGGAATGGGCGCCGGCGGCTCGGGCGCGAGCGCCACCACCGCCTTGCGCTTGAGCGGCGCCGTCGCGCCGATCGCGCGCGTGAACAGGTCCTTCTCGGCCGCGCGCCGGCGTTCGGCCGCGGCGCGCGCTGCGGCTTCGGCGGCCTCGCGCTCGCGGGTCTCGGCGATCGCGCGCTGCACCTTCTTCAGGTCCGCAAGGTCCTTGAGCGGCGCCGGGGCAGGAGGCTTGCGCGGCGCCATCAGAGCAGGCCCTGTTCGGCCATCGAGAAGCTCTGGCCGGCGCTGACGATGACGTGGTCGAGTACCCGCACGTCGACCAGCGAGAGCGCGGCGCGCAGCGTCTGCGTGAGCGACTCGTCGGCGCGCGAGGGCGCGATGCTGCCGCTCGGATGGTTGTGCGACAGCACCACGGCCGCGGCCTGGTGGTGCAGGGCGCGCACCACCACTTCGCGCGGATAGACGCTGGTCTGGTTCAGCGTGCCGCGGAACAGCTCCTCCAGCACGATCAGCCGGTGCTGCGCGTCGAGGAACAGCACCGCGAACACTTCGTAGGGCCGCGCGCCGATGTGCATCTGCAGGTACTGCTTGACCGCCTCGGGCGAATCGAAGACCGTTCGTTCCTTCAGGCGCTCCGCCATGGCGCGGCGCGCGAGCTCGAGCACCGCGATGAGTTCGGCGCGCTTGGTGTCGCCGCCCATGCCCTTGACCGTCTTGAGGTCTTCCGCGCTGGTCTGCAGCAGGCCCGCGAGGCCGCCGAAGCGTTCGAGCAGTTCCTGCGACAGCTGGAGCACGTTCTTTCCCGCGACGCCGGTGCGCAGCAGCAGCGCCAGCAGCTCGGCATCGGCCAGCGCAGCGGCGCCGCGCGCCATGAGCTTCTCGCGCGGGCGGGCGTGGGCGGGGAGGTCCTTGAATGCCATCGGAAAACCTGGTGAAACCTTGAAAGAGCGGGCGGAAGCCCCCGCTCCTTAAAATGCAGTCCAGTTTATCGGGACACCCGCCCTCTTTTGCCCACCTCCGCTGCACCCATGTCCCACGTCGTGAATTCCGGCTCCTTCCTGACCCTGCATTACCGCCTCGCGGGACCGGCAGGCGACATCATCAACACCTTCGCCGACAAGCCCGCGACCCTGTCGCTCGGCACCGGCGAGCTTTCGCCCGCGGTCGAGCAGCGGCTGATCGGCCTGGAGGAGGGCACGCACGCCACCTTCGAGCTGCCTGCCGGCGAGGCCTTCGGCGAGCGCAATCCCGAGATGCAGCAATGGGTGGCGCGCAAGCTGCTCGCGCAGATGGGCGATCCCGACGAGCAGTACGCGGTCGGCGACGTGGTGCAGTTCCCCACGCCCGACGGCGCCGGCAGCTATGCGGGCGCAGTGGTCGAATCGAACGAGACGGCGGTGCGCTTCGACTTCAACCATCCGCTCGCGGGCCAGCCCGTGACCTTCGAAGTCAAGCTGATCGGGGTGCTGTGATGTGCCCGCGTCCATCGCTTCGGGAGGCGCCATGAACCCCGGCATCGAGGAAGTCATCCTCGCCGAACCGCGCGGCTTCTGCGCCGGCGTGGACCGTGCGATCGAGATCGTCGAGCGCGCGATCGCCAAGTTCGGCGCGCCGATCTACGTGCGTCACGAGATCGTGCACAACACCTACGTTGTCAACGAGCTCAAGGCCAAGGGCGCGATCTTCATCGAGGACCTGGCCGAGGTGCCGCCCGGCGCCACGCTGGTGTTCAGCGCCCACGGCGTGAGCAAGGCGGTGCAGCAGGAGGCGCGCGACCGCGGCTTCGAGATCTTCGACGCCACCTGCCCGCTCGTGACCAAGGTGCACGTCGAGGTCGCCAAGCTCGCGAAAGAGGGCTACGAATTCATCATGATCGGCCACAAGGGGCACCCCGAGGTCGAGGGCACGATGGGCCAGCTCTCGAGCGGCATCCACCTGGTCGAGGACGTGGAGGACGTGGCCAGGGTCGCGCCCGCGCAGGCCGAGAAGCTCGCGGTGGTGACCCAGACCACGCTCAGCGTCGACGACGCGGCCGAGATCGCGGCGGCCGTGCGCGCGCGCTTTCCGAGCGTGCGCGAACCCAAGCAGCAGGACATCTGCTACGCCACGCAGAACCGCCAGGACGCGGTCAAGATCCTCAGCCCGCAGGTCGACCTCGTGATCGTGGTCGGCAGCCCCACCAGTTCCAACAGCAACCGCCTGCGCGAACTCGCGCAGCGCCTCGGCACCGAGAGCTACATGGTCGATTCGGCCGAGGAACTCAGGCCCGAGTGGTTCGAGGGCAAGACGCGCGTCGGCATCACCGCCGGGGCATCGGCGCCCGAGGTCCTGGTGCGCGACGTGATCGAGCGCGTGCGGGCCTTCGGCGCGGTGTCGGTCCGCAAGATGGACGGCATCGAGGAGACCATCAAGTTCCCGCTGCCCAAGGGGCTCAAGCTCGACGACATTCCACCACCGGGACACATCTCTTGATTCACGCGACAACCAATTGGCGCCTCGAGACCGAGGGCGCCGTGCGCAGGCTGCAGGCCGCTTCGGCGGGCTTCCTGCGCGAAACCCCGCTCTGGAAGCTGCCCGCGGGCGCCTTCGGCCTCGAGATTCCGCAGGCCGAGATCTGGCTCAAGCTCGAGCATCTGCAGGTGAGCGGCAGCTTCAAGGCGCGCGGCATGATGAACCGGCTGCTGGCCAACGAGATTCCGGCAAGCGGCGTCGTCGTCGCCTCGGGCGGCAACGCGGGCATCGCGACGGCCGCGGCGGCGCGGGCGCTCGGCGTGCGCTGCCAGGTGTTCCTGCCCGGCCTCTCGCCCGAGGCCAAACGCGCCCGGCTGCGCGCCCTCGGCGCCGAGGTGGTGGTCGTCGGCGAGGTCTATGCCGACGCGCTCGCCGCATGCCTCGCGCGGCAGAAGGAAACCGGCGCGCTGCTGACCCACGCCTACGACCAGCCCGAAGTCGTGGCCGGTGCCGGCACCCTGGGCCACGAGATCGAGACGCAGGGCGGACTGCCCGACGCGGTGCTCGTGAGCGTGGGCGGCGGCGGGCTGGTCGCCGGTCTTGCCGGCTGGTTCGAGCGGCGAGCCCGCGTGGTGGCGCTCGAACCCGAGCGCGCTCCGACGCTGTTTCGCGCACGCGAGGCCGGCGAGCCGGTCGACGTCGAGGTCGGCGGCATCGCGGCCGATTCGCTCGGCGCGCGGCGCATCGGCGCCATCGCCTGGGAGCTCACGCAGCAGCATGTGCAGAGCGCGCTGCTGCTGTCCGACGATGCCATTCGCGCCGCCCAGCAGTGGCTCTGGAAGGAAATGAAGCTCGCCGTCGAGCCGGCCGCCGCGCTGCCGCTCGCCGCGCTGCAGACCGGCGCCTACCGGCCGCGCGAAGGCGAGAAGGTGTGCCTGATCGTCTGCGGCGCGAACGTGGATCCCGCCACGCTGGCCTGAACCCCGGCCACCTAAAATCGCCCGATGCTCGACATCACCCTGCTCCGCAAAGACCTGGCCTCGGCCGTCGCCGGTCTCGAAAAACGCAAGAAGAACCAGCCCTACCTCGACGTCGCGGCCTTCACCGCGCTCGAGGCCGAGCGCAAGACCCTGCAGACCCGCACCGAGGAAATCCAGGCCCGCCGCAACGTGCTCAACAAGCAGATCGGCCCGCTGAAGGCCAAGGGCGAATCGGTCGATGCGCTGATGGCCGAGGTCAACGCGCTCAAGGCCGAGCAGGAATCGGGCGCGAAGCGCCTCGACGCGATCCAGCCCGAACTGCAGGCGCTTCTGCTGGCCGTGCCGAACCTGCCGCACGCCAGCGTGCCGGTCGGCGAGGACGAGACCGCCAACGTCGAGCAGCGCCGCTGGAGCCCGCAGGGCGGCGCCGGCGCATCGGCCGCGCCGCTGGGCTTCACGCCCAGGGACCATGTCGACCTTGGCGCGCCGCTGGGGCTCGACTTCGAGACCGGCGCCAAGCTCGCCGGCTCGCGCTTCACCGTGATGAAGGGCCCGATCGCCCGGCTGCACCGCGCGCTCGCGCAGTTCATGCTCGACATGCAGACGCAGCAGCACGGCTACACCGAGTGCTACGTGCCCTACATCGTCAACGCCGCCACCCTGAGCGGCACCGGCCAGCTGCCGAAGTTCGAGGGCGACCTGTTCGCCGCCAAGAAGGGCGGTCAGGACGGCGAGCCCGCGCCCGACCATTCGGCGCTCTACCTCATTCCGACCGCCGAAGTGCCGCTCACCAACTTCGTGCGCGACGAGGTGGTGGCCGAGTCGCAGCTGCCGATCCGGCTTACCGCGCATTCGCCGTGCTTCCGCTCCGAGGCCGGCAGCGCCGGCCGCGACACGCGCGGCATGATCCGCCAGCACCAGTTCGACAAGGTCGAGATGGTGCAGATCGTGCACCCCGAGAAGAGCTACGAAGCGCTCGAGCAGATGACCGGCCATGCCGAGGCCGTGCTGCAGGCGCTGGAGCTGCCCTACCGCGTGGTGCTGCTGTGCACCGGCGACATGGGCTTCGGCGCCACCAAGACCTACGACCTCGAGGTGTGGCTGCCGGCGCAGGACACCTACCGCGAGATCAGCTCGGTCTCGAACTGCGAAGCCTTCCAGGCGCGCCGCCTGCAGGCGCGCTTCAAGAACGCCCAGGGCAAGAACGAACTGGTCCACACGCTCAACGGCTCCGGCCTGGCCGTGGGCCGCACGCTCGTGGCGGTGCTAGAGAACCACCAGAACGAGGACGGCTCGATCCGCGTGCCCGCCGCGCTGCGCCCCTACCTGGGCGGCCTGGAAACGCTGCGGCCCTGAGCGACCGCGTGCAAAACCGCTCAATTTCTCTGCTAGAATCGCAGGCTCGACAGCACCGGAGAGGTGGCAGAGTGGTCGAATGTACCTGACTCGAAATCAGGCGTACGTGCGAACGTACCGAGGGTTCGAATCCCTCCCTCTCCTCCAAGAATGGCCCCGCAAGGGGCTATTTTTTTTGCTCGTCGCGCCGAATTCGCCCGTCATTGCTTTTTCCGATGGCGATATAGTCTGTCCTTGGACTGCGCGGTGGAATCGGGTATCCGGGCTCGCCGCCATGGCGTAAATGCATCTGCCTGTCCTGATTGCCGGGATCGGTAAATAGATTTGTCTTAATGTCAGCGCGGTAAAATGTTGCCCTCTTTTTCCGACGATCCATTTTTATTGTTGCTGCAGTCGCTCGCCGGCGAGCATGTTCACTTTTTCCCGAAATCGGGGAATGCCGGTGACGGATTTATTGCTCATGCAACCTACGAGTTGTTCAAGTCGTACGGAATAAAATTCACGGCGCATCATCAGACTGACACGGTTCGAAGTGGGACTGTGTTGATCGGCGGCGGTGGCAACCTCGTGGAAGGCCGATATGACGACGTGGCGGATCTGATCAGACGTCACGAAGCGGTGGACCGCATCATCTTGCTGCCCCATACCATCGTGGGCTTTGCGGATGTGCTTTCTCGTACCAAGCAGAATCTCACGGTATTCTGTCGCGAGCCCGTTTCCCATCGCATGGCATTGATGAACGGGGCCTCGGAGAAGAATACCCACTTGTCCCACGACGTCACATTCTTTCTGGATGACTCGTTTTTTGCCCGGTATTTTCAAGCAGGTTCCGGTTCTCTAAGCGCGTTTCGCACCGATGGTGAGGCGGCAGGCCGGATTCCTATACCGAGGGGAAATGTCGATATCTCCATGTCATGGAACGGAGATGTTTGGACTTCCGAGGAATTCTGCGGCCATGCCACGAACTCGATGGCTGCCTTCATCGCGCCATTCGAAATGGTTCGTACGGACAGATTGCATGTTTCGATCTTGTCCGCTTTCTTGAAAAAAAAGGTTTATTTGCTGCCAAATGCGTATTACAAAAATCGCGCGGTCTTTGAGCACTCGATGAGATCTCGATTTCCGAACGCGATTTTCGTGAATACCTCGGCGGATTCGACCGAACCGGACCTTGAAGGCCATGGCACGTTGCCAGACGCCGATGAGTCGGCGCGGGAACGGCGATGGAGGCTTGAGCTCGAAGAGGCTCGCGCTGTCATTCAGGAATTGAAAGAGGCACTCGAGCGAGAAACCACGCAGCGGGAAAAGCACCAGAGGGCGCTGCGATTGCAAAAGGACCGGTGGGACCTGAGCATGCGGGAGTTGAGAAGCGAGCTTGAAAACAGCGATGCGAGATGCCTTGCCGGAAAGCACCGTGAAGATGAGCTCCTGCTCGAGCTGGCTCGCACCCATGCAGAACTGAAAAAGGTGCTTGCCTCCTCCAGTTGGCGAATCACTCGGCCGCTCCGAGTGGTTGCAGAAGGCATTCCAGGCGGCTTCAAAGAACAGATCCGAAAGATCATCGGAAAAAGCAACTGACGAGGTTTGCGGCCGGCCCGTTCAAGTATCTATTGTTGTGACGACCAAATATGCGGCAGCAAGAATCGGTTAGTTCCCGTCTTCCCGGAGTCTCTCGAGAACTCGCAGAAGTCGGCATTCGCAGATTCGAGAAGCTGGCAATGTTCCTGAATCCAGGCCATGGCGGACTGCGAGCAGGCATGGGGACCGCGGGATCCGCGGCTCGCGACGAGGCCTGGGCTGCGCTGGAGGGGCGTGCCGCGTTCAGGCGAGAAGAAATTGCCCGCGCACTCGGATCCATGTCGCTTTCCGCGCCGGAAGCATTCGCTCTCGATGCGACTGTGGATCGGACGGCGCTCGTATCCAGCCTTCAGGAGAAGTGCATCTCGATCTACGTGAGCTCTCTAGGCAACATTTTCATGAAAGAGATTGCCGAGGACCTTGCGGCAGACCTCCGCAGTGCAGGCGTGAAGGTTGCACTGCTGGACGAGCGGGCGGAATCGAGAGCAGAGATGTCCTTGGGGATCGTGGTGGCGCCTCATGAGTTCTTCATCCTTGGTCAAGGACCGAGGTGGATGGAAGGCTCTTTCGTGGCCAACTCTTTCATGCTCAACACGGAGCAGTTGCAGACGCCCTGGTTCGCGCGAGCCCTGCCTGCGCTGTTGATGTCCCGCGGCATCCTGGATCTTTCGCCACAAGTGAGCTGCTTGCTTGCGCAGGCCGGGCTGCCAGCGCTGCACTTTGAGCCGAGCTCGAAGGTTCAGGCCTACGCCCTGGATGAAGCGGATGTGGACCATCCGCTTTTCAAAAGCCTCCCCGCGCAGGCGAGAAACAGGGACTCGCGCGCCCCCGATTGGTCCGCACGCCCTATCAGTGTTTCTTTTTTCGGCAGCGAGAGTGCGCGAAGAGATGCATTCTTTGCTCGCAACGCTGGTTTTTTTGCCAGAATTCCTTCATTCATTTACTACCGTCGTGCGTCGCGCGGCCCTATCCGTGCGGAAGCGGAGAATCAATCGTTGACTCGGCTGGCTGGGCATGTCGCTGGGCAATCGAAGATCAGTCTCAATATCCACCGAGACGAGTTTCCCTACTTCGAGTGGCATCGGATGGTTCGGCAGGGCATGGCATCGGGCGCTTTGGTTGTCACTGATCCATGTTTGCCCCATCCAGAGTTCAAACCGGGACAGCATTTCTTTCAGGAAGATGCCCGACATCTTCCGGCGTTGCTGGATTGGTTGATGTTCGATGTCGATGGGCAGGTCGAAAGCATGAGAGTCCGAGAGAACGCAGCAGCGCTGCTATCCCACGAACTGCGAAAGACGGCAAAAATCGACACTCTCTTGGCCTTTTTGGCGCAACACGAAAGTATTCAGCAGTGAATATCCGAATGACGCCTCGGCTGATTCGCCATGAAGTGGTCTACGAGAAAGTCCATCGCGCTCGGCCCGAAGCGCGCGGCATCACTGTAGCGGTCAGCCTCTACAATTACGCGCAGTTCGTCATAGAGTGCTTGGACTCGATATCGGCGCAGACACATCAAGATCTCGAGTTGATCGTGGTGGATGACCATTCCGTACGCGACGACTCCGTCGACGTCACAAGACGCTGGATGGAGCTGAACAGTGCCCGGTTCGATCGGGTTTCATTGCTTCGGCATGTTCAGAACCAGGGGTTGGCCGAGGCCCGAAATACTGCCCTTCGAGTACGCCCGGACGGACCCTGTATTCGTCATCGACGCGGATAACCAGATTTACCCTAGAGCGCTCGAACGGCTGCTGGAGGCTTTCAACGGCCGCGAATACGATGCGGCATATTCTCAGATCGAACTCTTCGGCAACCAGACCGGATTGGGGCTGGCGGATGTATGGAGCAAGAATCTTTTCCGATCCGGCAATTATGTCGATGCGATGGCATTGATCTCCAAGCGGTCGTGGTCACAGGTGGGTGGCTACTCTCACATCGAAAGCGGATGGGAGGATTTCGATTTCTGGTGCAAATTCGTGGACCACGGGATGGAGGCGATCTTTGTGCCGGAGATCCTGTGCCGCTACCGCGTGCACGGAGCTTCGATGCTGCGTACCGACACGATTGCTGCCACGGAGAGACTGAGGGTCGAGCTGACACTCCGCCATCCGTGGCTCGAGCTTTGACGTCACCGTCCTTGTGCACGCCCGATACAGGCGTGCCGTGCGGGCTATGACGACGCTGGTGGAATGGCCCGTTAAGATCGCCGTCATTTCGATCCTGCGAGCGATCGCTATTTCAACAACGAGGAGGCCCAGCGCCACATGGCCAATCCGTCGATCACGAGCGTGACACCGGTTCCGGCCTCCGCAGACGAAGCCGAATCGTGGGTCCGCGGCGAGTTGATCCGCAGCCTGATGCGTTCCGCGCGCGGTTCCTACCTCGTGTCGGCGGCGCTGATGCCCGCCATGGTCGGCCTGAACTGGAGCTACGTGCCGCGGTGGGAACTGCTCACCTGGCTCGCGGCCGGCCTCATCGCCACCATCTGCCGCGCATGGGGCGCGCGGGTCTATGCGGTGCGCTATGCGGGGCGCAGCGCCTCGGCGCAGCTGCAGTTCACCGAGCGCTATGGCTTCGTCTGGAGCACCAGCGCGATCGTCTGGGGCCTGTCGATCCTGCTGTTCTTCGAGCGCACGCCCCAGGTCAACCAGTTCATGAGCTGGCTGATCGTGGCCGGGGTGGGCACCTTTCCGCTCAACGGCCTGGCGCTGCATCCGCCGCTGCTCAAGCGCTACGTCAACACGCTGTTCATCACGATGCTCGGCGCGGTGCTGATCCGGCTCGTGAGCCTCAACATCGAGGAGCCGCATTTCCAGTACGGCTACCTGATGCCGATCCTGCCGATGCTGCACTGGTTCCTGCTGCTGCGCGCCGGCCGCCACATCCACGAGACGGCGCGCAACAGCCTGGAGCTGCTGTTCCACAACCACATCCTGATCAAGTCGCTCACGCAGCAGCGGCAGGCCGCGGTGTCGGCCGTGGCGATGAAGAACCGCTTCCTCGCGAGCGCCGCGCACGACATGCGGCAACCGGTGCTGGCGCTGTCGCTCTACGCCGACTGGCTGCGCAACGAGCCGGAACTGGTGCTCGAACTCGCGCCCAAGATCGTGCGCGCCACGCATGCGGTGAACGCGCTCTTCGATTCGATGTTCGACCTCGCGCGCATCGACTCGGGGCAGGTGCGGCTGCACATCGAGCGCGTCGACGTGGCCGAGCTGCTGCACGACCTCGAACTGCAGTACCGCCCGGTGGCCGAGAGCCGCGGGCTCGATTTCCGCGTGCACGTGACGGAAGGCAGCTTCCTCACCGATCCGATCCGCGTGCGCCGCATGATCGGCAACCTGCTCGCGAACGCGATCAAGTACACCACCCATGGCGGCGTGCTGCTGGCCTCGCGCCAGACGCGCGACGGCCTCAGGGTGGAAGTGTGGGACACCGGCATCGGCATCGCGCCCGAGCATCTGCGCGACGTGTTCCTGGAGTTCTACAAGGTGGCCGACCACGCCGGCACCTCGGACGGCTTCGGCCTCGGCCTCGCGATCGTCGCGCGGCTCTCGCACGTGCTCGGCCATCCGGTCAGCGTGCGCTCGCGCCTGGGCAGCGGCAGCGTCTTCCGCGTGGCGCTGCACGACGCCGACGAGGCGGTGGCGCAG
This sequence comes from Variovorax sp. TBS-050B, assembly GCF_029893635.1. Lineage (NCBI taxonomy): Bacteria > Pseudomonadati > Pseudomonadota > Betaproteobacteria > Burkholderiales > Comamonadaceae > Variovorax > Variovorax sp. TBS-050B. Next base: position 303,018 of record NZ_JARXYR010000002.1, on the reverse strand, counting down.
GCCCGCGTCAGCGCCTCCGGCGGCTGATCGCAAGCAAGCCGCGCCTTTCCACCCTACGCACCCACCAACGCAAAACCGCGCCGAAGCGCGGTTTCTGCAGCGGGAGCCCCGCCTCGACGCGAGGCGCCGTCCGTGCCGGTGTTGCCCGCCCGCGAAGGGCAGTGCCTCCTCAGTTCCCCGACGACAGCAAGCCGTTCGTGCGCGCGTAGTGCAGCGCCTGCGTGCGGCTCTTCACGCCCAGCCGGCGGAACAGGCGCCACAGGTGCACCTTGACCGTGTGCTCGCTGATCTCGAGGTCGGTCGCGATGTCGCGGTTGCTCATGCCCTTGTCGAGCATCGCGATCAGTTGCGTCTGGCGCTTCGAGAGCTTGCTGTTGCTCGCCAGGGCCGGCTCGTCGGCTTCCTCGGAGCCGGCCATCAGCAGGCCGCGCAGCGCCGCCGCGAGCTCGGCCGAACTCGCCGACTTCTCGATGTAGGTGTCGGCGCCCGCTTCGATGCAGGCGTCTTCCATGTCCGCGGCCGGCGCCGCCGAGTAGACGGCGATCGGCACGTTCGGATAGACCTGCTTGACCGCGACCACGCCCGAGACGCCGTTGGTGTCCGGCAGCTTCAGGTCGAGGCAGAACAGCGTGGGCGCGCCGCGCTGCGCCACGGAGCCCGCGAGCTTGTCGAGGCGGTCGAGTTCAACGATGTTCTCGGCCGGCCGAAGGCGTCGCAGCACCATCACGATCGCGTCGCGCATCAGGGGGTGGTCGTCGATGACATAAATGCTCATGTTTTCTTCCTCGTTGGTGATCGCCCGTCGTCTTCTCTTCTGGTCACTCTCCGGCACTCGGCCGCGGGAGGGAGCTCAGCTTCCGTTGCCAGCGGATGCCGCCTCCGCCAGTGCTTCCAGCGCTTCGCTCGCAGCGCGCAATTCTTCCGTGCCCGCCGGCTCGAGCTGGTCCGCGAGCGCGGACAGCGCCGCGCCGCGCTGCTGCTGCAGGGCGGCAATGGCGCGCCCCGCCTCCTGCGGCGAGACGAAGCCGCGGCTCTGCAGCAAGGCGGTGCCCTGCGCGTCGAGCAGCTTGAAATAGAACATGCCGTCGCGCTCGCGGTACTGCTTGAAGCTCGGCTTCGAGGCCTTGGCCGCCTTGCGCGCGCCGCCCTTGTCGCGGCCCGCCGCCAGGTTGCGCAGCCCGACCGCGTGGCGCAGCTCGGTCATGAAGGGGCGCGAGAGCAGGCGCGCCTTCTCGGCGCCGGCGAGCAGGATGCGCTCGATCTGCGCCGGGTCGTTCATGAGCGCTTCGTAGCGCTCGCGCAGCGGCGCCACTTCGCGGTCGATGCGCTCGAACAGCAGCTGCTTGGCGTCGCCCCAGGCGATGCCATCGGCATAGGCACGGCGCAGGGTCTCGGTCTCTTCGGCGCTCGCGAAGGCCTGGTAGATCTGGAACAGCGCCGAGCCCTCGGTCTCCTTGGGCTCGCCCGGTGCGCGCGAGTCGGTCACGATGCTTGCAATCTGCTTCTGCAACTGGGCGCGCGGCGCGAACATCGGGATGGTGTTGCCGTAGCTCTTGCTCATCTTGCGGCCGTCGAGGCCGGGCAGGGTGGCGACGGCGTCGTCGATCTCGGCCTCGGGCAGCGTGAAGTGCTCGCCGTACTGGTGGTTGAAGCGCTGCGCCATGTCGCGCGCCATCTCGATGTGCTGCACCTGGTCGCGGCCCACGGGCACCTTGTGCGCGTTGAACATCAGGATGTCGGCGCCCATGAGCACCGGGTACATGAAGAGGCCGGCCGTCACGTCGGCGTCCGGGTCCTCGCCCTTGGCGATGTTCTTGTCGAGCTGGGCCTTGTAGGCATGGGCGCGGTTGAGCACGCCCTTGCCGGTCACGCAGGTGAGGAACCACGTGAGCTCGGGGATCTCGACGATGTCCGACTGGCGGTAGAAGGTCACGCGCTCGGGATCGAGCCCGCAGGCGAGCCAGCTCGCGGCGATCTCGAGCGTGGAGCGCTGGATCAGCGCCGGGTCCTGCACCTTGATGAGTGCGTGGTAGTCGGCCAGGAAGAAGAAGCTCTCCACGCCCGGCGCCACGCTCTGCCGCACCGAGTGGCGGATCGAGCCGACGTAGTTGCCGAGGTGCGGCGTGCCCGACGGCGTGATGCCGGTCAGGACGCGCAGGGGAGCGGAGGAAGACGTAGCCATGAGAGAAGGAACTTAACGCAGCAAAGCCGTGAGCGGGGAAATAAGCAGGTTCAGGACGGCGTATCCGGCATCCATCAGCGGACGCAGCCAGAAGGTGCTGACGATGCCCGCGAGCACCAGGCCCATCACGATGAAGAAGCCGAAGGGCTCGATGCGCGCGAGGAAATTCTGCGCCGGTCCGTTGGGAAGCAGGCCCGCGAGCACGCGGCCGCCGTCGAGCGGCGGCAGCGGAAAGAGGTTGAAGGCCCACATCACGAGGTTGACCAGCACGCCGCCCTGCGCCATCTTGATGAAAAAGGTCTCGTCGACGCCCGCGGCCAGCAATGCCACCAGCAGCAGTGCCCACAGGATGGCCTGCACGAAGTTCGATGCGGGGCCCGCCAGCGCCACCCAGATCATGTCGCGCTTCGGATGGCGCAGCCGGCCGAAGTTCACCGGCACCGGTTTGGCATACCCGAAAAGGAAGGCACCGGAGGTCGCGAAATAGAGCATCAGCGGCATCAGGATGGTCCCGATGGGATCGATGTGCTTCATCGGATTGAGGGTCACGCGGCCCATGACTTCGGCGGTGTTGTCGCCGAAGTGGCGTGCCACATAGCCGTGCGCCGCCTCGTGCACGGTGATGGCGAAGATCACCGGCAGTGCGTAGATCAGGACGGTCTGTATGAGGTTGGAGATATCCACTGGGCGATTGTGTCAGACAGCGTGAAGGCTTCGATGCCGCTCGTCAGAGGCCGAGCACCGCCAGCGCGCCGCGGCCCTGGCGCACGACCAGGGGCTCGTCGCCCGTGCCCATCGGCGTGAGATCGACCACGGTGGTGGGTTGCGAAGGGCAGGCGCCCGCGTCGATCACGGCGGCGATCTGCTTCTCGAAGCGCTCGCGGATCGCCTGTGCATCGTTCATCGCCTCGGTCTCGCCGGGCGGGATCAGCGTGGTGGCCAGCAGCGGTGCGCCATGCAGTGCGAGCAGTTCGCCGAGCACGCGGTGGTCGGGCACGCGCAGGCCGATGGTCTTGCGCTGCGGGTGGCTCACGCGGCGCGGCACTTCCTTGGTGGCTTCGAGCAGGAAGGTGTAGGGGCCGGGCGTGGCCGCCTTCAGCAGCCGGTACTGCTTGTTGTCGACGCGCGCGTAGTTGGCCAGTTCGCTGAGGTCGCGGCAGATCAGCGTCAGGTGGTGCTTCTCGTCGACCTGCCGGATGCGGCGCAGCGCGTCGACCGCGTCCTTGTCGTCGAGATGGCAGGCGAGCGCATAGCTCGAATCGGTGGGCACCGCCACGATCTCGCCGCGCTGCAGTAGCGTGGCGGCCTGCTTGAGCAGGCGCTGCTGCGGGTTGTCGGGATGGACTTCGAAGAACTGGGCCATGGGGAGGACTCCGGGTCAGGATTCAGCGGGTTCGATCGGCACGCGGCGCTCGCGCACCGTGAGCCAGGCGCCGGCGGCGCCGCAGACGGCGATCATCGCCATGCCGATCAGCGAGAAGCGGTCGGGCACGTGCGAGAACACCAGCCAGCCGCCGAGCATCGCGAACGCGATCTGCGCGTAGAGGTAGGGCGTGAGCGTGGAGGCCGGCGCGCGCTGGTAGGCGAGGATCAGGATGAAGTGCCCCACCGTGCCCATGAAGCCCATCAGGCACAGCAGCGCCCACCAGTGCCACGAGGGCAGGGCGGTCCACACGAAGGGCAGCGCGAGCGACGCGAGCAGCGTGCCGACCCAGCCGGTGTAGAAGTGCATCGTGAGCGGGCTCTCGGTCTGCGCCAGCTTGCTCGTGAGCACCTGGAACCAGGCGTTGGTCAGCACCAGGCCGATCGGCAGCAGCACGGCCCAGCTGAAGGCGTCGCCGCCGGGGCGCAGGATCACCAGCGTGCCGGCGAAGCCGCCGGCCACGAGCGTCCAGCGCAGCGCCGAGACGCGCTCCTTGAGCGTGGTGGCCGCGAGCAGCGTGATGACCAGCGGCGCGATCAGCACGATCGAGGTGAACTCGGCCAGCGGCATGTAGCGCAGGCTCAGGAAGGCCAGCGTGCTCGAGGCCAGCAGCAGCGCGCCGCGCAGCAACTGGTAGCGCGGGTGCTGCGTGCGCAGCAGCGCGACGCCATGCATCGGCAGCAGCACGGCCGTGGTGGCCACGGCCTGGAAGGCATAGCGGAACCAGACGCCCATCAGGATCGGCACCGCGGCGGTCGAGGTCTTGGTGGCCGTGTCGAGCGTGGCGAAGCAGGCCACCGCCACCAGCACCATGCCGATGCCCGCGAGGATGCGTTCGGATTCGAGGTCGCGCGTCTCGCGCGCCGCGGCGCGCGCCTGGGCCAGTGCCGCGGTGGCCGCGCTGTCGGTGCCGGGCCCGGGGGACTGGCTCACTGCTGGATGCGGTCGCTGAGCAGTTCCCACACCGGCGTGAGCGCACCGGGCAACGGTGGCAGCTGGCCGAGGTCGCAGTGGCTTTCGTCGGGGCTGTGGAAATCGCTGCCGCGCGAGGCGGCGAAATCGAACTCGAGCGCCTTGTCGGCGTACTCGACATATTCGGCCGTCGTATGGCTGCCGGTGACGACCTCGATCGCCTGCCCGCCATGCGCCTTGAACTCGAGGAACAGCGCGTATTCCTCGTTCGCGGTGAACTTGTAGCGCCCGGGGTGGGCGATGACCGCCATGCCCTTGGCGGCCGTGATCCATTGCACCGCGTCCTTCAGCGTGGCCCAGCGGTGCGGCACGTAGCCGGGCTTGCCTTCGGTCAGGAACTTGCGGAACACCTCGGGCGTGTCGCGGCAGTGGCCCTGCTCGACCAGGAAGCGCGCGAAATGCGTGCGCGAGATCAGTTCGGGGTTGCCGACGAACTTGAGCGCGCCTTCGTAGGCCCCGTGGATGCCCACGCGCGCCAGCCCCTCGGCCATCTCCATCGCGCGCTTGCCTCGGCCGCCCCGGGTGTCGTACAGGCCCTGGGTCATCGCGGCGTCGTCGGGGTCGAAACCCAGGCCCACGATGTGCACGGTCTCGTTGGCGAAGGTGACCGAGATCTCGGTGCCTGTCAGGTAGCGCATCCCGTGCGCGCGGGCCGCGGCGGCCGCGCGGTGCTGGCCGCCGATCTCGTCGTGGTCGGTCAGCGCCCACAGCTCCACGCCGTTGGCCGCGGCGCGCGCGGCCAGTTCTTCGGGCGTCAGCGTGCCGTCCGAGACCACGGAATGGCAGTGCAGATCGGCGTTGAGAATGGAGGACACCACGGCATTCTATTGGGTATGGAACGCCGATGCGGGCGCATGGATGCTATTGGGGTTGCTATTAAATAAATAGCATTAATGCAACGTGCCATGGGCGCTAGCGCTTCTTGCGAAAAGCCGCCCAGGCGGCCACCGCGGTGAAGCTCGCGACGATCGCCACCACGATCCAGAAGCCGTGCCTGTGCTCCGCCAGCGGGATGCCGCCCACGTTCATGCCGAACAGGCCCGCGAGGATGTTGATCGGCAGCGCGAGCACCGTCACCACCGTGAGCACGAACAGGCTGCGGTTGTTGTCCTCGTTCACGTTGGCGGCGATTTCTTCCTGCAGCAGCTTGATGCGCTCCTGCAATGCCTGCATGTCGCGCAGCACCACCGAGAACTCCTCGGTCGAGGCGCGCAGCGCCTGCGCATCGGGTTCGGCCATCCAGGCCGGCGGCCCCTGCAGCAGGCGGAACAGGGCGGCCGGCTCCGGCGCGAGCAGCCGCTGCAGCCGCACCAGCAGCCGGCGCAGCACGCCGAGCCGCGCGCGCTTGTGGTCGAGCCGACCCGCGAGCAGCTCGTCCTCGATGCGGTCGATGCGGGCCGTGACGCCGCGCACGATCTTCACCAGCACGTCGGCCTGCGCGCGCAGCAGATGCTCGAGCAGCTCGGTGCTCGAACGCGGCGCGTCGCCGGCCTTCACTGCAGTGCGCAGCGCATCGACCGAGCGCAGCGGCTTGGCGCGCGCCGTGACCACGAGCCGCGGCCCGACGCTGATCCAGAGCGTGGAGATGTCCGAGGGCTCGAAGCTGAATTCGAAATGCACGTCGTTGATGACCGCGATCAGCGAGTCGTCGGCGCGCTCGATGCGCGTGGAGGGCAGGCCCTCGTGCAGCGCTTCGTAGAAGGCGTCGGAGAGCCGCGCATGGCGCAGCAGCCAGCGCTCGGCCTGGGCGTGGCTCAGGTTGAAGTGCAGCCAGAGGAAGGCGGGGCCGGCCGGCGGTTCGGCGCCGAGCCAGGCCGCGGCCTGCGTCGAGTCGATCGCGTGCACCGGCGCGGGCGCGTCGGTGTCGAACAGGTAGCCGCAGATCAGCCCGGCTTCGTCGCCGCCGTACGAATTGGCGGCCAGGTCATGGAGTGCCGGCAAGGTCTTGCGTGTGCGTTGGTGGCGTGGGAACATGGTGTTCGCCCCGTGTGACAACTTCGTGTCAGCCGCGGCCGGCCGTCACGCAACCGTCATCCGGGCCGGGCAGCATGCCCCGTTCCATGCGACTTCCCTTGCCTGCCATGACGATGCCGACGCCGGACCACGAAGACCTGATGCAGCGCATCGCGCGCGACCTGATCGACAGCTACGACGAGGAGCTCGAACTCGAGATTGAGGACCGCGACATCGACGAGGCGGGCCAGGGCGTGCGCGCCGGCGACAAGGCCGCGCGGCAGCTCTATTTCAAGGAGCTGTTCCGCCTGCAGGGCGAACTGGTCAAGCTGCAGGACTGGGTGCAGCACAGCAGGCAGAAGGTGGTCATTCTTTTCGAGGGCCGCGACGCGGCGGGCAAGGGCGGTGTCATCAAGCGCATCACCCAGCGCCTGAATCCGCGCGTGGCGCGCGTGGCGGCGCTGCCCGCGCCCAACGATCGCGAACGCACGCAGTGGTACTTCCAGCGCTATGCGGCGCACCTGCCGGCCGCGGGCGAGATGGTGCTCTTCGACCGCAGCTGGTACAACCGCGCCGGCGTCGAGCGCGTGATGGGCTTCTGCACCGACGACGAGTACGAGGAATTCTTCCGCACCGTGCCCGAGTTCGAGAAGATGCTCGTGCGCTCGGGCATCAAGCTCATCAAGTACTGGTTCTCCATCACCGACGACGAGCAGCACATGCGCTTTCTCGGCCGCATCCACGACCCGCTCAAGCAGTGGAAGCTGAGCCCGATGGACCTCGAGAGCCGCCGCCGCTGGGAGGAATACACCAAGGCGAAGGAAATCATGCTCGAGCGCACGCACATCCCCGAGGCGCCCTGGTGGGTGGTGCAGGCGGTCGACAAGAAGAAGGCGCGGCTCAACTGCATCAGCCATCTGCTCGGCCAGCTGCCCTACCAGGAGGTGCCGCATCCGCCCGTCGAACTGCCCGCGCGCGAACGCCATGCCGACTACCTGCGGCAGCCGGTGCCCGCGAGCATGATGGTCCCCGAGATCTACTGACCGGAGGGGCTGGCACACTGCACCCATGCCCCGTCTTTCCACCGCTGCACTGTTCGCCCGCGCCTACGAGCGCAACCTGCGGGCGCTCACCAAGGCCACGCTCGGCAACAGCCGGCGCATCGCGGGCCAGGTGCAGCGGGCGACCGCCAAGCGGCTCAAGCCGCCGCCGGGCCGGGGCGACTGGCTCAGCGGCATGGCGATCGGGCCCGGCGGGGCGCGCGGCTACCACCTGTTCCGGCCGGCCGATCTGAAGCTGCAGCCCGGCGAACGCCTGCCGCTCATGGTCATGCTGCACGGCTGCGGCCAGACCGGGCGCGATTTCGCGGCCAGCACGCGCATGAACGCCCTTGCGGCGCGGGAGCGCTTTCTGGTGCTCTATCCCGAACAGGACCGCCTCGCCCATCCGCAGGGCTGCTGGAACTGGTACGAGCGGCGCTCCGGCAAGGCCGACGCCGAGGCTGCCACCTTGATGGCGGCCGTCGACCAGGCCTGCATGCTGTACCCCGCGGACCGCAGCCGGGTCGCGCTCGCCGGCCTTTCTGCCGGCGCCAGCATGGCCGCGCTGCTCGCCACGCGGTATCCGCTGCGCTTTCGTGCCGTGGTGATGCATTCGGGCGTGGCGCCCGGCGCGGCGAGCTCGTCGGCCACGGCGCTCGGCGCCATGCGCGGGCGGAACGTGCCGCCGATGCCCAGCACGGCCGTCGGCAAGGCGATGGGCGCGGCGGCGGTGTTCGCGACCCTGCCGCCGATGCTGGTGCTGCACGGCGACGCCGACACGGTCGTGGCCCCCAGCAACGCCGTCAACAGCGCGGCCGTCTGGGCCACGGCGCTGGGCGCCAAGCCCGGGCTCGCGCGCGAGGTGCGCCGCGGCAAGCGCCGGCCGATGCGCGTCACCAGCTTCAAGCGCAAGGGGCGCACGCTCGTCACGCTGTGCGAGGTCGAAGGCCTCGGGCATTCGTGGAGCGGCGGGGCGCCCAAGCTGCTGTTCAGCGACCCCGAGGGACCGGATGCCACGCGCATGAGCTGGGCCTTCGCCGCTGCGCAGTTCAAGGCGCAGATCGCGGCCTGAAGCGCGTCGCTTCGCCGCGCCGCGCATGGCGCCGCTCGGCCCCGCGGGCAGTCGCCATGTACGCCACCCGGCGTATTTCACCGCGATGGTGCATTCCGCAGACTCGCTCCCACGCCGGCAAAAGCGCCGGCGACAGGTTCAAACCACCCCGGAGCAGGAGTCCACATGCAACGTCGTTTCACCCTCAAGGCGCTCACCGCCGCCGTCGCGCTGGCCAGCATTTCTGCTGCGCCCGCATTCGCTGCCGACACCATCAAGGTCGGCGTGCTGCATTCGCTCTCGGGCACCATGGCCATTTCGGAGACCGTGCTCAAGGACACGGTGCTGATGGCCATCGACGACATCAACAAGAAGGGCGGCGTGCTCGGCAAGCAGCTCGAGCCCGTGGTGGTCGACCCGGCCTCCAACTGGCCGCTGTTCGCCGAGAAGACCAAGCAGCTGCTCGGCCAGGACAAGGTGTCGGTGATCTTCGGCTGCTGGACCTCGGTGTCGCGCAAGTCGGTGCTGCCCGTGGTCGAGGAGATGAACGGCCTGCTGTTCTACCCCGTGCAGTACGAAGGTGAAGAGCTCTCGAAGAACGTCTTCTACACCGGCGCCGCGCCCAACCAGCAGGCCATTCCCGCGGTCGACTACCTGATGAGCAAGGAAGGCGGCGGCGCCAAGCGCTGGGTGCTGCTGGGCACCGACTACGTCTACCCGCGCACCACCAACAAGATCCTGCGCGCCTACCTCAAGAGCAAGGGCGTGAAGGAGTCGGACATCGACGAGAAGTACACCCCCTTCGGCCACAGCGACTACCAGACCATCGTCGCCGACATCAAGAAGTTCTCGGCCGGCGGCAAGACGGCCGTGGTGTCGACCATCAACGGCGACTCCAACGTGCCCTTCTACAAGGAACTCGGCAACGCCGGCCTCAAGGCCAAGGACGTGCCGGTGGTGGCCTTCTCGGTCGGCGAGGAAGAGCTGCGCGGCGTGGACACCAAGCCGCTCGTGGGCCACCTCGCGGCATGGAACTACTTCATGTCGATCAAGAACCCGACCAACACCGCCTTCATCAAGCAGTGGAGCGACTACGCCAAGGCCAAGAACATCGCGGGCCACAAGGACAAGCCGCTGACCAACGACCCGATGGAAGCCACCTGGATCGGCATCCACATGTGGAAGCAGGCGGTCGAGAAGGCCAAGTCCACCGACACCGACAAGGTGATCGCCGCCATGGCCGGCCAGACCTTCACCGCACCCTCGGGCATCGTCTCGAAGATGGACGAGAAGAACCACCACCTGCACAAGAGCGTGTTTATCGGCGAGATCAAGGCCGACGGCCAGTTCAACGTGGTGTGGAAGACGCCGGGCCCGGTCAAGGCCAAGCCCTGGAGCCCGTACATCGAAGGCAACGACAAGAAGCCGGACCAGCCCGCCGGCAAGTCGATGTAACTGGGCTCGCCCCCAGGCTGCGCGCACTTCGTGTCGCTTCGCCAACCCCCTACCGGGGGCAACACCTGCGGCCCGGCAAAGCCGGTTCCGCGGTGTTTCCCGGATGAGAAAACGCCGTGCAACTTCTACTGCGCTCCATTTGCTCCTGCGCGACGGCGCTGCTGCTGCTGCTGCTGGCGGCGCCTGTCCACGCACTGACCGCCGACGAGGCCAAGGCCATCGCCTCGGGCGATTCCGAATCACGCATCACGGCGCTGAACCAGGCCGTGCTCACGGCCGACGAGAAGACGGCGGCCTTCATCCAGGCCATGTCCGAGGACGCGGTCAAGTACACCGAAGACAAGGTCTTCGTGATCAAGGACGACAAGGCCTACGACCCGGTGAGCGGCGAGGCGCTCGCGCTGCCCGACAACGCCGAGGACGTGGTCAACAACAACCTGATGCGCGGCGCGCTCGATGCCGCGCAGGCTGCGCTCAAGCTCACGAGCAAGGACGCCGCGGTGCGCGCCGAGGCGGCGCAGGCGCTGTTCAAGGAGCCCGACGAATCGCGCCTGCCGATGGTCGAGAAGGCGCTGGCCGCCGAGACCGATGCCGGCATCAGGGCGCGGCTCGAACTCGTGCGCGCGGCGAGCCTGCTCGGCAGCGCCGACCAGGCGCGGCGCCTCGCGGCCGCGAAGGAGCTCGGCGCCCACAGCAGCCCCGACACCAAGCTGCTGCTCAACCAGCGCCTCGCCGACGAGACCGATGCCGACGTGAAGGCTGCGATCACCGCCTCGATCGCGCGCATCGACGGCGCGCTGGTCTGGGGCGACCGCATCAACGCGGTCTTCAGCGGCGTGAGCCTGGGCTCGGTGCTGCTGCTCGCCGCGCTCGGCCTCGCGATCACCTACGGCCTGATGGGCGTGATCAACATGGCGCACGGCGAGCTGATGATGATCGGCGCCTACGCCACCTACGTGATGCAGGGCCTGTTCCAGCGCTACATGCCCGAGGCCGCGTTCGGCTGGTACCTCGTGGCGGCCATTCCGGTCGCCTTCCTGAGCTCGGCCCTCGTGGGCGTGGTGCTCGAGCGCGGCGTGATCCGCTTCCTCTACGGCCGGCCGCTGGAGACGCTGCTCGCCACCTGGGGCATCAGCCTGATGCTGCAGCAACTGGTGCGCTCGATCTTCGGCGCGCAGAACGTGGGCGTGGAGAACCCGGCCTGGATGAGCGGCGGCTTCACCATGCTGAGCAACGTCACGCTGCCGTGGAACCGCATCTGCATCATCGTCTTCGCGGCGCTGGTGCTCGTCGCCATGGGCTGGCTGATCGGCCGCACGCGCCTCGGCCTGTTCGTGCGCGGCGTCACGCAGAACCGCCCGATCGCCTCGTGCATGGGCGTGAACACCGCGCGCATCGACACCTACGCCTTCGCGCTTGGCTCGGGCATCGCGGGTCTCGCGGGCTGCGCGCTGAGCCAGATCGGCAACGTCGGTCCGGACCTGGGCCAGAGCTACATCGTCGACAGCTTCATGGTGGTCGTGATGGGCGGCGTGGGCCAGCTCGCGGGCACGGTGTACGCGGCGCTGGGCCTGGGCATCCTCAACAAGTTCATCGAAGGCTGGGCCGGCGCGGTGCTCGCGAAGATCGCGGTGCTGGTCTTCATCATCATCTTCATTCAAAAGAGGCCCCAGGGCATCTTCGCCATGAAAGGCCGGAGCGCAGAGGCATGAGCAAGGTCGTACTCCCAACCAAAGGGCCGCTCCTGAGCGGCAAGGGCTGGACGGCCTTCTTCGTCGCGCTGATCGTGGTCTGCGCGGTGGCGCCCGTGCTCAACATCTGGGTGCCCGCGGGCAGCCCGCTGCACATGAGCGACTACGCCGTCGCGCTCGTCGGCAAGATCATGTGCTACGCGATCTGCGCGCTCGCGATGGACCTGATCTGGGGCTACACCGGCATCCTTTCGCTGGGCCACGGGCTTTTCTTCGCGCTCGGCGGCTACATGATGGGCATGTACCTCATGCGCCAGATCGGCCGCGACGGCAACTACAAGAGCGAACTGCCCGACTTCATGGTGTTCCTCGACTGGAAGACGCTGCCCTGGCACTGGAGCTTCAGCGACAGCTTCGTCGCCACGCTGGTGCTGATCGTCGCGGTTCCGGGGCTGATCGCCTTCGTGTTCGGCTTCTTCGCCTTCCGCTCGCGCATCAAGGGCGTGTACTTCTCGATCATCACGCAGGCGCTGACCTTCGCGGCGATGCTGCTGTTCTTCCGCAACGAGACCGGCTTCGGCGGCAACAACGGCTTCACCGACTTCAAGCGCATCCTCGGCATTCCGATCGCGACGCAGCAGATGCGCATGACGCTGTTCGCGCTCACGGGCGCCACGCTGCTGGGCTTCTTCCTGTTCGCGAAGTGGCTGATCGCGAGCAAGTTCGGCCGCGTGCTGCAGGCGATCCGCGACGCGGAGTCGCGCGTGATGTTCTCGGGCTACAACCCGCTGCCGTACAAGCTCACGATCTGGGTGATCTCGGCCGTGATGTGCGGCGTGGCGGGCGCGCTCTACGTGCCGCAGGTCGGCATCATCAACCCGGGCGAGATGAGCCCGGCCAACTCGATCGAGATCGCGATCTGGGCCGCAGTGGGCGGACGTGCCACGCTGGTCGGGCCGATCCTCGGCGCCTTCATCGTCAACGGCGCGAAGAGCTGGCTCACGGTGGCCTATCCCGAGTACTGGCTGTACTTCCTCGGCGCGCTGTTCATCGCCGTCACGCTGTTCCTGCCGAACGGCATCGTGGGGCTGGCGCGCCAATGGCTCTCGCGCGGGAAGGCGAAGAAGGCGGAACCCGCCGCACCGGGTGCCGGCCGCGAGGAGGCGCAGCGCGCGCTCGCCGCCGCGCAGGGCATGGAGCCCGCGTCGCTGCATGCGCCGCTGGCGGCCGAAGTGAAGGGAGCCCGCGCATGACGCCCGACCTGATGGAAGCCGGCGCCGAGCGCGCGGCGCGCGCCAAGGGCCTGCACGGCGCGAGCGGCAACACCGAATCGGGCGGCCGTGCTGCCGGCTTCGGCCGCATCGCCACGCCCGGCGAGGTCGACGTCACGCACGGCCGCATCCTCTACCTGGAAGACGTGAGCGTGAGCTTCGACGGCTTCAAGGCGATCAATAAGCTCTCGCTCGACATCGCCCCGGGCGAGCTGCGCTGCATCATCGGCCCCAACGGCGCGGGCAAGACCACGATGATGGACATCATCACCGGCAAGACCCGGCCCGACGAGGGCACGGTGTTCTTCGGCAGCACCATCGACCTGCTGCGCCACAAGGAGGCCGAGATCGCGCAGCTCGGCATCGGCCGCAAGTTCCAGAAGCCGACCGTGTTCGAGCACCTGACGGTGTTCGAGAACCTCGAGCTCGCGCTCAAGACCGACAAGGGCGTGCGCGCCTCGATGCTGTTCCGCCTCGACTCGGCGCAGAGCGACCGGCTCGCCGAAGTGCTCCAGACCATCCACCTCGCCGACGCCGCGAACCGGCTCGCGGGCAACCTGAGCCACGGCCAGAAGCAGTGGCTCGAGATCGGCATGCTGCTGATGCAGGACCCGAAGCTGCTGCTGCTCGACGAGCCCGTCGCCGGCATGACCGACGAGGAGACCGCGCGCACCGCCGAACTCTTCCTTTCGCTCAAGGGCAAACACTCGCTGATGGTGGTGGAGCACGACATGAGCTTCATCCGCACCATCTCCGAGATCGTGACCGTGCTGTGCGACGGATCGGTGCTCGCGCAGGGCACGCTCGACGAGGTGCAGGCGGACGAGCGGGTGATCGAGGTTTATCTGGGCCGCTAGAAAGCGGACAGCCGAACGCAGAGGTCGCGAAGGTTTCGCAGAAGTCGCAGAAGGAAAGCCAAAATTTTCTTGGCTCCTTCTGCGACCTCTGCGTAGTTTTTGTCTTTCTTCTGCGTTCGGCTGCCCGATTTGGGAATTCACATGCTCACAGTCAAGAACATCCATCAGTACTACGGCGGCTCCCACATCCTGCGCGACCTGAGCTTCGAGGCGCGGCTCGGCAAGGTCACGGTGCTGCTGGGCCGCAACGGCGTGGGCAAGACCACGCTGTTGAAATCGCTCATGGGCCTGGTGCCGATCAAGAGCGGCAGCATCGAGCTCGAACGCCGGCCGATCCACAAGGCCACGCCGTACGAACGCGCGCGCGCCGGCATCGGCTTCGTGCCGCAGGGCCGCGAGATCTTCGCGCGGCTCACGGTCGAGGAGAACCTGCGCATGGGTCTCGCCTACAAGCGCGGCAGCACGCCGATCCCGGCCGAGCTGTTCGAGCTGTTTCCGGTGCTCAGGCAGATGCTGCACCGCCGCGGCGGCGACCTCTCGGGCGGCCAGCAGCAGCAGCTCGCGATCGCGCGGGCGCTCGCGCCGGGGCCGCGGCTGTTGATCCTCGACGAGCCGACCGAGGGCATCCAGCCGAGCATCATCAAGGACATCGGTCGCGTGATCCGCATGCTGGCCGACCGCGGCGACATGGCGATCGTGCTGTGCGAGCAGTACTACGACTTCGCGCAGGAACTCGCCGACGACTACCTCGTGATGGAACGCGGCGAGATCATCGCGCGCGGACTCGGCAAGGACATGGAGGCGCAGGGCGTGCGCCAGCTCGTCGCGATCTGACCGGCCCCGCCCGCCGGATGGCGGCCCGCGGCGCATCCGGGTACTGGGGTGACAGCATCCGCGTATCGGCGCAAATTCAGGGTTTACCCTAAAATCGGCCGCTGCCCGTCGCCGCCGGGCGACCTTCCCAGGAGCCTGGCCGTGAACGCCTCCCCACCCGCGCCGGACCGCGCGGACACCGACATTTCCGCCTCGCCTTCGTCGGCCGCGCCGGTCAACTTCCTGCGCGCCGTGCTGGCGCTGGGCGTCGGCGGCTTCGCGATCGGCACCGGCGAGTTCGTGATCATGGGCCTGCTGCCCGAGGTCGCGAGCGACATCGCGGTCAGCATTCCGCAGGCCGGCCACGTGATCAGCGCCTATGCGCTCGGCGTGGTGATCGGCGCGCCGGTGCTGGCGGTGCTCGCGGCCGGCTGGCGCCGCCGCGCATTGCTGATCGCACTGATGGCCGTGTTCGCCGCCGGCAACTTCGCGAGCGCGATGGCGCCCGGCTACACCTCGCTGAACCTGCTGCGCTTCGCGACCGGCCTGCCGCACGGCACCTACTTCGGCGTCGCCGCGCTGGTGGCCGCCACGCTCGCGCCGCCCGGGCGCCGGGCACGCGCCGTGGGGCTGGTGATGCTCGGCCTCACGGGCGCCACGCTGGTGGGCGTGCCGATCGCGGCCTGGCTCGGCCAGCTGTTCGGCTGGCGCGCGGCCTTCGTGTTCGTGGGCGTCATCGCGCTGGTCGCGGTGGCGCTGCTGCGCCGCGACATCCCCGACCTGGCGCCGCCCGCGGGCGCCAGCCCGTGGCGCGAACTGGGTGCGCTCAGGCGCAAGCAGGTCTGGTTCACGCTCGGCATCGCCGCCATCGGCTTCGGCGGCATGTTCTCGGTGTTCAGCTACATCAAGCCCACGCTGGTCGAGGTGGCCGGCCTGCCGCTCGGCGGCGTGCCCTTCGTGCTGGCGCTGTTCGGGCTCGGCATGGTCACCGGCAACCTCGTGGGCTCGCGCCTGGCCGACAAGTCGCTGATGCGCACCATCGGGGGCTTGCTGGTCTACGCGGCGCTGGTGCTCGCGACCTTCACCTTCGCAGCGCACAACGTCTTCACCGCGGCCTTCAACGTGTTCCTCATCGGCACCACCGTCGCCATCGGCCCGGCGCTGCAGATCCGCCTGATGGACGTGGCCGGCGACGCGCAGACGCTCGCCGCCGCGCTCAACCACTCGGCCTTCAACATGGCGAACGCGCTCGGCGCCTGGCTCGGCGGCGTGGCGATCGCGGCCGGCCTCGGCTGGACCTCGACCGGCTGGGTCGGCGCGCTGCTGGCGCTCGCGGGCGTGGGCATCTTCGGCTGGGCGGTGGCGAGTGCGCGCGCGAGCGCCCGGCCGGGCGCCGGCCGGCGCGCCACCAGCACCCCGTAGATCGCCGGCGCCTGCAGCCTCGTGCTGCGGTGACTATGATGGCCGTCGCCCTTTCATCGCCCGGAGCGACTTCCATCATGAGCCTTTCCACCACCCGCCTGGGCCGCACCGGCCTGACCGTCTCGCGCCTTGCGCTCGGCACCATGACCTTCGGGCTGCAGACCGACGAGCCGACCTCGCACCGCATCCTCGACAAGGCGGCCGAGGGCGGCATCAATTTTCTCGACACCGCCGACGTCTACCCGCTCGGCGGCACCGTCGAGACCACCGGCCGCACCGAGGAGATCATCGGCCGCTGGCTGCAGAAGCAGGGTCTCTCGGGCCGCCGCCGCTTCGTGCTCGCCACCAAGGCGGTGGGCAAGGTCGGGCCGCACAGCTGGGACCAGGGCGCCTCGCGCAAGCACCTGCTCGACGCGATCGACGCCTCGCTCGCGCGGCTGCAGACCGACCACGTCGACCTCTACCAGCTGCACAGCGACGACCGCGAGACGCCGCTCGAGGAAAGCCTCGAGGCGCTCGACGTGATCGTCAGGTCGGGCCGCGCGCGCTACGTGGGCGTTTCCAACTTCCTGGCCTACCGGCTCGCGCGCGCACTCGGCAAGGCCGAGCTGCTGCGGCTCACGCGCTATGTGTCGGTGCAGCCGCGCTACAGCCTGCTGTTCCGCGAGATCGAGCGCGAGCTGCTGCCGCTCGCGGCCGAGGAGGGCCTGGGCGTGATCCCCTACAACCCGCTCGCGGGCGGCCTGCTGACGGGCAAGTACAAACCGGGGTCGGCGCCCGAGCAGAACACCCGCTTCACCCTGGGCACGGCCGGCGGCATGTACCAGGACCGCTACTGGAACGAACGCAGCTTCAACACCGTGGCGCAGCTGCATGGCCTCGCCGACGAGGCCGGCGTGCCGCTCGCCACGCTGGCCGTGGCGTGGGTGATGGCGAATCCGCTGATCACCGCGCCGCTGCTCGGCGCCAGCCGTCCCGAGCAGCTCGACGCCACATTGGCCGCGGCCGAATACAGGCTCGATCCCGCGCTGAAGCAGAAGCTCGACGAACTGACCGCCGAATACCGCAAGGGCGACGCGCCGCGATAGGCATCGGCCACCACGTGCATTCCCCAGGAACCGACCCCCAACCACGCACGCGCAGGCAGGCGCGCCGGCCATGGCACAACTGATGTCGCTGCTGGTGCAGAACGCGATCGCGATCGTGTTCGCGGCCAGCTTCGCCGCGCGCCTCGGCCTGCCGGTGCCCGCGGCCGCGGTGCTGGTGGTCTCGGGCGCGCTGCTCGCGGCCGGCAACGTGTCGGTGGCGGGCGTGGTGCTGGCGGCGGTGCTCGCCAACCTGCTCGGCGACGGCGCATGGTTCTATGCCGGGCGCCGCTTCGGCTACCGCTTCATGCGGCTCCTGTGCCGCATTTCGCTCTCGCCCGACTCCTGCGTGCGGCGCGGCGAATCGCTCATCACGCGCTGGGGCGGCCTCTCGCTGGTGGCCGCGAAGTTCGTGCCGGGCGTCTCGGTGGTCGCGCCGCCGATGGCTGGCGCGCTGGGCATGTCGGTGCCGCGCTTCATCGGCTACGACACCGGCGCGGCGCTGATCTGGACCGGCGTGTTCCTCGGCCTGGGCTGGGTCTTCCGCGACCAGATCCAGGAAGTGCTCGCCATGCTGGCCCAGGCGGGCGGCATCGCGACCGCGGCGCTCGTGGTGGTGCTGCTGGTGGCGCTGGCGGTGCGCTACTGGCGCCGCCGCGCCTTCATGCGGCTCACGGGCATGCCGCGCATCACCGTCGACGAGCTGCACCGGCTGCTGGCCAGCGATTCGCCGCCGATCCTCATCGACGTGCGCGGCGAGGCCGGCGTGAAGGTCGATCCGCGCCGCATCCCGGGTGCCCTGCCTTACACCCTCAAGGCGCTGCAGCAGCGCCGGCTCGACCTGCCGCTCGACGGCATGCGCGACGTGGTGCTCTACTGCAACTGCCCCAACGAGGTCTCGGCCGCGCTGGCCGCGCGCGTGCTGCTCGCGCGCGGGGCGCGGCGCGCGCTGCCGCTCACGGGCGGGCTCGACGCGTGGGTGGCGTCGGGGCATCCGACGAGCCTGCACTGAGGAAGGCGTGGGCGGGCCGCCCACGGGCCGGTGGTAGTCTTCCGCCTCCATGAACCTCCGCACCAAGATCGTCGCGCTGGCCGTCGCACCGCTCGTGGTGGCGCTGGTGCTGGTGGCGCTGGCCGTGCGGCACCAGGAGCACGACCTCGCACGGCGCGAGCGGGCGCTGATCGAGAAGAGCTACATGGACCAGCGCCGCAGCGAACTGCGCAGCTACGTCGACCTGGCCGTGAGCACCGTGCGCCCGCTCTACGACGCGGGGCAGGACGACGAGGAGACCCGCAGCGAGGCGCTGCGCCGGCTGGCGGCGCTCGACTACGGCGACGACGGCTACTTCTTCGTCTACGACATGGAGGGCCGCTCGCTGATGCATTCGCGCCAGCCCGAGCTGGTGGGGCAGAAGCTCTGGGAAATGCGCGATTCGCACGGCCGCTTCACGATCCAGGACCTGATCGCCGGCGCGCGCGCGGGCGGCGGCTACGTCGAGTACGAATGGCGCAAGCCCTCGAGCGATCAGATGACGGCCAAGCTCGGCTACGTGACTTCGCTGCCGCGCTGGAACTGGATGGTCGGCACTGGCCTCTACCTCGACGACATCGAAGCCACCATGCGCGCGCTCGACCGGCAGATGAGCGCCAACGTCACGACCACGCTGCTGTGGATCGCGGGCATCGCGGCGCTGTGCCTCGGCGTGGTGAGCGCCACCGGGCTGCTGCTCAACCTCAGCGAGCACCGCGTGGCCGAGGCCAAGCTGCGACTGCTCGCGCGCCGCGTGGTGCAGTCGCAGGAAGAGGAGCGCGGCCACCTCGCGCGCGAGCTTCATGACGGCACGAGCCAGACGCTGGTCTCGGCCAAGCTGCTGATCGAGTCGGCGGTCGACGCGCTCGACCGCGGCCGGCAGCCCACGCCGCCCGCGCTCGGCAAGGCGCTGCAGCGGCTCAACGACTCGCTGCTCGAGGTGCGCCGCATCTCGCACCGGCTGCGGCCCGCGCTGCTCGACACCCTGGGCCTGCCGGCCGCGCTCGCGCGGCAGGTCGACGAGTTCGCCGAGGAGGGCCCGGTCGGCGCCTCGATCATGGTCGAGGGCGAGGCCTTCGAGCTCACGCCCGAGGCCAAGACGGCGCTGTTCCGCGTCACGCAGGAGGCGCTCACGAACGTGCGCAAGCATGCGCAGGCGCAGCAGGTGCACGTCGCGCTCGGCTTCTCCGAGGAGGGCGTGCGGCTCGAGATCGGCGACGACGGCGCGGGCTTCGACGTCGATGCGGTGCAGCTCGATCCGCGCCACGGCATCGGCCTGCGCAACATGCGCGAGCGCGTGGAGGCGATCGGCGGCATGCTGCGCGTGCACTCGCAGCGCGGCCGCACCACCATCGTGGCCGAGGTGCCGGCGCAGAGCGCGCGGGCCGCATAGCCGACCATGACGAACGCCACACCCTCCGCCGCTTCGATCCGCCTCTTCCTGGTCGACGACCATCCGCTGGTGCGCGACGGCCTGCGCGCGCGGCTCGGCGCCGTGCCGGGGCTGGAGGTCGTCGGCGAGGCGGGCGGCGCCGACGAGGCGCTGGCGCTGGTCGGAACGCTGGCGCCCGACCTGGTGCTGATGGACGTGGGCATGAAGGGCATGAACGGCATCGAACTGGCCGCGCTGCTGCTCGCGCGCTGCGAGCCTGCGCCGCACGTGGTGATGCTGAGCATGTACGACAACCCCGAATACGTGCAGAAGGCGCTGCAGGCGGGCGCGCGCGGCTACGTGCTGAAGGATGCGCCCGCGGCCGAGATCGTTGCGGCCATCGAGGCGGTGTCCGCGGGCGGCACCTTCCTGAGCCCCGCGGTGTCGAAGAAGCTGTTCCGCAACCAGGCCCCGCGGCCGCTGCTCACGCCGCGCGAGAGCGAGATCCTCGCCGCGCTCGGCCGCGGCGAATCGAGCAAGCAGATCGCGCGCGAACTCGGGCTGAGCGTGCGCACGGTCGAGGCGCACCGCCAGAGCATCAAGCGCCGCCTCGGCATCGAGGGGCAGGCCGAGCTCATCAAGTACGCGGTGGAGCATGCGCGCGAGTTCGGCGCGGGCGAGTGAAGCGATGACGCATCCGCCGCTGCCCTCCAGCCCGGCCGCCGAGCGCAACAAACAGCCGATCCTCGAAGTGCTCGCGCGCGTGCTGCCGGCGCACGGCGACGCGCTCGAACTCGCCGCGGGCACGGGCCAGCATGCCGCGTGGTTCGCGGCCGCGCTGACGCGATGGAACTGGCAGCCGACCGAAGCCGATGCGCGCCTGCTGCCCGTGCTCGCGCGCCGCGTCGAGGCCGCCGGGCTGCCGAACCTGCGCGCACCGCTTCAGCTCGACGCGACCGCGCCCGAATGGCCGCTGCCGGCGCACGCCTTCGATGCGATCTACTGCGCCAACATGCTGCACATCGCGCCGTGGGCGGCCTGCGCAGGGTTGATGCATGGCGCGGCGCGGCATCTGCGCGCGGGCGGTCTGCTCGTGACCTACGGGCCGTATCTCGAGGATGCGGTGCCCACGGCGCCGGGCAACCTCGCATTCGATGCCGACCTGCGCGCACGCGATCCCGCCTGGGGCCTGCGCCGCCTCGAGGACGTGGCCGCCGAGGCGCGCCGCGCAGGGCTGGCGCTGCGCGAGCGGCATGCCATGCCCGCGAACAACCTGCTGCTGGTGTTCGGCTTCAGCGAAGCGGCGGCATCTTGAGCGGGCGCTGCGCCGGGGCTTTGGGTTTCACCTTGGGCGGCGGCGGCGGTGCCGAGGGCGAGAGGAACTCGTACTTCAGTTCGAGATCCTGCTTCACCGTCTTCCAGTCCGGCACCGGCCCGCTGTCGGCGTTGCGCAGGCATTCGCCCGCGATGTAGGTCTTGCCGCTCGCGCGGTCGTACTTGAGGAACAGCCCCGAAACACTGCCGACGTAGGCATCGATCCCGGCCGACTTCGCCACGTCGACGTCGTCGCTCGAGAACTCGTCGGGCAACATCGTCATCTCCGCGCCCGCGACGTTGGGATGGGTGTGGAAATACGCCACTGCCACCGCCTTGGCGCCGACCGGCATGCAGCCCTTGTTCTCGTCCCGGTGGCCGGGGTAGACCTTGTTGCGCTCGCCGATGGTGAAGTGCGACACATAGAACTTGGTGCCGCGCCTGCAGATCATGCCGCCGAACTCGTTGCGGTTGGCGATCGACTGCCGCAGCAGCGCCTGCAGCGCGGCGCGTGCGGCTTCCTCGGGCGTGTCGAAGGGCTGGGTCGGCTTGGGAAACGGCGGCGGCGCGATGATGATTTCCATGCCCGCGAGTCTGCCGGCCACGCGCCGGCGACGCCATCGGCCGGATTGGATAGACCTCGCCTCCATTACAGTCGGGCCCACGTCCACAAGCCTCGCACCACCATGCTCTTCTGGATACCCCGTCTCCTGGCCCTCGCGGCCTGTCTTCTCGCGCTCGGCTGCGCCAGTCCGCGGCTGCCGCCGTCCCCGGCCTCGCACCCGCCTTCGCCGCTTTCGGCCGAGCAGTCGAACGGCGTCGCGATCCATGCGCTCGGCCTCGTCGGCACACCGTACCGCTACGGCGGCAACACGCCCGAGGGCGGCTTCGACTGCAGCGGCCTGATCGGCTACGTCTACCGCCACAGCGCGGGCCAGGCGATGCCGCGCACCGTGGCGCGGCTCGCGGGCTTCGGCCGGCCGGTGGCGGCGTCCGACATCCGCTCGGGCGATCTGGTGCTGTTCGGTGCAGCCACGCCGTCGCATGCTGGCATCTATGTGGGCGACGGGCAGTTCGTGCATGCGCCCTCCACGGGCGGCGAGGTGCGGCTCGATCGTCTCGACGGCGTCTACTGGTCGCGCCAGCCGGTGCAGGTGCGCAGACTCTGAAGCCGCGTGCGCGTGTGGCATGCTGCGCGGGTGCGACCGAACCTCCGCGGAGACCTGCCATGAAGAAATTTTTTGTACTTGCCATCCTGGGCCTCGCGAGCAGCCTTCCGGCCTTCGCGCAACGCGACTACGACGCCTACGAGCGCGACCGCCACTACTGCGCGAGCGGCCGCTCCGGCGTGGACTTCAACACCTGCATGTGGCGCGTGCAGCGCGAGCGCGAGGAGCGCCGCCAGGACCGCCGCGAGCAGCGTGCCTACGAAAGAGAGCAGCGCGCCTACGAGCGCGAGCAGCAGCGGCGCGAATACGAACGGCGCGAGCGCTGGGCCGCGCCGCCGCCGCCGGCCTACCGCCAGTGGGACGACGGCCCGCGCGGCGAGCCGCCGCGGCTCAGCGACATGCAGCAGCGCGCGCTCGACAACTGCAACCTGCTCGCGCCGCGCGACCAGCCACGCTGCCGCGCGACCGTGATGTCGACCGTGCGCTGACCTCGGCGGGCGCGCCCGGCGCCACGGATTAAGGGTTTTCCATTACGCAAAGCCACGCGGCCGGGCCGCGCGGTCCGACGGATGCGCGCGACCCGCGCTCACGCAACACTCCCGGGCTTCGATTCCCGAGGAGACATCCCGCATGCACAGCATCCGCCGCCACCTGGTGTGGCTCGTGGTGGCCGTGGTCGGCGCGTTCGCGCTGGCCACCGTCGCCCTCACGCGCGGCGAAAGCGTCAACGCCCTCTGGGTGGTGACCGCCGCGATCTGCACCTACCTGATCGCCTACCGCTACTACAGCCTCTTCATCGCCGACAAGGTGCTGGGCCTGGACGCGAATCGCAAGACGCCGGCGCACCGCCACAACGACGGGCTCGACTACGTGCCCACCGACAAGAACGTGCTGTTCGGCCACCACTTCGCGGCCATCGCGGGCGCCGGTCCGCTCGTGGGCCCGGTGCTCGCGGCGCAGATGGGCTACCTGCCGGGGCTCCTGTGGGTGCTCGCGGGCGTGGTGTTCGCCGGCGCGGTGCAGGACTTCATCGTGCTGTTCATCTCCACGCGGCGCGACGGCCGCTCGCTCGGCGACCTGGTCAAGCAGGAGATGGGTGCGGTGCCCGGCATGATCGCGCTGTTCGGCACCTTCATGATCATGATCATCATCCTCGCGGTGCTGGCGCTGATCGTGGTCAAGGCGCTGGCCGAATCGCCGTGGGGCACCTTCACCGTCGCCGCCACGGTGCCGGTGGCGCTCTTCATGGGCGTGTACCTGCGCTACATCCGGCCCGGGCGCATCGGCGAGGTCTCGCTGATCGGCTTCGTGCTGCTGATGCTCGCGATCTTCGGCGGCCAGGCCGTGAGCCAGAACCCCGAGTGGGCGCCGCTCTTCACCTTCGACGGCAAGGCGCTGACCTGGATGCTCGTCGGCTACGGCTTCGTCGCCGCGAGCCTGCCGGTGTGGCTGCTGCTCGCGCCGCGCGACTACCTCTCGACCTTCCTGAAGATCGGCACCATCATCGCGCTCGCACTCGGCATCGTGTTCGTCATGCCGACGCTGCAGATGCCCGCGCTCACGCAGTTCGCCGCCGGCAACGGGCCGGTCTGGTCGGGCAGCATGTTCCCGTTCCTCTTCATCACCATCGCCTGCGGCGCGGTGTCGGGCTTCCATGCGCTGATCTCCTCGGGCACCACGCCCAAGATGCTCGACAACGAACGCCATGCGCGCTTCATCGGCTACGGCGGCATGCTGGCGGAATCCTTCGTCGCGGTGATGGCGCTGGTCGCGGCCTCGTGCATCGAGCCGGGCATCTACTTCGCGATGAACAGCCCGGCCGCGCTCGTGGGCAGCACCGCGCAGCAGGCGGCGCAGACCATCTCGGGCTGGGGCTTCGTGGTCACGCCCGAGATGCTGATGCAGACCGCGAAGGACGTGGGCGAGACCACCATCCTCGGCCGCGCGGGCGGCGCGCCCACGCTGGCCGTGGGCATGGCGCACATCCTGCACCAGGTGATCGGCGGCCCCGCGATGATGGCCTTCTGGTACCACTTCGCGATCCTGTTCGAGGCGCTCTTCATCCTCACGGCCGTGGATGCCGGCACGCGCGCGGGCCGCTTCATGCTGCAGGACCTGCTCGGCAGCTTCGTGCCCGCGCTCAAGCGCACCGACTCGCTGCCCGCCAACCTGTTCGCGACCGCGCTGTGCGTGGCGGCCTGGGGCTACTTCCTCTACCAGGGCGTGGTCGATCCGCTCGGCGGCATCAACACGCTGTGGCCGCTGTTCGGCATCTCCAATCAGATGCTGGCCGCGGTGGCGCTGTTGCTCGGCGTGGTGGTGCTGTTCCGCATGAAGCGCGAGCGCTATGCCTGGGTCGCGATCGCGCCGGCCGCGTGGCTGCTGGCCTGCACGCTCACCGCCGGCTGGCAGAAGATCTTCTCGAGCGATCCGAAGATCGGCTTCCTCTCGCATGCGGCCAAGTACACCGAGGGCCTGGCCAACGGCGTGCTCGTGGCGCCCGCGAAGACGCCGGAGGCGATGTCGCGCATCGTCTTCAACGACCGGCTCGATGCCGCGCTGTGCGCGCTCTTCATGTTCGTGGTGCTCAGCGTGCTGGTCTACAGCATCAAGGCCTGCCTCGCGGCGCGCGCGGCCAACCGGCCGACCGCGCACGAGACGCCGTTCGAACCCGTCGCCGCATCGGCGGCGCGCTGAGGCCGGCGCCATGGGGCTCGCACTGCCCGAAGCCGGGCGCTACTTCGCCCGCTCGCTCAAGCAGTCGCTGCGGCTCATGGTGGGCCTGCCCGACTACGACGCCTACCTGAGCCACATGGCGGCCACGCATCCCGGGCAGGCGCCGATGAGCTACGAGCAGTTCTTCCGCGAGCGGCTCGAAGCGCGCTACGGGGCGGGCAAGGGGCGCTGCTGCTAGCGGCCTGCGCGCCCCTTTTGGTCACGCTTGTCAACGGACCACCTCCGAACCCACTGAACAGGCCCATCGGTCTATAGAATCCGCCGCGTCGCGCGATGCGACCCCCTTGCAGTCCCCCGGCACGTTGCCGGTGTGCGCACCGCAAGGGCCCCCAACCCAGAACTTTCCAGGCAGGGCACATGCGTTCCGCATCCACCGATGCGGACGGCATGTCGCTTCGCGCGCCTCGTCAATGTTCAGGGAGAAAATCATGTCCGTTCGTTCGCGCGCGCCGCATCTGCGCCGCCATTCGCTTTGTCTTGCCGTCCTGGCGGTGCTGCACTGCAGTGCACAGGCCCAGGAGGCCGCCACGCTCAAGGAAATCACCGTCACCTCCGAGCAGGAGGCCGGCTACGCGCCCGCGGTCGGCAGCACCGCCACCAAGGGCAGCGCGCCGCTGCGCGACGTGCCGCAGGCGGTGAACGTGCTGCCCGCGCAGCTGCTGCGCGACCAGGGCGCCACCTCGATGCAGGATGCGCTGCGCAATGCGCCCGGCGTGTCGTTCAGCCACGGCGACGGCCAGCGCGACCAGGTGGTGATCCGCGGCTTCACCGCCATTGCGGACTGGTTCGTGGACGGCGTGCGCGACGATGCGCTCTACTTCCGCGACCTGTCGGACACGGAGCGCGTCGAAGTGCTCAAGGGGCCGGCGGCCGTGCTGTACGGCCGCGGCTCGTCGGGCGGCCTCGTCAACCGCGTGACCAAGAAGCCGGTGTTCGGCCGCCAGGCCGGCGAAGCCTCGCTGGGCCTCGGCAGCCACGACTTCAGGCGACTCACGGCGGACCTCAACACGCCCGTGGGCGAGAACATGGCCTTCCGCCTCAACCTCGCGCGCGAGAAGTCGGGCAGCTACCGCGACCAGCAGTTCGTCGACCGCTACAACGTCGCGCCTTCGCTCGCGTTCAAGTTCAGCCCGCAGACCGACCTGCTGCTGCAGTACACCAACGCGCGCGACCAGCGGCTCACGGACTTCGGCATTCCCGCGCTCAATGGCCGCCCGGTCGACGTGCCGATCGGCACCTACTACGGCTCGGCCTTCGCGAAGCGCGACGACACCACCACCTCGAAGGTGCAGTCGTTCACCGCCACGCTCGACCACCGCTTCAGCGATGCGCTGAGCCTGCGCAACACCTCGCGCTACTACCGCTACGCGCTCGATCGCCACAACACCCTGCCCAGCGGCACCACCGACCCGGTGCGCTTGACCGTGGGCCGCACGCGCGGCTTCATCGAACGCGACGAAAGCGGCTGGTTCAACCAGACCGACCTGACATGGCGCAACGAGCTCGGCGGCCTGAAGCAGGAGTGGCTGGTCGGCGCCGAGTTCGGCCGGCAGCAGAAGGGCGCGCATTCGGTGTCGACGCCCTCCGGCTACGAGCGCGTGAGCATCCTGAACCCCGTGTCCGCACCGGCGCCGATTCCGCTCGCGAACTACTGGCCCAGCAATGCGAGCACCGCGACCTTCGAGACCGCGGCCCTCTACGCGCAGAACCAGATCACGTTGGCGCCGCAATGGAAGGCGCTCGTCGGCGGGCGCTACGACGTGTTCGGCCAGCGCACCGTGCTCGACCGCAACGGCGACACGGTATCGCGCACCGACCGCAAGTTCAGCCCGCGCGCCGGGCTGGTGTGGCAGCCCGGCGATGCGCAGTCCTACTACGTCTCGTACAGCCGCTCGTTCCAGCCCTCGGCCGAGACCTTCGCACTGTCGGCGAGCAACGCCGGCAGCGAGCCCGAGATCACGGTCAACAAGGAGATCGGCGCCAAGCTCGACTTCCTCGACGCGCGCTCAACCTCACGGCGGCGGTCTTCAACCTGGAGCGCTCGGGCATCAGGAACACCGACCCGGCCAACCCCGCACGGCAGATCAACGTGGGCACCCAGCGCACCAACGGCATGGAGCTCGCGCTCGCGGGCAAGTTGCCGGGGCGCTGGGACGTCAGTGCGGGCTATGCCTACCTGGACGCACGCATCGTGCGCTCGCTCGCCACGATGAAGGGGCAGCAATTGCCCGTCGGCCCCGCGATCCCGGTGCAGGGCAAGGTGGCGGCGATCACGCCCAGGCATTCGGCCTTCGTGTGGCTCATGAAGGACCTGGGCCACGGCTTCAGCGCGGGCGGCGGCATGAACTACGTGGCCGCCCGCTATGCCTCGCTCACCAACCTCGTCACGCTGCCTTCGTACCTCACGGCCGACCTCGCCGCGAGCTACAGGACCGCGCGCTACGAGCTGTCGCTGAACCTGAAGAACATCGCCGACCGCAAGCACTACGTCTCCGCGCACGGCAGCGTCGACAACCTGATCCTGCCGGGTCCGGGCCGCGAGCTGCAGCTGATGCTGACCACGAGGTTCTGAGCCTGCACCGGGCGCCGGGCTCAGGCGCGGGCTGAGCCTGCCTGCGCGAAATCCGGCTTCTTCGCACGCTCTGCCGCTGCCACGATGCATGCCATCGTAACGAATGGTGGAGTCCATCGATGGCATCCGAACTCGCTCAGGTCGCAAGCTGGTCGCTGCGCTGGCGCATTCTTCTTTCGGCCGTGCTGTGCGTCGCCGCGGCGCTCGCGGTGGCGGAGCCGCCGGGGCGCGAGGCGACGCTGTACGCCGAGCAGCGCTTCCAGCTCGCACTCGAGGCGCAGGCCGCGCGCGACTACCCGGCCATGCTCGCCGAGCTGCGGCAGGCGGCCGTCGAAGGCCATCCGGGGGCGCAGGAGATGCTCGGCATGGTGCTGCTGGCCGGGCCGACGCTCTACGGGCCGGCCGTGAAGGCGAACCGCTGCGAGGCGCGCCGCTGGATGCTGCGCGCCGCATCGCAGGGCAGCGACACCGCCCGGGTCCAGCTCACTTTCCTCAACCGGCTGCGCCAGTCGCCCGCCGGCCTCAACGCCTGCGAATGAGCAAGGCGCCGCTGCCGGAGCCGACGGTTTCCGGCAGCCGCGCGGGGAAGTGTCCGGCAGCGCGCCGGGAAGGGAGGGGGCTAGACTCGGCGCTCACATTCCTCGCGAAGAGGCAGCCCCATGACCCACCCCCGATCGATTTTTCTCGTGCTCGCGCTCGCCTGCGCGGGCGCCGTCCACGCCGCGGAGGGCTGCGAAGCCCTGCGCGCCCAGATCGAGTCGAAGATCGCCGCGGCCGGCGTGGCGCGCTTCGCCGTGCTCACCGTCGATGCCAATGCACAGGCCGCCGGCCAGGTGGTCGGCAGCTGCGACCTGGGCACGCGGAAGATCGTCTACCAGCGCGATGGCGCCGCGGCATCCGATGCGGCGGCCGCGCCGCGGGCGGCACCTGCTTCCGCGCAAGACGAGCCCATCCTGACCGAGTGCAAGGACGGGACGGTGAGCGTCGGCGGCGACTGCAGAAAATAGACCCGCAGTCGCGCATCCGGCCACCGCATCTTCTGGAGCAGAACTTGTCCCGCAACAAAGCATTTCGCATCGCACTCTCGGCTTCGGCCGCGGCCCTCGGCGGCATCGCCGCCTACTGGACGCTGCTCGCCACACGGCAGGGACACATCCTCTTCGACGCGCGCAGGCTGCCGGTGGTCCATCTGTCGGACGACTTCTCCACCTATTCGCACACCGTGCCGGGCGGCATGGTCCGCGGCTACGTCTACCACCCGCAGGGCGAAGAAGCGCTGCGCGACCTGTTCATCTACTTCGCGGGCCGCGGCGAGGACGTGCGCGCCACCGCGCAGGCGCTGCACTGGCTGCCCGAGGGCTTCGGCTTCGCGGCGGTCAACTACCGCGGCGTGGCCGATTCCGAAGGGCATCCCTCGGAGATCGCCTCCGTGGCCGATGCGGCGCAGTTCGCCAGCCACCTGCGCAAGGCCTTTCCGCTCGCCCGGCTGCACGTGGTGGGGCGCAGCCTCGGCACCGGGGTTGCGATCCAGCTGGTGGCGCGGCAGGACTTCGCGAGCCTGCAACTGGTCACGCCCTACGATTCGATCCTCGAGGTGGCGAAGCGGCGCTTTCCGCTGGTGCCGCTCTCGCTGCTGCTGCGCAACCGCTTCAATTCGCTCGCGCACTGCAAGGAAGTGGCGGCCAAGACGCAGGTGCTGCTGGCCGAGCGCGACGACGTCGTGCTGCCCGAGCGTTCCGACAAGCTCATCGCCGCCTGGCCCACGCCGATCTGCGTGCAGACCGTGCCGGGCTCCGACCATCACAGCATCATGCGGATGGAGTCCACCTGGCTGCACCTGGTGGACTTCGCATTGACCGCCATCATCCCCGAGCCCAAGGCCGCGTAGCGCTCAGGTGGACCAAATGCGCGGGGTGCTCGGGGGCAGCCGCCAGAGCTCGGCACGCCACGCCTGCCACACCTGACGCAGCAGCTGCATCGCCGGCTCGACCACGGGCGCGAGCACGCGCAGCAGCACGATCTCGGCATGCGGGCTGGTCGCGCCCGCGCTCTGCGCGAGGCCGTGCGCATCGATGGCCTCGCGCGCGAGCGCGAGCAGCGCCTCGCGCCGTGCGCGCTCGGCCGGCGTGCCCGCGACGAAAAACAGCGAAGCGATGCACCGGTGGCCGCCGAAGCCCAGCGGACTCTGCAGCAGCCGCTGGTCGGCCGCGTCGATGCGGCCGCGTTCGAGCCACACGCCGGGCACCTCGATGTGCTGCAGGTAGCTGCCGCGCTCGAAGGGCTGCTGGGCATTAGGCAGGCCCAGGGCCGTGACGTCCCAGCCGATCAGCTCGGCGCCGGGCGCGGCCTCGATCACGAGGCGGTTCTCGGCATGGCAGCCGCTGTAGCAGATGGCTTCGAGCGGCAGCCATTCGAGCCGGGCGCCGCGCGCGAGCCGGATGTGCGTGCGCTGCAGCGCCAGCTCGCCTTCGGATCGGTAGAAGCGCGAGGCGCCGGGCGTGGTGACGAGGCCGTGGCTGCCGTCCGCGGCCTCGATCGCGATCTCCAGCGTGTCGCCGCCCACGAGACCGCCGGGCGGATGCACGAGCACGTTGTGGCAGACCGCATCGCCTTCGGGATAGAGGCTCTGCAGGATGCGCAGCGGCCCGTCGTGGCGGAAGCGCGCGACGGTGCGCGCGGCTTCCCGTCGGTAGTCGAGATGGAGATGGGCGTGCCAGGGCATCGGGCGAGTCTATGCGCCCGCCATGCTACTTCCAGGCACCATCGTGCGCGGCGGCGGCCTCGTCCAGCAGCGCGGGGCCGATGCATTCGATCGGATGCGGGGAGGCGCGGAACACGTCGCGGCACGACAGTTCGGCGTCGCGCTGGTCCTGCCGCTCGCCGCGGAACACGCGCAGCCGCTCCGCGTCGATGCCGAACACCACGCGGCCGATGTTCGACCAGAAGATCGCGCCCGCGCACATCACGCAGGGCTCGCCCGAGGCGTAGAGGGTGGCGCCCGCGAGCGCCTCGCGCGTGAGGCCGCGGCCCGCGAGCGCGCGCAGCGCGTTGACCTCGGCGTGCGCAGTGCAGTCGCCGGTCTCGTGGTTGCTGTTGGCGGCCTCGGCGAGCACCTCGCCCTCGGCCGAGACGATCACCGAGCCGAAGGGCCGGTTGCCGCGGCGCCGCGCCGCATGCGACCAGACGATGGCCTTGCGCAGGTAGCGCTCGTCGCGTTCGTCGAGCGTGCTTTCCTCGGGAAGGGTGGTGGAACTGTTGCTGCTGAAATTCATGCCGGGTTCATGCCTTGGGAAGGTTGCGTTCGTTGCGCGATGGCAGCATCGACGAATTGAAGATCGCGTCGGACGCGGGCTTGACCTTGAGGCCGAATACGTCGACGACCTCGTCGACCTGCTGCTCCAGCGTGAGCTTGCGGATGTCGCCCAGGCCGTGGCCGCGCGTGTCGGCGGCGCCCACGTACTGCGCCGTGACGCTCCAGCGCTCGCGTTCGATCTTCTCGTCCAGGATGGGTTCGCGCTGGCGCATCGCGGCAATGCTGGGGCCCGGGTCGGCGAAGGTCTCGACGATCGCGCGGTTGGTGGCGCGCAGGAAGGCGGCCACCAGCGCGGGATTCTGCGCCACGAGGTTGCTGCTCGCGAGGATCGCGTTGCCGTAGAGGTTGACGCCGGCATCGGCATAGCGCAGCACCGAGAGATCGTCGGCCTTCATGCGCGCGAAGAGCGAGATCGCCGAATCGTGGAAGTAGGTCGCCGCATCGACGTCGCCGCGCACCATCACGTTGTCGCGTGCGCTGAAGTCGGTGGTCTGCCACTGGAAGGCATCGGCGCGCATGCCCTGCTTGCGCGCCACCATCGGCCATGCGCGCCGGGTCGACTCGACGGCGGCCGCGGCCACCTTCTTGCCCGCGAGGCTCTTGAAGTCGCCCGTGATGCCGCGGTCCCTGCGGCCGATGATCACGAACGGTGCGCGGTTGTAGTACTGGTAGACCGCCTGCACCATCGGCGTGCCCGGATTCTGTGCGTTGAATTCGACCAGCGAACTGATGTCGCCCAGGCCCATCTGGTACACGCCGCTCGCGATGCGCGTGATCGAGGCGACCGAACCCGCGCCGGTGTCGATGGCGACGTCGAGGCCCTCGTCGCGGTAGTAGCCCCTGGCCTGCGCGAGGAAGAAGGGCGCGGTCTGGCCATTGATGCGGAAGTCGAGCGTGAACTTGAGCGGGGTGAGCCGGGGGCCGCCCTGCGCGAGCACGGCGGGGGCGGCGAGGGTGGCTGCGGCGGCAAGGAAGAAGCGGCGTTGCATCGTGGGGCCTCGGGGTCATGGGTCTTGATCCCTCCTGCGGTGGCGGGAGGTGCCTCAAGAGCAATTTCCGGGCGGGCGCACGATCGTGGTGCGTGCGCTGCTGAACGCTTCTACTCTTGCGGCGGTTCATGCACGACGCATGCCAGCGTGCGACCGCTGCGGCACAATGCGGGCGCGCAACTTGCATGGCAGGCGGCGCAGAGTAGAAGCGTTCAGCCCTTGCGGCGGGAAATTGCTCTTTCAGGTTCGTTCGTACCCCCACGCGCCACAGAAGGAGTTCCCGCATGCTCGTCACCCGACAACCCGTCTTCCGCAAGTTCTGGCATGCCGTCATGCCGCTCACCGCGCTTGCCGATGGCCCACGACCTTTCAAGCTGCTCGGCGAAGACATCGTCCTCTTCCTCGATGCCGAGGGCCAGCCCGCCGCGCTGCGCGACCGCTGCTGCCACCGCACCGCGAAGCTCTCGAAGGGCTGGTGCGTGAATGCCGAGGGCCGCGCCTGCGGCCAGGGCGCGATCCAGTGCGGCTACCACGGCTGGACCTACGACCGCAGCGGCCAGGTGATCCGCATTCCGCAGTACGAGCCCGACCGGCCGATCTCGCCCGACTACCGCACCACCGCCTACCGCTGCACGGCGCGCTACGGCTACGCCTGGGTGGCGCTGGAGGAACCGATCGCCGACATCCCCGAGATCCCGGAGTTCGACGATCCGGCCTACCGCACCATCTTCCAGTTCTACGAGGAGTGGCAGACCAGCCCGCTGCGCGCGCTCGAGAACTCGTTCGACAACTCGCACTTCAGCTTCGTGCACCGCGCCACCTTCGGCGTGGCCGCGAGCCCGAAGCCGAGCCGGTACGAACTGGTGGAGAACGCGAACGGCTTCCACGCCGAGACGGTCATCGAGGCGACGAATCCGGTGAAGTTCCACGCGATCAGCGGCGTGACCGATCCGATCACCACGCGCCACATGCGCAACGCCTACTTCATGCCGTTCTCACGCCGGCTCGACATCGAATACCCGAGCGGCGTGCGCCACATCATCATCAACTGCTTCACGCCGATCGACGACACGCGCATGCAGCTGTGCCAATGGCTGTTCCGCAACGACACCGAGGCCGATTGCGCGGCCCGGATGCTGATCGACTTCGACGAGGAGATCACGCGCGAGGACAAGGACATCCTCGAATCGACCGACCCCGACGCGGTGGTCGACACGCGCCGCCGCGGCGTGGAGTACTCGATGGACTCGGACCGGCCGGGCATGCTGATCCGCAAGCACCTGATGCAGCTGCTTGCGCGGCACGGGGAGGCGGAGGTGTATCGCGGGATGGAAGCTGCTTGAAGGCGGGAGCGGGCAGCCGAACGCAGAAGGAAGACAAAAGTCTCGCAGAGGTCGCAGAAGAAGACCTCGAAAAATCTTCTGGATTTCTTAGCGACTTTTGCGGAACCTTCGCGACCTCTGCGTTCTGCCCCCGCTTTCTCAGGCCGTCGCAGCAGCAGGGCGCCCGCCACGCAAGCGCGTGGACTGCGCCTCGTAGCGATCCATCGCCAGCCCATCGGTGCGGATCTCCGGGCGCTGCCCCGTCACGATGTCGGCGATCAGCTTGCCCGAGCCGCAGGCCATGGTCCAGCCCAGGGTGCCGTGGCCGGTGTTGAGGAACAGGTTCGCATGGCGCGTGGCGCCGATGATCGGCGTGCTGTCGGGCGTCATCGGGCGCAGGCCGGTCCAGAAGCTCGCGCGCGGCAGGTCGCCGCCCGGGAACAGGTCGCTCACCACTTTCTCGAGCGTGGCGCGGCGCTGCGGATTGAGGCTCAGGTCGAAGCCGCCGAGCTCGGCCATGCCGCCCACGCGGATGCGGTTGTCGAAGCGCGTCACGGCCACCTTGTAGGTCTCGTCGAGCACCGTCGACTGCGGCGCCAGCGATTCGTCGACCAGCGGCACGGTCAGCGAATAGCCCTTGACCGGGTACACCGGAATGTCGAGGCCGAGCGCGGCGACGGCCGCGCGCGAGTAGCTGCCGAAGGCCATCACGTAGCGGTCGGCCGTGAGGATCTTGCCAGTCGTGGTGCGCACGCCGGTGATGCGGTCGCCCACGGTCTCGAGCGCCTCGACCGCCTGGCCGAAGCGGAAGTCCACGCCCAGGCCGCGCGCGATCTCGGCCAGGCCGCGCGTGAACAGGTGGCAGTCGCCGGTTTCGTCGTTCGGCAGCCGCAGGCCGCCCGCGAGCCGGTCGCGCGCGCCCGCGAGCGCGGGCTCGACGCGGGCCAGGGCATCGCGGTCGAGCAGTTCGTAGGGCACGCCGCATTCCTCGAGCACCGCGATGTCGCGCTGCACCGCGTCGAGCTGGGCCTGCGTGCGGAAGAGCTGCAGCGTGCCGCCGGTGCGGTGCTCGTACTGCAGCCCGGTGTCGGCACGCAACTGCTGCAGGCAGCGGCGGCTGTACTCGGCCACGCGCATCATGCGTTCCTTGTTGACCGCATAGCGCTCGGGCGAGCAGTTGCGCAGCATCGCGGCCATCCAGCGCAGCTGGAACAGCGTGCCGTCGGGGCGGATCGACAGCGGCGCATGCTTCTGGAACATCCACTTCAGCGCCTTGAGCGGAATGCCAGGCGCGGCCCACGGCGTCGAGTAGCCCGGCGACACCTGGCCCGCGTTGCCGAAGCTG
Organism: Variovorax sp. TBS-050B; assembly: GCF_029893635.1. Lineage (NCBI taxonomy): Bacteria > Pseudomonadati > Pseudomonadota > Betaproteobacteria > Burkholderiales > Comamonadaceae > Variovorax > Variovorax sp. TBS-050B. The sequence continues at coordinate 268,641 of NZ_JARXYR010000002.1, read as the reverse complement.
GTTTCCTCGGCCGGACCGGGCTGCCGGTCGAGCAGCGTCACTTCGGCACCGGAGCGCGCGAGGTAGTAGGCCGTCGTGGTGCCGATCACGCCGCCGCCGAGAACGAGGACTTTCATGGGTATTTACCAGAATGAAGGTGAATACGCTGAATTTACGGGTCAGAATGCAGTGGATTCCACCGAAATAAAGCCTTCCGCGGTGAAAACCGCTGCCAGGAGCCGCGCCGGACCGCGCGCGAAGTGAAATGCCCGAACTCGACCGCATCGACCGCAAGATCCTCGACGTGCTGCAGCGCCAGGGCCGCATCGCCATGACCGAACTCGCGGAGCGCATCGGCCTCTCGGCCTCGCCCTGCGCCGAGCGCGTGAAGCGCATGGAGCGCGAGGGCGTCATCACCGGCTACCACGCGCACGTCGCGCCCGAGGCGCTCGGCAAGACGCTGCTGGTGTTCGTCGAGATCAAGCTCTCGGCCAAGTCGGGCGACGTGTTCGACAAGGTGCGCAAGGAACTGCTGCACATGCCCGAGGTGCTCGAATGCCACCTCGTCTCGGGCAGCTTCGACTACCTCGTGAAGGCGCGCCTGAGCGGCATGAGCGAATACCGGCATCTGCTCGGCGACATCCTCAAGAAGCTGCCGGTGGCGGCGGAGTCGCACAGCTACGTGGTGATGGAGGAGATCAAGGAGACGCTGGTGCTCGCGACGGATCGCTGAGCGCCGGCGCGCGCCCCGCGGCTACGATCGGCGGCGTGATCCACCACCCGCGAACCGCACCATGAGCATCTCGATCCGCCGCGACGGCACCACCGGCACGCGCCACATCCTCAAGATCCGCAACCACGAGATCGCCGTCGATGCCTCGCCCGCAGGCGGCGGCAACGACGACGGCCCCCAGCCGCACGACCTCTACGACGCCTCGCTCGCGGCCTGCAAGGCGCTCACGGTGCTGATCTACGCGCGCCGCAAGGGCATTCCGGTGGAGGACATCGAGGTGCTGGTCGACCGCGACGACAGCGAGGAGCGCAAGGGCACCTACCGCCTCGACACCAAGCTGCGCGTGACCGGCGCGCTCAGCGAGGCGCAGCGCGACGAGCTGATGCGGGTGGCCGGCAAGTGCCCGGTGCACAAGCTCATGACCGAGGTGAAGACCGAGATCAGCACCGGCTGGGCCGATTAGGCCGAGGCCTGCGCCGCCTTGCGCGCCGCTTCCACGCGCTTCGCGTAGCGGTCGCCCCAGTCCGCGAGCGGACCGAGCGCCGCATTGAGCGTGGCGCCGAGCTTCGTCTCCGAATACTCCACGCGCGGCGGCACCTCGCGGAACACCTCGCGCGCGACGATGCCGTCGGTCTCGAGCTCGCGCAGCTGCTGGATCAGCATCTTCTCGCTGATACCCGGCAGCAGCCGCCGGAGCTCGCCGAAGCGGCGCGGCTGCAGGTGCAGCTCCCAGAGGATCAGCGCCTTCCACTTGCCGCCGATCACCTCGAACGCGGGCCCGATGCCGCAGACGTAGGGCTTCTTCGATGCCATGCCGTTCGCTCCAATACTGATGTTTTGGTAAGTACCTCACTTTATTGTAGGTACTTGACCGTTGGAGAGCCAGCTTCGAGGATGCAGGCCTTCTCAACAACATCCGGGCGAACCGACATGAACGACAGGCAGATCACCGTGCTGGGGCTGGGCTCCATGGGCAGCACCATCGCACGCCTCTATCTCGACCAGGGCTACCAGGTCACGGTCTGGAACCGCAGTGCCGACAAGGCGGAGCCGCTCGTCGCGCGCGGCGCCACCCTCGCGCGCAGCGCGGCCGACGCCGTGCGCGCGAGCCCGGGGGTGCTGATGTGCGTGTACGACTACCGCGCGGCCGACGCGATCCTGGCCATGGAAGGCGTCGCCGCCGCCATGGACGGCCGGCTCCTGGTGCAGCTCACCACCGGCAGCCCGCAGGACGCGCGCGATGCCGACGCCTGGGCGAAGCGCCACGGTGCGCGCTACCTCGAGGGTGCGATCCAGGCCGCGCCCGACCAGATGGGCCAGCCCGACACGCCGATCCTGATGTCCGGTGCCGAGGCCGTGTTTCGCGCGGCCGAGCCGCTGCTCGGCGTGCTCGGCGGCGGCACCGTCTACCTGGGCGCGGAGGCGGGCGCTGCGGCCGCCATGGACCTCGCGACGCTGTCGACCATCTACGGCACGCTGCTCGGCTTCATGCACGGCGCGCGCGTGGCGGAGCACGAGGGCTTCGACGTGGCGGAGTTCGGCCGCATCGTGGCCGGGATCATGCCGACCTTCGGCGGCTTCCTGCAGCACGAGGCGCGCGTGATCCAGTCGGGCGATTTCGCGATCTCGCAAAGCCCGATGCGCATTTCCGTCGAGGCCACGCAGCGCATCCTCGACACCGCGCGGCAGGCCGGCATCGACACCGAGTTCCCGGCCTTCGCGGCGGGTCTTTTCCGGCGTGCGGACGCGGCCGGGCTCGGCGGCGAGGAGATCGCGGCGCTGATCAAGTTGCTGCGCGGCGCCTGAAAAGGCGCCCGGCCGCCCGAAAAAGCATGAAGAACTACACTATCGGGCTGCCTACAGCACACATTCACACCGATGAAGTGGGTCATCCTCGCCATCTTCGCGCTCAGCGCTCTCTACGTTCACTTCCGCGGCCAGGTCCGGCACCGCTTCTTCCGGCAGCTGTCGGACCATTCGACCTTCCTCGCGCCGCTGAACGTGTTCATGTACATGTTCTCCAAGGTGCCGGGCACGCCGTACCTGTCGCCGGCGCAGTTCCCGGAGATGCGCGTGCTCGAGGAGAACTGGGAAGTCATCCGCGAAGAAGCGCTCGCGATGCGCAACGGCGGCAGCATCAAGGCCTCGAACCAGTTCAACGACGTCGGCTTCAACTCCTTCTTCAAGAGCGGCTGGAAGCGCTTCTACCTCAAGTGGTATGACGATGCGCATCCCTCGGCCGCCGTGCTGTGCCCCCGCACCACCGAGCTGCTCAAGGGCATCGGCACCATCAAGGCCGCGATGTTCGCCGAGCTGCCGCCGGGCAGCCGCCTCGTGCGCCACCGCGATCCCTTTGCCGGTTCGCTGCGCTACCACCTGGGCCTGTGGACGCCGGGCGTCGAAGGCTGCTACATCGACGTGGACGGCCAGCGCTACCACTGGCGCGACGGCGAGGCCGTGGTGTTCGACGAGACCTACATCCACTACGCCGAGAACACCACCGACCACGACCGCGTGATCCTGTTCTGCGACATCGAGCGTCCGCTCAAGTACCGCTGGGCCAGCGCGGTGAACCGCTGGTTCGCGAAGAACCTGCTCGCTGCGGCCGCATCGCCCAACGACGCGGGCGACAAGACCGGCGGCCTGAATCGCGCCTTCAAGTACATCTACCAGATCCGCGTGCAGGGCAAGCGGCTCAAGGCCTGGGACAAGCGGGTGTACTACCTCGTGAAGTGGGCGATCTTCGGCGGGCTGGCGCTCTGGATCTTCTGGTAGCCGCTGCCGACGCGGCCCGCCGGCCGCGGGACGCCATGCCATGCCGCTTTCCGACCGAGACCTCGTCGCACCGACGGACCTGGCCAGCGCCGAGGCGCTGATCGGGCGCATCCAGGCGCTCCTGGCGGCGCATGAGCTTGCCATGCGCGCACCGCCGCCGCCGCCCACCACCTGCTGCGGCCGCGGCTGCAACGGCTGCGTGTGGGAGGGCTGGCTCGCCGCCGTCGCCTACTGGCGCGACGAGGCCTCGCTGGTGCTGCCGCAGGGCTGACCACGCCTCCCGCACGGGAGCCAGCGGTTCGTGCTCAGGTCCGGTATGGCGCCGGCACCTTCCGGCGCCGCCCGCCGCCGATGGCACCCGACGCCGCCGCGCCCAGGATGCGGCGGAAGGTCGGGCATTCCATGTGGCTCGGCGCGGGGCACACGGCCGCATGGCGCAGGCCGTCGCGCATCGCGGTCAGGCCGCGGATCGTCCGGTCGATCTCGTCCGCCTTGGCCGTGAGCATCCGGCGGTCGATGTCGGGCCGGCCGTCGGCCGCGAACATCGCGGCGATCTCGTCGAGCGAGAAGCCGGCCGCGCGGCCCAGCGCGATCAGCGCCAGCCGCTCGAGCACGCGCTCGTCGAACAGCCGGCGCAGGCCCCGCCGGCCGGTGGGAGGCGATCAGCCCCTTCTCGTCGTAGTAGCGCAGGGCCGACGCGGTCAGGCCGGAGCGCTGCGCCACCTCGGTGATGTCCAGATGTCTCGTCACCCTCTTGACCTCAAGTTGACTTGAGCTTGCATAGTGCCGCTTCCGCTTGACCAAAGCAAGAGAAAGGACCAAGCCATGAACGACATTCCCGACACCGGCGACGAGCAGGCGCGGCTCTGGAACGGCCCCGCGGGCCGCGCCTGGGTCGATACGCAGGAACTGCTCGACCATCTGTTCGAGCCGCTCGCGGCACCGCTCGTCGAAGCCGTGCCCGAAGGCGCGGCCGCACGTGTGCTCGACGTGGGCTGCGGCACCGGCGCTGTGACGCTGGCCGTCGCGCGCCGGCTCGGCGCCGCCGGGCGCTGCACGGGCATCGACATCTCGCAGCCGATGATCGCGGCGGCCCGCATGCGCGCCGAACGCGCGCGCCTCGCAGCCGGCTTCGTCGAGGCCGATGCGCAGGTCCATGCGTTCGAGACGGCGGCGTTCGACACCATCGTCTCGCGCCTCGGCGTGATGTTCTTCGCCGACCCGGTCGCTGCCTTCGCCAACCTGCGGCGCGCCGCGAAGGCGGGCGCCGTGCTGCGCTTCGTCGCGTGGCGCGGCGCGGCCGAGAACCCGTTCATGACCACCGCGGAAAGGGCCGCGGCACCGCTGCTGCCGGACCTGCCGCCGCGCCGGCCCGGTGCGCCGGGGCAGTTCGCCTTCGCCGAGCGCAACCGCGTGGCCGCGATCCTCGAGGACAGCGGCTGGACCGGCATCGAGGTGCAGCCGGTCGAGTTCGCCTGCGCCATGCCCGAGTCCGGCCTGCTGCCGTACCTGCAGCGGCTCGGCCCCGTCGGGATCGCGCTCGCGCAGGCCGATGCGCCGCTGCGCGCGCGCGTGGTCGAGCGCGTGCGCGCCGCCTTCGAGCCCTACGTGCAGGGCGGCGAGGTGCGCTTCACGGCGGCATGCTGGCTGGTGGAGGCACGCGCCCGGTCGGCGCCGCCCGCGGCAAGGAGGGCCGTCCATGTCTGAAGCGATCGAATTCGCATGGCGGGCGCTGCTGATCGGCGCCGGTGCGACGCTCGTCATGGACGGCTGGACGCTCGCGCGCAAGCGGCTGTTCGGGAGGCCTTCGCTCGACTACGCGCTGGTCGGGCGCTGGGTCGGCCACATGACGCGCGGGCGCTTCATGCACGATCCGATCGCCGCCTCGGCGCCGGTGCGCGGCGAGCGGGCGTTGGGCTGGGCGGTGCACTATGCGACCGGCATCGGCTTCGCGGCGGTGCTGCTCGCGCTCGCCGGCCCCGGCTGGGCGCGCAGCCCCACGCTCTGGCCGGCGCTCGCGCTCGGCATCGGCAGCGTGGCCGTGCCTTTCCTGGTGATGCAGCCGGCCCTGGGCGCGGGCATCGCCGCGCGCCGCACGCCGCGCCCGGCCGCCGCGCGGCTGCAGAGCCTCGCGACGCACGGCGTGTTCGGGCTGGGGCTCTATGCGGCGGCCTGGCTCACGCGCGGCTGGCCCTAGCGGCTTTCCCAGAAGCCCCGGTGCGTGGCGATCATCTCGTCGGCCACCTCGGGCACCGGCCCGATCACCTCGATCTTCTTCTGCCCGCGCGCGAACACCTCGCGGCAGGGCAGGCTCAGCGTGGGGTTCTCGGGATGGTCGCCCGTGAGCGCGAGCAGCGCGCTCTCCTCGGCGCCGTAGACGACGCGGCCGATGTTGGCCCAGTAGCTCGTGCCCGCGCACATCGCGCAGGGCTCGAAGGTGGTCACGAGCGTGCACTGCCAGAGGTAGTCGGCGGGCCAGTTCTGCGCCGCGTGCCGCGCGAGCGTGGCCTCGGCATGCTGCACGGTGTCGATGTTGCCCTGCTCGGCGAGGATGGTCTCGCCATCGGGCGCGACCAGCACCGCGCCGAAAGGATGCCGGCCCATCGCCATCGCGCGGCGCGCCACTTCGTCGGCCCGCCGCAGCGCCCGGATCACCTGCGCCGGCGTCATGCAGTGCATCCCGTGCGCGAAACACCGCGGAACCGGCTTTGCCGGTTCCGCGGTGTTGCCCCCGGCGAGGGGGTGGGCGAAGCGACACGAAGTGCGCGAAGCCTGGGGAAGTGCCTCATGCTCACGCCTGCGAACCCCGGTGCGCCCAGCCGGTGGTGTGCTTCTCGACCAAGCTGAAGAGCTCGTACATCAGCATCGCCATCGCGCCCACCACCATCAGGCCCGCGAAGGCCAGACCCATCTGCATCGCCGAGCCGGCGGAGATCAGCAGGTAGCCGATGCCTTCGTTGGCCGCGGTCATCTCGCTCACCGTGGTGCCGACGAAGGCCAGCGTGATCGCCACCTTGAGCGAGCCGAAGAAGTAGGGCATGGAGCGCGGCAGGCCGATCTTCATCAGCACGTCCCAGCGCTTGGCGCCGAGCACGCGCAGCACGTCCTCCAGCTCGGGCTCGAGCGTCGCGAGGCCGGTCGCGATGTTGACCATGATCGGGAAGAAGCTGATCAGGAAGGCGGTGAGGATCGCGGGCCCGATGCCGATGCCGAACCACACGACCAGGATCGGCACGAAGGCCGCCTTGGGCAGCGCGTTGAAGGCCGTCATCAGCGGATAGATGGCCGCATAGGCGAGCCGCGAGCTGCCGATCACGAAGCCGAGCAGCACGCCCACCACGATCGCGAGGCCGAAGCCCGCCATCGTGACCCAGAAGGTGCGCCAGGCATGGCCCGCGATGATGGCCTTGAACTCCCAGAACTGCTCCCAGATGCGCAGCGGGCTCGGGAAGATGAAGTCCGACACGCCGAAGCCCGCGCAGATCACCTGCCACAGCAGGATCACCGCCACGAGCAGCAGCCAGGGCGACCAGCGTTCGAGTTGCTTGCTGTTCTTCATGGCCGTTCCTCAGTGCGCCGCGGCCGCCGGGGCGCCCGCCGCATTGCCGCGGATCGCGCCGATGTGGCTGCGCAGCTCGAGCACGATGTCGGTGAATTCCTTGGTGTAGGTGAGCTCGAGCTCGCGCGGGCGCGGCAGCTCGATTTCGCGCTTCACCACGAAGCGGCCGGGGCTCTTGCTCATCACGTAGACCGTGTCGGCGAGGAACACCGATTCGCGCAGGTCGTGCGTGACCAGGATCACGTTGAACTGCTGCTCGGTCCAGAGGTCGCGCAGGATGCACCAGAGCTCCTCGCGCGTGAAGGCGTCGAGCGCGCCGAAGGGCTCGTCGAGCAGCAGCATCTTGGGCTCGTGGATCAGCGCGCGGCAGATGCTCGCGCGCTGCTGCATGCCGCCCGAGAGCTGCCACGGAAACTTGTCCTCGTAGCCGCCGAGGCCCACCTTCTGCAGCAGGCGGCGGGCGCGCTCCTCGTATTCCTTGCGCTTCGCCTTGAAGCTGGAGCGGTAGGGCTCGACGATCTCCAGCGGCAGCAGCACGTTGTCGACCGTGGTGCGCCACGGCAGCAGCGAAGGCGCCTGGAACGCCATGCCGGAGATCTTGAGCGGCCCGTTCACCGGCTGGCCGTCGATGCGGATGCGGCCCATCGACGGCATGCGCAGCCCGGTCGTGAGCTTCATGAAGGTCGACTTGCCGCAGCCCGACGGGCCGACGATCGCGATGAACTCGCCGCGCCGCACCTGCAGGTCGATGGCCTCGACCGCGAAGTGGTTGGCGCGCAGCAGCTCCTCGTTGTAGGCGAGCCAGACGTCCTGGAAATCGACGAAGGGGGCGGCGGCCGCGTCGTTGTTCGTCAAGGCGGCCTGCATCACTTGCGCAGGATTCCGCTCAGTTCAGCCGCGGGCGGCAGCAGCGCGGCCGTCCACACCGCATCGGGGCTCACGCGGGTCTTGGTGTTGAAGGCGTCCGACACCTGCGAGGCCATGAGCGACATGCGGCCCGCGTTGGCCGCGCCGAAGCCGTCGGCGCGCGCGTCGGCGCTGTTGATCACCGTGTCGATGGCCAGTTGCAGCCGGCGCGTCTCGAGCTTGCTGTCGATGATGCCGTCGCGCGCCTTGACCGATTCGATCGCCGCAGCCGGGTTCGCGATGACCTCCCGGGCGCCCTTCGCGAAGGCGGAGAGGAATTTCTTCACCGCCTCGGGGTTCTCCTTGATGAGCTTGGGCGAGGCGATGATCACGTTGCCGTAGAGCTTCACGCCGTAGTCGGGGTAGGGGAGGATCACCACGTCGGCGGCCTTGGCGCCGCGCGCTTCGAGGTTCAGCAGCGAGGTGAAGGTGAAGCCGGTGATCGCGTCGATGTCGCCGCGGATCAGCATGGTCTCGCGCAGCGTCGGGTCCATCGCGGTCCAGTTGACGCTGCCGATGTTGTTGGCCTTGGCGAAGATCGGGAAGGCGCGGCGGCCCGCGTCGAACACCGGGGCGCCGAGCTTCTTGCCCGTGAGGTCGCCGGGTTTCGTGATGCCGCTCTTCTTGAGCGTCATCACCGAGGCCGGCGTGTTGTTGTAGACCATCATCACCGCGACCGGCTTGTTCGGGCTGTCGGGGTTGTTGGCGTGGAACTCCATCAGCGCCGCGAGGTCGGCAAAGCCCATGTCGTAGGCGCCCGAGGCCACGCGCGTGACCGTGCCGCCCGAGCCGTTGCCCGCGTCGATCGTGACGTCGAGCCCCGCCGCCTTGAAGTAGCCCTTGGCTGCGGGATGCAGGAACAGCGCGGCCGGCCCTTCGAAGCGCCAGTCGAGCTGGAACTTGATCGGCGTCGTGGTCTGGGCCAGGGCCGAGGAAAGGCCGAAGCTGAGGGCCGAGGCGGCGAGGAAGGACTGGAGCAGTTGGCGCTTGTTCATGCGGAATCCGTGGATGTGAATGCTTCGGCATTCAAGCAAAAACGGTGCCCGCACGCGATTGGTGCGAACCCTCCCGCGGCCCCGCTTGCGGTGCGGCGATGCACCGTTGTCGTGAACACGCGCGCGAAATGAACCAGCGTGGGGCGCGCCGGCCCCGGGCTCAGAGTGCCGCGCCGATCCTGCGCAGTTCGGCGATCTGCGGCGCCTTCGGCAGCCAGATCTTGTCGAAGGCCGCGATCACCGGCGCGGGGTCGTAGCCCGCATCGCTCCTGATCGCGAGGCCGCTTGCCTTGAACTTGTCGATCAGGCCGAGCTCGGTGGTCACGATGTCGCGGATCTGGGCGTCGAGCGACTGCTTCACGAGATCGGTCACCAGTGCCTTGTCCTTGGCGTCGAGCGTCTGCCAGATGCGGCCCGACACCAGCGGGGCGAAAGGCATGAAGAGCGCGTTCATCGGCAGCATCGTCTTCGCGACGCGGTCGAAGCGCTGGTTCCACGAGAACTCGATGTCGGCCTCGAGCCCGTCGACCTGGCCGTTGGACATCGCGTCGAACACCGCGGGCGTGGGAATGGGCGTGGGCGCCGCGCCGAGCAGCTGGTAGAAGTCGCGGTACACCGGCGTCGGGTTGATGCGCAGCTTCATGCCCTTGAGGTCGGTGGGCGTCCCGATCGGCTTGGTGGAGAACACCACCCGCATGCCGGTGATGCCCCAGCCCAGGCCGATGGTGCCGGTCTCGCGCGGCAGCACCTCGAGCAGCTTGAGCGCCGCGGGCGTGCGCACCAGCGAGGCCACGTTGGTGGTCGAGCGCACGAGGTAGGGCGCGTTGATCGCCGCCACGCTCGCCACGCGCGAGCCGAGCTCGGCGGCCTGGATCCAGCCCATGTCCAGCGCGCCCGACTGCAGCTGCTGCATCATCGCGGACTCGTTGCCGAGCTGGCCCGAATGGAACACCGTGGCGCCGAGCCGGCCGTCGGTGGCCTTCTTGAGCGCCTCGCCGAAGCTCACGGCGGCGCGGTTCCACGAATGGCCGGCCGGCGTGATCAGGCCGAGGCGGAAGTCCTTCGCGGCGGCGGCGCGCGAGACGGTACCGAAGAGCGCGGTCGATGCGGCGGCGGCGCCGGCGGCGGCCTGGACGAAGTGGCGGCGGGTGAGGGACATGCGTGACTCCGGGGTCGAGTGAAAGAACGGGGGACCGGACGCGCCGCCTACTTGAGCAGCGCGAGCGAGAGGCTCGGGAACAGCGACAGCAGCACCAGCGCCGCGCAGCAGACCAGGAAGAAGGGCAGCGTGACCATGAACATCTTCCCGGGCTTCGCGCCGGTCACGGCCGACGCGACGAAGAAGCTCAGGCCCACGGGCGGCGTCATCAGCCCGAGCACGAGGTTGATCACCACCACCACGCCGAAGTGGCGCGGGTCGATCCCGTAGATCTCGGTGGCGATCGGCAGCAGGATCGGCACCGTCATGATCAGCCCCGGAATGCCGTCGATCACGGTGCCGATCACGAGTAGGATCAGGTTCGCGAGCAGCAGGAACGCGACCGGGTCCTTCGCTACGGTCTGGATCCAGGCGGCCGTGGCCTGCGGCACCTTGCCGTAGATCAGCAGCCACGAGAACACCGCCGCCGCGGCCACGAGGAACAGCACCACGGCCGAGTAGATCGCCGACTTCAGCAGGATCTGCGGAATCATCGCGAAGCGGAATTCCCTGGTCACGTAGCGCCCGACCAGCACCGCGGCCACCGCGCCCACCGCGGCCGCTTCCGTCGGGTTGGCGAAGCCGCCCAGGATCGAACCCACGATGACGATCGGAATGAGCAGCGTCGGGCAGGCGGTGACGATGGTGCGCAGGCGCTGGCGCAGCGTGCGCCTTTCGGTGCGGGGGTAGTCGTAGATCCAGCCCATGCAGGCGATCACGACGAAGAACAGCAGCGTGAGGATCACGCCCGGCAGGATGCCCGCGATCAGCATGTCGCCCACCGCCACCTGCGCGAGCACGCTGTAGACCACGAACATCACCGACGGCGGGATGATCGGCCCGAGCATGCCGCCATACACCGTGATGCCGGCCGCGAAGGTCTTGTCGTAGCCCTGCTTCTCCATCTCGGGCACCATGATCTGGCTCATGATCGCCACCTGCGCCGTGGCCGAGCCGATGATCGACGACACCAGCATGTTGGCCAGGATGTTCACGTAGGCGAGCCCGCCCTTGACCGAGCCGATGAAGGCCAGCGCGAGATCGACCAGCCGGCGCGTGATGCCGCCGCCGTTCATGACCTCGCCGATCAGGATGAAGAGCGGGATCGCGATCAGGCTGTAGCTGTCGACGCCGCCGAACATCTGCGCCGGGAACGACTGGAACAGCACCGTGTCGCCGGCGTTCAGGATGTAGACGATGCCCGCGAGGCAGAGGCAGGCGCCGATCGGCACGCCGACCAGCATGATCACGAGGAAGAAGATCGAGGTCAGCATCTCAGTTCACCGCGTCCGCGCTGGTGACGCCGAAACCCGTGAGCGTGCGCCGCGGCGCGAGACCCAGGTCCTCGATCAGGTTCGCCAGCGCATGCAGGCTCAGCGTGGCAGAGAAGAGCGGCAGCACCAGCTGCACCGCCCAGACCGGCCATTCGAGCGTCTGCGTGCGCTCGGTGTAGAGGAAGTTGAACGAGGCCGCCGCGTAGTCCCTGGCATCGAAGCCGTGGCGCGCGATGCCCGCGGGGTCCATGTAGAGCCAGCACATCGCGAGCAGCGCGAGGCCCAGGGCCAGCACCCCGCCCGACGCCAGCGCCTTGGCGATGCGCACGGCACGGGCGCCGAGCTTGTCGGTCAGCAGCGTGACCGCGAAGTCGAGGCGCAGCCGCGTCATCGCCGAGGCGCCGAGGAAGGTGAGCCAGACCACGCAGTACACCGACGCCTCGTCGACCCAGTAGAGCGGCATGCGGCCGTAGCGCGTCGCCACGTTCAGCAGCACCAGCACGATGAGCAGCCCCATGAGGCCCGAGAGCAGTCGGCGCTCGCAGCCCAGGACGAAGTCCGAAGCGTCGAGCAACCGGTGGGCGAAGGCCGCGCGGCGCGGGGCAGGTGCGTGCATGGTGTCTCGTTCCGGTGCGTCGAAGGGAGGGATGAAGGTTCTAAATATATTAAGAAGATATTTGGAATATCCGATCAGGGTATTAGCAGATTGCGTGCCAGCGCGAAAGATGGTGGGCGGTGCGCGCAAGAAAAAACGCCCCGCTGCGTGACACAGCGGGGCGCGGGCGCGGCGGGGTGCGCGGTGTTATTTCAATGCAGTCGTCGCATTGGCCACTGCCAGCGCCGTCATGTTGACCACGCGCCGCACGGTCGACGACGGCGTGAGCACGTGCGCCGAGCCGGCCGCGCCGAGCAGGATCGGGCCGACCGTGATGCCGTTGGCGCCGGTCATCTTGAGCACGTTGTAGAGGATGTGCGCCGCGTCCAGGTTGGGGCAGACGAGCAGGTTGGCCTCGCCCGTGAGCGTGGTCTCGGGCAGGGCGTTGCGGCGGATCTCTTCGGACAGTGCCGCGTCGCCGTGCACTTCGCCGTCGCATTCGATGTCGGGCGCCATCTTGCCGAACAGGTCGCGCGCGAGCCGCATCTTGCGCGCCGCGCCACGGTCGGAGCTGCCGTAGTTCGAGTGCGAGAGGAAGGCCACCTTGGGCGGCAGGCCGAAGCGGCGCACTTCCTCGGCCGCCATCCGCGCGATGTTCGCGAGCATCTCGGCATCGGGATCGTCGTTGACGTTGGTGTCGGTGATGAACACGGTGCGCTTCTCGAGCGTGAGCGCATTGAGCGTGGCGAAGCCCGGCGCACCCTGCCTGAGGCCGATCAGGTTGCGGATGTGCTCGAGGTGCGCGTCGAAGCGGCCCACGAGGCCGCAGATCATCGCGTCGGCATCGCCCAGGTGCAGCATCAGCGCCGCGATGGTGGTGTTGGAGCGCCGCACCATCGTCTTCGCCGCCTCGGGCGTCACGCCGCGCCGGCCCATGAGCCCGCGGTAGGTCTCCCAGTAGGTGCGGAAGCGCGGATCGTCCTCGGGGTCGACGATCTCGAAGTCGGTGCCGGAGCGGATGTGCAGGCCCGCCTTCTTGATGCGCGCCTCGATCACCGCGGGACGGCCGACCAGGATCGGCTGCGCCAGGCCCTCGTCGACGGCCCATTGCGCCGCGCGCAGCACGCGCTCGTCCTCGCCTTCGGCATAGGCCACGCGCTTGGCGGCCGCGATCTTGGCGGCGCTGAACACCGGGCGCATGAACATGCCGGTCTGGAACACGAAGCGCGTGAGGTGCTGGCGGTAGGCCTCGAGGTCTTCGATCGGCCGCGCGGCCACGCCCGACTCGTGCGCGGCCTTGGCCACGGCCGGCGCGATGCGCAGGATCAGCCGCGAATCGAAGGGCTTCGGGATCAGGTAGTCGGGGCCGAAGGCGAGTTCCTGTCCGGCGTAGGCGGTGGCCACTTCCTCGCTGATGTCGGCCTTGGTGAGCTCGGCGATCTCGCGCACGCAGGCGAGCTTCATTTCCTCGGTGATCTTGCTCGCGCCGCAGTCGAGCGCGCCGCGGAAGATGTACGGGAAGCACAGCACGTTGTTGACCTGGTTCGGATAGTCCGAACGGCCGGTGGCGATGATGCAGTCGGGCCGCACGGCCTTCGCGAGCTCGGGGCGGATCTCGGGCTCGGGGTTGGCGAGCGCCAGGATGATCGGCTGGCCGGCCATGGTCTTGACCATCTCGGCCGTCAGCACGCCGGGCGCCGAGCAGCCGAGGAACACGTCGGCCTCCTTCACCACGTCGGCCAGCGTGCGCGCGCCGGTGTCCTTCTGCGCATAGCGCGCCTTGGAGTCGTCGAAGCCGCCCGCGCGGCCCATGTAGATCAGGCCCTTGGAGTCGCAGGCGAAGATGTTGGCCGGCTTCGCGCCCAGGCCCACCATCACGTCGAGGCAGGCGATGGCCGCGGCGCCCGCGCCCGAGACGGCGATCTTCACGTCCTCGATCTTCTTGCCCACGAGCTCGAGCCCGTTGATCAGCGCCGCGGCCGAGATGATGGCCGTGCCGTGCTGGTCGTCATGGAACACCGGGATGTTCATGCGCTCGCGCAGCTTCTTCTCGATGTAGAAGCACTCGGGCGCCTTGATGTCCTCGAGGTTGATGCCGCCCAGCGTGGGCTCGAGCGCCGCGATGATGTCGACCAGCTTGTCGGGGTCGGTCTCGGCCAGCTCGATGTCGAACACGTCGATGCCCGCGAACTTCTTGAACAGGCAGCCCTTGCCCTCCATCACCGGCTTGGCCGCGAGCGGGCCGATGTTGCCCAGGCCGAGCACCGCGGTGCCGTTGGTCACCACGCCCACCAGGTTGCCGCGCGCCGTGAACTCGGCCGCCATGGCCGGATCGGCCGCGATGTCGAGGCAGGGATAGGCCACGCCGGGCGAGTAGGCGAGCGACAGGTCGCGCTGGTTCAGGAGCGCCTTGGTCGGCGTGACCGAGATCTTGCCCCGGACGGGCGAGCGGTGGTATTCGCGCGCTGCTTCGCGAAGTGCTTCTTCTGCGGGGGAGAGGGGTGCAGCCATGAAATGTCTCCTTGTTTCTGACGGGCAACGAGGCTACCGCAAAAGCATGGCTCGGTCGTGCAAAGGGAATGCCGAAAAAGCCTGAACCCATAGCGGCGGCAGCGCCGGCGGCCCGTGGCGGTTCGCTAAACTCCGCAACCTGTTAACCGGGGTCACATGCTGTCGACTGCGGTAACGTCATCGTCAACAAGACACAACGATATCGAGGGGCAGCGCATGACACCCGGACCTTTCACCAGCACCGAGCCCGACGTCGTGGTCATCGGCGGCGGCCCTTCGGGCTCCACCGTGGCCGCGCTGCTCGCGGACAAGGGGCACGACGTGGTGCTGATCGAGAAGGCGCAGCATCCGCGCTTCCACATCGGCGAATCGCTGCTGCCGATGAACATGCCGCTGTTCGACCGGCTGGGCGTGCGCACCGAGGTCGAGGCGATCGGCCTGCGCAAGCACGGCGCGGAGTTCGTCTCGCCCTGGCACGACCACAGCAGCGAGTTCCGCTTCGGCGAGGCGATGGACAAGAGCTTTCCCTATGCGGTGCACGTGCGCCGCTCCGAGTTCGACGAGCTGCTGTTCCGCCATGCCGGCAAGCGCGGCGCGCGCACCTTCGAGGGCCAGCGCGTCACCGGCGTCGACATGGAGGCGGGCAAGGGCACCGCCGACAACCGCCCGCTCGTGAAGGTCAAGGCCGACGACGGCAGCGAGACCGAATGGCGCCCGCGCTTCGTGATCGACGCGAGCGGCCGCGACACGCTGCTGTCGAGCCAGTTCGACGTCAAGCGGCGCAACCGCAAGCATGCGAGCGCGGCGCTCTACGGCCACTTCGTCAATGCCGAGCGCCGGCCGGGCCGTTTCGAGGGCAACATCACGCTGTTCTGGTTCGACCACGGCTGGTTCTGGTACATCCCGCTCAAGGACGGCACCGTGAGCGTGGGCGCCGTCGCTTCGCCCGCCTACTTCAAGCGCCGCAAGGGCTCGCTGGAAGAGTTCCTGATGGAGACCATCGCGCTCGCGCCCAAGCTCGCCGCGCGGCTCAAGAACGCCACGCTGGTCGACGGCGTCACCTCCACCGGCAACTACGCCTACGACTCGGCCTTCTGCCGCGGCGACCGCTTCGTGATGGTGGGCGACGCCTATGCCTTCGTCGATCCGATGTTCTCCTCGGGCGTCTACCTCGCGATGAACAGCGGCTTCGAGGCCGCCACCGCGGTCGAGCACTGGCTCAAGGGCGAGGCGAAGGAAGCCGAGCGCGCCTTCCGCCACTACGAGAAGGTGATGAAGCGCGGACCGCGGATGTTCTCGTGGTTCATCTACCGCATCACCTCGCCCGCGATCCGGCGCCTCTTCATGAATCCGCGCAACATCTGGCGCATGCAGGAGGCGCTGCTGTCGATCCTCGCGGGCGACCTGTTCCGCAACACGCCGATCGGGCCGCGCTTCTGGGGCTTCAAGGTGACCTACTACGCCTCCTGCCTCGGCATCCTGCCGCAGGCCGTGAAGACCTGGGCGTGGCGGCGGCGCAATCTGAAGGAGTCGCTGGAGGCGGCGAAGTAAAGCGGGAGCGGGCAGCCGAACGCAGAGAGCGCGAAGGTTCCGCAGAGGTCGCAGAAGAAAACCAAAAACAGGTTCCTGGTTTGTTCTGCGACTTCTGCGTAGTTTTTGTATTCCTTCTGCGTTCGGAAGTCCGCTTTCTCAGTCCGGCGCCACCGTGTGCTGCGCCAGCGCCTCGAGTGCGCGCACCAGCGCCGAGTGGTCCTGCTGGCCGTGGCCCAGGGCCGCGCAGGCGTTCATCAGCTGCGCGGCGCCCGCGGTCTGCGGCAGCGCCATGCCGAGCGAGCGGGCGCTCTGCAGCGCGAGGTTCAGGTCCTTCTGGTGCAGCCCGATGCGGAAGCCCGGCGCGAAGGTGCGCTTGATCATGCGCTCGCCGTGCACCTCCAGGATGCGCGAGCTCGCGAAGCCGCCCATCAGCGCCTGGCGCACCTTGGCCGGGTCGGCGCCGGCCTTCGAGGCGAACAGCAGCGCCTCGCCCACGGCCGCGATGTTCAGCGCCACGATGATCTGGTTGGCCACCTTGCAGACCTGGCCGTCGCCCGCGCCGCCCACGAGCGTGACGTTCTTGCCCATCTTCTCGAGCAGCGGGCGCACGCGGCCGAAGGTGCCCTCGTCGCCGCCGCACATGATCGTGAGGCTCGCGGCCTTGGCGCCGACCTCGCCGCCCGAGACCGGCGCGTCGATGTAGCCGCAGCCCAGCGCGGTGATGCGCTCGGCGAACCCCTTGGTCGCGATCGGATCGATGGAGCTGCAGTCGACCACGATCTTGCCCTTGCTGAGCCCCGCGGCCACGCCGTCGCGGCCCGGCTCGCCGAACAGCACCTTCTCCACGTCGGGCGTGTCGGGCACCATCACGAAGATCACGTCGGCCTGGCGCGCCACCTCGACGGGCGAGGCGCAGATCGTGGCGCGCGAGATGAAGGGCTCGGGCGTGTTGCCGTGCGTGTTGACGAAGAGCTGGTGACCGGCTTCGAGCAGATGGCCCGCCATGGGCGCGCCCATGATGCCGAGGCCGATGAATCCGATGCGTTGCGATGCTTGTTGTGTCATGTCTCAGGTTTCCTAGGGGATGTCGTCGTGTCGTCTTCGTTCGTTCAATCAGTGCGCGCGGGTCAGCGCCTCGCGCCATCCCAGGCCTTCCGCCGTGGTGCCGCGCGGCTTGTATTCGCAGCCGATCCAGCCGTCGTAGCCCAGCGCGTCGATGTGCCGGAAGAGCCACGGGTAGTTGATCTCGCCGGTGCCCGGCTCGCCGCGGCCCGGGTTGTCGGCCAGCTGGATGTGGCCGATGCGCGCGAAGTGCTTCGCGAGCGTGTTGCCCAGTTCGCCCTCGGTGCGTTGCGCGTGGTAGATGTCGTACTGCACGCGCAGGTTGGCCGAGCCGACCTCGTCGATCAGCGCGATCGCCTGCTCGGTGCGGTTGAGGAAGAAGCCGGGAATGTCGAAGGGATTGATCGGCTCCACGAGCAGGCCGATGCCCGCCGCCTCGAGCTCGCTGGCGGCGAGGCGCAGGTTCTGGACCAAGGTCTTCTGCGCCGCGTCGGAGCTCACGCCGGCCGGCAGCTTGCCGACCAGGCAGTTGACTTGCGGGCAGCCGAGCGCGGTCGCGTAGTCGATGGCCATCGCAATGCCTTCACGGAACTCCCCCGTGCGGTCCGGATGGCAGGCGATGCCGCGCTCGCCCTTGTCCCAGTCGCCGGCCGGCAGGTTGTGCAGCACCTGCACCAGGCCATTGGCGCGCAGGGCGGCCGCGAGTTCCTTCTTCTCGAAGGGATAGGGAAACAGATATTCCACCGCGTCGAAGCCGGCCTTGGCGGCGGCCTCGAAGCGCTGCATGAAGGGCAGCTCGGTGAAAAGCATGGTGAGGTTGGCGGCGAACTTGGGCATGGGGTCTCTCAATCAAGGCAGGTCGAAATCGGGATCGGATTTCCGGACGCGAAGGACGCGAAGGTTCCGCGAAGGTCGCAAAAGAACAGCCACAAAAAGGTTTTTCTTGAATTCCTTTCGCGTCCTTCGCGAAACCTTCGCGCCCTCTGCGTCCGGCTGTCCGTATTCGCTCAGTCCAGCAGCACCGCAGCAACAGCGGTCGGCGCATCGGCCGGCGTCTCGGCGAGCGGTTCGAACTCGGTGATGTTGTCGATCTCGGTGCCCATCGCGATGTTGGTCACGCGCTCGAGCATCACCTCGATCACCACCGGCACGCTGTGCTCGGCCATCAGCGCCTCGGCCTGGCGGATGGCGGGTGCGATCTCTTCCTGCTTGTTCACGCGGATCGCCTTGCAGCCCAGGCCCTCCACCACCTTGAGGTGGTCGACGCCGTAGCTGCTCTCGATGCCCGCATCGGGACCGGCGTTGATGTTGTCGAACGCGAGCTGCACGCAGTAGTCCATCTCGAAGCCGCGCTGCGCCTGGCGGATCAGGCCGAGGTAGGAGTTGTTCACCACGATGTGGATGTAGGGCAGCTTGAACTGCGCACCCACCGCGAGCTCCTCGATCATGAACTGGAAGTCGTAGTCGCCCGAGAGCGCGACGATCTTGCGCGTGGGATCGGCCGCGCGCACGCCCAGGGCGGCCGGGATGGTCCAGCCCAGCGGGCCGGCCTGGCCGCAGTTGATCCAGTGGCGCGGGTTGTACACGTGCAGGAACTGCGCGGCCGCGATCTGCGACAGCCCGATGGTGCTCACGTAGCAGGTGTCGTTGTCGAAGTTGTTGTTCATGCACTGGTACACGCGCTGCGGCTTCATCGGCACGTCGTCGAAGTTGGTCTTGCGCAGCATCGTCTTCTTGCGCTCGATGCACGCGCGCGCCCATTCGCGGCGGCTCGGCAGCCGGCCCGCGGCCTTCATCTCCTCGGCCACCTCGACGAAGAGTTCGAGCGCGGCCTTGGCATCCGAGACGATGCCGAAGTCGGGCGTGAACACCCGGCCGATCTGCGTGGGCTCGATGTCCACGTGCACGAACTTGCGGCCCTTGGTGTAGACGTCGATCGAGCCCGTGTGGCGGTTGGCCCAGCGGTTGCCGATGCCGAGCACGAAGTCCGAGGCCAGCATGGTCGCGTTGCCGTAGCGGTGGCTGGTCTGCAGCCCGCACATGCCGGCCATCAGCGGATGGTCGTCGGGGATCGCGCCCCAGCCCATCAGCGTGGGGATCACCGGCACGCCGGTGGCTTCGGCGAAGCGCACCAGCAGATCGCTCGCATCGGCGTTGATCACGCCACCGCCGGCCACGATCAGCGGGCGCTCGGCGGCGTTGAGCATCTCGATCGCCTTTTCGATCTGGCTGCGCGTGGCGGCCGGCTTGTAGGGCTTGAGCGGCTCGTAGCTGTCGATGTCGAACTCGATCTCGGCCATCTGCACGTCGAAGGGCAGGTCGACCAGCACCGGGCCCGGGCGGCCCGAGCGCATGAGGTGGAAGGCCTGCTGGAACACCTGCGGCACCTGGCCCGGCTCGCGCACCGTGACCGACCACTTGGTGACCGGCTTGGAGATCGACTCGATGTCGACCGCCTGGAAGTCTTCCTTGTAGAGCCGCGCACGCGGCGCCTGGCCGGTGATGCACAGGATCGGGATCGAATCGGCCCAGGCCGAGTAGAGGCCCGTGATCATGTCGGTGCCCGCGGGCCCCGAGGTGCCGATGCACACGCCGATGTTGCCGGCCACCGCGCGGGTGTAGCCCTCGGCCATGTGCGAGGCGCCCTCGACGTGGCGCGCGAGGATGTGCGAGATGCTGCCGCGCGCACGCAGCGCCGAATACATCGGATTGATCGCCGCGCCGGGCACGCCGAAGGCCTGCGTCACGCCTTCCTTCTCCATCACCAGCACCGCGGCCTGGACCGCCTTCATCTTTGCCATGAACTGTCTCCTTGTGGAGTGCCCACTGTAGGAAGCCGGGGCGCCGCGAAGAAGACGGCCAGGGGCCATAAAGCCTATTCCGGATTGGAATAAGTGACTACGATGGCGGCCATGGACAGATTGCTAGCGATGGAGATGTTCGTGCGCGTGGTCGAGACCGGCAGCTTCTCGAAGGCTGCGCGCGAGTTCCACACCACCCAGCCCACGGTGACCAAGCAGGTCGCGGCCACCGAGGCGCGGCTCAAGGTGCGGCTGCTCAACCGCAACACGCGCGGCGTGAGCCTCACCGAGCCGGGCGCGCTCTACTACGAGAAGTGCAAGACCATCGTGCGCGAGGCCGAGGAGGCCGACAGCATCGTGCAGCTGCGCCAGACGCAGGCGCAGGGCCTGCTGCGCGTGGGCACCTCGGTGGCCTTCGGCCGCCGCGTGGTGGTGCCCCTCGCGCTCGAGTACATGCGCCGGCATCCGCAGGTGCAGCTGGACCTGAGCTTCGAGGACCGCTACGTCGATCTGATCGCGCAGGGCATCGACGTGGCGATCCGCATGGGCAAGCTGGCGGATTCCTCGCTCGGCGCGCGCTACCTCGGCACCAATCCCTGGGCGATGGTGGCCGCGCCCGGCTATCTCAAGAAGCACGGCACGCCGAAGCGCGCGCAGGACCTGAGCGCGCACGTGGCGCTGGTCTACAGCAGCGTGGTCGGCGACGAGTTCTGGCGCATGCACACGCCCCGGGGCGAGGCCGTCACGGTGCCGGTGTCGGGCCGCTTCCGCTCCAACAACCTCTCGGCCGTGCTGGCCGCCGCGCGCGACGGCCTCGGCATTGCGCTGATGCCGCGCTACGTGGCGAGCGATTCGCTGGCCTCGGGCAAGGTGCTGGAGGTGCTCGCCGACCACGCGCTGCCGGAGCAGGAGATCCACGCGGTCTTTCCTTCGCCCAAGCTGGTGCCGGGGAAGGTGTCGGGCTTCGTGGCCTTCCTGCAGGGGCGGTTCGCCGAAGGATGGTGGGGGGGATAGGCTCCCGCATTCCGCGGCCCTCAAGCCGCCGCGAACACCCCATGCAGCCCCAGCGGCAGCGCATACGGCAGCGTGGCCTGCGCCACCGGCCCGGCGCCCAGCGCATCGGCCGCGAAGCACGACAGCAGCGTCTTCTGCCGCCCGAAGTCGAGCGCCGTGCCGAGCACCCAGCCGGGTCCGGTGCCGTCGGGCACGAAGACGTGTTCTTCGACGATGGCCTGCGCGCCGTAGCCGTGCTGCTGGCTGCGGCCGGTCTCGACGTCGGTGCGTGCGATGGCGCTGAAGCCGGGGCGGCCCGGCAGGCTGCGGCTCGCGTGGATCACATGGCGGTGGCGCAGGCCGGTGCGGCGCGGATCGATGCGCGGGAACTCGGCGTCGACGGGCAGCGCGGCCTGCGTGGCGCGGCCGGTGCCGAGGTCCAGCCTGACCGTGGTCAGTTGCGGCACCGGGCGCTGCACCCAGCGTGCGCGCATGAGTTCGCGGCTGGTGGTGAAGACCGTGTCGGCGGTGTCGGAGCGCACGTAGTCGACGTGGATGCGCGTGCCTGCCGGCGTCTCTTCCTCCCACGCATTGCCGACGTGGAACAGGAAGCCGGCGGGCAGCGCGAGCATGCGGCGGCGCGTCCAGTCCTTCTTCTCGACCACGAGCACGCGCATGCCGAGCTCGGGCCGCCAGACGTGCGCATCGAGGAAGCTCGCGCCGGCCTCCTTGCGCTTCGCGTCGTAGACCAGCGGCGGCATCAGGAACACGAGGTGCCGTGCAGTCACCGCGAAGTCGTGGATCATCGGCAGATCGGGCACGAGGATGGCATCGGCGCGGCGCAGCGCGCCGTCGGGCGCGATCTCGTAGAGCGCGAGCAGGCCCTGGCCCGAGCCGATGCCGAAGTTCCAGACCGTGCCGTCGGGGTCCACGCGCGGATGGGCCGAGAACGGCATGCCCGCGAGGTCGGGCCGCCAGGTCTTGAAGCCCAGCGTGTCGAGCGTGCGGGCGTCGAGCCGCACGGCCGAGCCGCCTTCCCACAGCGCGAGCAGTTCGCCCGCAAGCCGCAGGAGGCTGGTGTTGGCCACGTTGATGCTGTCGGGCGAAGGCGGCGGTTCCGCGCCCGGCGGCAGGGTGCCGAAGGCCTCGGCGAGCCGGCGGCCGGCACGCAGTTCGGCCACGCGCTTGGGCGTGGCGACGTAGCGGCCCTCGTGCAGCACCTCGCGGCCTGCGATCGTGAAGCGCTGCACCATGCCGTCGCCGTCGAACCAGTGGTGGTAGCGCTCGCCGCCGAGGTCGTGGCCCGCGGGCCCGTTGCGCAGCAGCGTGCCCGCGACCGCATCGGGAAAGCGGCCGCGCACGCTGGCGCGCACCGGCGGCAGGTCGGCCCGGGGCGTGGCGAAGCCCGATTTCCAGGGCACCTGGGCGGCCTCGAACTCGGCCTGCCAGTCGTCCTTCGGCGCCGCGGCGCGCGCGAGCGCGGGCAGCCAGGGAAGGACGCCGGCGGCGAGCAGGCCGCGCAGCAGTTCGCGTCGCTGGGTGATGGTCATGGCGGACCTCCTCAGCGCAGGCGGATCACGGCCGAGCGATCGGCCGTGTCGATCTGCAGCGCGGCGGCCTCGAAGGCTGGCGCGCCGCGGTTGCCCCTGGCGTCGTTCGAGAAGCCGTAGCGCTCGAGCGGCAGGCCCATCGGGTTGGTGTCGAGCTGGCCGTTGCCGTTCTCGTCGGCGAACACGCGCAGCGCGTAGTGCCCCGGCGCAAGATTCGGAAAGCGCAGCTGCGCCGAGCCTTCGCGCAGCGGCGCGATCTGCGTGGCCACCGGCTTGCCGCCGCCGGCAAAGGTCTCGGCGCTGTCGTACAGCGCAGCGTAGAGCGTCGCCTCGGCGGCCGGGCCGTCGGTCACGCGCAGGGTCAGCTCGGCGGCGAGCGCCGCCAGCGGCGACGCGAGGAGCAGGGCGGCGCAGCGCATGCGCGGCCCGCGTGGCAGTGGGAAGTTCGTCATCGTCAGACCTCTTGGAAGTGGGAGGTCCGGACGATCCCGCAACGCGCCTGCGCTGCGAAGCGGCATGCGACGGAATGCGCCGTTGCCGCGCGAAATGCGCCCCGCGGGCGCGAACGGCTCAGGCCTTGGGCGGGACTTCGAGCTTGTGCGAGGCCACGAACAGGCTCCACGCCGCCATGAACAGCGCCGCGATCACCGGGCCGATCACGAAGCCGTTGATGCCGAAGATCGCCATGCCGCCGATGGTGGACATCAGCACGATGTAGTCGGGCATCTGCGTGTCCTTGCCCACGAGCACCGGGCGCAGGATGTTGTCGACCAGGCCGATCACGAACACGCCCACGAAGATCAGGACGCCGCCCTGCCAGAAATGCCCCGTCGCGAGGAAGTAGACCGCCACCGGCGCCCAGATCAGTGCCGCGCCCACGGCGGGCAGCAGCGACAGGAAGGCCATGAGCACGGCCCACAGCAGCGCACCCTGCACGCCGAGGAACCAGAACGCGAGCCCGCCGATCGTGCCCTGCGCGATCGCGACCGCCACGTTGCCCTTCACCGTGGCGCGGATCACGGTCGTGAACTTGTTGAGCAGGTACTCGGTGTGCGGCTGCGCGAGCGGCACCGCCTCGCGCATCGTCTTCGACAGGCTGGCGCCGTCGCGCACCAGGAAGTACAGCAGATACAGCATCACGAAGAAGCTGACCAGGAAGTCGAAAGTGTTCTGTCCGATGGTGAGCGCCTGGCTCGCGATGAGCTGGCTGCCCTGCGCCGCGCCGGCCGAGATGCGCGTCTGCCAGGCTTCCATGTCGCCCAGCGCGAAGCGGTCGAAGATGCTCCGCAGGCTCTGCGGCATCGCGTTGAGGATCTGCTGGAAGTAGGCGGCGAAGTTGATCTGCCCCGAGCGGATCTTCTGCGTGACCTGCGTCACTTCCTGTACCAGCGAGACGCCGATCATCGTCAGCGGAAGAATGACGATGAACAGGCAGATCGCGAGCGTGGAGAGCGCCGCGGCATTGTGCTTGCCCGGCATCTTGCGCAGCAGCCACTTGTAGAGCGGCGTGAACAGGATCGCGAGCGAGACGCCCCACAGCACCGCGCCGAAGAACGGCATCAGCACCCAGAAGAAGGCGACGGTGACGACGGCGAGCAGGGCGAGGAAGACGCCGCGCTGGAGTTGGGGTGAGTTCATACGTGAACCGCACTGTAGCCGAGCACGGCGGCGGCGGCGTGTCGGCCGGCGCCGCCCGCCGCTGCCGCTCAGCGCCGCGCGCGCAGCGGCAGCGCCACCGGTGCCAGCGTGGCCCGCAGCCGTGCGGGTGCGTCGGGTTCGGCGGGGCTCTCGACCTCGAGCGAGCGCTCGACGTTGCCGATGTGGTCGAGCATCAGCCGGCGCGCCTTGTCGGTGTCGCCGGCTTCCAGCGCGGCGACGATGGCGCCGTGCTCGGCGCACGACTGCCCGGCTTCGTGCTTCGACTGGTAGAGCGTGGCCGCCAGCGTGGTGCGGGCCGTGAGGTCGCGCAGCACATCGACCAGCAGCTGGTGCCCCATCTGCTCGGCCAGGCAGACGTGGAAGTCGGCCAGCAGGAAGGCGCGCGTGGCGGCATCGGCGCCCTCGATCGCGCGCTGCTCGTCGGCGATGTGGTCGCGCAGCTTGCGGATGGCCTTCTGCAGCGGCCGGCCTTCGCTCTCGGCCAGGATGCCGGCCTCCACGATGCGGCGCGCCGAGAAGGCATCGCGCGCCTCTTCGGCCGAAGGCTCGACCACGTACCAGCCGCGGCGCGACTGCACCTCGACGAAGCCGCGCGCCTGCAATTGCATCAGCGCCTCGCGCACCATGGTGCGGCTGACCGCGAAGTTCTCGGCCAGCGCCTGCTCGCCGAGCCGCTCGCCGGGCGCGAGCTTCTGCGCGAGGATGGCCTCGACCACGCGCTCGGCGATGGCGGTGGGGGTGACGTCGGTGCTCATCGCGCTCAGTGGCTGCCGACGCGCGCCGCGCCGGTGGCGGCGAGCGGCGGCACGGCCACCGGCTCGGCCGCGGCTTCCTCGTCGGGCACCCAGGTGCCGTCGAGCACCGCATGGGCGCGTTCGCGGTCGATGTCGCCTTCCCAGGCCGCCACGGCCACGGTGGCCACGCAGTTGCCGATCAAGTTGCCGAGCGCGCGCGCGATGCCCATGAACCAGTCGACCGAGAGCACCAGCACCAGCCCGATGGCCGGGATCGCGGGAATGGCGTGCAGCGTGGCCGCCAGCACCACGATCGCCGAGCCCGGCACGCCGTGCGCGCCCTTGGAGGTGACGAGCGCGATGGCCAGGATGGTCAGCAGGTCGCCCATGCCGATCGGTGTGTTGGTGGCCTGCGCGATGAACACCGCCGCGAGCGTGATGTAGATCGAGAAGGCATCGAGGTTGAACGAGTAGCCGGTCGGGATCACCAGCCCCACGGTCGAGTCGCGGATGCCCATGCGGCGCAGCTTGGCCATGATCTGCGGCAGCACGCTGTCGGACGAGGTGGTGGCGAACACGATCGCGAGCTCCTCGCGCAGGTAGCGCAGCAGCTTCCAGAGGCTGAAGCCCGACATGCGCATCACCGCGCCGAGCACCACGAACACGAACACCAGCACCGCGCCGTAGAACAGCGCCACCAGCATGCCCAGCTGCTTGAGCGAGCCGACGCCGTACTTGCCGACGGTGAAGGCGATCGCGCCGAGCACGCCCAGCGGCGCGAGCTTGATGATGATGCCCATGATCTTGAAGAGCACCAGCGAGAGCGCGTCCACCACCACCGCCACCGGCTTGCCGCGCTCGCCCAGCAGCGAGAGCGCGCAGCCGAACAGCACCGCGAACAGCAGCACCTGCAGCACGTCGCCGGTCGCGAAGGCGTTGACCACCGTGGTCGGGATCAGCTTCATCAGGAACTCGACCGTGCCGCCGCTGGTGAGCTTGTCGGCGTTCGAGGCATAGGCGCTCATCGCGGCCGCATCGAGCTTGCCCGGGTCCACGTTCATGCCCACGCCGGGCTGGAACACGAAGGCCAGCACCAGCCCCATCGCGAGCGCGAGGGTGGTCAGCACCTCGAAGTAGATCAGCGCCTTCACCCCGACCCGGCCCACGCGCTTCAGGTCGCCCGCGCCCGCGATGCCGTGCACCACCACGCAGAACACCAGCACCGGGATGATCATCTTGATCAGCTTGATGAAGCCGTCGCCGAGCGGCTTGAGCTTGACGGCGAATTCCGGGGCGACGAGCCCCAGTGCGACACCGACCAGGAGCGCGAGGACGACCTGGCCGAAAAGGGAGCGGGTGAAGCGACGCATGGGGTTGTCTCCGGTTGTGCTTGCATGCATGCAAGTCGTCAGCAATCTTGCATACAAGCAATGTAGGCAAGGAGCGGCCGACGAGGCAGAGGGTATTCCCTGGGAAACCGCATGCGAGCACGCTCTGCGGCTGCCTTCACAACGTACATTCCTGTTCCAAGGCCGCGCAAAGGCATTCAGTGGGCGGCCGAAATGCTCGTTTGGGCGCATGTCCCCGCAACCTGCGAGCAATTTCGCCAACTGTCGGACCTGTCGTCGCAACGCAGACGCTCGGTACTGGAAGCCAGATGACATGAAGCTCGGAGGCCCAACGGCGATCCTTCTGACAACGTTGACCATCCTCTGCGCGGCCGCAGGGTGGTATGGCTGGGAGCGCGGAAAGCAGCCGCGGGCTTCTGCGGTGGACGCCTGCAGGAAGCAGTGCCACCCCTTGCCTGGGCAGGTCAGGGGCGAAAAGCGGATCCCCAATGCGCCGGAGGGCTGGCGCAACTATCCCGTTCTTCCGACCTGCGTCTGCGGTTGACCGGCGGTGCCGGCGGCCGCTTCAGGCCGCCGAAGCCATGACGACGCGGTCGCGCCCCGCCGCCTTCGCGCGGTACAGCGCCTCGTCGGCGCGCCCGAGCATGTCGTCGATGTCCGCGCCGGGCCGGTGCGGCGCCACGCCGATGCTGACAGTCACGGCGCCGACGGCCGCGAGCGGCGAGTCGGGCGGCAGGGCCTCGCGGGCGTGCGCGCCGAGGCGTGCCGCGAGCTCGGCGGCCTCGGCGGGCGATGCATCCGGCAGCAGCACCACGAACTCCTCGCCGCCGTAGCGGCCGAGCAGGCCGCTGTCGCCGAGCGCGCGCTCCATGCGGCCGACCACCTCGCGCAGCACGGCGTCGCCGGTCTGGTGGCCGAAGCGGTCGTTGATCGGCTTGAAGTGGTCGACGTCAACCATCATCAGCGCGAGCCGCCGCGCCTTCGCCGCGCCCTCGCGCGCCGCGGCGGCGAGTTCGGCCTGGCAGGCCTCGAGCAGCGCGCGGCGGTTGAGCACGCCCGTGAGCGGATCGCGCGTGGCGAGGAACTGGAACTCCGAGCGCATGCGGTCGGTGGCCATCAGGATGGCCGCGATCGTCAGCAGCAGCACGGTGAAGGAATACATCGAGATGTAGAGCGACTGCAGCCAGGTCGCGTCCATCAGGCTGCTGCCGGCCATGCCAGCGAGCACCGAAACCAGCCGCGCCGCCGCCACCGTGGCCTGCAGCAGCAGCAGGCCCGTCATGAGCTGCTTGCCGAACACCCGGTCCTTGTGCCGCAGGTACAGCGCGGCATGGTTGAAGAACAGCGCGGCCACGAGCGCGGTCACGACCAGCAGCCGCATCGCGTAGTCGGGCTTCACCTCGCTGTACCAGAAGAGCAGCACGCCCATCAGCAGGTTGATCGCGACCCAGGCGCGGGTGTTGCTGCGGCCGAGCAGGAACTTCTGGCTGCCCGCGTAATAGAGCGTGCAGGCCTGGAACAGCACCATGTTGGCGACCACGATGGTGAAGAAGTCGGGAATCACGTCGCGCGCCGAGAACAGCACGGTGCTCGCGAAGGCCACGAGCGGCGCCCACGACCACTCACGCAGCCCGCCGATGCTGGCCGGGTAGGCGCGCCGCATGAAGAACACCACCACCGACATCACCATGCCCATGAAGCCGGCCAGCACGATGACGGACCGGGGGTCGAGAACGGAAGGCAAGGCACCCATGTGCCCCGGATTCTGCACGGCGGCGCGGACGCTTCCGTGGCGGCGCCTTCCGGAGGCTGTCTGCGCCGACCTAGGGTTTTCCCTTGGCAGCGCGTCCGAAACGCCGGACGGCCGGCGCGGCCCACGTCCGGAAGCTCGGCGGCCGGTTGCTGCGGCTTGTGACTTTTCTCAATGAAATCAATGGCTTGGATCGTCCCAGCATGTGATTTCCACTGGCATGTGCGTTGCTCCACGTTCCCGCCCGCTGCCATCCGGCGGCGCACGAAAACCAGGAGATAAACCGTGGATCACGCACCCGCATCCCCCGCCGCACCCAAGCCTTTCTACCGATCGCTCTACTTCCAGGTCATCACCGCCATCGTCATCGGCGTGCTGCTCGGCCACTTCTACCCCGACACCGGTGCCGCGATGAAGCCGCTCGGCGACGGCTTCATCAAGCTCATCAAGATGATCATCGCGCCGATCATCTTCTGCACCGTGGTGGTCGGCATCGCGGGCATGGAGGACATGAAGAAGGTCGGCAAGACCGGCGGCCTCGCGCTGCTGTACTTCGAGATCGTGAGCACCATCGCGCTGATCGTCGGCCTGATCATCATCAACGTGGTGCAGCCCGGCCACGGCATGAACGTGGACGCGAGCCAGCTCGACACCAAGTCGATCGCGGCCTACACCGGCCCCGGCAAGATGGCCTCGACGACCGAGTTCCTGCTCAACGTGATCCCGAGCACCGTGGTCGATGCCTTCGCCAAGGGCGAGATCCTGCAGGTGCTGCTGATCGCGGTGCTGTTCGGCTTCGCGCTGCACCGCTTCGGCGGCCGCGGCACGCTGGTGTTCGACTTCATCGAGAAGTTCTCGCACGTGCTGTTCGGCATCGTGGGCTACATCATGAAGGTCGCGCCCATCGGCGCCTTCGGCGCGATGGCCTTCACCATCGGCAAGTACGGCGTGGGCTCGCTGGTGCAGCTCGGCGCGCTGATGGCCACCTTCTACGCCACCTGCCTGTTCTTCATCTTCGTGGTGCTCGGCGCGATCGCGCGCGCGCACGGCTTCAGCATCTGGAAGCTGATCAAGTACATCAAGGAAGAACTGCTGATCGTGCTGGGCACCTCGTCGAGCGAGGCCGCGCTGCCGCGCATGATGGCCAAGATGGAGAACCTCGGCGCGAAGAAGTCGGTGGTGGGCCTGGTGATTCCCACGGGCTATTCGTTCAACCTCGACGGCACCTCCATCTACCTGACGATGGCGGCGGTGTTCATCGCGCAGGCCACCAACACGCCGATGACGCTGACCCAGCAGCTCACGCTGCTGCTCGTGCTGCTGCTCACCTCCAAGGGGGCGGCGGGCGTGACCGGCAGCGGCTTCATCGTGCTCGCCGCCACGCTCTCGGCCGTGGGCCACGTGCCGGTCGCGGGCCTGGCGCTGATCCTCGGCATCGACCGCTTCATGTCGGAAGCGCGTGCGCTGACCAACCTGATCGGCAACGGCGTCGCGACCCTGGTGGTCGCCAAGTGGACCGGCGACCTCGACAGCGCGCGCATGACGCGCCACCTGAACCAGGAAAGCGGCACCGAGGCCGACGAGCCCGAGCTCGTGCTCGACGCGACCGACGCGCACATGCCGGTCAAGGCCTGAGAGGCCGCTGAAATCGGACGTCCGGACGCAGAGGACGCGAAGGTTCCGCGAAGGACGAAAAGGAATATGCAGGGGAGCTTCTGGTTTATCTTCTGCGACTTCTGCGTTGCTTTCGTCTTCCTTCTGCGTTCGGCTGTCCGCTCCCTCTTCGACTTCATCCGAGAACCCACCCCGTGACGATCACGCCG
Source organism: Variovorax sp. TBS-050B (assembly GCF_029893635.1). Lineage (NCBI taxonomy): Bacteria > Pseudomonadati > Pseudomonadota > Betaproteobacteria > Burkholderiales > Comamonadaceae > Variovorax > Variovorax sp. TBS-050B. The sequence continues at coordinate 238,862 of NZ_JARXYR010000002.1, read as the reverse complement.
CGCACGCTTCGCTCGGTGCTTCGCTGGAGCGCTGCGCTGGTGCTCGTGGCGCTCGCGGCCCTCGTCGGGCAGCGCATCGCGCTGCAGGCGGGGCTCGCGCGGCTGTCGGAGGCGGCCGAGCACCGGCTCGACATGATCGCGACCGGGCTCGATGCCGAGCTCACGCGCTTCGACTACCTGCCGGCGCTGCTCGAGATGACCCCGGTGGTGCCCGAGCTGCTGCGCGCGCCGGGCGATGCCTCGCTGCGCGATGCGGCCAACCGCTACCTCGCGGGCGTCAATGCCACCGCGCGCGCCGAGATGCTGTACGTGCTCGACGCCGGCGGCACCTCGCTCGCAGCCTCCGACTGGGACCGGCCGGGCACCACGCTGGGCCAGGACTTCTCGTTCCGCCCCTACATGATCGATGCGCTCGCGCAGGGCCGCGGGCATTTCTACGGCGTCGGCATCACGAGCCGGCGGCCGGGCTACTACCTCTCCTATGCGCTGCGCCGCGAGCAGGCCATCCTCGGCGTGGTGGCGGTGAAGATCAACCTCGAGGACAACGAGTCGGCCTGGCGGAAGCTGCCGGGCGACGTGGTGGTGGTCGACCAGCGCGGCGTGGTGATCCTCTCGACGCGCGACGACCTGAAGTTCCGGCCGCTGCTGCCGCTCGACGCGCTGCAGCGGGCCGAGGTGCTGCGTTCGCGGCCCTATGGCGAGGCCGCGCTCGCGCCGCTGCGCTGGGAGCGCATCCAGGCGCTGGGGCCGGGCGTGGCGCTGGTGCGCGTCGAGGGCGCGGACAAGCTGGCGGCCAGCCGGATGCTGCGCCATGCGCCCTGGCAGCTGATGACGATCGACGACCTCGCCGCGCTGCGCGTGGGCGCGCGCAATGCGGGCGCCACCGCCGCGCTCGCCATGGTGGCGCTGCTGCTGCTCGGCGTCGCGCTCTGGCAGCGCCGCCGTGCCGAGCGCCAGAAGCTCGCGAACCAGGCTGCGCTGCAGGCCGCGCACGACAACCTCGAGTCGATGGTGGTCGCGCGCACCGCGCAGTTGCGCGCCGCGCAGGACGAACTCGTGCAGGCCGGCAAGATGGCGGCGCTCGGCCAGATGTCGGCCGGCCTCGCGCACGAACTCAACCAGCCGCTCACGGCGATGCGCACCTTGTCGGAAAGCGCCGCCATCCTGCTCGACCATGGCCGCGACGACGAGGTGCGCGGCAACCTGCAGCGCATCCGCGACATGGTGGACCGGCTCGCGCGGCTGACGTCGCAGCTCAAGACCTTCTCGCACAAGAGCCGGCTCGGGCCGGCGCCGGTGTCGCTCGCGCATGCGATCGGCGACGCCCGCGTGATCGTCGCGAGCGCCGCGGAGAAGCACGGCGTGCAGATCGAGGTCGACATCGATCCGCCGCAGCTCGCGGTGATGGCCGACGAGGCCGCGCTTGGCAGCGTGCTCGTGAACCTGATGCGCAACGCGATCGAGGCGATGGAGCACATGCCCCAGCGCGTGCTGCGGCTGGAGGGGCGGCTCGGCGCCGACGGCCGCGCGGTGCTCAGCGTCAGCGACACCGGCCCGGGCATCCGCGACGACGTGGCGCCGCGGCTCTTCGAGCCCTTCGTCACCACCAAGGCCGCGGGCGCGGGGCTCGGGCTCGGCCTGGTGCTGTGCGCGCAGCTCGTGCGCGCGATGAACGGCGGCCTGCGCGCCGCCAACCGCGAGGACAGGGACAAGGACAAAGGCGAGGGCGGCGGCGCATACTTCGTGGTCGACCTGCCCGCCGCGCCGCCTTCGACCCCGCCATGACCAACCCGCCGCCCGCCGCCGCCAACGAAGCCCCCGCGATCCGCGTGCTGCTGGTCGAGGACGACGACGACGTGCGCCTGAGCACCACGCAGATGCTGAGCCTCGCGGGCTTCGAGGTCGAGGCCTTTCCCAGCGTGGAGCGGGTGCGGCCGCACATCGTCTTCGGCGTGCCCGCGGTGGTGGTGTGCGACGTGCGGCTGCCGCGCATGAGCGGCACCGAATGGCTGCCCGAGGTGCGCGGCATCGACCCCGAGCTGCCGGTGATCCTGGTCACCGGCCACGGCCACATCGCGATGGCGGTGGCGGCGATGCGCGACGGCGCCTACGACTTCATCGAGAAGCCCTTCACCACCGAGCGGCTGGTGGCGATCGTGCGCCATGCGATCGAGCGGCGCCAGCTCGCGCTGCAGGTGCGCAGCCTGCGCGAGGCGCTCGACAACTGGAACGGCATCCAGTCGGTGCTGATCGGCCGCTCGGCGCAGATGCAGCAGGTGCGGCGCAACGTGATGACGCTGGCCGGCACCTCGGCCGACGTGCTGATCTACGGCGAGACCGGCACCGGCAAGGAACTGGTGGCGCGCTGCCTGCACGAGCACAGCGCGCGCCGGCGCCAGCATTTCGTGCCGCTCAACTGCGGCGGCCTGCCCGAGGCGCTGGCCGAGAGCGAACTCTTCGGCCACGAGGCCGGCGCCTTCACCGGCGCCAGCCGCACGCGCGTGGGCAAGTTCGAATACGCGAGCGGCGGCACGCTGTTCCTCGACGAGATCGAGAGCATGCCGATGGCGGTGCAGATCAAGCTGCTGCGCGCGCTGCAGGAACGCAGCGTGGAGCGCATCGGCGCCAACAAGCCGATTCCTTTCGACTGCCGCGTTGTGGCGGCGAGCAAGGACGACCTCAAGGAGCTCAGCGACCGGCAGAAATTCCGCGCCGACCTGTACTACCGCATCGGCGTGGCCTTCATCGAGCTGCCGCCGCTGCGCGAGCGGCGCGAGGACATCCCGCTCCTGTTCGAGCATTTCGTGCTGCAGGCGGCCGCGAAGTACGACCGTCCCGCGCCCGTGCCTAGCGCGGCGCAGATGGCCGACCTGATGGCCTACGCCTGGCCCGGCAACGTGCGCGAGCTGCGCAACGTGGCCGACCGCTTCGTGCTGGGCCTGCTCGGCGAGCGGCTCACGCAGGTGCGCGGCATCGGCCTGGGCGACGCGCCCGCACTGCCGCAGGCGCTGCCGCAGCAGGTCGAGGCCTTCGAGCGCGCGGTGATCGTCGAGGCGCTGCGCCGGCACCACGGCGACCAGCCCGCGACCGCCGGCGCGCTCGGCATCGCGCGCCAGACGCTGTTCGACAAGCTGCGCAAGCTCGGCATCGCGGCCGACGAGTTCAAGTAGCGCCCGGCGCTACCATGCGCCGATGCGGACACTTTCACTTCCAGACGGTGGCGAGATGCCGGTGCTGGGCCTCGGCACCTGGCGCATGGGCGAGGTTTCAGGCCGCCGAAAGGCCGAGGTGGCCGCGGTGCGCGAGGCGATCGCGCTCGGCTACCGCCTCTTCGACACCGCCGAGATGTACGGCGAGGGCGGCGCCGAGAGCGTGCTCGGCGAAGCCATTGCCGGCGCGCTGCGTGCCAACGAGGTGCGGCGCGACGAGCTCTTCGTCGTCAGCAAGGTCTATCCGCACAACGCCAGCCGCCGCGGCACGCCCGCGGCCTGCGAGCGCAGCCTGGCGCGGCTCGGCCTCGACGCGATCGACCTCTACCTGCTGCACTGGCGCGGCAGCCATCCGCTCGCGGAAACCGTCGAGGCGATGCAGTCGCTCGTCGCGGCCGGGCGCATCGCGCGCTGGGGCGTGAGCAACTTCGACACCGACGACATGCGCGAGCTCGAAGCGGTGGTGCAGGGCGGCCCGCCCTGCGCGGCGAACCAGGTGTACCTCTCGCTCGGCGAGCGCGGCCCCGAATTCGACCTGCTGCCCTGGCTGCGCGAACGCGGCATGCCGCTGATGGCCTACAGCCCGATCGACCAGGGCGCGCTGGCGGGCGACCAAGGGCTCGGCAAGCTGGCGTCCGAACTCGGCGTGAGCGCAGCCCAGCTCGCGCTCGCGGCCGTGATCGCACGGCCCGGCGTGGCGGCGATCCCCAAGGCGGTGGGCAGCGCCCACCTGCGCGAGAACTTCGCCGCGGCCTCGCTGCAACTCGATGCCGGGGTGCTCGCGAAGCTCGACCGGCTGCATCCGCCGCCGAAGCGGAAGATGCCGTTGGCGATGATCTGAGGCTGTTGAAAGCGGACAGCCGAACGCAGAAGAAAGACAAAGGTCCGCAGAAGTCGCAGAAGACACCTTTTTTGGCTGTTCTTCTGCGACCTCTGCGCAACCTTCGCGACTTCTGCGTTCGGCTGTTCGTCTGCGATTCAGTGCGCGTCCGCGTGCTTCGCCGCCGCGATCACCGCCTCCTCGTCGTGCTTCGCGCCGTTGAGGAACAGGTTCAGCGCCACTGCCGCAATCGACGCGAGCAGGATGCCCGATTCGATCAGCGAATGGATCGCATGCGGCATCCACTGCTTGAAGTTGGGCGCGATCAGCGGAATCATGCCGATGCCGATCGACACCGCGACGATCATCGCGTTGTGGCGGTTGTGCTTGAAGTCCACGCCCGCGAGGATGCGGATGCCCGTGGCGGCCACCATGCCGAACATCACGAGGCCGGCGCCGCCGAGCACCACCGTGGGCAGCGATTCGACCAGCGCCGCCATCTTCGGCAGCAGGCCCAGCACGATCAGGATCACGCCGCCCGCCACGCACACGTAGCGGCTCTTGATGCCCGTGACCGCGACCAGGCCCACGTTCTGCGAGAAGCTGGTGTAGGGGAAGGTGTTGAAGATGCCACCGATCAGCGTGCCCAGGCCGTCGGTGCGCAGGCCCTTGGCGAGGTCCTGCTGCGAGATGCGGCGCTCGGTCATCTCGCCGAGCGCGAGGAACATGCCGGTCGATTCGATCATCACCACGACCATGATCAGCGTCATCGTGAGGATCAGGACCGGGTCGAACTGCGGCATGCCGAAGTGGAACGGCAGCACCACGTCGAACCAGGCCGCCTTGCCGACCTTCTCGTAGGTCATCAGGCCCGTGGCCGAGGCCACCACCGCGCCGATCACGATGCCGAGCAGCACCGAGATGTTGGCGACGAAGCCGCGCGCGTACTTCACGATCAGCAGGATCGACACCAGCACCAGCGCCGCCACGCCCAGGCCCGACAGATCGGCGTACTTGGGGTTCGGCACCGTCGGCATGATCGCGAAGCCCTTGGGCACCGCGGGGATGGAGCTGCCCGGCGAGGTGACCTCGGCGAGCCACTTGGCATAGACCGGATCGACCAGCGCGGGCGCCGTCGGCCCGACCGGGTTGCCGAAGATCCAGTTGATGCCCACGCGCATCAGGCTGATGCCGATGACCGCGATGATCGTGCCCGTGACCACGGGCGGGAAGAAGCGCAGCATGCGGCTCACGAAGGGCGCGATCAGGATCGAGACGATGCCCGCGCCGATGATCGCGCCGAACAGCAGTTGCGCGCCGTTCTGGCCCGGATTGGCGTTGGCGATGGCGACCATCGGCGCCACGGAGGCGAAGGTCACGCCCATCATCACCGGCAGCTTGATGCCGAACCACTGCGTGGCGCCGAGCGCCTGGATCAGCGTCGCGATGCCGCAGCAGAACAGGTCGGCCGAGATCAGCAGCGCCACCTCGTCGGGCGTGAGCTTGAGCGCGCGCCCGACGATCAGCGGCACCGCCACGGCGCCCGCGTACATCACCAGCACATGTTGAAGCCCCAGGGCCGCGAGCTTGCCCGAAGGCAGGCGCTGGTCCACCGGATGGACTGTGGAAAGGGAGTCGGCCGACATCGTGAATCTCCTGCTGCGGCAATGAGAGAAAGACAGATGGAGGGCGTGGCGCGCAGTCGTCAAGCGCGTCCACCGCATCTGGTGTACGCGAAACTGTATACAATTTATGCGGCAATTCTTCTTGAGGAAAACCCGGGTGCCGCGTATCCGGGTGTTGCCGCGGCTCCGCGCTTCTCCGGCCACCGGATACGGCCCGTCCTCGAACGGCTCGGCGTGGTAGCCCTTGCTGCCGACCGCGAGCGCGAGTTCGCTGCGAAAGTCGCGGCCTTCGCGCAGGCACCGCAGCACATGCGCGAAGCCGAAGCGCGGGTTCCAGCCCAGCGCCTGCCGCGCACGCGCGTTCACGTACACGCGGTCGATGCCCGCGGGCAGGGTCCAGCCCCGCTGCGCATAGAGCGCCTCGCCATCGGGAAAGAGCCGGCGCAGCACGCGCGGCGCATCGTCGCGCAGCAGGGCGAGGTCGCCGGGGCCGAAGGGCGTGGTGGCCGAGACGATGTAGCGCCCGAAGCCGAGCGTTGGTGCCCGCTCGGCGGCACAGAGGTGCGCGTCGACGATGTCCGCGATGTCGGCACGGCGGTGCAGCAGCTCGTTGGCCTGCGCGTTCTCCAGCGTGTGGCGCGCGCGGGCCTCGGCGTCGTCGTCGGCCTCGGGAAAGAAGCGCGAGGTGCGCAGCACGATCGCGTTCAGGCCGTGCCTGCGATGGAAGAGCTCGCACAGGTCCTCGGCCGCGGTCTTGGTCACGCCGTAGATGTTCTTCGGGACCGAGGCCACCTCCTCGGTGATCCAGGCCGCAGGCTCGCCCGCCGCCGGCGTGAGCGCGGCGCCGAAGGCGCTGGTGGTGCTGGTGAAGACGAAGGCCTCGACGCGCGCCGCCACCGCTTCCTCGAGCAGCGCGAGCGTGCCCGAGACGTTGGTGTCGACGAAGTCCTGCTTCGGATGCGTGGCCACGTGGGGCTTGTGCAGCGTGGCCGCATGCAGCACCGTGCGCACGCCACGCAGGCAGTCGCGCACGAAGCCGCAGTCGGTGATCGAGCCCACGCGGTCGGTGAACGGCGACGCGAGCAGGTCGATGCCGCGCGCCGCCCGGCCGTTCGCGCGCAGCGTGCGCATCAGCGCTTCGCCGAGATGGCCGGCGCTGCCGGTGACCAGGACGACCACGGGCGCTCCTTTCAGGCCAGCAGCGCCTTCACCAGATCGAGTTGGCGGTCCGGCTTGCCGGTGCCGAGTTCGAGGCTGGCCTCGATGCGCTCCAGATGCTCCGTCATGCTCGCGACCGCGCCTTCGACGTCGCCCTTGCGGCAGATGCGCAGGAAGTCGGCGTGCTCGTCGGACGAGCAGTGCGGATCGTTCGAGGAGTGGTAGACCATCGCGATCAGCGAGCTGCGCGCGACGAGCTCGCGCACCAGTTCCGCGAGCGTTCGATTGCCCGTGGCCTCGGCCAGCACCACGTGGAAGTCGCCGAGCAGCTTCTCGCGCACGGTGCTGCCCATGGTGGTGCTCTGGCGCAGCGCGTTGCGCTCGAAGCGGATGTGCTGCTCCAGCGCCTGGTAGTCGCGCGGCCGGGCGTTGGCGATGAACAGGCGCACCACCTCGGTCTCGAGGATGCGGCGCACCGCGAACACCTCGCGCGCTTCCTCGACCGTGGGCTGGCAGACGAAGGCGCCCTTGTCGGGAATGATCTCGATCAGCTTGTCCTTCGAGAGCGTGAGCAGGGCCGCGCGGATCTTCGTGCGGCTCACCGAATAGACGCGCCCCAGCGCCTCCTCGCGCAGCCAGGTGCCGGGCGGCAGCCGCTTCTCGACGATGGCGGTGGCGATGTCCTGGGCAATGCTCTCGATGGAGCTGTTCCTGTCGGCCGCGCCGGCGGGCACGGAGGCCGGACCTTCGTCGATCGGCGAGGGCGCGGCGGGCGCGGGCTTGGCGGTGGATCGGGGGGCGCGTGGCATGGGCGGATTGTCGCTCGACGGTCGACGCCCCCGCGGCCCGTGCCGGTCAGCCGTGGAGCGTGAAGCCTTCGAGCGCGCCGACGATCGGCTTGGGCAGCGGCTGCGCGAGCTCGCCGCGCTTGCTCGTGCCGAGCCGCAGCGCCACCATCGATTCGACCAGCTTGGTGCCGGCCGCCACGCCGTCGATCACCGGCACGCCGAGCAGCCCGGCGATGTGCGCGCACAGGTCGGTCATGCCGGCGCAGCCGAGCACGATGCAATCCGAGCCGTCCTCCTCGAGCGCGCGCCGGCATTCGTCGACGATGCGTTCGCGCGCATTGGAGCCGGGTTCTTCCAGTTCGAGCACCGGCAGTTCGCAGGCGCGCACGTTGGCGCAGAAGCGCTGCATGCCGTAGATCTCGGCCAGGTGCCAGGCCTGGCCCATGGTGCGGCTGAGCGTGGTGACCACGCTAAAGCGGCTCGCGACCATGCTCGCCAGATGCATCGCGGCCTCCGCGATGCCGACCACCGGGCCGCGTGCGAGCTCGCGCGCGGCCTTGAGTCCCGGGTCGCCGAAGCACGCGATCACGTAGCCGTCGATGCCCTCGCGCTCGCCGGCCGCGATCTCCTGCAGCAGGCCGGGCACGGCCAGCGCCTCGTCGTAGTGGCTCTCGATCGACACCGGTCCCATCGAGGGGCTCACGGCCACGATCTCGGTGCCGGCGTGCGCTACCGCGCGGGCGCAGGCACCGATCTTCTCGGTCATGCTCCAGGTGGTGTTGGGATTGATGATCTTGATGCGCACGTGGCGGCCTTCCTTTCGATGCTTGGGGTCAGTTCGGTCTGTGGTTGCGGTTCAGCAGCGCGTAGATCACGAAGCCCAGCGCCATGCCGATGAACCAGGCGTAGTTCGCCGCGCCACGCAGCGTGGGCACCATCACGCAGAGGATGGGCACGATCGCCGAGGGGATCATGGCCTGGATGGCCTTCGGGTTGTAGCCGCCGCTGTACCAGTACGCGCCGCTGGTGTTCATGGTGTAGAGCGCGTCCACGTCGATGCGCTGGCGGCGCACGATGTAGTAGTCGGCGATCAGGATGCCGAACAGCGGTCCGATGAAGGAGCCCAGCACGTCGAGCGTGTAGTGGATGACCTCGGGGCTGTTGTAGAGGTTCCACGGCGTGAGGAACACCGAGCCCACCGCGGCGATCATGCCGCCCGTGCGCCAGCTGATGTGCTGCGGCGCCACGTTCGAGAAGTCGAAGGCCGGCGAGACGAAGTTGGCGACGATGTTGATGCCGATGGTGGCGATCATGAAGGTCAGCGCGCCCAGCACCACGGCGGTGGTGCTGTCGATCTTGCCGACGGTGTGGACCGGGTCGGTGATCAGTTCGCCGAACACCGGCAGCGTGGCCGCGGTGGTGATCACGGTCAGCAGCGAGAAGAACACGAAGTTGACCGGCAGGCCCCAGAAGTTGCCCTTCTTCACCGCCTCGAAGCTCTTGCCGTAGCGCGAGAAGTCGCCGAAGTTGAGCATCGGCCCGCTGAAGTAGCTCACCACCAGCGCGATCGCCGAGAGCATCACCGGCAGCGCGTCCCAGCCCTGGAACTTGATGCCGCCGAGGTTCAGGTCGATGTTCTGCCAGCCGGCCTTCCACACCAGCCAGCCGCAGAGCACGGCCATCACCACGTACACCGCGGGGCCGGCCCAGTCGATGAACTTGCGGATCGCTTCCATGCCGTGCCAGAACACGAAGGCCTGCAGCACCCACATGATCATGAAGGCCACCCAGCCGAGCGTGGAGAGGCCCACGAAGCCGTGCTGCGCCACGTCCGCGTAGGGCGCGAGGTTGGGGAACATGTGCAGCGCCAGCACCATGAAGGCGGCCGAGGCGAGGTAGGTCTGCACCCCGTACCAGGCCACCGCGATCAGGCCGCGGATGATGGCCGGGATGTTGGCGCCGAGCACGCCGAAGGAGGCGCGGCACACCACGGGGTAGGGCACGCCGGTCACCTGGCTGGGCTTGGCCACGAGGTTGCAGAACACCTGCACGATCACGATGCCCACGAGCAGCGCCACCAGCACCTGCCAGCTCGACAGGCCGAGCGCGAACAGGCTGCCGGCCGTGATGTAGCCGCCCACGCTGTGCACGTCGGACATCCAGAACGCGAAGATGTTGTACTGGCCCCAGGTCTGTTTCTTCAGCGGGGCGAGGTCTTCGTTCGTCAGCCGCGGGTGGTAGCCGGGCTTGATGAGGGCGTTCGATTCCGCGTGCGGCCCGGTGACGGACTCGCCGACCCCGATGGGGGCGTCGCTGGCGACTGTGCTCATGGTCTTACCTCGTTGAGTGGTTGGTTGGGAAGCCCGATGCGACGCAAATTTCGCGCCCGTTATGAGTTCGATATTTGTATACAAAAAATGGATGCGATCAAGGGCATCCGGAAACTCATATATCCGTACATTCCCTGAGAACGTGCGCGCCGCCCTGGCCTGGGGCGCGGGCTGCACCGCGCAGGGGCGCGCATCGGCCGCCCTGGGGGCCGAGGTCGAGGTTGGAGAGGAAGGCGCTCCCGCGCGCACGGGCGCGGGAGCATGGGGCGCTGCGGCGCCCCGGTCAGCCGGTGTTGCGCAACCCGGCGGCCACGCCGTTGATGGAGATGTGGATGCCGCGCTGCAGCCGCTCGCCGCCGTCGCCCGCGCGGTAGCGGCGCATGAGCTCGACCTGCAGGTGGTGCAGCGGGTCGATGTAGGGGAAGCGGTGGCGCACCGAGCGCTGCATCTCGGCGTTGCCTTCGAGCCGCTGCTTCGCGCCGGTGATCAGCGTGAGCGCGTCGGAGGTGCGGTGCCACTCGGCGTCGATCATCGAGAACACCTTCTGGCGCAGCTTGCGGTCGCTCACGAGTTCGGCGTAGCGCGAGGCCAGCGCCAGGTCGCTCTTGGCCAGCACCATGTCCATGTTCGACAGCAGCGTGCGAAAGAACGGCCACTGCGCGTACATGCGGCGCAGCACCGCCACCCGCTCCTTGCGCGCCGCCGGCGTGGCCGCCGCCGCGAGGAACTGCTCCACGCCCGAGCCGAAGCCGAACCAGCCCGGGATCGTGAGCCGGCACTGGCCCCAGCTGAAGCTCCACGGCACCGCGCGCAGGTCGTCGATCTTGTGGCTCGGGTTGCGCGAGGCGGGGCGCGAACCGATGTTGAGTTCGGCGATCTCGCGGATCGGCGTCGCGCCGAAGAAGTAGTCGCCGAAGCCCGGCGTCTCGTACACCAGCTTGCGGTAGGCCGCCATGCTCGCCGACGAGAGTTCGGCCGCCGCCGAGAGGAAGGTGGCGGGCGCGGACTTGCCCTGCGGCAGCAGCGTGGCCTCGAGCGTGGCGGCCACCAGCGTCTCGAGGTTGCGCCGGCCGATCTCGCGGTTGGCGTACTTGGAGCCGATCACCTCGCCCTGCTCGGTGAGCCGGATCTGGCCGCGCACCGTGCCCGGCGGCTGCGCGAGGATCGCCTGGTAGCTCGGGCCGCCGCCGCGTCCCACCGTGCCGCCGCGGCCGTGGAACATGCGCAGCCGGATCGGCGGGCGGCCGTTGCGCGCGGCTGCCTTCTTCTTGTTGAGTTCGTCGAACAGCGCCACCAGCGCGGTGCCGGCGCGGTAGAGCTCCCAGTTGCTGGTGAAGATGCCGCCGTCCTTGTTGCTGTCGCTGTAGCCGAGCATCACGTCCTGCTCGCCGCCGGAGCGCTCCACCAGTTCGGCGATGCCGGGCAGGCCGTAGAAGGCGCGCACGATCGGCGCGGCATTGCGCAGGTCCTCGATGGTCTCGAACAGCGGCACGACGATCAGGTCGCACACCGCGTTCTCGCTCAGGCTGCCGCGCAGCAGGCCGACTTCCTTCTGCAGCAGCAGAGCTTCGAGCAGGTCGCTCACCGTCTCGGTGTGGCTGATGATGTAGTGGCGGATCGCGGCCGCGCCGTAGCGCGCACGCGCGGTGCGCGCGGCCGCGAAGATCGCGAGCTCGCTGGCGGCGAGCGGCGAGTACGCGGCATCGGGCACGCGCAGCGGGCGTGCGTCGTCGAGCAGCTTGAGCAGCAGCGTCTGCTTGGCTTCCTCGGCCAGCCCGGCGTAGGCGGGCTCGATGCGCGCGGTGGCGAGCAGTTCGGCGATCACGGCCTCGTGCTTGTCGGAGCTCTGGCGCAGGTCCACCGTGGCGAGGTGGAAGCCGAACACCTCGACCGCGCGGATCAGCGGCCGCAGGCGTGGCGCCGCGAGCACGCTGCCGTGCTTCTCGCCGAGCGATTCCTCGATCGTGCGCAGGTCGGCCAGGAACTCCTCGGCCGCGGGGTAGGGGTTCTGCGGCGGCACGGCGTGGCGCGCGGCCTCGCCGCCGGTGAGCTCGCGCAGCGTGGCCGCGAGGCGCGCGTACACGCCGGTCAGCGCGCGGCGATAGGGCTCGTCCTTGCGGTGCTCGCTGGTGTCGGGCGAACGCTCGGCCAGCGCCTGCATCTCCACCGACACGTCGACCAGCGTGGCCGACACCGAGAGCTCGCCGCCAAGGTAGTGCACCTCGGTGAGGTAGTGGCGCAGCGCGAGTTCGGCCTGCCGCCGCAGCGCGTATTCGAGCGTCTCGGCCGTGACGTTGGGGTTGCCGTCGCGGTCGCCGCCGATCCACTGGCCCATGCGCAGGAAAGGCGCCACCGACGGCACCGTGCCGCCCTGGCCGAGCGCCTTCTCGAGGTCGGCGTAGACGCGCGGGATCTCGCGCAGGAAGGTGGCCTCGTAGTAGCTCAGCGCGTTCTCGATCTCGTCGGCCACGGTGAGCTTGGAGAAGCGCAGCAGCCGCGTCTGCCACAGCTGCGTGACGCGGATGCGCATCTGCGTTTCGTTCTCGGCGAATTCGAGCGGCGTGAGTGCGTCCTTGGCGCCGGCATAGGCGCTCTGGCGCAGCTTGATCTCGTCGCGCGCGGTGAGCAGCTGCGCGATCGCGCGCTCGGCATCGAGGATGCTCTTGCGCTGCACTTCGGTCGGATGCGCGGTCAGCACCGGCGACACATAGCTGTGCGCGAGCGAGGCCACCACTTCCTCGGGCTTGACGCCCGCCTTGCGGATGCGCGCGAGGGCGGTCTGCAGGTCGCCGTCGGCGCTTTCGCCGGCGCGCTCGGCCTCGGTGCGGCGGCGGATCTGGTGCCGGTCCTCGGCCAGGTTGGCAAGATGGCTGAAGTAGGTGAAGGCGCGGATCACGCGCACCGTCTCGACGGCGCTCAGCCCCTTGAGCAGGTTCTTGAGCGCGCGGTCGGCCGCATGGTCGGCATCGCGGCGGAACGCGACCGAGAGCGTGCGGACCTTCTCGACCAGCGCGTAGGTCTCGGGCCCCTCCTGCTCGCGGATCACGTCGCCGAGGATGCGGCCCAACAGCCGGATGTCGTCGATGAGGGGTTGGTCTTCGGCTTGCCGGCGCTTCGCGGGCGCAGGTGTCTTGCTGGCTTTCATTCGATGGTTGTTCCTGGACGTGAAAGAAGACGCCGCCTGCGTTGCTGCGGCGCAACATGCTAGCATTCCGGCCGTTTGGAACTCGTACTTTTTTGGGAGCGGTCTTGAGCCCTATCGTGATCGCCACGCGCGAAAGCCGGCTGGCCCTGTGGCAGGCCGAACACGTGCAGCAGCTGCTCCAGGCCCGCGGCCACGCCGTCAGCCTGCTCGGCATGACCACCCGGGGCGACCAGATCCTCGACAAATCGCTCAGCAAGGTGGGCGGCAAGGGCCTCTTCGTGAAGGAGCTCGAGCTCGCGCTCGAGGAAGGCCGCGCCGACATCGCCGTCCATTCGCTCAAGGACGTGCCGATGGACCTGCCCGACGGCTTCGTGCTCGCCTGCGTGCTGGAGCGCGAAGACCCGCGCGATGCGCTGGTGTCGCCGCGCTACGCCTCGCTCGACGAACTGCCGCAGGGCGCGGTGGTCGGCACCTCGAGCCTGCGCCGCGTGGTGCTGCTGCGCGCGCTGCGGCCCGACCTGCGCATCGAGCCGCTGCGCGGCAACCTCGACACCCGGCTGCGCAAGCTCGACGAAGGCCAGTACGACGCGATCGTGCTCGCGGCGGCCGGGCTCAAGCGGCTCGGCCTGGAGGCGCGCATCCGCGTCGCCTTCGACCCCGACACCATGCTGCCCGCGGCGGGGCAGGGCGCCCTCGGCATCGAGGTGCGCGCCGACCGCGCCGATCTGATCGCGCTGCTCGGCACGCTCGCGCACCCGCGCGACTGGCTCGCGACCGCCGCCGAACGTGCGGTGAGCCGCGCCATGGGCGGCAGCTGCTCCATGCCGCTCGCCGCGCATGCACGCTGGCAGCCCGATGGCGCACTGCGCATCGATGCCGCCTGGGGCGACCCTGAAGGCCGCGCGACGCTGGTGCGCGTCGATGCCCGCGCCGAGGTGGCCGATCTGTCGCAGGCCGGCACGCTGGGCGAGCACGCGGCCGGCCTGCTGCGCGAAGCCGGAGCCCGCTGAGGCGGCGCGCCGAGGCATGGCCGCGAAGCCCGTCATCGTGACGCGGCCCGCGCGCGAGGCCGCGCAGTGGGTGCGCGATTTCCGCGCCGCCGGCATGGAAGCGCTGGCGCTGCCGCTGATCGTCATCGAACCCGCGCTCGACCCGGCGCCGCTGCGCGCGGCCTGGGCGCATCTGGCCGACCATGCCGCGCTGATGTTCGTGAGCGCCACGGCGGTGGAGCAGTTCTTCCACCATGCGGGCCCCGGCGAGGGTGCGGGCGCGCTGCCGCCCGGGCTGCGCTGCTGGGCCACCGGGCCAGGCACCACGCGCGCGCTGCGGCACGCCGGCGTGCCGGAAGAGGCCATCGACGCGCCGCCCGCGGACGCCGCGCGCTTCGATTCCGAGGCGCTGTGGGAGCGCGTGCGGTCGCAGGTGGGCGCCGGCGTGCGCGTGCTGATCGTGCGGGGCGGCGATGCCGCGGGCCGTCCGGCCGGGCGCGACTGGCTCGCGCGCGAGATCGACAGCGCCGGCGGCACGCGCGACACCGTCGTCGCCTACCGGCGCCTGCCGCCTGCGTTCGACGACGCTGCGCGCACGCTGGCGCACGAAGGCGCGGCAGGCCGCGCGGTCTGGCTGTTCAGCAGCTCCGAGGCCATCGCCAACCTGCGCCTTGCGCTGCCCGAACTCGACTGGGGCGCGGCCTGCGCGGTGGCGACCCATGCGCGCATCGGCGAAGCCGCGCGCGGCGCGGGTTTCGGCACGGTCCGCGTGTGCGCGCCCTTGCGTGACGCGCTGATCGCGTCGATAGAATCGTTGCCATGAGTGCCGCGTCCCCGCCCGACGACTTCTCCCCTTCCTCCACTGCTGCCGCCGCGACCGCGCCGGTGCCCGCCACGATGGCGGTGTCGCAGTCGCCCGAGTCGCTGGCCGCCGCCGCCAAGACGCTTTCCCGCATCGCCTTCGGCCTGCTCGCCCTCGTGGCGCTGGCTGCGCTGGTGATCGCGATCGCGCTCTGGCAACGGGTCAGCGGCATGCAGGAGCAGCTCGCGCGGCAGAGCGCCGAGGCGCAGGCGCAGTCGCTCGAGGCGCGCACGCTCGCGCGCCAGGCCATGGACACGGTGCGCGACACGGCGGCCCGCGCGGCGCTGACCGAGACCCGCGTGGCCGAGGTCGCGCTGCAGCGCTCGCAGCTCGAGGAACTGATGCAGAGCCTCTCGCGTTCGCGCGACGAGAACCTCGTGGTGGACATCGAGTCGGCCGTGCGGCTCGCACTGCAGCAGGCCCAGGTCACGGGCAGCGTCGAGCCGCTGCTCGCGGCGCTGAAGTCGGGCGACCTGCGCATCGCGCGCGCGGCACAGCCGCGGCTGGCACCGCTGCAGCGCGCGATCCAGCGCGACGCCGACCGGCTGCGCAGCAGCGCGAGCGCCGACAACGGCGAAGCGCTGCAGAAGCTCGACGAGCTGATGCGCGGCATCGACGACCTGCCGCCGCTCAATGCCGTCGCGATGCGCGGCAGCGGGCTCAACACCTGGCAGCCCGAACCGATCCCGGCCGACGCCGCATGGTGGGAGCGCGCGCTGCTGACGGTGCGCGGCGAACTGCGCTCGCTGGTGCGCGTCGGCCGCATCGAGCGGCCGGAGGCCGTGCTGCTCGCGCCCGACCAGACCTACTTCCTGCGCGAGAACCTCAAGCTCAAGCTGCTCAACGCGCGGCTGTCGCTGCTGTCGCGGCAGATGGACACCGCGCGCAGCGAACTCGCCACCGTGGCCGCTTCGCTGAACCGCTATTTCGATCCCGCCTCGCGGCGCACGCAGGCGGCCGCGACGCTGCTGCAGCAGTTGCAGGCGCAGGTGAAGAACGTCGAGCCGCCGCGCATCGACGAGACCCTGGCGGCGCTGACCACCGCGGCGGCGGGGCGCTGACATGAGGCCCCCACGCTCATCACTTCGTGTATTCGCTGCCCCCCGAGGGGGCGCAGGCCTCCCTTGGGGCGGCCCGGCGGGAGGCCTGACATGAGCCGCCACGCTCCTCACTTCGTGTATGCGCTGCCCCCCGAGGGGGCGCAGGCCTCCCTTGGGACGGCCCGGCGGGAGTCCTGACATGCGCGCCGCACTCTGGCTCCTCGGCCTGTTCGCCATCGCCGCCGCCGTGGCGCTGTTCGCCGGCAACAACCAGGGCACGATCACAGTGTTCTGGCCGCCGTGGCGCGTCGATCTGTCGCTGAACCTCGTGCTGCTGATCCTGTTCGCGGCCTTCGCGCTGCTGCACCTCGCGCTGCGCGGCCTCTCGGCGCTGTTCTCGCTGCCGACGCAGGCGCGCCAGTGGCGGCTGCAGCAGAAGGAGCGCACGCTGCATGCGGCCCTGCTCGACGCGATGGTGCAACTGCTCTCGGGGCGCTTCTCGCGCGCGCGCAAGGCCGCGCAGGCCGCGCTGGTGCAGGAGAAGACGCTCGCGGCGCTCGACGCCAGGTTGCCGCAGGCGCAGCAGGTGCGCGTGCTCTCGCATCTGCTGGCGGCGGAAAGCGCGCAGGCGCTGCAGGACCGGCCCGCGCGCGATGCGCATCTGCAGCAGGCGCTCAACGAAAGCGCCGACCGCACCATGCTCGCGAGCCCCGAGACGCGTGAAGGCGTGCAGCTGCGCGCCGCGCGCTGGGCGCTCGAGGACCGCGATCCCGCGGCGGCGCTGGCGCGGCTCGAGGAACTGCCGCAGGGCGTGCAGCGCCGCACGCTCGCGCTGCGCATCCGACTGAAGGCGGCGCGCCAGGAGCGGCGCACGCTCGAGGCGCTCGAAACCGCACGGCTGCTCGCGAAGCACCGGGCCTTCTCGGAAGCCGCCGCGCAGAGCATCGTACGCGGGCTCGCCACCGACCTGCTCTCGGGCGCGCACGATCCCGCGCAACTGCTTCGCGCCTGGTCGGAACTCGATCCTGCCGAACGCGAGATGCCCGAAGTGGCGATCCATGCGGCGCAGCGGATGGTGGCGCTGCGCGGCGATCTGTCGGTCGCGCGCGGCTGGCTGGTGCCGGCCTGGGAGCGCATGGTGTCGCAGCCGCACGGGCTCGGCGACGCCCTGCGCGTCAAGCTCGCGCGCGCACTCGAAGCCGGCCTCGATTCGGTCGACGCCGAATGGCTCGCACGCATCGAGACGGCGCAGCGCAACAACCCGCGCGACCCGAACCTGCAGTACCTCGCGGGCATGGCGTGCATGAAGCGCCAGCTCTGGGGCAAGGCGCAGCAACTGCTCACGCAGGCCGGCCTCGGCCTGCAGGACGTGGACCTGTACCGCCGCGCCTGGCTCGCGCTCGCCGAACTGGCCGAGGCGCGCGGCGACGAGGAGCAGGCGGCCGCAGCTTGGAAGCGCGCTGCGCAGGCGCAGACCGAGAAGGCCTGACGAACGAAGGCGGCAGGCGCGACGGGCCGCCGAACACAGCAAAGAAAAACGGCGCCGATGAGGCGCCGTTTTTCATGGAGCATCGGGCGCAGGGCCCGGATGCGCTTTCCCGCGGATCCGCGTCAGTTCACGCCCTGCTGCGCATCGGCAGCCGACGCGGTCTTTTCGAACGGCAGGCTCATCGCGCCGAGGTCGCGACGGGTCTCGACCAGCACCAGCGGACCGTCGTCGAGCACGACGGCCGGCGGGCGCTCGCGCGGCACGTGCACCGGCTTCGGCTCGGCCGCGATGGCCGCGCGCGCCTGCGCGATGCGTTCGGCGTCGGAGTTCACCCACTGCAGGCCGGACTTCTCGGCGATCTGCGCGAGCTCGTCGAGCGGCAGCTGGAAGGGCTGGACCTTCGGCAGCGCGCGGCCGTTGGCAGCGGGGGCCGGCTGGCTCGCCACGCTGGGTGCGGCGGCGACCACGGCAGGTGCGGCAGCGACCGGAGCCGCCGCGACAGGGGCCGGGGCCGGGGCGGGCGCAGGCGCCTGGACGTGCGCGGCGGCCGGTGCTTCGGCGCTGCGGTCGAAGTAGCTGCGGCGCACCGGTGCTTCTTCGGCCTCGGCGCTGCGGTCGGCCACCTGGGCGGGGGCGCTGAGGTCGCCGGCTTCGGCGGTCGCCGCGGCACCTTCGGCAGCTTCGCTTTCGTCGCGCGGGGCGCGCTCGCGGCGGTCGCGGCCGTAGCGGTCGCGCGAACGGCCGCGGCGCTCTTCGCCTTCGCGGCGCGGCGCCTGCTGCTCGCTGCCGCCGGCTTCGCCTTCGGCATTCGGTGCTGCTGCTTCGGCTGCATTGTCGAAGGCTGCGGTTGCCTCCGCCGCTTCGCCGTCGTTGCCTGCGAAGCGCGGCTGGCCTTCGCCACGGCGCTCGCGGCGGCCTTCGCCGCGCTCGCCACGCGGGCCGCGCTCTTCACGGCCGCCGCGCGGCGCGCGCTCGGTGGGCGTGGTGCCGTCCTGTGCGACAGCGTTGTCGCCGGCCGAAGCGTCGCGCGATGCCTCGGCACCGCCGCGCTCGCCACGTTCCCGGCGTTCGCCGCGGGCGCGCGGTGCGCGTTCGGTCGCCGCCTGGCCTTCGTCGCCTGCCGCGCCGTTGGGCGCGAGCTGTTGCTGGGCTTCGAGGTTGCTGCCGTCGATCAGCTCGGGCGTGCCTGCGCGTGCACTGCGGCCCTCGCCTTCGCGGCGTTCACCACGGCCGCCACGGCGCTGCTCGCCGTCGCGCGGCGCGCGCGCCTCGCGGGGCTCGCGCTGTTCGCGCGGCTGGGCGGCTTCGTTGCGCAGTTCGCTGCCGCGGCCTTCGCGCTGCTCGCGGCCTTCGCGGCGTTCGCCACCGCGGCCGCCGCGGCGTTCGCCGTCGCGGCCACCGGCGCGGTTGCTGCTGCCGTCGCCGCGGCCTTCGCCATTGCGGCCGCCACGGCGCTGTTCACCGTCGCGTGCGTTGCCGCGCGCTTCGCCGTCACGGCCCGGGCGGCCGCCATCGCGGCGCGTGGGCTTGGGCGGCTCGACCGGGATCACGGCCGGCGCCGGTGCCGCGGCCGGGGCGCCGGAGAACCAGCTCTTGATGCGGGCGAAGAAGCCGGTCTCGGCCGGCGCGGGCGCGGCGGCCACGGGCGGTGCGACCGGTGCGGGCGCCGCGGTCGCGGGGGCGCGCGCGGCTTCGGGCTTGGGCACCGACACGGGCGCCGGCGCATCGGGCAGCACGCCCTTGATGACCGGCGTCTGCTTGTTGGTGGGTTCCTGCGAACGGCGCGTGACCGAGGTCGGGTCCTCGATCTCGTCGGCCATCTTGTAGCTGGCTTCGATGTGGTCGAGGCGCGGATCGTCGTGCTTCAGGCGTTCGAGCTTGTAGTTCGGCGTTTCCAGCGTCTTGTTCGGCACCATGAGCACGGTGACGCGCTGCTTGAGCTCGATCTTGGCGATCTCGGGGCGCTTCTCGTTCAGCAGGAACGAGGCGACTTCCACCGGCACCTGCACGTGCACGGCGGCCGTGTTGTCCTTCATCGACTCTTCCTGAATGATGCGCAGGATCTGCAGCGCGCTCGATTCGGTGTCGCGGATGTGGCCCGAGCCGCCGCAGCGCGGGCAGGGGATCGACGAGCCTTCGCTGAGCGCCGGCTTCAGGCGCTGGCGGCTCATTTCCATCAGGCCGAACTTGCTGATCGAGCCGAACTGGACGCGGGCGCGGTCCTGCCGCAGCGCATCGCGCAGGCGGCTTTCGACCTCGCGGCGGTTCTTCGACTCGTCCATGTCGATGAAGTCGATGACGATCAGGCCGCCGAGGTCGCGCAGGCGCATCTGGCGCGCCACTTCGTCGGCGGCCTCGAGGTTGGTGCGGGTGGCGGTCTCCTCGATGTCGCCGCCCTTGATGGCACGGGCCGAGTTCACGTCGACCGAGACCAGCGCCTCGGTGTGGTCGATCACGATGGCGCCGCCCGAGGGCAGCTGCACGGTGCGGGCATAGGCCGACTCGATCTGGTGCTCGATCTGGAAGCGGCTGAACAGCGCCGCGTCGTCGCGGTAGCGCTTCACGCGCGAGGCATGCTCGGGCATGACGTGCGCCATGAACTGCTGGGCCTGGTCGTAGATGTCGTCGGTGTCGATCAGGATGTCGCCGATGTCGTGATTGAAGTAGTCACGGATGGCGCGGATGACGAGGGAGGACTCCTGGTAGATCAGGAAGGCGCCCTTGCCGCCCTTGGCCGCGCCGTCGATGGCGCTCCAGAGCTTGAGCAGGTAGTTCAGGTCCCACTGGAGTTCGGGCGCCGAGCGGCCGATGCCGGCGGTGCGCGCGATGATGCTCATGCCCTTCGGGTACTCGAGCTGGTCCATCGCCTCCTTGAGCTCGGCGCGGTCGTCGCCCTCGATGCGCCGGCTCACGCCGCCGCCGCGCGGGTTGTTGGGCATCAGCACGACGTAGCGGCCGGCCAGCGAGATGAAGGTGGTCAGCGCCGCGCCCTTGTTGCCGCGCTCTTCCTTTTCGACCTGGACGACCAGTTCCTGGCCTTCCTTGATGACGTCCTGGATGCGCGCCTGGCTGGCGGAGACGCCTTCGGCGAAGTACTGGCGGGAGATTTCCTTGAACGGCAGGAAGCCGTGGCGGTCTTCGCCGTAGTCGACGAAGCAGGCTTCGAGCGAGGGCTCGACGCGCGTCACGACGGCCTTGTAGATGTTGCCCTTGCGCTGTTCGCGCCCTTCGATTTCGATTTCGTAGTCGAGGAGCTTCTGTCCGTCGACGATGGCCAGGCGGCGTTCTTCGGCCTGCGTGGCATTGATCAGCATCCGCTTCATGATGCGTTGTCCTTCTATGTATCGTTCTACCGGCCCATGACGGGCCAACGATGCACGGACGACGCCCGCGAAACGAGGGGAATTGCCGCTTGGCCCCGGTTGCCGTGCTGTTGCGCCAGGCGCGAACAGACCTCTAGAGCGTCAGCTCAGGAGGACAGCCGGGGTGGGGGCGCGTGGATGGGCGCGAGCCAGATTCGGTGTTGAGCGGCCATCTTTTTGACGGCCGGTTGCGCAATGGTGGCGCGCGGTGCGGATGATCCGATGCCCGAGGCCGCTGGCAGAAGCCAGGTCGGCCAGCGCAGGCACAGTTGAATCAGCAGCATCAACACAAGGGACTCGCTTCGATCCGCCGGCAGCTTGGAAGCTGCCGGCTGGGTATTCCGTATCGGTGTTTCGTGGGTGTCGGCTTGACTTGGACGCCGGGCCTGCCACTTTGCGCGCTTGCGCGGGGTTTGCAGTCTCGGCGCCAAAGCGGCATCGACCTCGCAGCGCTGTCGTGGGTGTTTGACTGCAGTGGTCTAAACTTCTGTCTAATCAAGCACTTACACGACCGCGCTGGTGAAAAACATTATAGGTGCGAAGCAAAGCCCCGCGGCGGCCCAAATTGCGGGAAACGAAGGCGCCGCGCCCGGCGCGTCCATCCAATTCATTACCGTGGATGCCGAATCGGCCGGCCAGCGGCTCGACAACTTCCTGTTCCGCCACCTGAAGGGCGTTCCCAAGACGCACGTCTACCGGATCATCCGTTCGGGCGAGGTGCGCATCAACAAGGGGCGCGTGCAGGCCGAGACCCGCATCGAGGCCGGGGACGTGCTGCGCCTGCCGCCGGTGCGCATTTCGCCGCGCGCCGAAGAGGGCGCGCAGCCGCCCGCCCCCGCGCGCGAGTTCCCGGTGCTGCTCGAGGACGAGGCGGTGCTGGCCATCGACAAGCCCGCCGGCGTGGCGGTGCACGGCGGCAGCGGCGTGAGCTTCGGCGTCATCGAGCAGCTGCGCACCGCGCGGCCAGCGGCGAAATTCCTGGAACTGGTGCACCGGCTCGACCGCGAGACCTCGGGCATCCTGCTCGTCGCCAAGAAGCGCAGTGCGCTGGTGGCGCTGCAGGACCAGTTCCGCGAGCGCGAGACCGGCAAGACCTACCTGGCGCTGGTCGAAGGTATCTGGCCCGCCAACAAGAAGGTGCTCGATGCGCCCCTGGCGCGCTACCTGCTGCCCGGCGACGGCCCGGGCGCCGGCGAGCGCCGCGTGCGCGTGGTGGCGAAGGACCATCCCGATGCCATGCGCGCGGTGACGCTGGTGCGCGTGCTCGCACGGCTCACGCTGGCGGGGGATGTCGCGCCGATGTCGCTGCTGGCCGTCACCATCAAGACCGGCCGCACGCACCAGATCCGCGTGCACCTGGCGTCGGCCGGCCACCCGATCGCGGGCGACGACAAGTACGGCGATTTCGAGCGTCAGCGCGTGCTCCACAAACTCGGCCTGCGGCGCATGTTCCTGCATGCCTGGCGCCTGCAGTTCAACCACCCGGCGACCGGTGCGCGCGTGGCGCTGCAGGCCGACCTGCCGCCCGAACTGCACACCCTGATGCCGCCGCCCGCGCGCGAGGCGCTGGCCCAACATCCCATTCCCACGGCCCATGACTGATTCTTCTTCCAGACCCCTGCGCTTCGACCTGATCGCCTTCGACTGGGACGGCACGCTCTACGACTCCACGCGGCTGATCGTCCGCTGCATCCAGGCGGCGGTGGTCGACGTGGGCGGCGCGAAGCCGAGCGAGAACGATGCCTCCTGGGTGATCGGCCTGGGCCTGGCCGAAGCGCTCGCACGCGCGGCGCCCGACGTGCCGCGCGAGAAATACGCGGAGCTCGGCGCCCGCTACCGCTACCACTACCTCCAGCACCAGGACGACCTGGTGCTGTTCGACGGCGTGCTGCAGATGCTCGATGCCCTGCGGGCGCGCGGCCATCGGCTCGCCGTGGCCACCGGCAAGTCGCGGCGCGGCCTCAACGAGGCGCTGAAATCGGTCGCGCTGCGCGACCGCTTCGACGCCTCGCGCACCGCCGACGAGACCTTCGGCAAGCCGCATCCGCGCATGCTGCTCGAGCTGATGGAGGAACTCGAGGTTCCGGCCGAGCGCACGCTGATGATCGGCGACACCACGCACGATCTGCAGCTCGCGCTCAATGCCGGCTGCGCGAGCGTGGGCGTGAGCTACGGCGCGCACGAGCCCGGGAGCTTCGACGAACTCAAGCCGTTGTACGTGGCCCACTCGGTCGCCGACCTGGAGGCGTGGCTGCTCGAGAACGCCTGAGAATGCGCGCATGAGCGAAGAACAGCGCATTCCCCTGTGCAACGCGTCGGACCTGGCCGAAGGCGGCCGGGCCGTGCCTTTCGACGTGATCTACGGCGGCGAGACCTGCCGCGCCTTCGCTGTGCGCTTCGAGGGCCGGCCGCATGCCTACCTGAACCGGTGCAGCCATGTGGCGATGGAAATGGATTTCCAGCCCGACCGCTTCTTCGACGATTCGGGCCAGTGGCTGCTCTGCGCCACGCACGGCGCGGTCTACCGGCCCGACACCGGCGAATGCGCGGGCGGACCGTGCCGCGGCGGCCTCGTGAAGATCGCCCTCAGCGAGAGCGACGGCGTGGTGCACTGGCATACTGCCTGGAACCTCCATCCCCTGACTTTCTGAAATCAATGACCGACCCGAACCGCACGGAACCCCACGGTTTCGAACCTTTTGAGCCGGCGACCCCCATCGCGTCCTCGCAGGACGCCCCGAGAAACATGGCCCAAGACCCTACGCAGCGCCCCGGCTGGGAGCGCGCAACGCTCGAGAAACTCGCTTTCGCATCGCTCAACGAGCAGAAGGCCACGCGCCGCTGGAAGACCTTCGTGCGCCTGGCGTGGCTCGCGTTCTTCGTCTTCCTGGTCTGGCTCGGCATGTCGCGCAGCACGCCGAGCGCCGCGAAGAGCACCGCCCACACCGCGGTGGTCGAGATCAAGGGCGAGATCGCCAACGGCGGCGACGCGAGCGCGGAGTTCGTCATCGCCGCGATGAAGACGGCCTTCGAGGACGAGGGTGCCAAGGGCATCGTGCTGCTCATCAACTCGCCCGGCGGCAGCCCGGTGCAGGCCGGCATCATCAGCGACGAGATCAAGCGCCTCAAGGCCAAGCACAAGAAGCCGGTCTATGCGGTGGTCGAGGAGACCTGCGCCTCGGCCGCCTACTACATCGCCGCCGCCACCGACAAGATCTTCGTCGACAAGGCCAGCATCGTCGGCAGCATCGGCGTGCTGATGGACGGCTTCGGCTTCACCGGCGTGATGGAGAAGGTCGGCGTCGAGCGGCGGCTGCTCACGGCCGGCGAGAACAAGGGCTTCCTCGATCCCTTCAGCCCGATGAACGATGCGCAGCGCGCCCACGCCCAGGCGATGCTGAACCAGATCCACACGCAGTTCATCAACGTGGTGAAGAGCGGGCGAGGCGACCGGCTCAAGCTCGACACGCCGGGCCTTTTCAGCGGCCTCTTCTGGAGCGGCGAGCAGGCGGTCCAGTTCGGCCTCGCCGACCAGCTCGGCAACGTCGACTACGTGGCGCGCGAGGTCATCAAGGCCGAGGAGGTCACCGACTACACGCGGCGCGACAACGTGGCCGAGAAGCTGGCCAAGAAGTTCGGCGCCGCCATGGGCGACGCCGCCGTGCGCTCGATGCAGCTCGCCTCGCCGGCGCTGCGCTGAACCGCCGCGGCGGCCGGCGGCGGCTCAGGCCCGGCTGCCGCCTTCCGTGAAGCGCGCCGAGGCCGCCAGCGCCACGGCGAACACCACCACCACATAGAGCGCGGCGGTCAGCGAACTCGCCCGCGCGAGCAGGCCGATGACCGCCGGTCCGGCCATGAAGCCCAGGTACGCCACGGCCGACACCGCGGCGATGCCGCTGGCCGGCTCCACGCCCGGGACGCGGGCGGAGGCGCCGAACAGGATCGGCACCACGTTCGCGAAACCGATGCCCACGCCGGCGAAGCCCGCCAGCGCCACCCAGGGCAGGTCGGTCAGCAGCACCAGCGTCATCGCCGCCGCCGCGAGCACGCCGCTGCCGAGCAGCAGCGCCGCCGGCGAGAAGCGCGCCCGCATCGCGTCGCCGCCGAAGCGCGCGGCCGCCATGGCCGCCGAGAAGCTCGCGTAGGCGAGGGCGGCCTGCTCCTGCGGACTGCGGAGCTCCTGCTGCATGTAGAGCACGCTCCAGTCGTAGATCGCGCCTTCGGCGATCAGCCCCAGCGCGGCGAGCACGCCCAGCACCGCCAGCGTGCCGCGCGGCAGCCGGAAGCCGCGTGCGGCCGGCGCCGCATCGGCGGGCGCGGCGGCAGGCGGCAGCATGCGCGTGGACGCGATCGCCACCACCAGCACCATCGCCGCGGCCACCCACAGCAGATGCGCCTGCGGGCCGAGCCCGGCGGCCAGCACCGCGCTCCCGCTCGCAGCGCCTGCCATGCCGCCGAGGCTGAACATGCCGTGCATGCCGCTCATCAGCGGCCTGGCGCCGTGCAGTTCGAGCTGCGCCGCCTCGGTGTTGATGGCCACGTCGAACACGCTCGTGACGAGGCCGAAGGCGGCCAGCAGCCCGAGCAGGGCCGGATAGCCCGGCATCGCGATCAGGCCGGCGAGCAGCAGCGCGTAGATGCAGCCGCAGAGCGCGGCCATGCGGCGGGGCCCGTGGCGGCCGATCCAGCGGCCGGCGCTCGTCAGCCCGACCATCGCGCCGGCGCCGGCCGCGAGCATCGCGATGCCGAGCTGGGCCTCGTCGATGCCGTAGTGCGCCTTGACCGTCGGCACGTGCACGCCCCAGGTCGCGAAGATGAAGCCGGAAGAAAAGAACTGCGCGCGCGAAGCCCAGCGGTGGCCGGTGGTCACTTCCATCGTCAGCGCCCGATCGCGAACACGGCGGGCAGGCGCTCGTCGGCCACGTCCTGCGGCTTGGCGCGCCATGCCTTCACCGTCTGGCTGCGGACCTGCGCGCTGGCGAGCGTCAGGCCGCGCGCCACCGCGAGCCGGGTGTTGTGCTGCAGCGTCTGCACCAGCGCCTGCAGCAGCGCGGCATTGCGGTAGGGCGTCTCGATGAACAGCTGCGTCTGGCCGGTCCTGAGTGCGAGCGCCTCCAGTTCGCGGATGCGCGCCTGGCGCTCGCCCGCATCCTGGGGCAGGTAGCCGACGAAGGCGAAGTTCTGGCCGTTGAGGCCGCTCGCCGCGAGGGCCAGCAGCAGCGACACCGGGCCGGTGAGCGGCACCACCGCGAGGCCCAGCTCGTGCGCGGCGCGCGCCACCGAGGAACCGGGATCGGCGACCGCCGGCATTCCCGCCTCGCTGAGCAGGCCCACGTCATGGCCTTCGAGCGCCGCGGCGAGCAGCGGCCGGGCGTCGAACTGGCCGGCGTGATCGCCTTTCTTGTGCACCTCGCGCGGCAGTTCGCGGATGTCCTGCGCCTGCAGCGGTGCGGCGAGCGGAACCACCGCGTCGATGCGCTTCAGGTAGGCGCGGGCCGACTTGGCGTTCTCGCAGATCCAGTGCGTGATGCCCGCCGCGGTCTGCAGCGTGCCGAGCGGCAGCACGTCCTGCAGCGGCGCCAGCGGGTCGCAGCCGAAATCGAGGGGCGCGGGGACGAGGTAGAGCTTGCCGGGCGTCGTCACAGGAGTTCGACCCCCGCGGCGCGCAGCATCCGGCTGGTGCGGATCAGCGGCAGCCCGACCAGGGCGGTCGGGTCGTCGCTGTCGATGGCGTCGAGCAGCGCGATGCCGAGCCCTTCGCTCTTGGCGCTGCCGGCGCAGTCGTAGGGCTGCTCCGCCTGCAGGTACTGCTCGATGGCCTCGTCGCCGAGCTGGCGGAAAACCACCCGCACCGGCGCCAGATCGCGCTGCACGAAGCCGGTGGCGCGGCAGACCACGGCGACGGCGGTCTGGAACACCAGCGTCTGGCCGCGCATGCGGCGCAGCTGTGCGGTGGCCCGCGCATGGTCGCCCGGCTTGCCCAGCGCTTCGCCGGCAAGATCGGCCACCTGGTCGGAGCCGATGACCACGGCCTCGGGAAAGCGCGCCGCCACCGCCTCGGCCTTTTCCAGCGCCAGGCGCTCGGCCAGCGCGCGGGGTATCTCGCCGGGGCGCGGGGTTTCGTCGACTTCGGGCGCCTGCACGTCGAAGGGCAGGCGCAGGCGGGTGAGCAGTTCGCGCCGGTAGCGCGATGTCGAGGCGAGGATCACGGAACGTTGCATGGCGATGATTGTGCGTGAGCGCGCTAGACTGCCGCGGATGAAGAGAGAATTTGCCCCCGAACGGCTCGACGTCGCCCGCTTCGTCCAGGCAGCCGCGACGCTGGAATCGGCCGATCCGGTCGAGAACTTCGAGCGCCTCGCGGCCGAACTCGCCGCCCCCGCCACCGACGCCCTGGTGCGCTGGAAAGCCGTGGGCGAGGAACGCCCCGGTGCCGACGGCAAGGCCGAGCCCTGGCTGCACCTGGAGGCCGAAACCACGGTGCCGCTGACCTGCCAGCGCTGCCTGTCGCCGGTGGCAACGCCGCTCGTGGTCGACCGCTGGTTCCGCTTCGTGGTGGACGAGGCGACCGCCGAGGCCGAGGACGAGGAATCGGAAGAAGACGTGCTGGCCCTGAGCCGCGACTTCGACCTGCCGGCGCTGATCGAGGACGAGCTGCTGATGGAAATCCCCGTCACGCCGGTCCACGACGTCTGCCCGACGCCGGTCAAGCTGTCCTCGAGCGACGAGGACTTCCAGGCGGCCGAAGAAGCCAAGCCGAACCCGTTCGCGGTGCTCGGCACGTTGCGTTCGCGCAAGCCGGGAGAGGGCAAGTAGCCCTTTTTCCCGGTCTGGGCTATAATCATGGGCTTCGCGCGCGCCGCCTGCTTTTGCTTTCGTCATCGCTTGGGCCCGCAACCAATCACTCACCTCACAGTCCAGGAGCCATCATGGCCGTCCAGCAAAACAAGAAGTCGCCTTCCAAGCGCGGCATGCACCGTTCCCACAACGCCCTGGTGGTGCCCGGCATCGCCGTGGAGCCGACCACTGGCGAAACGCACCTGCGCCACCACATCAGCCCCAACGGTTTCTACCGTGGCCGCCAGGTGCTCAAGAACAAGTCCGAAGCCTGATTTCGCATCCCAAGGCCGAGGCCCGAAGCTACTTTTGCCGTAGCGTCGGGCCTTTGTTTTGATGGCTACGCCTTCTTCTTTCGAATCCACTGCCGCGCCCTCCGCAATCACGCTCGCCGTGGATTGCATGGGTGGCGACCATGGGCCGCGCGTCACGCTCGCGGCCTGCCGCGCGTTTCTCGAGCGGCACAGTGAAGCCTCGCTGCTGCTGGTGGGTGCGCCCGCCGCGCTCGCGGGCTTCACCGCGCATCCGCGCGCCCGCATCGTGCCGGCCAGCGAAGTGGTGGGCATGGACGACCCGGTGGAGATCGCCCTGCGCAAGAAGAAGGACTCTTCCATGCGCGTCGCGATCCAGCAGGTCAAGGACGGTGCGGCCCATGCCGCCGTGTCGGCCGGCAATACCGGTGCGCTCATGGCGATCGCGCGCTACCTGCTGAAGACGCTGGACGGCATCGACCGCCCGGCGATCGCCCCGCAGCTGCCCAACGCCAAGGGCGGTGCCACCACGGTGCTGGACCTGGGCGCGAACGTCGATTGCGACGCCGAGGACCTGTTGCAGTTCGCGGTGCTCGGCTCGGCCCTGGTCTCCGCGCTCACGGGCAACGAGGCGCCTTCCGTCGGTCTGCTCAACATTGGCGAAGAAGCGATCAAAGGCAGCGAAACCATCAAGAAGGCGAGCCAACTGCTCCGAACGGCTGCCAACTCGAAGGATTTGAACTTCTACGGCAACGTCGAGGGTAACGACATCTTCAAGGGCACGACCGACATCGTGGTGTGTGACGGCTTCGTCGGCAACGTGGCACTCAAGGCCAGCGAAGGCGTGGCGTCGATGATCGGCGAATTCATCCGCGTCGAGTTTTCGCGCAGCGTGTTCACCAAGCTTGCAGCGATCGTGGCCTATCCGGTGCTAAAAGCGTTCAAAAACCGCCTGGATCACCGTCGTTACAACGGCGCGGCCCTTTTGGGGCTGCGCGGCCTGGTGTTCAAGAGCCATGGCTCGGCCGACGAAGTGGCTTTCGGCCATGCGCTCGATCGCGCTTATGATGCCGCTCGCAACAACCTGCTCGATCGCGTGCGGGCCCGCATTGCTCACGCCGCGCCCTTGCTCGCGCGGCAGGAGTCCACGGCGACCCAGGACGCGACGGCCCTTCACGCTTGATGAGCCCATATTCACGCATCACCGGCACCGGCAGCTACCTGCCCCCGCGCCGGGTGACCAACGACGACCTTGCCAGAGACCTGGCAACGCGCGGCATCGAGACCTCGAACCAGTGGATCGTCGAACGCACCGGCATCCACGCGCGTCATTTCGCGGCGCCCGACGTCACGAGCAGCGATCTCGGGCTGCACGCGGCGCGCCATGCGCTCGAAGCCGCCGGCCGCAAGGCGGAAGAGGTCGACCTGATCATCGTCGCCACCTCCACGCCCGACATGGTGTTCCCCTCGTCGGCCGCCATCCTCCAGAACAAGCTCGGCATCGCCGGCTGCCCGGCCTTCGACGTGCAGGCGGTCTGCAGCGGCTTCGTCTATGCGCTGACGGTGGCCGACGCGATGATCCGCACCGGCACCGCGCGCTGCGCACTCGTGGTGGGCGCCGAGGTGTTCTCGCGCATCCTCGATTTCAACGACCGCACCACCTGCGTGCTGTTCGGCGACGGCGCGGGCGCCGTGGTGCTCGAGGCGAGCGACGAACCCGGCATCCTGGCCAGCGACCTGCATGCCGACGGCAAGCACGTCGGCATCCTCTGCGTGCCCGGGCATGTGTCGGGCGGCAACGTGCTCGGCACGCCGCTGCTGCACATGGACGGCCAAGCGGTGTTCAAGCTCGCGGTCCGCGTGCTCGAGGAGGCGGCGCGGGCCACGCTCGCCAAGGCCGGCAAGACCGACGCCGACATCGACTGGCTGATTCCGCACCAGGCCAACATCCGCATCATGGAAGGCACGGCCAAGAAGCTGAAGCTTCCGCGCGACAAGCTCGTCGTGACGGTCAACGAGCATGGCAATACCTCTGCCGCATCGATCCCGCTGGCGCTCGACGAAGCCGTGCGGTCGGGCCGGGTGAAGAAGGGCGACACGCTGATGCTCGAAGGCGTGGGCGGCGGCTTCACCTGGGGTGCGGTGCTGCTGAATCTGTAGCGTGCTGCCGCTCCTCGAAGAGCGGCGGCGCGCCATGACGCTGAGAAAACGATGAAATCCTTTGCTTTTGTCTTTCCGGGCCAGGGCTCGCAGGCCGTCGGCATGCTCGACGCCTGGGGCGACCACCCGGCCGTGGCCGAAACCCTGCGCGAAGCCTCCGAAGCGCTCGGCGAAGACGTCGGCGCGCTGATCAAGAACGGCCCCAAGGAAGAGTTGGCGCTGACCACCAACACCCAGCCCGTGATGCTGGTGGCCGGCGTGGCCGCGTGGCGCGCCTGGCTGGCCGAGGGCGGCGCCATGCCCGCGGTGGTGGCCGGTCATTCGCTGGGCGAGTATTCGGCGCTGGTGGCGTCGGGCGTGCTCACGCTCGCGCAGGCCGCGCCGCTGGTGCGCTTCCGCGCCCGCGCGATGCAGCAGGCCGTGCCCGTGGGCGCGGGCGCCATGGCGGCGGTGCTGGGCATGGAGGCCGCCAAGGTGGTGGCCGGCTGCGCCGAAGCCACCGCATCTTTCGGCGCGGGAAGCGCCGAGGTGGTCGAGGCGGTCAACTTCAACGATCCGATGCAGACCGTGATCGCGGGCAGCAAGGCGGCGGTCGACAAGGCCTGCGAACTGCTCAAGGCGGCGGGCGCCAAGCGCGCGCTGCTGCTGCCGGTGTCGGCGCCGTTCCATTCGAGCCTGATGAAGCCGGCGGCCGAGGCGCTGCGCGAGAAGCTGAGCACGGTCACGCTGGCGACCCCGCAGATCCCGGTGCTGAACAACATCGACGTGGCGGTGGAAACCGATCCGGCGCGCATCCGCGACGCCCTGGTGCGCCAGGCCGCGGGTCCGGTGCGCTGGGTCGAGAGCGTCCAGGCCTTGAAACTGCGCGGCGTCGCCGCCATCATCGAGTGCGGGCCCGGCAAGGTGCTGGCTGGAACGGTCAAGCGCATCGCCCCCGAGCTCGAAGCCGCGTCGGTGTACGACCCGGCCACGCTCGCGGACACCCGTCAACTGCTCGCCGGATGAGCGGCGCAAGGCCCGATACTTCTCTTTTATGAGCATTCCTAAATTCGAAGGGCAGGTTGCCCTGGTCACCGGCGCGTCGCGCGGCATCGGCGCGGCGATCGCGCTCGAACTCGCGCAGCGCGGCCTCAAGGTGGTGGGCACCGGCACCACCGCCGACGGCGCGGCAAAGATCACCTCCGCGCTGAGCGCCTACGACGGCCGCGGCCGCGCGCTCGACGTGAACGACGGCGCCGCCGTCGAGGCGCTGATCGACGAGATCGTTAAGGCCTACGGCGCGATCCACGTGCTGGTCAACAACGCCGGCATCACGCGCGACACGCTCGCGATGCGCCTCAAGGACGAGGACTGGGACGCGGTGCTCGACACCAACCTGAAGGCGGTCTTTCGCCTCTCGCGCGCCGTGATCCGTCCGATGATGAAGCAGCGCTACGGCCGCATCATCAGCATCACGAGCGTGGTGGGGGCCTCCGGCAACGCCGGACAGGCCAACTACGCGGCCGCCAAGGCCGGCGTGGCGGGCATGACGCGTGCGCTGGCGCGCGAACTCGGCAGCCGCAACATCACGGTGAACTGCGTGGCGCCGGGCTTCATCGAAACCGACATGACGGCGAGCCTGCCCGAGGCACAGCAGCAGGCGCTGCTGCAGCAGATCCCGCTGGGACACCTGGGCAAGCCCGCCGACATCGCGCATGCGGTGGCGTACCTCGCGTCGCCGCAGGCCTCCTACGTGACGGGGCAGGAACTGCACGTCAACGGCGGCATGCACATGTAGCCGAAAGGCGCAATGTTTTCCCGTACCGGGCACACGGCAAATGCCACAATGCGCCCGGCTAAAATCCACTGTTACCTACAACCCTCAGAGGGAACCAAATGAGCGATATCGAAGCACGTGTCAAGAAAATCATCGCCGAGCAGCTCGGCGTGGAAGAGTCCCAAGTGACGAATGAAAAGGCTTTCGTGGCCGACCTCGGCGCTGACTCGCTCGACACGGTCGAACTCGTGATGGCACTCGAAGACGAGTTCGGCATCGAGATCCCCGACGAAGATGCCGAAAAGATCACCACGGTGCAGAACGCCGTCGACTACGCCACCAAGAATCAAAAGGCCTGATCGGCCAGCCGACACTGCGACGGCGACTGGCGGCTTTTCTTCATTGAACCGCAGGCGCCGATCGGCAGCTGTTCAACGCTTCCAGAAAGGTTTGCCGGCATGACCAAACGCCGCGTCGTCGTGACCGGACTCGGTTGCATCGCTCCTGTCGGAAACTCCGCGACCGAATCCTGGGCCAACCTGTTGGCTGGGAAGTCGGGCATCGCGAACATCACCGCCTTCGATGCAAGCGCCTTCGCCTGCAAGTTCGCGGGCGAGGTGAAGGGTTTCGACATCACCCAATACATCTCCGAGAAGGAAGCGCGTCACATGGACCGCTTCATCCATCTCGGACTGGCAGCGGCCATCCAGGCCGTGCAGGACAGCGGCCTCGCGACCGGCGACGCGCTCTCCTATGAAGAGGCCGTGCGCATCGGCTGCAACATCGGCTCCGGCATCGGCGGCCTGCCGATGATCGAGGAGACCCACGGCGAGCTCACCGCGCGCGGTCCGCGCCGCGTGTCGCCGTTCTTCGTGCCGGCATCGATCATCAACATGATCTCGGGCCATGTGTCGATCAAGTACGGCTTCAAGGGCCCGAACATCGCCATCGTGACGGCCTGCACCACCGGCCTGCATGCCATCGGCACCTCGGCGCGCATGATCGAGTACGGCGACGCCGACGTGATGATCGCCGGCGGCGCCGAGTCGACCATCTCGCCGCTCGGCATCGGCGGCTTCACGGCCCCGCGCGCGCTCAGCACGCGCAACGACGATCCGGCGACGGCTTCGCGCCCGTGGGACAAGGACCGCGACGGCTTCGTGCTCGGCGAAGGCGCCGGCGTGCTGGTGCTCGAGGAGTACGAGCGCGCCAAGGCGCGCGGCGCCAAGATCTACGCCGAAGTGGCGGGCTTCGGCCTGACCGGCGACGCGTACCACATGACTGCGCCCGACGTCGACGGCCCGCGCCGGTCGATGGCCATGGCGCTGTCGAACGCGGGCGTCAACCCCGACCAGGTGCAGTACCTCAACGCGCACGGCACCTCGACCCAGATCGGCGACCTGAACGAGACCAACGCGGTCAAGCTCGCGTTCGGCGATCACGCGAAGAAGCTCGTCGTGAACTCGACCAAGTCGATGACCGGCCACCTGCTGGGCGGCGCCGGCGGCATCGAGTCGGTCTTCACGGTGCTGGCACTGCATCACCAGAAGAGCCCGCCGACCATCAACATCTTCAACCAGGATCCGGAGTGCGATCTCGACTATTGCGCCAACGAGGCGCGCGATCTCAAGATCGATGTCGCGGTCAAGAACAACTTCGGCTTCGGCGGCACCAACGGCACGCTGGTGTTCAAGCGCGCTTGAGCACAGTTCCTTCATGCACAGCGCGCCGTCGGTGAACTATCCGGTGGGGCGCTCGCGCGGCGCGACCCGGATCCTGATCGCCGCCTGGGCATTGGGCGCCTGCTGCGCGGGCATTTCCTGCTACCTGTTCGATGGCGCCGCCTGGCGCCAGGTGCTGCTGGTGCTGAGCGTCCTGTTCTCGGGTGCCGCGGCCGCGCTTGCGTTGCGCAGCGACGGTGCGGCCGAGCTGCGCTTCGACGGCCTTTGCTGGTCGCTCGCCGGCAGCGATCCGGGCCGGAGCGTCCATGCGGCGCGTGCCGTCGTCGCGCTCGACCTGCAGTCGCTGCTGCTGCTCCGGCTCGTCGAGCCGGGCCGCGCGGCGCGCTGGGTGTGGGCCGAGCAGCGTGCCATGCCCGAGCGCTGGCGCGACCTGCGTCGTGCGGCCTATGCGCGCATTCCGTCCACGTCGCCCGTGGCGCAGCCGTGGCGGGCGACGGTGCCTGCCGATGCGCCCTGAAGACTGCCGATGACCACTTCTCCGCCGCCAGTGCCTCCGGAGTCCGGCCTGCCCGACGGCGCCGCCGGCACCCCGCGCCCGGGCGAGGTGGACCTGCAGCTGGTCCAGCGTACCGTGGCCGGCGACCAGAAGGCCTTCGAACTGCTGGTCGTCAAGTACCAGCGCCGGATCGAGCGGCTCATCGGGCGCATGGTGCGCGACGTCGACCTGATCGAGGACATCGCTCAGGAGACCTTCATCCGCGCCTACCGCGCACTGCACCAGTTTCGCGGCGACGCCCAGTTCTACACCTGGCTCTATCGCATCGCCGTCAATACGGCGAAGAAGGCGCTGGTCGACATGAAGCGCGACCCGACGGTTTCCGAGAGTGCCCTGCGGCCGTCTTCTGAAGACGACGATGAAACTTACCGCCCCGGAAACGAACCAATCAGCGACGAAACCCCCGAATCGGTCCTGGCGGCGAACGAAATCGCCCGCGTGGTCGAAATGGCGATGGAAGCGCTGCCTGCCGAACTGCGCCAGGCCGTCACCCTGCGCGAGATCGAGGGCATGAGTTACGAAGAGATTGCCGAGGTCATGGATTGCCCTATCGGCACGGTGCGCTCGCGTATTTTCCGGGCGCGTGAGGCCATTTCGGCCAGGGTCAAGCCGCTGCTGGACAACCAGTCCGGCAAGCGGTGGTAGGTAAGCAGGTGAATGAAATGAATCAGACCATGACGGGGCGTGAACAGGTGTCCGCATTGGCGGACGGTCATTTGCAGGGCGAGGACTTGGCGCTGGCCATCGAGACCGTGTGCGCCCAGGAAGACG
The DNA here is from genome assembly GCF_029893635.1 of Variovorax sp. TBS-050B. Taxonomy (NCBI): domain Bacteria; kingdom Pseudomonadati; phylum Pseudomonadota; class Betaproteobacteria; order Burkholderiales; family Comamonadaceae; genus Variovorax; species Variovorax sp. TBS-050B. The sequence goes on along the minus strand of NZ_JARXYR010000002.1, from coordinate 204,032 downwards.
CCCGGGGCGCCTGGCGTGCCTACCACCTCGTGGGCGATGTGCTGCGCTCGGGCGCCCATGCGCCGTGCACCGACACCGATGCCTTCCTGACGCGCTTCCAGCAGCGCCTTGCCGCGGAACCCGTCGTGCTGCGGCCCGCGGTGGTGCCCCTCGAAGCCGCTTCCACCGTGACTGCGGTGCGGCGCAAGGCCGATGCGGCCAACGAGCCGGTCTTCCGCTGGAAGCTCGTGGCCGGCGCGGCCTCGCTGATGGCCGTGGCGGCGATCAGCTGGACGCTGGTCGGCAACGGCGCCGCCGTGCCGGCGCCGGGCGCGCAATTGGCGGCGACGCAGCCGCAGCCCGCCGCCAATTCGGTGCTGGCCGTCGCGGCCTCCAATGGTCAGCCGACCGCCGGCAGCACGCTGGCGCCCACGCGCGTGCTGGTGGGCAACGGCAATCCGCAGGTCATGCTGCGCGACCCGCGCCTCGACCAGCTGCTCGAGGCGCATCAGCAGGCCGGCGGCGCGTCGCAGATGCCCTCGAGCTTCCTGCGCAACGCCACTTTCGAAGGCCCCACGCGCTGATGTGCGCCGATCGCCACGCTCGATGATCCTTCCGATGCAGATTTCCGCACGCGCATTCGCGCTGGTGTTCGCTGCTTTCTGCCTCGCCCAGGTCGCGGCCGCCCAGACCCGGTCCGGCGCCGCCGCGAGTGCCAAGGAGGCGGCCTCCGCGCAGACCGGTGATGCGCCGCCCGCGATGGGCGTGGTCGAATGGCTGCAGCGCATGCACGCGGGCGCCCGGCAGCGGAACTACATCGGCACCTTCGTGGTGTCGGCCGCGGGCGGCAACCTGTCGAGCGCGCGGATCTGGCATGTGCGCGACGGTGAAATGCAGATCGAGCGCATCGAGGCGCTGTCGGGCCCGCCGCGCTCGACCTTCCGGCGCAACCACCAAGTGATGACCTTCCTGCCCGAGGCGAAGGTCGTGAAGGTCGAGAAGCGCGAGAACCTCGATCTGTTCCCCAACCTCCCGAACAAGCCCGATTCGTCCATCGGCGATTTCTACGACGTCCGCACCATCGGGAAGGACCGCGTGGCCGGCTTCGACACCGACGTGGTGCAGCTGGTGCCGCACGACGGATTGCGCTTCGGCTACCGCATCTGGAGCGAGCGCCGCTCGGGGCTCGTGGTGAAGCTCCAGACCGTGGACGGCGAGTCGCGCGTGCTGGAGCAGTCGGCGTTCTCCGAACTGCAGCTCGACGCGCCGGTCAAGGCGCAGGCGCTGCTGCAGATGATGGCCAACACCAGCGGCTACCGCGTCGAAAAGCTCGAACTCGAGCGCAGCAATGCGCAGGACGAGGGCTGGGCGCTCAGGGCGCCCGTGGCCGGCTTCAAGCCGCGCAGCTTCTACCGGCGACCGGCCGGCGACAAGGCAGCGCAGGACCGCACGGTCCAGTGGACCTTCTCCGATGGCCTTGCTTCGGTGTCGCTCTTCATCGAGCGCTACGATGAAAAGCGTGCGCCGCGCGACGGCGTGCTGACCATCGGCGCGACGAACGCGATCCGGAGGCGGCTGCCCGAACCGGCGAGCGACTGGTGGCTCACGGCGGTGGGCGAGGTGCCGCAGCAGACGCTCAACGCCTTTGCCCAGAGCCTCGCGCGCATACGCTGAGCCGCGGGTCACGGTCCGCAGCAGCCGGTGGTGCTGGATGAACCAAGTTGGCATCGCAGACTCATAGCTCTTCTACTTTTGGCCGCTCTGTTCTTTTGAAAGAAAACCGATGATGTTCAAAGTCGAGGGACACAAGCTTCGTTCCTGTTTCTTCGCATTCGGCCTGGCATGCACGGCCGCGGCAGGCCTGCTGCCCGCCGCACCGGCCGCCGCACAGGCGCCTCAGACTGCACCGCAGGCCCGCGGCCTGCCCGACTTCGCCGACCTCGTCGAGCAGGTCGGTCCCGCAGTGGTGGGCATCCGCACCGTCGAGAAGGTCACGCGCGGTGGTGGCGGCGGCGAGATGGACGAGGAGATGCAGGAGTTCTTCCGCCGCTTCTTCGGACAGCCGCTGCCCGGCAACCCGCGTCCCGGACCGCGCCAGAACCGGCCGCAGCCGCAGGAGGAAGAGCGCCCGCGCGGCGTGGGCTCGGGCTTCATCCTGAGCGCCGACGGCTACGTGATGACCAATGCGCACGTGATCGAGGATGCGTCCGAGATCCTCGTCACGCTCACCGACAAGCGCGAGTTCAAGGCCAAGCTGATCGGCGCCGACAAGCGCAGCGACGTCGCGGTGGTCAAGATCGAAGCCACCGGCCTGCCCGTGGTGAAGGTCGGCGACATCTCCAAGCTGCGTGTCGGCGAATGGGTCATGGCGATCGGCTCGCCCTTCGGCCTCGAGAACACCGTGACCGCGGGCATCGTGAGCGCCAAGCAGCGCGACACCGGCGACCTGGTGCCGCTGATCCAGACCGACGTGGCCATCAACCCCGGCAACTCGGGCGGCCCGCTGATCAACCTGCGCGGCGAGGTGGTCGGCATCAACAGCCAGATCTATTCGCGCTCGGGCGGCTACATGGGCATCTCGTTCTCGATCCCGATCGACGAGGCCATCCGCGTCAGCGATCAGCTGCGCGCCACGGGTCGCGTCTCGCGCGGCCTGATCGGCGTGACCATCGGTTCGGTCTCGAAGGACGTGGCCGAGTCCATCGGCCTGGGCAAGGCACGCGGCGCGCTCGTGAGCAGCGTCGTGCCGGGCTCGGCCGCCGACAAGGCGGGCGTGCGCGAGGGCGACATCATCACCAAGTACGGCGACAAGGTCATCGAGACCCCAAGCGATCTCTCGCGCTCGGTCGCCAGCACCAAGCCGGGCGTGAAGAGCACGCTGACCGTGTTCCGCAACGGCAGCGCGCGTGAGCTGTCGATCACCGTGGCCGAGGGCGATCCCGACACCAAGCCAGCCGGCAAGCGCCAGCAGGACCGCGAGGAGCAGCCGCAGGGCAAGTCGTCCGCGGCCGGCAAGGCGCTCGGCCTGTCGGTGAGCGATCTGACCGATGCCCAGAAGAAGGAACTGAAGATGCGCGGCGGCGTGCGCATCGAGTCGGCGAGCGAGGCTGCGGCCCGTGCGGGCCTGCGCGAAGGCGACATCATCCTGGCGGTCGGCAACGTCGAGGTCGCGAGCGTGAGGGACTTCGAGGCCGCGATCGCCAAGGCCGACAAGAGCAAGCCGCTGAGCGTGCTGTTCCGTCGTGGCGAGTGGGCCCAGTACGCCCTGATCCGCCCCGCACGCTGATCGGGCGCCTGCCGTCAAGTGGCCCCACCCGACACTCGGGTTTGGGGCCATTTTTTCGATGTGTTTGCCACGTCCGGACGGCTGGTTTCAAAAAAAATCTAAGGCCTCGAGCGACTCGATTTGGTTTGCAGTCACTAACTTATCTCAAGGCTTAGGACGATTTTCAGTAGAATAGAGCACCCTGGGCGGCAAGGTCGCGCATAAAGGAGAGGGATTCCTCCACCATGCGAGATGTCCTGCAGCAGTCCACCGGCGCTCCACAGATCGCCCACAAGTTGTTCATGCAGTGCTCCACCAAAGTTGTGGATAAGTTGTTTATATCTTTGATGTTGTGGACCAGCAACGACCCCTTCCGACCCCGTCCCTGGATGTACGCGCCTCCCTTTTTGCCTACAATGAAGTTCCAACTACTGCAGTTGCCATTGCTTGTTGGTTCAGGGCGCGTCTCCAGAAGACGCGCCCTTTTTTCTTGCCTGTCGCACTCTGCGCACGAGCCAATTCAAGTACTTAAGCGTTCCCGTTGATGAATCACATCAGAAATTTCTCGATCATTGCGCACATCGACCACGGCAAGTCGACGCTCGCAGACCGCTTGATCCAGCGCTGCGGCGGCCTCGCGGAACGCGAGATGGAAGCGCAGGTGCTCGACTCGATGGACATCGAAAAAGAGCGTGGGATAACCATCAAGGCACAGACCGCCGCGCTGCACTACAAGGCGCGCGACGGGCAGGTCTACAACCTCAATCTGATCGACACGCCGGGCCACGTCGACTTCTCGTACGAAGTGAGCCGCTCGCTGTCGGCATGCGAAGGCGCGCTGCTCGTGGTCGACGCATCGCAGGGCGTCGAGGCGCAGACGGTCGCCAACTGCTACACCGCGCTCGACCTCGGCGTCGAGGTGGTGCCGGTGCTCAACAAGATCGACCTGCCGAATGCCGACCTCGACAACGCGCGCACCGAGATCGAGGACGTGATCGGCATCGACGCGACCGACGCGATCCCGTGCTCGGCCAAGACCGGCGTCGGCATCGACGACATCCTCGAGGCCATCGTGCACCGCATGCCCGCGCCGCGCGGCAACCCCGACGGCCCGCTGCGCGCGATGATCATCGACAGCTGGTTCGATCCGTACGTGGGCGTGGTGATGCTGGTGCGGGTGGTGGACGGCCGGCTCGCGAAGGGCGACCGCATCAAGATGATGGCGTCGGGCGCGATGTACAACGCCGACAACGTGGGCGTGTTCACGCCGGCGAACGAGCCTCGCGCGTCGCTCGAGGCGGGCGAGGTGGGCTACATCATCGCCGGCATCAAGGAGCTGCAGGCGGCCAAGGTCGGCGACACGGTGACGCTGATCAAGCCGGGCACGGGCGGTGCCGCGGCGACCGCGACCGAGGCGCTGCCGGGCTTCAAGGAAATCCAGCCGCAGGTTTTCGCCGGCCTCTACCCGACCGAGGCGAGCGAGTACGACTCGCTGCGCGACGCGCTCGAGAAGCTCAAGCTCAACGATTCCTCGCTGCGCTACGAGCCCGAGGTGAGCCAGGCGCTGGGCTTCGGCTTCCGCTGCGGCTTCCTCGGCCTGCTGCACATGGAGATCGTGCAGGAGCGGCTGGAGCGCGAGTTCGACCAGGACCTGATCACGACCGCGCCGAGCGTGGTCTACCAGGTCGTCAAGAACGACGGCGAGGTCCTCATGGTCGAGAACCCGTCCAAGATGCCCGACGTCGGCCGGATGAGCGAGATCCGCGAGCCGATCGTGACCGTGCATCTTTATATGCCGCAGGAATATGTGGGCGCCGTCATGACGCTCGCCAACCAGAAGCGCGGCGTCCAGATGAACATGGCCTACCACGGCCGGCAGGTGATGCTGACCTACGAGATGCCGCTCGGCGAGATCGTGCTCGACTTCTTCGACAAGCTGAAATCGGTCAGCCGCGGCTACGCGTCGATGGACTACGAGTTCAAGGAGTACCGCGCCTCCGACGTGGTCAAGGTCGACATCCTGCTCAACGGCGAGAAGGTCGACGCGCTCTCGATCATCGTGCACCGCAGCCAGTCGCAGTTCCGCGGCCGGGCGGTGGTCTCGAAGATGCGCGAGATCATTTCGCGCCAGATGTACGACGTGGCGATCCAGGCGGCCATCGGGGCCAACATCATCGCGCGTGAGACAATCAAGGCGCTGCGCAAGAACGTGCTGGCCAAGTGCTACGGCGGCGACATCACCCGCAAGAAGAAGCTGCTCGAGAAGCAGAAGGCGGGCAAGAAAAGAATGAAGCAGATCGGCTCCGTCGAGGTCCCGCAAGAGGCCTTCCTCGCGATTCTGCAAGTCGAAGACTGATCTCAAAAATGGCATTCATCACTTCCCTGGTCCTCGCGGCCTTCTGCGGCTACGTCGGGGCCTGGTATTTCGGCGCGATCGAAGGCAACTTCGCGCTGCTGCTGTTCCTCGCCACGGTGGTGACCGGCCTCTACTGGCTGGCCGAGCGCTTCTACTTCCTGCCGCGCCGCGAACGGGCCGCCGCCGCCCTCGACGAGTCGCTGGCCGAGCGCAACGCGCGCCTGGCGGGGCAGGGGATCACCCAGGTCGACACGGTCGATCCGAAGGCGAGCGAGCGCTTGCTGATGCAGCCCTGGTGGCTGGACTGGACGGCCGGGCTGTTCCCGGTGATCCTGGTGGTGTTCCTGCTGCGCTCGTTCCTGTACGAGCCGTTCAAGATCCCGTCGGGCTCGATGATGCCGACGCTGCTCACCGGCGACCTGATCCTGGTCAACAAGTTCACCTACGGCCTGCGCCTGCCGGTGATCAACACCAAGATCACCGAAGGCACGCCGCTCGCCCGCGGCGACGTGGTGGTGTTCCGCTACCCGCCCAAGCCGAGCATGGACTACATCAAGCGCGTGGTCGGCATTCCGGGCGACGAGGTGGCCTACCTCAACAAGAAGCTCACCATCAACGGCCAGCCGGTGTCCAAGGAGCCGATGCCCGACTACCTCGACGGCGATTCGATGCGCCTGCTCCGGCAGTACACCGAGAACCTCGGCGGCAAGCAGCACCGGCTGCTCAACGACGACGCCGGTTCGACCTTCGTCCAGGGCGCGACGGACTTTCCGTTCCGCGAGAATTGCCGCTACTCGGTCGAAGGCGTGGTGTGCAAGGTGCCGCCCGGCAATTACTTCATGATGGGCGACAACCGCGATAATTCGGCCGACTCGCGTTTCTGGGGATTCGTGCCCGACAAGAACATCGTGGGAAGAGCGTTCTTCGTCTGGATGAATTTCGGCGACCTGGGTCGCATCGGTCCATTCCAATAAAGCAATCGAGATCACTCGAGGGGGTTCGGGAAAAATGAAAGCAAATCGGTTCAACCGCGGCGCCAAGGCATCGCGGCAGCGCGGCATTTCGTTCATCGGCCTGGTGTTCGTCGCCGTGGTGCTGGCATGCGTCGGCGTCGTCGTGGCGCAGGTCATTCCGACGCTGATCGAGTACCAGGCCATCCAGAAGGCCGCCAACAAGGCCAAGGAAGGCACCACCGTGCCCGAGGTTCGCGCCATCTTCGACCGGGCGCAGGCGATCGACGACTTCAAGTCGGTCTCCGGCAAGGACCTCGAGATCCGCAAGGAGGGCGAGAAGGTGGTCGTCTCGTACGCCTACGAGCGCGAGATCCCGCTGTTCGGCCCGGCCTACCTGGTGCTCAAGTACAAGGGCGAGGCGCGCTGAGCGCGGCGACACGCAAGGTGGACGGTGGCCTCGTTGCGCTGCAGGAGCGCCTCCAGCATTCGTTTTCCGACGCGCGGCTGCTCCAGCTCGCGCTGACGCATCGCAGCTTTTCCGCCGACCACAACGAGCGCCTCGAGTTCCTCGGCGACTCGGTGCTCAACCTGGCGGTATCGCACCTGCTCTACATCCGCCTGTCGGCGCTGCCCGAGGGCGACCTGTCGCGCGTGCGCGCCAACCTCGTCAAGCAGGACACCCTGCACCGCCTGGCGGTGGATCTGGCGCTCTCGCCGCTGCTGCGGCTCGGCGAGGGCGAGGCGCGTTCGGGCGGGCCGAACCGGCCTTCGATCCTCGCCGACGCGCTCGAGGCGCTGATCGGCGCCGTGTACCTGGACGCCGGCTTTGCCGCGGCAGAGGCCCTGGTCCATCGGCTCTACGAGTCGGTCGAGATCAACCCGCGCATGCAGGCCGTGGCCAAGGATCCCAAGACCGAATTGCAGGAATGGCTCCAGGGCCACAAAATGAAGTTGCCGGTGTATCGCGTGGCGGGCACGCTCGGCGCAGCGCACAAGCAGACCTTCGATGTCGAGTGCGAGGTGCCGGAGCTGGGCCTGCGCGAGCGCGGCATCGGTGGCTCGCGCCGCGCCGGCGAGCAGGCTGCCGCGGCGGCGATGTTGATCCGGCTCAAGGCGCGCAGAGCCGCGTGAAACCCCCATGAACGACGCTATCAATTCAACAGCAGACGCCCAGGAACCCGCCGACGGCCCGAACGCGGGTGGTCCGCAGCATTGCGGCCTGGTGGCCATCGTCGGCAAGCCCAACGTGGGCAAGTCGACGCTGCTCAACGCGCTGGTGGGCCAGAAGATCAGCATCACCTCGCGCAAGGCGCAGACCACGCGCCACCGCATCACCGGCATGCGCACGCTGGGCGCGAATCAGTTCGTGTTCGTGGACACGCCGGGCTTCCAGACCCTGCATGCCAACGCGCTCAACAAGTCGCTCAACAAGACCGTGCAGGGCGCGGTAGGCGACGTGGACCTGATCCTGTTCGTGGTCGAGGCCGGCAGCTTCACCGCGGCCGACGAGCGGGTGCTCAAGCTGCTCGGCAAGGGCATCCCGACCGTGCTGCTCGCCAACAAGCTCGACAACGTGCACCGCCGCGGCGACATCGCGCCCTGGCTGCAGTCGATGCAGCAGAAGCATCCCTTCGCCGAGTTCGTGCCGATGTCGGCCAAGAACCCGAAGGACGTCGAGCGCCTGTTCGGCATCTGCGAGAAATACCTGCCCGAGCAGCCCTGGTTCTACGCCGAGGATGAACTGACCGACCGCAGCGAGAAGTTCCTCGCGGGCGAACTGGTGCGCGAGAAGCTGTTCCGCCTGACCGGCGACGAGTTGCCCTACACCTCGACGGTGGTGATCGACAAGTTCGAGGAAGAAGCGCCCCAGAAGAAGGGCCAGAAGCGCCTGCTGCGCATCGCAGCGACCATCGTGGTGGAGCGCGACGGCCACAAGGCCATGGTCATCGGCGACAAGGGCGAGCGCATCAAGCGCATCGGCATGGAAACCCGCGTCGAGCTCGAGAAGCTGGCCGACGCGAAGGTGTTCCTCGAGCTGTGGGTGAAGGTGCGTTCGGGCTGGGCCGACGACGAGGCCCGCGTGCGCTCGTTCGGTTACGAATGAAGTGGCCACGGCCCACCGCGTCTCGCACGAACCGGCGTACGTGCTCCACCGCTACGACTGGAGCGAGTCGAGCCTGATCCTCGAGGTCTTCACCCGCCACCACGGGCGCATCGCGCTCGTGGCCAAGGGGGCGAAGCGGCCGAGCTCCAATTTCAGGCCGGTGCTGCTGCCGCTGCAGCCGCTGCAGCTCAACTACGGCGGCGACGCCGAGATCCGCACGCTCAAGGGCGCCGAATGGATGGGCGGCCACGTCATGCCGACCGGCGAGGCGCTGCTTTCGGGCTACTACGTCAACGAGCTTCTGCTGCGGCTGCTGGCACGCGACGATGCCCACGAGGCGCTGTTCGACGCCTACGCAGGCGTGGTGCAGGTGCTGGCCGGCGACCATGCCGCGGCGCAGGCGGCGACCCAGGCCGCGGCGCTGCGGGCCTTCGAGCTGCTGCTGCTGCGCGAGGTGGGGCTGCTGCCCTCGCTCGACGTCCAGACGCTCACGCTCGAGCCGCTCGCCGCCGAGGCGCGCTACAGCCTGGTGCCCGAGGCCGGCCTGCGGCTCGCGGGCGCGGACGAGGCGGCGCTGCCGGGCGCGGACTGGCGGTCGCTGCAGAAAGTGCTCGACGACCGCGCGCCCTTCACCGCGACGCTGCGCGAGATCGCGACGATGAACGCCGGCAGCAACAGTGCCCTGCGCAACCAGCTGCGCGCGCTGCTCAACTACCATTGCGGTGTGTCCACGCTGCGAACGCGGCAGATGATGAGAGATTTGCAAGCCCTATGAGCACACCCGCCCATTCCGCAGCCACCACGGCGCTGTCGGTCAATCTCAACAAGGTGGCGCTGGTGCGCAACACGCGCCAGCTCGGCATCCCGAGCGTTGTGGCCGCCGCCGAGGCCTGCCTGGCAGCCGGCGCGCAGGGGATCACGGTGCATCCCCGGCCCGACGGGCGCCACATCCGCGCCCATGACGTGCACGACCTCGCGGCCCTGCTGGCCGCGAAATGGCCATCGGTCGAATTCAACATCGAAGGCAATCCGTTCCACAACCTGATGGATTTCGTGCGCGCGCAGAAGCCGCACCAGGCCACCTTCGTGCCCGACAGCGAAACCCAGTCGACCAGCGACCACGGCTGGAACTTTCCCGAGGACGCCGAGCGGCTGCGCCCGGTGATCGCCGAGGCGCGCGCGCTCGGCGTCCGGGTGAGCCTGTTCATGGACCCGATCCCCGAGATGATGGCCGCCGCCAAGGCCGTGGGCGCCGATCGCGTCGAGCTGTACACCGAAGGCTATGCCGCCTCGCGCGGCACCGCGGACGAAGCCGCCGTGCTGGCGCGCTACGTGGAGGCGGCGCGCGCCGCCCAGGCCGCCGGCCTGGGCCTCAATGCCGGCCACGACCTGAGCCGCGACAACCTCACGCCCTTCCTGCGCGCCGTGCGCGGCGTGCAGGAGGTCTCGATCGGCCACGCCTTCGTCGCCGATGCGCTCGAACTCGGCTATGTCGCCACGACGCAGGCCTACCTGCGCTGCATCGCCGACGCCGCATGATCTACGGCATCGGCACCGACATCTGCGACGTGCGACGCATTGCCGCGACCTTCGAGCGCCAGGGCGAGCGCTTTGCGCACCGGGTGCTCAGCGACGCCGAGTTCGCGGTCTGGAAGGCCCGCAGCGCGCGCTGGCCCAAGCGCGGCCTCAGCTACCTCGCGACCCGCTTCTCGGCCAAGGAGGCATTCAGCAAGGCCATCGGACTGGGCATGCGCATGCCGATGAGCTGGCGCCTGTGCGAGATCGCGAACCTGAAGAGCGGCAAGCCCGTGATCGTGCTGCACGGCGAGCTCAAGCAATGGTTCGAGGCGCAGGGCCTCACCGCGCACGTCACGGTGACCGACGAAACCGAATATGCCGCGAGCTTCGTCGTGGTCGAGAAAGCATGAGCGCCGCCGCCGTACCTTCACACGCCCCGCTGATCGTCGACGTGGCGGCAACCGAGCTCAGCGACGCCGATCGACGCCGCATCGCCCATCCGCTGGTGGGCGGCGTGATCCATTTCGCGCGCAACTGGCGCGACCGCGCGCAGATGAGCGCGCTCAACGCCGAGCTGAAGGCGATCCGGCCCGATCTGCTGATCTGCGTGGACCACGAAGGCGGCCGGGTGCAGCGCTTTCGCACCGACGGCTTCACCCGGCTGCCCTCGATGCGCGCGCTCGGCGAGCTGTGGATGCGCGACGCGATGCGCGCCACCCAGGCCGCGAGCGCCGCGGGCCTGGTGCTCGCGGCCGAGCTGCGCGCCTGCGGCGTGGACTTCAGCTTCGCGCCCGTGCTCGATCTCGACCACGGCGGCAGCGGCGTGATCGGCGACCGCAGCTTCCACCGCGACCCGCGCGTCGTGGCACTGCTCGCCAAAAGCATGGCGCACGGCATGCTGCAGGCGGGCATGCGCCATTGCGGCAAGCACTTCCCGGGGCATGGCTTCGTCAAGGCCGATTCGCACGTCGCGATCCCGGTCGACCGGCGCGGGCTCAAAACCATCCTGGCCGACGATGCGCGGCCCTACGACTGGCTCGCGGGCACGCTCGCGGCGGTGATGCCGGCGCACGTGATCTACCCCAAGGTCGATGCGCGGCCCGCGGGCTTCTCGCCGAAGTGGCTGCAGGACGTGCTGCGCGGCCGGCTGGCCTTCGACGGCGCGATCTTCAGCGACGACCTGAGCATGGAGGCCGGGCGCTACATCGACGGCCGGCTGCTGAGCTACGCCGAGGCGGCGTTCGCGGCGCTCGGCGCGGGCTGCGATCTGGCGATGCTCTGCAACCAGAGCATCGGCGAGGGGCTCGCGCTCGACGGACTGCTCGACGACTTCCAGGCCGCGGCCGCAGCGGGACGCTGGCAGCCCGAAGCAGAGAGCGAAGGGCGCAGGCGGGCGCTGCTTCCCGCCACGCCGGCGCCCGACTGGCATGCGCTCGCCGACTCGGCCGCGTACCGGCACGCGCGCGCGGTGCTCGCGAAGGCCGGGCTCGCGGCCCCGCAGGACGCCTGAACTGCGGCGGCGCCGGCTACGGCGCGCCGCCGGCCCACAGGCGCTCGCCGCCGGCGTCGAGGTGCGTCAGGTAGAGCCGGACGTCGAATTCCAGCCGGTGGTAGTCGGGCTCCATGTGCTCGCACAGCGCATAGAAGCTCTTGTCGTGCTCGCGCTCCTTCATGTGCGCCAGCTCGTGGACCACGATCATGCGCAGCCATTCGAGCGGCACCTCCCTGAACAGGCTCGCGACGCGGATCTCCCGCTTGGTCTTGAGCTTGCTGCCCTGCACGCGCGAGACGGTGGTGTGCGTGCCCAGCGCATTCCGGATCACGTGCAGCTTGCTGTCGAACGCCACTTTGGCGAGCGGTGGCGCCTTGCGCATGAAATCGTTCTTGAGTTCGTGGACGTAGTCGTAGAGCGCGCGGTCGGTCTGCATCCCGTGCACCGGCCCGGGATAGCGCCGCCGCAGCAGCGGCCCCAGGCCTTCGCCCGCCAGCAACTGCTGCACCTGTGCCAGCAGCGCCGGTGGGTAGCCCGCGAGGTATTTCATGCGCTCGCCGAGCCGGCGCAGGCGAGGCCGGTCGCCACGCCGCCGAACAGGTCGCCTTCGACCAGCGGAATACCCGCGAAGCTCCGTCGCAGCGCCTGCTGGAACGGCCGCAGGGCCGACGAGCCGCCGGTCAGGTAGATGGCGTCGAGGTCGCCACTGCGCAGGCCGGCGCGCTTCACGCAGGCGTGCGCGCATGCGATGACCTCGTCGAGCAGCGGCGACAGCTGCTGGGCCATGTCGTCCGGCGACAGCGAAGCGGACAGGCCGCGTTCGGCGCAGGAAAGATCGATGGCCGCCGCCGCATCGTTCACCGAGGCGGCGATCTTCGCCTGCTCGACCTCGCTCGCGATGCGGTGGCCATGCCGTTCCTCGAGCACCGTCATCAGCCGGTCGTGCAGCCGCGTGTCGCCGTAGCTGGTGCGCAGTTCCTTGGCCTGCCGCACCGCCTTGGCCGCGTAGAGCCAGTTGATCAGGTGCCAGGACGAGAGTTCGAAGAACACCTTGCTCGGCACTTCGCGGCCCTGCGGGCCGGTGTGGCGGAAGCCGAAGGCCGGCATCACGCGGTCGAGGTTGAGGCGCTGGTCGAAATCGGTGCCGCCGATGTGCACGCCGCTGGTCGCGAGCACGTCCGCGCTGCGGTCGTCCCGCGTCGCGCGCTCGGGGCCGACGCGCACCACGGTGAAGTCGGACGTGCCGCCGCCGACGTCGACGATCAGCACCAGCGATTCCTTCGCGATGCGCTGCTCGTAGTCGAAGGCCGCCGCGATCGGTTCGAGCTGGAAGCCGATCTCCCGGACGCCCGCGGCGCGCGCCGCGTGGCGCAGGCTTTCTTCGGCCCGCTCGTCGCGCTTCGGGTCGTCGTCCACGAAATGGACCGGCCGGCCGATCACCACGCGCTCCGGCACCCGGCCGAGTTCGCGGCCGGCGCGTTCCGCGAGTTCGCGCAGGAAGCGCGCGATGATGTCCTCGAAGCTCACCAGCCCGTCGTGGATCGCGGTCTTCTCCTGCATCAGCGCACTGCCGAGCAGGCTCTTGAGCGACCGCATGAGACGGCCTTCGACGCCGGCCAGGTAGAGCGCGATCGCCTCGCGGCCGAAGTGCGTGGTGCGGTCCTCGGCGTTGAAGAAGATCGCGGTGGGCAGGGTGGTGGCCGCGCCTTCGATCGGCAGCAGCCGCGCCACGCCGTCGACCCGGCAGGCGACGGCGGAGTTGGAGGTGCCGAAGTCGATGCCGATCGTCGGCAGCGACGACGGTGAACGCACGTTCAAGCTTCCCTGCGCAGCGCCGGGAACAGGATCACGTCGCGGATGCTCGGCGAGTCGGTCAGGAGCATCATGAGCCGGTCGATGCCGATGCCGCAGCCGCCGGTGGGCGGCATGCCGTACTCGAGCGCGCGCACGAAGTCGTGGTCGTAGTACATGGCTTCGTCGTCGCCGCTGTCCTTCGCGGCCACCTGGGCGTTGAAGCGCGCGGCCTGGTCCTCAGCGTCGTTGAGCTCGCTGAAGCCGTTGCCGAACTCGCGGCCGGTGATGTAGAGCTCGAAGCGCTCGGTGACCTCGGGGCGCTCGTCGTTCGCGCGCGCGAGCGGCGAGATCTCGGTCGGGTGCTCCATGATGAAGGTCGGCTGCCAGAGCTTCTCTTCCACCGTCTCCTCGAAGTACATCACCTGCAGCGCGGCGAGGCTGCGCTGCGAGAGCTTGTCCTTCTCCTCGCTCAGGCCCAGCTTGCGCAGCGCGCTGACGAGCCAGGCGCTGTCGTCCACGCCGTCCCCCGCGTCGGTGTGCTTGAGGATCGCCTCGCGGATCGTCAGGCGCTCGAAGGGCTGCGTCAGGTCGACGGGCTTGCCCTGGTAGCTGAGCTGCTGCGTGCCGACGGCCTTCTGGGCGATGGTGCGGATCAGCGTCTCGGTGAAGTCCATCAGGTCGCGGTAGTTCCAGTAGGCCGCGTAGAACTCCATCATCGTGAACTCGGGGTTGTGCCGCACCGAGATGCCCTCGTTGCGGTAGCTCCGGTTGATCTCGAACACGCGCTCGAAGCCGCCGACGATCAGGCGCTTGAGGTACAGCTCGGGCGCGATGCGCAGGAACATCTCCTGGTCGAGCGCGTTGTGGTGCGTCTTGAACGGCTTGGCGTTCGCGCCGCCCGGGATCGGGTGCAGCATCGGCGTCTCGACCTCGAGGAAGTCGTTCGCCACCATGAACTCGCGCAGCGCGCTCACGGCCTTGCTGCGCGCGGTGAAGCGCACGCGGGCCGTCTCGTCGGTGATCAGGTCGACGTAGCGCTGGCGGTACTTCTGTTCCTGGTCGGCCATGCCGTGGAACTTGTCGGGCAGGGGGCGCAGGCTCTTGGTGAGCAGGCGCAGCGCGCTCACCTTGACCGACAGCTCGCCGGTCTTGGTCTTCATCAGCGTGCCTTCGGCGCCGAGGATGTCGCCCAGGTCCCAGCGCTTGAATTCGGCATACGCCTCTTCGCCGACGGCGTCGCGCGTCACGTAGAGCTGGATGCGGCCGGTGGCGTCCTGCAGGGTGGCGAAGCTGGCCTTGCCCATCACGCGCTTGAGCATCATGCGGCCCGCCACGCTCACGGCCACGGCCTGCGCTTCGAGCGCCTCGGCATCGACGGCGCCATGCGCTTCGATCAGCGCAGCGGCACGGTGCCCGGGCTTGAAGTCGTTCGGGAACGCGACGCCCTTGCCGTCGGCCTGCGCGGTGCGCAGCAGCTTGAGCTTCTCGCGGCGTTCGGCGATGAGCTGGTTGTCGTCGGCGGCGGGTGCGGCGGGCGCCACTGCGGCGGGCGTGGGAATGGGGGGGGTCAGGTGATCGGACATGGAAGACGGGTGGGGCGCAACGGGAGCGTGCGCCGGCCCGGCATTTTAGCCGATGAACCCCTTGCCGAACCGCGCCGGACGGCCCGTCAATCCTGCGCGATATGCTATTTAAAAGGTAGCAATCTAACCAGTGATGCCCGTGCGTGCGAGCAGATCGCCGACCAGTTCGAGGCGCATCAGCGGGCTGTCGAGCTCCATCAGCCGCTGCCGCAGTTCGAGCTGCATCGGCACCAGTTCGCACCAGCGGTTGGCGACCCAGCCGCAATCGTCGAAGCGGTAGGGCTGCGCGATCGGCAGGCGCACGGCTTCGGGGCCCTGCGCGCGGCGGCGCTCTTCGAGCGTCTCCACGAGGCGCTGCAGGGCCACGGCGGTGTGGCGGAGGTCGTCGGGAATCTCGAGCGCCACGTCCTCGGCCACAGCCTCGACCTCGGCGACCCAGAGGCCATGCTTCTGCAACTGCGTCTCGCGCACGCGAAAGCGCTGCGTGCCCACGCATTCGATCTGCAGCAGACCGCTCTGCGGCGACTCGAATTCGCGGATCGTGGCGAGCGTGCCGATCGCCGCGAAGCTCTCCGCATCGGCGCCCGGCTTGCGGACCTCGCTGCCGCTCGTGAGGCTGACCACGCCGAAGGGTGCATCGGCCTTGCGGCACTTGCCGACCATGTCGAGGTAGCGCACCTCGAAGATGCGCAGCGGCAGCACGCCGCCCGGAAAGAGGACCGTGCCGAGCGGGAACAATGGCAGCGAATGCAAAAGGGGCTGTTTAGTCATCGAGGAACCTTGCATGGCTATCATCGCATTCCGCTCACGACCCCGCGCCATGCTCTACCAGATCCCTTCGTTCCTTCTCGACGTGATCGTCGGCCTGCTCGGCGGCGCCTGCCTGCTGCGCCTCTACATGCAGTACCACCGCGTGCCCTTCGGCAATCCGCTCGGACGCTTCGTGTTCGCGATCACCGACTGGATCGTGCTGCCGCTGCGCCGCATCGTGCCGCCGCTGAAGCGCTGGGACCTGGCGAGCGCGATCGCGGCCTGGCTGCTGGTGCTCGTGAAGTTCCTGCTGCTGTGGCTGCTGATCGGCAACCTCGGCCGCCTGATCGCGCTGCCGCTGGTGTCCTTCGTGGGGCTGCTGCAGCTCGCGGTGTCGGGGCTCACGGCGCTGCTCGTCGTGTATGCCGTGCTGTCGTGGATACCGGGCGCCTCGCCCGTGCTGTTCGACCTGATCTCGCGGCTCGCCGAGCCGCTGGTGCGGCCGTTCCGCCGCTTCATTCCGCTGATCGGCGGCGTCGACCTGTCGCCGCTCGCCGCGATCGTGCTGCTGCAGGTGATCGCGATCGTGCTCGGCAACCTGCTGGTCTGGGCCTACCGCCTCGGCGCCTGAGCCTGCCCTTTCGAGAACACCGCGGAACCGGCTTCGCCGGGCCGCAGGTGTTGCCCCCGGTCGGGGGGTGGCGAAGCGGACACGCAGTGCCGCGCAGCCTGGGGGCGAGCTAGATCACCGCGTCTGCGGGCTGGCGCAGCAGCATCGCGAGGGTGCTGGCGATGGTCTTGCGCAGCTCGCGGCGGTCGCTGATGAAGTCGATCGCGCCCTTGGTCTGCAGGAACTCGGCGCGCTGGAAGCCTTCGGGCAGCGTCACGCGAACGGTCGACTCGATCACGCGCGGGCCGGCGAAGCCGATCAGCGCCTTCGGTTCGGCGATCACGACGTCGCCCACGAAGGCGAAGCCGGCCGAGACGCCGCCCATGGTCGGGTCGGTCAGCACGCTGATGTAGGGCAGGCCCTTCTTCGCGAGGCGCGTGAGCGCGGCATTGGTCTTGGCCATCTGCATCAGCGACAGCAGGCCTTCCTGCATGCGCGCGCCGCCAGTGGCGGTGAAGCAGATGAAGGGCACCTTCTGCTCGATGGCGGTCTCGACGCCGCGCACGAAGCGCTCGCCGACCACGCTGCCCATGCTGCCGCCCATGAACTCGAACTCGAAGCAGGCCACGACCACGCTGATGCTGTGGACCGAGCCGCCCATCACGACCAGCGCATCGGTCTCGCCGGTGTTCTCGAGCGCTTCCTTGAGCCGCTCGGGGTAGCGGCGGCTGTCCTTGAACTTCAGCGCATCGACAGGGAGCACTTCCTGGGCGATCTCGTAGCGCCCCTCGGCGTCGAGGAAGGCGTCGAGCCGCGCGCGCGCGCCGATGCGGTGGTGGTGGCTGCAGCTCGGGCAGACGTTCTGGTTGTGCTCCAGGTCGGTCTTGTAGAGCACCGTCTCGCAGGCCGGGCATTTGATCCACAGGCCTTCGGGCACCTGGCGGCGCTCGGCGGGGTCGGTCTGGGCGATCTTGGCGGGTAGCAGTTTTTCAAGCCAGCTCATGGAAATCCTCGGGGTCAGGGCAGCGGCGATTATCGGCCAGCCGCATTCTTGGGGGTAGCGGCGGGCAAGGCGTCGAGCGCTTCGCGGATGCCGGACAGGAATTCGCGCACCGCGGGCACCACCTGCTCGCGCGGCTGGCCGTCGATCAGCTGGATGATCTTCGTGCCGATCACGACCGCGTCCGCGGCCGAGCCGATCGCCTGCGCGGTGCGCGCATCGCGGATGCCGAAGCCCACGCCGACGGGAATCTGGACGTGTTCGCGGATGCGCGGGATCATCCGGCCGACCGCCTCGGTGTCGAGGTGGCCCGCGCCGGTCACGCCCTTGAGCGAGACGTAATAGACGTAGCCGCTCGCGATGCGCGCCACCTGCGCCATGCGCTCGCCGGTGCTGGTGGGCGCGAGCAGGAAGATCAGGTCCATCCCGGCGGCCTTGAGCTCGGCGGCGAAGTCCTCGCATTCCTCGGGCGGGTAGTCGACCACCAGCAGTCCGTCGACGCCGGCGGCCGCGGCATCGCGGATGAAGGCCTTCGCGCCGTGCACGAGGTCATAGCGCTCGACCGGGTTCGCATAGCCCATCAGCACCACGGGCGTGGCGGCGTCCTTTTGGCGGAACTCGGCCACCCATCGCGAGCACCTGCTTCATGCCCACGCCCATCGCGAGCGCCGCTTCGCCGGCCTTCTGGATCACGGGGCCGTCGGCCATCGGATCGGAGAAGGGCACGCCGAGCTCGATCACGTCGGAGCCGGCCTCGACCATGCCGTGCATCAGCGCGGGCGTGATGTCGGCATAGGGAAAGCCGGCGGTGACGTAGGGAATGAGGGCGCGGCGGCCGTCTTTTTTCAGCGCCTCGAAGGTGGCGGCGATGCGGCTCGGCCGTGCCCCCACGCTTGCCACTTCGTGTGCTGCGCTGCCCCCCGAGGGGGCCTTCGCACCTTGGAGCGGTCCGGCGGTGCTCATCACTTGCCTCCCTTCACGCTCAGCCCGCGCATCGACGGCCGGTCGTAGAAGTCGACGCCCGACAGGTCGGCGACGGTGCCGATGTCCTTGTCGCCGCGGCCCGAGAGGTTGACCAGGATCGACTGGTCGGGACGCATGGTCTTGGCGAGCTTGAGCGCATGGGCCACCGCATGGCTGGACTCGAGCGCGGGGATGATGCCCTCGGTGCGGCACAGGTAGTGGAAGGCCTCGAGCGCCTCCTTGTCGGTGATGCCCACGTATTCCGCGCGGCCGATGTCCGCCAGGTGCGCATGCTCCGGGCCCACGCCGGGGTAGTCGAGGCCGGCGCTGATGCTGTGGGTCTCGGTGACCTGGCCGTCCTCGTTCTGCAGCAGGTAGGTGCGGTTGCCGTGCAGCACGCCCGGGCTGCCGCGCAGGATCGAGGCCGCATGCTTGCCGCTGTCGAGGCCTTCGCCCGCGGCCTCCACGCCGATGAGCCGCGTGCCCGCGAACGGAATGTACGGATGGAAGATGCCGATGGCATTGCTGCCGCCGCCCACGCAGGCGATCACCACGTCGGGCTGCCGGCCCTCGGCTTCGCCCGTGATGCCCTGCGCCGCGAGCATGGCGGGCATCTGCTCGATGCATTCGGTGCCGATCACGCTCTGGAAGTCGCGCACCATCATCGGATAGGGATGCGGGCCCGCGACCGTGCCGATGATGTAGAAGGTGTTCTCCACGTTCGTGACCCAGTCGCGCATCGCCTCGTTGAGCGCGTCCTTCAGCGTCTGGCTGCCCGAATCGACCGGCACCACGGTGGCGCCCAGCAGGTTCATGCGGTAGACGTTGGGGCTCTGGCGCTTCACGTCCTGGCTGCCCATGTAGACCACGCATTCAAGCCCGTAGCGCGCGCAGATCGTGGCCGTGGCCACGCCGTGCTGGCCGGCGCCGGTCTCGGCGATCACGCGGGGCTTGCCCATGCGGCGCGCGAGCATCGCCTGGCCGATCACGTTGTTGATCTTGTGCGCGCCGGTGTGGTTGAGGTCCTCGCGCTTGAGGTAGATCTGGGCGCCGCCCATTTCGCGGCTGGCGCGCGCGGCGTGGTAGACCGGCGAGGGCCGGCCGACGAAGTGCTTCAGCTCGTAGTGGAATTCGGCCAGGAAGGCCGGATCGTCCTTGTACTTCGCGTAGGCGTCGCGCAGCTCGTTGATCGCGTGGGTGAGCGTCTCGCTCGCGAAGGTGCCGCCGTAGCGGCCGAAATGGCCGCTGGCATCGGGTTGCTGGTAATTGCTTTGCATGGTTCTCGATCGGTGGGCCGCGGCCCGATACGCACGATCGGGAAGCGGCGGCTAACTGGAGGAGAAGGCGCTGTCGGCCGCCCTGGCGGCTGCGACGAATTGCCGGATCTTTCCGGCGTCCTTCAGGCCCTTGTTGCCCGGGCCGTCGATCTCGACGCCCGAGCTCACATCAACGGACAGCGTCTTGCAGCGCGCCCGCAGGATGCGAATGCCATCGCTCACGTTTGCAGGTGTGAGCCCACCACTCAAGACGAGGTGAGCGTCGACGGCGGGTGGAAGAAGTGACCAATCGAATGCCTTGCCGCCACCGCCATAACCTTCGACGTGGGCGTCGAGCAGGATGGCCTGGGCGTGGGAGTAATCGGACGCGTATTTTACGAGGTCGAAGCCCGCGCCGGCAGTCCCCATGGGAATGCGGGCTGCGCGCATGTAACGGAAGCGCCCGTGGCCCGAGGCTTCCTCGCACTGCTGCGGCGTCTCGTCGCCATGGAATTGCGCGATCGCGCCCCGTACGCGGCCGAGCGCTTCGAGGGCCGCGGGCGCCGCCGCGTTGACGAACAGCAGCACCGGCGTGACGAAAGGCGGCAGCCGGGCGGCGAGCGCTGCGGCGCGCTCGGCCGTGACCGCACGCGGGCTGGCGGCGTAGAGCACGAAGCCGACCGCATCGGCGCCGGCCTCGACGGCCGCATCCACGTCGGCCTCACGCGTGAGGCCGCAGATCTTGATGCGGGTGCGGGGCGGGGCGGTCATGGCGGGCCATCATACGCAGCGCCGCCGCCCTGCAGCGTGGCCTCGGCGGGCAGACCCCAGCGCGCGTCGTACAACGGACCGAGAAAGTACAGCCCGTCGGCCGAAAAGGTGGGCGCCGCCACCTTGCGGCTGCGCGCTTCCAGCACCTCGACGATCCATTCGGGCGGCGCGTCGCCGCGGCCGATGCGCACCAGGCAGCCCATGAGGTTGCGGATCATGTGGTGCAGGAACGCGTCGGCCTCGAACTCGAAATGCCAGCGGCAGCGGTCGCCAGTGCCGCTGCGGGTGATCTCGATGCGCCGCAGGTCCTTGACCGGCGAGCGCGCCTGGCAGGCCGAGGCGCGGAAGGAACTGAAGTCGTGCCGGCCCACCAGCAGCGCCGCGGCGGCGCGCATCGCGTCGCCGTCGAGCGCATACATCGACCAGCCCACGCGGCCCGCATCCAGGCTGGGCCGCACCGGCGATTCCGAGAGCACGTAGAGGTAGCGGCGCGACAGCGCGCTCGCGCGGCAATGGAACTCATCGGGCACCGGATGGGCCCACTGCACCGCGATGTCGTCGGGCAGGAAGCGGTTGGTGCCGCGCACCCAGGAGAAGGGCTCGCGCTCGATGGCGGTGTCGAAGTGCACCACCTGCATCAGCGCATGCACGCCGGTGTCGGTGCGGCCGGCGCACAGCGTGCCGATGCGCTGGGTGGTGAAGCGCGCGAGCGCGGCTTCCAGCTTGTCCTGCACCGTGCGGCCCGAGCGCTGGCTCTGCCAGCCCTCGTACGCCTGGCCGTTGTAGCGGATGCCTAGCGCCAGCCTCACGAACTCGGGAACGGTCGGAACAGTGCCGCGGCTCAGCGCAGCTCGGCGAGCAGCTGCCGTGCCTGCGACTTGAGGTCGCCGGCGCTTTCGGCTTCGACTTCCTCGACCAGCGAACGGGCACCCTCGACGTCGCCGATGGCCTGGAGTTCGCGCGCCAGCGACAGCTTGACCGCATGCGGGCTGTCGTCGCCGTCGTCGTCCTGGGTCGGTGCGACGGGGCGGGCTGCTTCGGCCGCGGTGCCGGCGGCCGGACGGGCGGGAAGCCCGGCCAGTGCGCTCATGTCGAACTCGATGAAGCCCGAATCCGCGGGCAGGCCGCTGCGCAGGCCGACCGGACGGGTGTTGGCGTCGGCGTCGCCGAGTGCGCCGGGGCGGGTGATCGGTGCCAGTGCGCCGGGGGCGGTGTCGAAGTCGTTCTCCATGTCGACCGGCGCGATCGGAGGATGCGCGGCCGCATGGCCGTTGGACAGGGGCGCCACGGGCGCCGGGGCCACGTAGGCGGTCTTGGGCAGGCTGGCGCTCACGGGGGCGGGCGCCGGCACGGGGGCCGGGGGCTGGCTCAGGTCCAGGTCGAAATCCAGCGGCGCCACCGAGGGCATGAACGCCGGCGGCGCCGACACGACGGGCGCAGGGGCCGGGGCGGGCGCCGGTGCCGGCGTGGGCGCTGCGGGCTTGGCCGCCGCGGAGGCCAGGGCGCCTGCGAAGGCCGCGCTCTCGGTCGCGCTCACGCTGCGGGGCGCGCCCGATTCGTACAGCGGATTGCCCGGGTCGAGGTCCTTGCCCATCTCGACCACGCGGTTCCAGTCCGCACCCGTGCCGCCGGTGAGCTTGTGGACTTCGGTCGCCAGGCCTTCATAGGCCCGGACGTCGCGGCGCTTGGCGTGGATTTCGAGCAGCTTCAGGTGGATGGCCGTGCGCTCGGGGTTCACGCGCAGGGCTTCGCGGAGGATTTCCTCGGCCTGCAGGTCGCGGCCGTAGGCCAGGTACACGTCGGCCTCTGCGACCGGGTCGACGTCGCCCGCATCGAGCTGGCTCGGCGAGTAGGACAGCGAGGAGACGGTCGAGTCGCCGCGCTGCTTGGTGTCGACCGATTCGCCGCCGCTGGCGCCGAAGAACGAGTCCTTGGGAATCCGGCTTTCGAGGAACACGCTTTCGCTCATTTCCTCGCGCCGGCGACCGAGCACACGGTAGAGCAGGAAGCCGATCAGCAGCGCGATCAGCGCGGCGCCCGCGAGCATCAGCGGGTTGTCGAGCAGTTCCTCGAAGAAGCCGCGTTCCGGTGGCGGCGGCGGAGGTGCTGCCTTGACCACCGGCTTGGGTGCGGCGACCGGCGCGGCGGCTGCGGCGCTGGCGGCCGCGGCGGGCGCGCCCGGGGTGGTTTCTGCGGTGGAGGCCGTGGATTCGGCGGTGGCGGCAGCCGGCGCCGCAGGGGCTGCCGTTTCCGTCGCCGCCGCGGGGGCTGCAGCCGGGGTGGCCGGCGCGGCAGGTGCCGCGGCCGGCGCGGGAGCCGGGGCCGGAGCGACCGCAGCGGCGGGCGCCGCGGCGGTGCTGGTCACGCCGGGGTTCGGCACCGGGATGCCGGGGGCGGCCGGTGCGGGCGCCGCGCCGGCGGCGGGCGCCGTCGAACCGGTGGCCGCCTTCAGCTTGGCCAACTCTTCGATGTTCTTCGAGAGCTCGGCCACGCGGTTGTTGTTGTCCTGTGCCTGACGGGCCTGCGCCACCTTTTCCTCGGCCGCACGGGCTGCTGCGCTGCCCTGGGTGATCGTCAGCTTGTCGGGCGCGCTCGCCGCCGCATTGCGGTCTTCGACGTTCGCCTGCAGCTTGCCGGAGGCCTTGCGGTCCGCAGCGGCCACGTTCGAGGTGGGCGCGTTTTCCGCCAGGCGCTGGCGGTAGGTGCCGAAGTCGCGGCTCTGCGCCACGATGGTGCGCCGGGCCTCGAGGGCCGGAACCGCGCCGGCTTCCGCGGCGCTCGGCAGGTCGAGCACGGCGCCGGCCTTCATCCGGTTCACGTTGCCGCCGATGAAGGCATCGGGATTGGCGCGCAGCAGCGCGACCAGCATCTGGTCGAGCGAAATGTCGGCGGGCTTGTAAGCCGCGGCGATCTTGCCGGCGGTGTCGCCACGCTGGACCGTGACCTGTTCGCCACCACCTGCCGCACGTGCCGGTGCCGCGGGAGCCTGCGACGCGGGAGCGGGAGCGGGCGCGGCCGGGGTCGGTGCCGGTGCGGTCACTGGCGCAACGGGCGCGCGCTCGCGGCGTGCACGGGCCGCGGCGGCACCGGGACGCTCCACCGGCGTGCTGATCTGGGGCGCGACCGGCGCCAGCGGTGCGGCGGGCGCCGCCGGACGCGTGGCCGGCGGGTCCAGCAGCACCGTGTAGTCGCGCACGATGCGCCCGGAGGCGCCATTGGCCTCGAGCAGCAGGTCGATGAACGGATCGTTGAGCGGACGGCTGCCGCTCAGGCGCACCACGTACTGGCCGCCCGCGCGGCGCTGCAGCGTGGCCTTGACGTCGCCGAGCGCTGCGTTGTACGGAACACCGGCGTTCCTGAAGGCGTCGGGGCTGGCGACGTTGATCTTCAGGCTTTCCGCCTCGGCGGCTGCCATTTCGGTCACGTCGATCTCGGCGCGCAGCGGCTCACCCAACGCCGACTGCACCTTCAACTGACCCAGCGCGAAGGCGCTGGCGTCCGTGCTTGCAAGGCCCATGACCACCGCAACGGCCGCGCCGAGCACGGAAAGGCGGATGCCGGTCAGAGGCAGAGAAGGGCGAGCGGCCGATGGGCGGGCCGCGGGCAACAGATGTCTTGTCATGCTGATAGGGGCGGCTCAGGCCCAGAAATTGTAAGAGGACGTTAGCATCAACACCCCGGGCTGACAAGGCGCTGCGCCTGATCTACCCAGTGCGCGCATACTTACGCACGCGTTCGATGTTGTTGCGCGGCAACAGTTTCGCTTTCCGGGGAGCCGGCGCAGCCCCATCAGGCGTCGAGCAGGATGCGCAGCATGCGGCGCAGCGGTTCGGCCGCGCCCCAGAGCAGCTGGTCGCCGATCGTGAAGGCGCCGACGTATTCCGGTCCCATCGCCAGCTTGCGGATGCGGCCCACGGGAATGTCCATCGTGCCCGTCACGGCCACTGGCGTCAGGTCCCGGACGGTGGCTTCGCGGGTGTTCGGCACCACCTTCGCCCATGCGTTGTCGGAGGCGATCATGGCTTCGATGTCCGCGAGCGGCACGTCCTTCTTGAGCTTGAAGGTCAGCGCCTGGCTGTGGCAGCGCATCGCGCCGACCCGCACGCAGAAGCCGTCGACCGGCGTGGCCGCGGTGCCGAAGGCCGCGCCCTGGCCGAGGATCTTGTTGGTTTCGGCGCCGGCCTTCCATTCTTCCTTCGAGACGCCGTCGCCCAGGTCCTTGTCGATCCAGGGGATCAGCGAGCCGCCCAGCGGCGCGCCGAAGTTGGCGGTCTCGGCCGCGCTGAGGTTCTGCTGGCGGTGCAGCACCTTGCGGTCGATCTCGAGGATGGCCGACTTCGGATCGTCGAGCAGCGCGCGCACCTCGGCGTTGAGCGTGCCGAACTGCGTCAGCAGTTCGCGCATGTGCTGCGCGCCGCCGCCCGAGGCGGCCTGGTAGGTCATGCTGGTCATCCACTCGACCAGGCCGGCCTTGTAGAGGGCGCCCACGCCCATGAGCATGCAGCTCACGGTGCAGTTGCCGCCGATCCAGTTCTTGCCGCCCCTGGCGAGCGCGTTCTGGATCACGGGCAGGTTGACCGGGTCGAGCACGATCACCGCGTCGTCGTTCATGCGCAGCGTCGATGCCGCGTCGATCCAGTGGCCGCTCCAGCCCGCTGCGCGCAGCTTGGGGAAGACTTCGGTGGTGTAGTCGCCACCCTGGCAGGTGATGACGATGTCGCACTTCTTCAGCGCCTCGATGTCGTTCGCATCCTTCAGCGCGGTTTCGTTCTTGGCCATGGCCGGGGCCTTGCCGCCGGCGTTGGAGGTCGAGAAGAAGACCGGCTCGATGAGTCCGAAGTCGCCTTCGGTCTGCATGCGGTCCATCAGGACCGAGCCGACCATGCCGCGCCAGCCCACGAGGCCGACCAGAGGTTGAGATGCGTTCGCCATTTCAGTTTGCCCTTTGAAGAAAAAAGTTGCCGATTTCTCTTTTGCGCCCGGCTCGTCAGGAGCCGGGGTGGGCGTGACGAAGCGGGCTGCGGTTAGCCGGTAATCGTCTTTTTGGTGATTGCTGCAACGACCGCGTCGCCCATTTCGCGGGTGCCGACGCGCTTCGTGCCTTCCGACCAGATGTCGCCGGTGCGCAGCCCGGCGGCGAGCACGTGCTTGACGGCCGACTCGATCCGGTCGGCCGCTTCGGCTTGGTTCAGTGAAAAGCGGAGCATCATGGCAGCGGACAGTATTGTAGCCAATGGATTGGCAACCCCTTTGCCGGCAATGTCGGGCGCGCTGCCGTGGCTGGGCTCGTAGAGGCCCTGGTTGCTCGAATTGAGCGAAGCCGAGGGCAGCATGCCGATCGAGCCGGTGAGCATCGCGGCTTCGTCCGAAAGGATGTCGCCGAACATGTTGCCGGTCACGATCACGTCGAACTTCTTGGGCGCCTTCACGAGCTGCATCGCGGCGTTGTCCACGTACATGTGGTCGAGCTCGACGTCGGGGTAGTCCTTGTGCACCTCGGTCACCACGTCCTTCCAGAACTGGAAGGTCTCGAGCACGTTGGCCTTGTCGACGCTGGTCACGCGCTTGTTGCGCTTGCGCGCGGCCTCGAAGGCGACGCGCGCGATGCGCTCGACCTCGGGGCGCGAATAGCGCATCGTGTCGAAGGCTTCCTCGGCGCCCGGGAAGTGGCCGTCGGCGGCGATGCGGCGGCCGCGTGGCTGGCCGAAGTAGATGTCGCCGGTCAGCTCGCGGATGATGAGGATGTCCAGGCCCGCGATGAGTTCGGGCTTGAGGCTCGAGGCGCCGACCAGCTGCTCGTAGCAGATGGCCGGACGGAAGTTCGCGAACAGGCCGAGGTTCTTGCGCAGCCCCAGGATCGCCTGTTCGGGCCGCAGCGGGCGGTCGAGCTTGTCGTACTTCCAGTCGCCCACGGCGCCGAACAGCACCGCGTCGGCTTCCTTCGCGAGCTTGAGCGTCGCATCGGGCAGCGGATGGCCATGCGCCTCGTAGGCGGCGCCGCCGACGAGCGCGGTTTCCATCTCGAACTGGAGGTCGAGGGCGTCGAGCACGCGAATGGCCTCGGCGACGATTTCGGTGCCGATGCCGTCACCGGGGAGAACTGCGATTTTCATGAGTGGTCTGGGGAGTTGAGAGCGGGAATTCGGACATCCGAACGCAGAAGGAAGACAAAAACTACGCGAAGGTCGCGGAAGGGATCCAGCGATGAATTTTCTGGATTTACTTCTGCGACTTCTGCGAAACCTTCGCGATCTCTGCGTTCGGCTGTTCTGCCTTCAGGAAATCATCGTATGCGCCAGCCAGGGCTTCTGGGCCAGGCGCTCGGCTTCGAAGGCCTTGATCTTGTCCTGGTGCCGCAGCGTGAGGCCGATGTCGTCGAGGCCGTTGATGAGGCAGTACTTGCGGAAGGCCTGCACGTCGAAGGCGAACTCGCCGCCGTCGGGCTTCACGACCACCTGCCGCTCGAGGTCGATGGTCAGCGTGTAGCCCGGGAAGGCGAAGGTCTCGTCGAACAGCTGGGCGACCTGCGCCTCCGGCAGCACGATCGGCAGCAGGCCGTTCTTGAAGCTGTTGTTGAAGAAGATGTCGGCATAGCTCGGCGCGATGATGGCGCGGAAGCCGTACTGGTCGAGTGCCCACGGCGCATGCTCGCGCGAGGAGCCGCAGCCGAAGTTCCTGCGCGCGAGCAGGATCGAGGCACCGGCGTAGCGCGGCTGGTTCAGCACGAAGTCGGGGTTCGGCTTGCGGCTCGCCGGGTCCTGGCCCGGGAAGCCGGCGTCGAGGTAGCGCCATTCGTCGAACAGGTTCACGCCGAAGCCGGTGCGCTTGATCGACTTGAGGAACTGCTTCGGAATGATCGCGTCGGTGTCGACGTTCTCGCGGTCCATCGGGGCCACGAGGCCCTGGTGCACGGTGAATTTCTGCATGTCTTGTCTCCTGGTCAGGCGAAGGTGCGCACGTCGACGAAATGGCCGTGCACCGCGGCGGCGGCGGCCATGGCCGGGCTCACGAGGTGGGTGCGGCCGCCCGCGCCCTGGCGGCCTTCGAAGTTGCGGTTGCTGGTCGAGGCGCAGCGCTCGCCGGGCTCGAGGCGGTCGGCGTTCATCGCGAGGCACATCGAGCAGCCGGGTTCGCGCCATTCGAAGCCCGCGGCCTTGAAGATCGCATCGAGCCCTTCGCGCTCGGCCTGCTCCTTCACCACGCCCGAGCCGGGCACCACCATCGCGAGCTTGACGTTCTTCGCGACCTTCTGGCCGAGCTTCTTCACCACGGCCGCGGCCTCGCGCATGTCCTCGATGCGGCTGTTGGTGCAGGAGCCGATGAACACCTTGTCGATGAAGATGTCGTTCATCGCCTTGTTGGGTTCCAGGCCCATGTACACCAGCGCGCGCTCGATGGCGCCGCGCTTGTTCGCGTCCTTTTCCTTCTCGGGATCGGGCACGCGGCCGTCGATCGACACCACCATCTCGGGCGAGGTGCCCCAGGTCACCTGGGGACGAATCTGCGCGGCGTCGAGCTCGACCACCGCATCGAAGTGCGCGCCGGGGTCGGACTGCAGCGTGCGCCAGTAGCTCACGGCCTGCTCCCATTCGACGCCGGTGGGCGCGAGCGGGCGGCCCTTGATGTAGTGGAGGGTCTTGTCGTCCACCGCGACCAGGCCCGCGCGCGCGCCGGCCTCGATCGCCATGTTGCAGACCGTCATGCGGCCTTCCATGCTCAGGTCGCGGATCGCGGAGCCCGCGAACTCGATCGTGTAGCCGGTGCCGCCGGCGGTGCCGATCTTGCCGATGATCGCGAGCACGATGTCCTTGGCCGTGCAGCCGAGCGGCAGCTTGCCCTCGACCTTCACGAGCATGTTCTTCGCCTTCTTGCCGAGCAGCGTCTGCGTGGCCATTACATGCTCGACCTCGCTGGTGCCGATGCCGTGCGCGAGCGCGCCGAAGGCGCCGTGCGTGGAGGTGTGCGAGTCGCCGCAGACCACGGTCATGCCCGGGAGCGTGGCGCCCGACTCCGGCCCGATCACGTGCACGATGCCCTGGCGCTTGCTGAGGAACGGGAAGAAGGCCGCCGCGCCGAACTCGGCGATGTTCTTGTCGAGCGTGGTGACCTGCTCCTTGCTGGTCGGATCGGCAATGCCTTCGTAGCCGCGCTCCCAGCCGGTGGTGGGCGTGTTGTGGTCGGCCGTGGCCACCACCGAGCTGATGCGCCACAGCTTGCGTCCCGCCACGCGCAGCCCCTCGAAGGCCTGCGGGCTGGTGACTTCGTGCACCAGGTGGCGGTCGATGTAGAGGATCGCGGTGCCGTCTTCCTCGGTGTGGACGACGTGTTCGTCCCAGATCTTGTCGTAGAGCGTGCGTGCCATGTCGGTCTCTTCTGTCTTTCGTGGGGAAAAGGATTGTCTGCTGTCTGTCTTGTTGTCTACGCGGCGAGCGGCTCGCCGGCGGCGCCGGAAGCCGCATGCAGGTGGTTCACCAGCGAGCGTGCCGCCACCGGCAGGGTCGAAAAGTCGCGCGCCACGAGCCGGATCTCGCGCGCCGCCCAGGCGTCGGCCAGCGCCACGCTCGCGAGGCGGCGGCCGATGCCGTCCTGCATGAGCTCGAAGGCGCGCTGCGGCATCACGCCGATGCCCAGGCCGTTCTCGATCATGCGGCACATCGCATCGAGGCCGGTGACGTGGATGCGCAGCTTGATGCTGCGGCCGGCGCCGAGCGCGGCCTCGTGCATCGCGACGTAGATCGAGCTGTTGGTGTGCAGGCCCACGTGGTCGAAATCGAGCGACTCGGCGAAGTCGATGCGGCCGCGCGCGGCGAGCGCATGGCCCGCCGGCACGATGAGCGCGAGCCGGTCGTGGCGGTAGGGCAGGCTCTGCAGCTCGCCCGCGCCGCCGGCCACGTGGCACACGCCGAGGTCGGCCGCGCCTTCCTGCACCGCGCGGATCACCTCGCTGCTCAGGTGCTCCTCGAGGTCGATCTTGATGGCCTCGTGGGCGCGCGTGAAGACGCCGAGGTCCTCGGGCAGGAACTGCACGATCGCCGAAATGTTGGCATGCACCCGCACATGGCCGCGCACGCCGTCGGCGTATTCGCTGAGTTCGCCCTGCATCTTCTCGAGGCTGTAGAGCACCGAGCGGGCGTGGTGCAGCAGGCTTTCGCCCGCGGGCGTGAGGTCGACGCCGCGCGCATGGCGGTAGAGCAGCGGGGTGCCGAGCGTGGCCTCGAGGTCCGACAGGCGCTTGCTGATGGCCGAGGCCGCGATGAACTCGCGTTCCGCCGCGCGGCCGATGCTGCCGAGTTCGCACACGGCCACGAACAGCTGCAGCGACGTGAGGTCGATGCGGCGGGCGAAATTGCGTTCCGAGGTGCTCATGGGGGGTGGCGACATCGCGATCTGCGATGAGTTGGCCATTTTCCCCCTGTTTTCATCAGGGTGCCATCGTGATGTGCGATGGCCTCGTTGCCTGAAGGCGACGAGTTCCAGTCCTCCCGGATGCGACGCGGCCCCGCCGGCCGGCCGCGGAATGCGGACGGCCGGCGGGGCCGCGCAGAGAGGCTGACGCTTACTGGCGCTTCTTGGCCGCGTCCTCGACCTTCTCGCCGCCCTTCTGGATGTCCTGGCCGGCGCCCCGGAAGGTGTTGCAGCCGCTCAGCGGAATGGCGAGTGCGAAAGCGACGGCGATCAGTGCGGTGATTTGCTTCATGACGGGTCTCCTGTTGGCGGTTGGAAAACAACAAGGTCGGAATCGAACCTCGGGTCCAAACCTACCGCCGCGGCGCGCCGTTCTTGTCAGCCAAGACGCAAAAAAGCTGCCCGGAGGCAGCTTCTTCGCGAGAGGGCGCCGGTCGCGCTCAGCGGGCCGAGATCGGCTTCACGTCGCGCTTGGGCGAGCCTTCGAACAGCTGGCGCGGGCGGCCGATCTTGTACTCGGGGTCGCCGATCATCTCGTTGAGCTGGGCGATCCAGCCGACCGTGCGGGCGAGCGCGAAGATCGCGGTGAACAGCGGCACCGGGATGCCGATCGCGCGCTGCACGATGCCCGAGTAGAAGTCGACGTTCGGGTAGAGCTTGCGCGAGACGAAGTACTCGTCCTCGAGCGCGATCTTCTCGAGCTGCTTGGCCAGTGCGAAGAGCGGGTCCTTCTCGAGGCCCAGCTCGGTCAGCACTTCGTTGCAGGTTTCCTGCATCAGCTTGGCGCGCGGGTCGTAGTTCTTGTACACGCGGTGGCCGAAGCCCATGAGCTTGACGTTCGAGTTCTTGTCCTTGACCTTCTTGATGAACTCGCCGATCTTCTCCACGCCGCCTTCGCGCTGGATGTCGTAGAGCATGTTGAGCGCCGCTTCGTTGGCTCCGCCGTGGGCCGGGCCCCAGAGGCAGGCCACGCCGGCCGCGATGGCCGCGAAGGGGTTGGTGCCCGACGAACCGCACAGGCGCACGGTCGAGGTCGAGGCGTTCTGCTCATGGTCGGCATGCAGGATGAAGATGCGGTCGAGCGCGCGCTCGAGCACCGGGTTCACCTTGTACTCCTCGCAGGGCGTCGCGAACATCATGTGCAGGAAGTTGCCCGCATAGCTCAGTTCGTTCTTCGGGTACATGTACGGCTGGCCGATCGTGTACTTGTAGGCCATGGCCACGAGCGTGGGCATCTTCGCGATCAGGCGGATCGCGGCGATCTCGCGGTGCTCGGGATTGTTGATGTCCGTGCTGTCGTGATAGAAGGCCGACAGCGCGCCCACGAGACCGGTCATGATGGCCATCGGGTGCGCATCGCGCCGGAAGCCGCGCAGGAAGAACTGCATCTGCTCGTTGACCATCGTGTGGTTGGTCACGAGCTTCGTGAAGTTGGCCTTCTTGGTGGCGTCCGGCAGCTCGCCGTACAGCAGCAGGTGGCAGGTCTCGAGGAAGTCGCAGTTGGTCGCGAGCTGCTCGATCGGGTAGCCGCGGTACAGCAGCTCGCCCTTGTCGCCGTCGATGTACGTGATGGCCGACTGGCAGGCGGCGGTCGACATGAAACCCGGGTCGTACGTGAACATGCCGGTCTGCGCGTACAGCTTGCGGATGTCGATCACGTCGGGACCGATGGTGCCCTTGTAGATCGGCAGTTCGACGTTGTCGCCGCCGTTGCTGAACGACAGCGTGGCCTTGGTATCGGAAGCTTTCATTTCGGGTTTCTTTCAGAGAGGTATTCAGGAGGACGAGGAAGAAACGGAGGCCGCGGGACGCTGTGCGCCGTCGGTGCGCATCAGCTGCAGCAGCGCGATCACCTCGGCCCCGGCCCATGCGGGCTCGGGCTCCTTTCTTCGCAGGAGAAGATCGAGGAGATCGTTGTCCGACAGGTCCATCAGGGTCTCCATCGCCGCCGCCTGGCCGACGGTCATGCGGGACGCGTGCCGCTCGAAGAAGCGGGCGATGAACAGGTCGTTCTCGAGCAGTCCGCGCCGGCAGCGCCATTGCAGCTTGCTCAGCGCGCGTTCGCTGATCGGCTGTGCGGGGTCGGCGGCGGTTTGCATGGCTTCTGTCGAATCGATCAGATGGCGCGGCGCACCATCAGTTCCTTGATCTTGCCGATCGCCTTGGTCGGGTTCAGGCTCTTCGGGCACACGTCCACGCAGTTCATGATCGTGTGGCAGCGGAACAGGCGGTACGGGTCCTCGAGGTTGTCGAGCCGTTCGCCGGTGGCCTGGTCGCGGCTGTCGGCGATGAAGCGGTAGGCCTGCAGCAGGCCGGCCGGGCCCACGAACTTGTCGGGGTTCCACCAGAAGCTCGGGCAGCTCGTGGAGCAGCTCGCGCACAGGATGCATTCGTACAGGCCGTTGAGCTCCTCGCGCTCCTCGGGCGACTGCAGGCGCTCCTTCTCGGGCGGCACGGTGTCGTTCTGCAGGTACGGCTTGATCGAGTTGTACTGCTTGAAGAACTGCGTCATGTCCACGATCAGGTCGCGGATCACGGGCAGGCCCGGCAGCGGCTTGAGCACCACGGTGCCCTTGAGCGTGTTCATGTTGGTCAGGCAGGCCAGACCGTTCTTGCCGTTGATGTTCATCGCGTCCGAGCCGCAGACGCCTTCGCGGCACGAGCGGCGGAACGACAGCGTGGGATCCTGCGCCTTGAGCTTCATCAGGGCGTCGAGCAGCATGCGCTCGTGGCCGTCGAGTTCGATCTCGACGGTCTGCATGTAGGGCTTGGCGTCCTTGTCCGGGTCGTAGCGGTAGATCTGGAATGTGCGCTTCATCGTGAAACCTTGTGATGCTGTTCTTGTTTAGAACGTACGGACCTTGGGCGGGACGGAATCGACCGTCAGCGGCTTGAGGTTGACGGGCTTGTAGGAGAGGCGGTTGCCCTCGCTGTACCAGAGGGTGTGCTTCATCCAGTTGGCGTCGTCGCGGCCGAGCGGTGCGACCGGGTCGTCCGCCGGACGCTCGTAGTCCTCGACCGTGTGCGCGCCGCGGCATTCCTTGCGCGCGGCGGCCGACACCATCGTGGCCTGCGCCACCTCGATCAGGTTGTCGACCTCGAGCGCCTCGATGCGCGCGGTGTTGAACACCTTCGACTTGTCCTTCAGGCCGATCGCCTTGACGCGCTCGCGCACGGCGGCGATCTTGACCACGCCCTCGTCCATCGAGGCCTGCTTGCGGAACACCGCGGCGTGCTGCTGCATGACGGCGCGGATCTCGCCGGCCACGTCCTGCGCGTACTCGCCGGCGGTCGACGCTTCGAGCTGGTTCAGGCGCTCCAGCGTGCGGTCGGCGGCATCGGCCGGCAGCGGCTTGTGTTCCTTCTGCTTGTCGTTGAACTGCACGATGTGGTTGCCGGCCGCGCGGCCGAACACCAGCAGGTCGAGCAGCGAGTTCGTGCCGAGGCGGTTGGCGCCGTGCACGCTCACGCAGGAGCATTCGCCCACGGCGTAGAGGCCGTTCACGACCTGGTTGTGCACCTCGCCGGTCTGCACCACCACCTGGCCGTTGATGTTGGTCGGAATGCCGCCCATCTGGTAGTGGATGGTGGGCACCACGGGGATCGGTTCCTTCGTGATGTCGACGTTCGCGAAGTTGACGCCGATCTCGTACACCGAAGGCAGGCGCTTGTGGATGGTCTCGGCACCGAGGTGGTCGAGCTTGAGCAGCACGTAGTCCTTGTTGGGACCGCAGCCGCGGCCTTCCTTGATTTCCTGGTCCATCGAGCGCGAGACGAAGTCGCGCGGCGCGAGGTCCTTCAGCGTGGGCGCGTAGCGCTCCATGAAGCGTTCGCCGTTGCTGTTGAGCAGGATCGCGCCTTCGCCGCGGCAGCCTTCGGTCAGCAGCACGCCGGCGCCGGCCACGCCGGTCGGGTGGAACTGCCAGAACTCCATGTCCTGCAGCGGGATGCCCGAGCGCGCGGCCATGCCGAGGCCGTCGCCGGTGTTGATGAAGGCGTTGGTCGAGGCCTGGAAGATGCGGCCGGCGCCGCCGGTGGCCAGCAGCACGGTCTTGGCCTGCAGGATGTGCAGGTCGCCGGTTTCCATCTCGAGCGCGGTCACGCCGACCACGTCGCCTTCGGCATCGCGGATCAGGTCGAGCGCCATCCACTCGACGAAGAACTGGGTGCGTGCCTCGACGTTCTTCTGGTAGAGCGTGTGCAGCATCGCGTGGCCGGTGCGGTCGGCCGCGGCGCAGGCGCGCTGCACCGGCTTCTCGCCGTAGTTGGCCGTGTGGCCGCCGAACGGACGCTGGTAGATCGTGCCGTCGGGGTTGCGGTCGAAGGGCATGCCGAAGTGCTCGAGCTCGTACACCACCTTCGGCGCCTCGCGGCACATGAACTCGATCGCGTCCTGGTCGCCGAGCCAGTCGGAGCCCTTGATCGTGTCGTAGAAGTGGTAGTGCCAGTTGTCCTCGCTCATGTTGCCGAGCGAGGCGCCCACGCCGCCTTGCGCGGCGACCGTGTGCGAGCGGGTCGGGAACACCTTGGAGAGCACGGCCACGTTGAGGCCGGCGCGTGCGAGCTGCAGCGAGGCGCGCATGCCGGAACCGCCGGCACCGACGATCACGACGTCGAACTTGCGCTTGGTGATTTTTTCTTTTGTGTAGGTCATGGTGGGGATGGCGTCGTCAGATTTTCCAAAGCACTTGAATGGCCCAACCCGCACAACCGACAAGCCAGACGATGGTGAAAATTTGCAGGGCGAGGCGGATGCCGACCGGCTGGACGTAGTCCATCCAGACGTCGCGCATGCCCACCCACACGTGGTAGAGCAGGGCGGCGATCACCGAGAAGGTCAGCACCTTCATCCACTGCGCGGCGAAGATGCCGGCCCAGAGGTCGTAGCCGATGGGGCCGCGCGTGAAGATGAGCTGCGCGAGCAGCACGATCGTGAAGAGGGCCATCAGGCCGCCCGTGATGCGCTGGCTGAGCCAGTCGCGCAGACCGTAATGTGCGCCGACGACGATGCGCTTGGAGCCGTAGTTCACAGACATGGTTCTTGGCTCCTTCTCAGTACAGGCCGAACAGCTTGGCGCCGAGCACCACGGTGAGCAGGATGCTCAGGACCAGCGTGACCAGGGCCGAGCTGTGGCCGAACTCCTTGGTGACGGCGGCGTGGCTCACGTCCATCCAGAGATGGCGCAGGCCGGCGATGAAGTGGTGCAGGTAGGCCCAGATGAGCGCGAGCGCGACGAGCTTGAAGAACCAGCCCGGAACGAAACCAAGGCCGCTGTTGAAGGCGGCCTTGAACCTGGCGAACGAATAGTCGGATGACAGCGAGGTGTCGAACATCCAGATGATGAACGGCAGCAGCAGGAACATCAGGATGCCGCTCACGCGGTGCAGGATCGACACGAAGCCCGCCGGCGGCAGCCGGTAGGTCGTGAGATCGGTGAAGGCATTGATGTTGCGG
The DNA here is from genome assembly GCF_029893635.1 of Variovorax sp. TBS-050B. Classification (NCBI taxonomy): domain Bacteria; kingdom Pseudomonadati; phylum Pseudomonadota; class Betaproteobacteria; order Burkholderiales; family Comamonadaceae; genus Variovorax; species Variovorax sp. TBS-050B. Next base: position 168,778 of record NZ_JARXYR010000002.1, on the reverse strand, counting down.
AATTCGCGGCGCGGTGTCCGGGGGGGAGTTGCAAGCTCTGTCATTGGGGGATGGCTTTCGTGGCTTCGGGGCTTGTTCTGAGAGCGAACGCTTTTGGAGTTTCTTTTGCCTCCTGCGCAGACGAGGCAAATGGCAAACAACGCAAAATTCTATTGCAATGCACCATTGTCTGGCGGCGGCGCCCGGGGCGGCGCAGTGCCGCAGTCGGATGCTATCGAGTCCGGGGCTCGGTGGGCGCGGCGCGCGGGCGCGGCAATGCGGTGCGGTCGTGCGGCCATCTCTGGGTGCGTTCAGCCGAGCTCGTTGCGGTAGTGGTGCGTGTCGGTGCGGTAGAGGCCCCGGCGCAGTTCCATCGGCGTGTCGTGGTACGTGTGGGCCAGGCGTTCCACGCTCAGCAGCGGCGTCTGCCGCGTGACGTCGAGCAGCGCGGCCTGCTCCGCATCGGGCAGCACGGCGCGGATCTTCTCCTCGGCGCGCACCATGCGCACGCCGAACTCGGTCTCGAACATCGCGTACATCGGACCCGGCCACGCGCGCAGCCGTTCGGCCGTGAGGCCCTTGAACGGCGCGCCGGGCAGCCAGAGGTCCTCGAGGATGGTGGGCACGCCGCCGTAGGCCAGCACGCGACGCACCTGCAGCACGGCGTCGCCGGTGCGCAGGCCGAGTGCGCGCGCCACGTCGGCCGAGGCGCGCTGGCGGCGGCAGTCGACGATCGTGCGCTCCGCGGGGCCTTCGGCGCCCGGGCTGCCGACGTCGGGCACGAGCTTGAGGAAGCGGTACTGCACATGCTGCTCGGCATGCGTGGCGACGAAGGTGCCCTTGCCCTGGCGCCGCACCACGAGGTTCTCGGCCGCAAGCTCGTCGATGGCCTTGCGCACCGTGCCCTGGCTCACGCGGAAGCGCACCGCGAGGTCCATTTCGCTCGGGATCGGCTCGCCCGGCTTCCACTCGCCGGCCTGCAGGCTCTGCAGGATCAGCGTCTTGATCTGCTGGTAGAGCGGGCTGAAGGAGGGCGTCGCAGAATCTTCGAGGACGGTGGGGGCGTTCATGGCGGCGGTGGATGCCGTGGCGGCAACCGTGGAGCATATCTTATATAAGACATAAGACGGCGCCCGTCGAATCGGCTTAAAATGCCGGGCGACCTGCGCCGCGGCCCGGATGCCGCCCCGCAGGACCCACCGGCGCCCCGCGCGCCCGCAGAACCGTTTCATCATCTTCTGGAGTCTTCCCATGAGCAAAAAGCCCGTCCGCGTTGCCGTCACCGGTGCCGCCGGTCAAATCGGTTACGCCCTGTTGTTCCGTATCGCGTCCGGCGAAATGCTCGGCAAGGACCAGCCGGTGATCCTGCAATTGCTCGAAATCCCCGACGAGAAGGCCCAGAAGGCGCTCAAGGGCGTGATCATGGAACTCGAGGACTGCGCCTTCCCGCTGCTGGCCGGCGTGATCCCCACCGGCGACCCGCTGGTGGCCTTCAAGGACGCCGACTACGCGCTGCTCGTGGGCGCCCGTCCGCGCGGCCCCGGCATGGAGCGCGCCGACCTGCTGGCCGCCAACGCCCAGATCTTCACGGCCCAGGGCAAGGCCCTCGACCAGGTCGCGAGCCGCAACGTCAAGGTGCTCGTGGTCGGCAACCCCGCCAACACCAACGCCTACATCGCGATGAAGAGCGCGCCGAGCCTGCCGCGCGAGAACTTCACCGCCATGCTGCGCCTCGACCACAACCGCGCCGCCAGCCAGATCGCCGCCAAGACCGGCACCGCCGTGGGCGACATCGAGAAGCTCACCGTCTGGGGCAACCACTCGCCCACGATGTACGCCGACTACCGCTTCGCCACCGTCGGCGGCAAGAACGTCAAGGACCTGATCAACGACCAGGTCTGGAACGCCGACACCTTCCTGCCCACCGTGGGCAAGCGCGGCGCGGCCATCATCGAGGCGCGCGGCCTCTCGTCGGCCGCTTCGGCCGCCAACGCCGCCATCGACCACATGCGCGACTGGGCGCTCGGCAGCAACGGCAAGTGGGTCACGATGGGCGTGCCCTCGAACGGCGAGTACGGCATTCCCAAGGACGTGATCTTCGGCTTCCCGGTCATCACCGAGAACGGCAAGTACAAGATCGTCGAAGGGCTCGAGATCGACGCCTTCAGCCAGGAACGCATCGACAAGACCCTGGCCGAGCTGCAGGGCGAGCAGGACGGCGTCAAGCACCTGCTGTAATCCGGCTGCCGCCATGCTCGACTGGAATCCCGCGCTCTACCGTCGCTACGAGGACGAGCGCACCCGCCCCGCACAGGAGCTCCTGGCGCGGGTGCCGCTGGCCGAGGCGCGGCACGTGGTCGATCTCGGCTGCGGACCGGGCAATTCCACCGAGCTGCTGGTGCAGCGCTTCCCGGCGGCGCGCGTCGTCGGGACCGACAACTCCGAAGCCATGCTCACGAGCGCGCGCGAGCGCCTGCCCGCGGCGCACTTCGAGTTGAGCGACATCGCGACCTGGGCGCCGCGCGAAGCGCCCGACCTCATCTATGCCAACGCGGCCCTGCAGTGGGTGCCGGATCACGAGACGCTGATCCCGCGCCTGTTCGCCGCGCTGGCGCCGGGCGGCGTGCTCGCCGTCCAGATGCCCGACAACCGCGAGGAGCCGACGCACCGGCTGATGCGCGCCGTGGCGGCCGAAGCCCCCTGGGCCGAACCGATCGGCGATGCCGACCGGCTGCGCACGCTGCTGCTGCCCCTCGCGGGCTACTACGACCTGCTCGCGGCCGATGCCGCCCGGGTCGACGTCTGGCACACCATCTACCAGCACCCGATGGCCGACGCCGCGGCGATCGTCGAGTGGGTGCGTTCCACGGGCCTCAAGCCCTTCGTCGATCCGCTCTCGGCCGAACTGCGCGCGAGCTATCTCGCCGAGTACGAGCGTCGCGTCGACCAGGCCTACCCGGTGCGCGCCGACGGCAAGCGGCTGCTGGCTTTCCCGCGCATGTTCATCGTGGCGCAGAGGAAGGCATGACGAAGAGCGCGCATCCCGCGGAAGTCCTGCTCGGCGCGCAGGCCGGCGCCGTCACGCTGCCCGTGTGCGACCACTACAGCGGCGTCGAGGCGCGCATGCGCAAGAGCCTCGCGCTGCAGGCCGAGATGGCCGAGGAATTCGGCGCCTGCGTGTTCGACGTCACGCTCGACTGCGAGGACGGCGCCCCCGTGGGCGGCGAGGCCGAGCATGCGGCGCTCGTGACCGAACTCGCGCTCGCGGCCGCGCCGGGCATGCGCGTCGGCGTGCGCGTGCATCCCGTGGACCATCCCGCCTTCGCCGGCGACGTGATCACCATCGCCGGCCGCGCGGGTGCGCGCCTGAGCCACCTGATGGTGCCCAAGGTCGAATCCGTGGCCGACGTGGCGCAGGCGGTGGCCGCGCTCGACGCGGCCGATGCCGCCGCGCTGCCGCTGCATGTGCTGATCGAATCCCCGCTGGCCGTGCACAACGCCTTCGAGATCGCCGCACATCCGCGCGTGCAGTCGCTGAGCTTCGGCCTGATGGACTTCGTTTCCGCCCACGCGGGCGCGATCCCGGCGGACGGCATGGGCGCGGCCGGCCAGTTCACGCATCCGCTGGTGGTGCGCGCCAAGCTGGCCATCGCCTCGGCCGCGCACGCCCATGGCAAGGTGCCTTCGCACTGCGTGGTCACCGAGTTCAACGACGCCGGCGCGATGCGCACCGCGGCGCGCAGGGCGGCCACCGAATTCGGCTACACGCGCATGTGGAGCATCCATCCGAACCAGATCCGCCCCATCCTCGAGGCCTTCGCGCCCGACGAGGCGCAGATTCAAATTGCCACAAAAATCATTACAAATGCGGCGCTCGCCGATTGGGCACCGACACAATTTGATGGCACATTGCACGACCGCGCGAGCTATCGCCATTTCTGGCAGGTGCTGACGCGTGCCCACGCAACAGGGCGCGCGCTGCCGCCGGAAGCCCAAGCCTGGTTTGCACTCGCGGCCTCCTGAAACTCCGAATCAGCCTCAAGGAAACAAACCCATGAAGAAAATCGCTCTGATCGCTGCCCTGGCCCTGGCACTGCCGTTCGCGGCCACGGCGCAGACCGCGCCAGCCAAGGCCGACGCCAAGCCGGCCGCCGCCAAGAAGGCGCCGCCCAAGAAGAAGGTCGCCCGCAGCGCCGCCAAGGCGGTCGAGGAGGTCACGCCCATCGCCGACGACACCAACGTCGTGCTGACCGAATCCGACCTCGCAGTCGCCAAGCGCGTGTCGACCGGCAAGGCCCAGTGCGAACTCGGCGCCGACGTGACCGTGACGGCCGACGAGGCCAAGCCCGGCTTCTTCACGGTCACGACCAAGGGCCTGAAGTACCGCATGCACCCGGTCGAGAGCCGCACCGGCGCGATCCGCCTCGAAGACCCGCGCGCCGGCGCCATGTGGCTGCAGCTCGGCAACAAGTCGATGCTGATGAACCAGAAGGCCGGCCTGCGCATCGCCGACGAATGCCAGACCGCGGAGCAGGTGGCCTTCGCCGAAGAAATGAAGAAGAACCCGCCGAAGAGCCTGTTCGAAGGCGCCGACGCGGCCAAGAAGTAGTCAGAGAGCCCCCTCGGGCGGCGGCGCGGCTTTTGCATGGCCGCACCGCATGCCCGCCCCAGTTTCCGGAGAAAAGAAGATGTTGCAAGCCTACGTTGACCATGTTGCCGAACGCGCCGCGCTCGGCATTCCGCCGCTTCCGCTGAGCGCGAAGCAGACCGCCGAAGCCATCGAGCTCCTCAAGGGCGCGAATGACAAGGACGGTGCCTTCCTGCTCGACCTGCTGACCTACCGCGTGCCCGCCGGCGTCGACGACGCCGCCAAGGTCAAGGCCAGCTACCTCGCGGCGGTGGCGCATGGCACCGAGGCGAGCCGCTTCATCACGCGCGCCCGCGCCACCGAACTGCTCGGCACCATGCTGGGCGGCTACAACATCGGGCCGCTGATCGACCTGCTCAAGGACGCCGAGGTCGGCACCGTGGCCGCCGAAGGCCTCAAGAAGACGCTGCTGATGTTCGACCAGTTCCACGACGTGAAGGAACTCGCCGATGCCGGCAATGCCAACGCCAAGGCCGTGCTCCAGAGCTGGGCCGACGCCGAGTGGTTCACGAGCCGCCCCGAAGTGCCGCAGAGCATCACCTTCACGGTGTTCAAGGTGCCCGGCGAGACCAACACCGACGACCTCTCGCCCGCGCCCGACGCGACCACGCGCCCGGACATCCCGATGCACGCGCTCGCGATGCTCAAGAACAAGCGCGAAGGCGCGCCCTTCGAGCCCGAGGAAGACGGCAAGCGCGGCCCGGTCAAGTTCATCCAGGACCTGGTGGCGCGCGGCCTGCCCGTGGCCTACGTCGGCGACGTGGTCGGCACCGGCTCCTCGCGCAAGTCGGCCACCAACAGCGTGCTCTGGTGGACCGGCGAGGACATCCCCTTCATCCCGAACAAGAAGTTCGGCGGCATCTGCCTCGGCAGCAAGATCGCGCCGATCTTCTACAACACCATGGAAGACGCGGGCTCGCTGCCGATCGAGCTCGACGTCAACCAGATGAACATGGGCGACACCATCGAGCTGCGCCCCTACGAAGGCAAGGCCCTGAAGGACGGCAAGGTCATCGCCGAATTCAAGGTCAAGAGCGACGTGCTGTTCGACGAAGTGCGCGCCGGCGGCCGCATTCCGCTGATCATCGGCCGCGGCCTCACGGCCAAGGCGCGCGAGGCGCTGGGCCTGCCGGCCTCGACGCTGTTCCGCCCTGCCCCAGGCGCCCGTGGACACCGGCAAGGGCTTCTCGCTCGCGCAGAAGATGGTCGGCCGCGCCTGCGGCCTGCCCGAAGGCCAGGGCATCCGCCCGGGCACCTACTGCGAACCCAAGATGACCTCGGTCGGCTCGCAGGACACCACCGGCCCGATGACGCGCGACGAGCTGAAAGACCTGGCCTGCCTCGGCTTCTCGGCCGACCTCGTGATGCAGTCGTTCTGCCACACCGCGGCGTACCCGAAGAAGGTCGACGTGAAGATGCACCACGAGCTGCCCGACTTCATCAGCACCCGCGGCGGCGTCTCGCTGCGCCCGGGCGACGGCGTGATCCACTCCTGGCTCAACCGCCTGCTCACGCCCGACACCGTGGGCACGGGCGGCGACAGCCACACCCGCTTCCCGATCGGCATTAGCTTCCCCGCCGGTTCGGGTCTCGTCGCCTTCGCCGCTGCGACCGGCGTGATGCCGCTCGACATGCCCGAGTCGGTGCTCGTGCGCTTCAAGGGCAAGATGCAGCCCGGCGTCACGCTGCGCGACCTGGTCAACGCGATTCCGCTGTACGCCATCAAGAGCGGTCTGCTCACGGTCGAGAAGAAGGGCAAGAAGAACATCTTCTCGGGCCGCATCCTCGAGATCGAGGGCCTGCCCGACCTGAAGGTGGAACAGGCCTTCGAACTCAGCGACGCCTCGGCCGAGCGCTCGGCCGCGGGCTGCACGGTGCACCTGAACAAGGAACCGATCATCGAGTACATCAACAGCAACATCACGCTGATGAAGTGGATGATCGCGGAGGGCTATGCCGACGCGCGCACGCTCGCGCGCCGCATCGCCGCGCAGGAAGCCTGGCTCAAGGATCCGCAGCTGCTCAAGGCCGACGCCGACGCCGAGTACGCTGCCGTGATCGAGATCGACCTGGCCGAGATCCACGAGCCCATCGTGGCCTGCCCGAACGATCCCGACGACGTGAAGACGCTCAGCGACGTGGCCGGTGCGCAGATCGACGAGGTGTTCATCGGTTCGTGCATGACCAACATCGGCCACTTCCGCGCCGCATCGAAGCTGCTCGAAGGCAAGCGCGACATCCCGGTCAAGCTCTGGATCGCGCCGCCGACCAAGATGGACGCGCAGCAGCTCACCGAGGAAGGCCACTACGGCGTGTTCGGCAATGCCGGTGCGCGCACCGAGATGCCGGGCTGCTCGCTGTGCATGGGCAACCAGGCGCAGGTGCGCGAAGGCGCGACGGTGATGTCGACCAGCACCCGCAACTTCCCGAACCGCCTGGGCAAGAACACCAACGTGTACCTGGGTTCGGCCGAACTGGCCGCCATCTGCTCGCGCCTCGGCCGCATCCCGACCAAGGACGAGTACATGGCCAGTGCCGGCGTGCTCGATGCGGCCAGCACGCAGATCTACCAGTACCTGAACTTCGACAAGATCGACGACTACAAGGTCGAGGACGCCAAGGTGGCCGCGGCGGTAGCCTGATCCTCGTCCGGCCCCGCACGACAGAGCCCCGCATCCGCGGGGCTTTTTTTCGCCTGCGCGTGTTCCGTCAGAAGAGCGGCGGCGGGTTCGGCTTCAGGTGCTCCCGCCCGACGAGGGACATGGCCGCGCCGGTCGGGCCGCCCACCGCATGCGGCAGCGAAGTCAGCAGCGAGGTCGCGAAGTCGCCGCCATAGGTCTTGGCGCCCTGGTGCGTGAGGTTGGAGTTGGCGTCGATGTAGATCGATTCGCCCAGGCCCGACCAGAGGCGGCAGAAGCCGTAGTCCTCCGACAGATAGCGACGCGTCTTCGGATCGACCATCACGTCGAAGAAGCGGTAGTGCAGGCCGCGATCGGGCTCATCGATGGCGTCGCTCACGTAGTTGAGCTCGGGATGGTGCGCCGCGAGCCGTTCGAACACGCCGCGCCTGATGCACATGAAGCCGGTCGGCGCCTCGGACATCTTCATGAATCCGTCGGGCTGCACCTGCAGCTCGACCTGCGAGCCGTCCGGCGCGGACGATTCGGCATTGACGGTGTAGCGCGTGAAGACCGCATCGAACTGCTGCCGGGTCATGCCCGCGGGCAGGCCCTCGCGCGGCCAATTCTCGCGCTTCAGCGGATAGACGCCGGCCGCGATGTCGTAGCCCGAGCGCAGCAGCCGGAACGCGGCCTCCGACGAGAAGCCGATGTCCGCGTCGATCCAGAACAGGTGCGTCCACTGCGGATTGGCGAGGAACTTGGCCACGCAGTCGTTGCGCGCGCGGGTCACGAGGCTTTCGCCCGAATGCATCAGCACCTGCATGCGCATGCCGGCGCGTTCGGCCTCGATGACGAAGTTCATGACCGAGATCACGTAGTTCTGGAAGAACTTGCCGTCGTGGCTCGGCGTGACGATCAGCGGAAAGAAATTGCGCAGCTCAGAAGGTTCGAGCATGTGGCGGGGCTCCCTGGCCGCGAGTGGCCGGGGGCCATTCTAGAGAGCCGGCAGGCGCCGCCGCGCCGGTCTCCGACACGCGCGGGCGCCCTCCGCCGGCCGGCGCGCCGCGGCGGGCGCCCAACAATCGAAGCGTCGCGGACCCGAAAAAAAGGAGATGAGCATGCCTCTGGCCTCCCTGGTCGGCCGTTGGGCCATGAAGCCCTTCGCCAAGGCCCTGCCGCCGCTCGGCGACACCGAGCGCGCCGCGCTCGAAGCCGGCACCGTGGGTTTCGAGGGCCAGCTCTTCGCGGGGCGGCCCGATTTCGATCAGCTCGCCGCGACGGGCCCGAACCGCCTCACCGCACGCGAGCAGGCCTTTCTCGACACCGAGGTGCGCGAGCTCTGCCGCATGCTCGACGACCATGCCATCGACCAGGCCAAGGACCTGCCGCCCGAGGTGTGGCGCTACCTGCGCCAGAAGCGGTTCTTCGGGATGATCATTCCCGAGGAATTCGGCGGCCTCGGCTTCGGCCACTTCGCGCATGCGACCGTGGTGGCGCGCATCGCCACCGTCAACGTCGCCACGGCCGTCACGGTGATGGTGCCCAACTCACTCGGCCCGGCCGAGCTGCTGCTGCGCTACGGCACGGACGCGCAGAAGGCGCACTACCTCCCGCGCCTCGCCGACGGCCGCGAGCTGCCGTGCTTCGGCCTGACCTCGCCCTATGCGGGCTCCGACGCGGCCGCGATCCCCGACCGCGGGGTGCTGGTCACGCGCGACTTCGGCGGCAAGCCCACGCGCGGCTTCCTGGTCGATTTCGACAAGCGCTACATCACGCTCGCGCCGGTGGCCACGGTCGTGGGCCTGGCCTTCCATGCGGTCGACGAAAGCCGGCCCGAGGGCGAGCGCGAACTCGGCGTCACCTGCGCGCTGATCCCGGTGCCGCACGAGGGCATGGAGATCGGCCGGCGCCACCATCCCATGGACAGCGCCTTCATGAACGGCCCGATCCACGGCCGGCAGGTGTTCGTGCCGATGGACTGGATCATCGGCGGCGAGCCGCAGGTGGGGCAGGGCTGGCGCATGCTGATGGAATGCCTGGCCGCGGGCCGCGCGATCTCGCTGCCCGCGCTCGGCTCGGCGATGCAGCAGACCGCGCTCTACGTGAGCAACGCCTACGGCCAGATCCGCGAGCAGTTCGGCTTGCCGGTCGGCAAGTTCCATGCGGTCGCGGGGCTGGTCGCACAGATGGCGGCCGAGCTCTATGCGAGCGATGCGGCGCGCCGCTTCACGGCGGCCGCGCTCGACAACGGCGAGCGGCCCAGCGTGGCGAGCGCGATCCTCAAGGTGCAGCTCACCGAGGCGGGCCGCCGCGCCGTCAACCACGGCATGGACATCCTCGGCGGCAAGGGCATCATCGCGGGCCCGTCGAACCTGCTCGGCGTGGCGTACCGGCAGGCGCCGATCGCGATCACGGTGGAGGGCGCCAACATCCTCACGCGCGCGCTGATCGTATTCGGCCAGGGGGCGGTGCGCTGCCACCCGCACGTGCTCGAAGAAATGGCCGCCGTCCAGGCGCGCGACGAAACCGCATTGGGCCGCGCGCTCATCGCGCATGGCAGGCATGTGGCGGCGAACCTCTGGCACAGCCTGTTCGGTGCGCCGGTGCGCGGCGAGCCGCCCGAGGCGCTCGCGCACGAGGCACGGCTGATCGCGCGCATGAGCGCCAAGTACGCGCTCACCGCCGACCTTGCGATGGGCCTGCTCGGCGGCAGGCTCAAGCGCATGGAGCTGCTCTCGGCGAGGCTCGGCGACGTGCTCGCGCATCTCTACCTCGCGAGCGCCTGCCTCTGGCGCTACCGCGTGGACGATGCGCCCGCGCTGCTGCCGTTCGCGCAGGCCGCGATCCGGCTGCAGATCGACCAGGCGGGCCGCATCCTGCGCGACCTGTATGCCAACCTGCCGACGGCTGGGCGCCGCCTGATCGGCGCGCTGGTGCTGCGCCGCACCGCGCACCTGGCGCCGCTGCGCGACGTGCAGCTGATGGCGCTGGCCGAACGGCTGCGCAGCGATCCGCGCATCGTCGAACGGCTGGCCCCCGACCTGAGCCTGCCGGGCCCCGGCGGCCTGCGCGACCTGATGCATGCGATGGAGCTCGCGGCCCAGCTCGGCGAAGCCACGGCCGTGCTCAACAGGAACCTGCGCCGCACGCGCTCCTTCGAGCAGGCGGCCTCCAGCGCGCCCGACCCGGCGCTCGCGCTCGCCTACCTCCGGGCCGCCGACAAGGTGATCCAGGTCGACGACTTCGAGGGGCCGGCGGACCTGCGCCGCGAACGGCCGGACTTCAGCCCGCCGCTGGCGCCGCCAGTGCAGACAGCGCCGCCGCCGTCTGCGCATCGGCCGGAAAGAACGACTCCACCGCCAGTTCCTGCAAAGTGACGTCGACCGGCGTGCCGAAGATGGTGGTGGTGCTGATGAAGCTCAGCACGCCGTTCGGCGTGACCAGCTGAAAGGGCACCACCACGCCCGACAGCTCCGTGTCCGCCGCGGGCGCGTCGTGGCTCACGCGGGGCATCGGGTAGGCCTCGAGCTCGTCGTGCAGCGCCTGCAGCACCGCATCGCCGGTCGCGGCGATCTGCTGCTGCAGCCGTTCGAGCAGATGGGTCCGCCACTGCGCGAGGTTGGCGATGCGCGAGGCGAGGCCGTCGGGATGCAGGCTGAGCCGCAGCACGTTGATCGGCGCCTGCACGAGCGCCGGCGCCGCGCCGGCCATGAGCATCGGCACCAGCGCGTTGTGCGCCACGAGGTTCCAGTGCCGGTCGACCGCGAGCGCCGGAAAGGGCTCGTGGCCCTTGAGCACCAGTTCCACCGCGCGGCGCGCCGAGGCGAGCGCGGGATCGTCGAGCGAACGCTGCCGGTACATCGGCGCGAAGCCCGCCGCCACCAGCAGCGCATTGCGCTCGCGCAGCGGCACCTCCAGCCGCTCGGCCAGGCGCAGCACCATCTCGCGGCTCGGCGCCGCGCGGCCGGTCTCGACGTAGCTCAGGTGCCGGGTCGAGACCTCGGCCTCCTGCGCGAGATCGAGCTGGCTGAGCCGGCGGCGGGTGCGCCAGTGCCGCAGATGCGCGCCGAAGGGGTCGCGCGCGCCCGGCTGGGCGCCGTGGGGGGAGGGATGGGAGCGGGGCGTGTTCATGGCGCGCATTCTGGCGCGGCGGCACCGGCGCGCCATGACCTGCGAGGTTATCGACCCCGCGCAGGCGGCGCGGAATGATCGGCTCCAACGCGGCGGGAAGGGCCTGCCGCATCCACCGAAGGAGAGTCACATGTCCGTCTTTGCATCCCCCCGTTTCCTGCCCCGCGTGATGTGGGCCGATGCCGCTTCCTGCGCCGCGACCGGCGCGCTGCAGGTGGGGCTGACCGATGCGCTCGCGCGGCTCACCGGCCTGCCCGCGCCGCTGCTCATGGGCACCGGCGCATTCCTGCTCGCCTATGCCGCCGCCGCGGCCTGGATGGCCACGCGCAGCAGCCCGCCGCGCACGCTGATCGGGCTCGTGGTGGTCGGCAACTTCGGCTGGGCCATGGCCTGCGTCGCGCTGCTCGCGAGCGGCATGTTCGCGGTCAGCGCGATCGGCGTCGCCTGGGTGCTGGCGCAGGCGCTGTGCGTGGTGGTGCTCGCGGAGCTGCAGTGGACCGGACTGCGCCGCACGCGCGGCCATGCGGGCATGGCGGTTGCCTGAGGGAAAAAGACCCTCGGCAGGGACCATGGTCATCGTTCCCTGCTATCTTTGAGGTGCTTCCACGAACACCTCGAATGAACAGGAGTCCCTCCATGGCCAACGCACCGGCGCATGCCTTCGCTTCCACCCTCAAGACCTTCAAGACCGCATCGGGCAAGTCCGGCAGGTACTGGTCGCTGAAGGAGCTGGCGAAGCAGTATCCCAGCGTCGAGCGTCTGCCGGTCTCGATCCGCATCGTGCTCGAGTCGGTGCTGCGCAACTGCGACGGCCAGAAGGTCCTGCCGAAGCATGTCGAGGAACTGGCGCGCTGGGCGCCCAACGCCGAGCGCATCGACGAGATCCCCTTCGTCGTCACGCGCGTGGTGCTGCAGGACTTCACCGGCGTGCCGCTGCTCGCCGACCTCGCCGCGATGCGCAGCGTCGCCGCCAAGCTCGGCAAGTCGCCCAAGACCATCGAGCCGCTGGTGCCGGTCGACCTGGTGGTCGACCACTCGGTGATGGTCGACCACTACGGCACGCCGAAGGCGCTCGACCTCAACATGAAGCTGGAGTTCCAGCGCAACAACGAGCGCTACCAGTTCATGAAGTGGGGCATGCAGGCCTTCGACACCTTCGGCGTGGTGCCGCCGGGCTTCGGCATCGTGCACCAGGTCAACCTCGAATACTTCGCGCGCGGCGTCTACAAGAGCGCGAGCGACGATGCCGAGGTGCCGGTGTACTACCCCGACTCGCTGGTCGGCACCGACAGCCACACGACGATGATCAACGGCGTCGGCGTGGTCGGCTGGGGCGTGGGCGGCATCGAGGCCGAGGCCGCGATGCTGGGCCAGCCGGTCTACATGCTGACGCCCGACGTGGTGGGCTTCGAACTCACCGGCAAGCTGCGCGAAGGCGTGACGGCGACCGACCTCGTGCTCTACGTCACCGCGATCCTGCGCGCCGAGAAGGTGGTGGGCAAGTTCGTCGAGTTCTTCGGCCCCGGCGCGGCCTCGATCGCCGTGCCCGACCGCGCCACCATCGGCAACATGGCGCCCGAGTACGGTGCCACCATGGGCTTCTTCCCGGTCGACGAAATGACCGTGGCCTATTTCGAAGGCACCGGCCGCACGCAGGAAGAGGTCGAGCGCTTCGAGGCCTACTACAAGGCGCAGGGCCTGTTCGGCATGCCGGCGCCCGGGCAGATCGACTACACCAAGATCGTCAAGCTCGACCTCGGCACCGTCTCGCCGAGCCTCGCGGGTCCGAAGCGGCCGCAGGACCGCATCGATCTGGGCCAGCTCTCGACCAAGTTCTCGGAGCTCTTCAGCAAGCCCAACGATGCCAACGGCTTCAACCAGCCGGCCGAGCGGCTCAAGATGCGCTATCCGCTCGCCACCGCCGAGGGCACGCCGGGCGGCGTGACGATCGGCAACGGCGACGTGCTGATCGCCGCGATCACCTCCTGCACCAACACCTCCAACCCGAGCGTGATGCTCGCGGCCGGCCTGCTGGCCAAGAAGGCGGTGGAGGCGGGGCTCACGGTCAAGCCGCACGTCAAGACCTCGCTCGCGCCGGGCTCGCGCATCGTGACCGAGTACCTCGAGAAGGCGGGGCTGCTGCCCTACCTCGAGAAGCTCGGCTTCTATCTCGCAGGCTATGGCTGCACCACCTGCATCGGCAACGCGGGCGACCTCACGCCCGAGATCAACGATGCGATCGTGAAGAACGACCTCGTCGGCGCGGCCGTGCTCTCGGGCAACCGCAACTTCGAGGCGCGCATCCATCCGAACCTCAAGGCCAACTTCCTCGCCTCGCCGCCGCTGGTGGTGGCCTTCGCGATCGCGGGCAACGTGATGGTCGACCTGATGTCCGAGCCGGTGGGCAAGGGCCGGAACGGCCAGGACGTGTACCTCGGCGACATCTGGCCCACGCCCAAGGAGATCGACGACAACCTGCGCTTCGCGATGAACGCCAAGTCGTTCCGCGCCAACTACGACAAGGTCAAGACCGATCCGGGCAAGTTCTGGAGCAGCATCAAGGGCACCACGGGCCAGGTCTACGACTGGCCCGCCTCGACCTACATCGCCGAGCCGCCGTTCTTCGAGGGCTTCAAGATGGAGCCGCATGCCGCCGATCCGGGCATCAGGGGCGCGCGGATCATGGCGCTGTTCGGCGACTCGATCACCACCGACCACATCTCGCCCGCCGGCTCGATCAAGGAAAGCTCGCCCGCGGGCATCTGGCTCAAGGCCAACGGCGTCGCCAAGGCCGACTTCAACAGCTACGGCTCGCGGCGCGGCAACCACGACGTGATGATGCGCGGCACCTTCGCCAACGTGCGCATCAAGAACCTCATGATCCCGCCGGACGTCAACGGCACCCAGGAAGAGGGCGGCCTCACGCTGTTCCAGCCCGGCGGCGAGAAGATGTTCATCTACGACGCGGCGATGAAGTACATCGCCCAGGGCGTCCCGACCGTGGTCTTCGGCGGCGAGGAATACGGCACCGGCTCGTCGCGCGACTGGGCCGCCAAGGGCACGCAGCTGCTTGGCATCAAGGCCGTGGTGGCGCGCAGCTTCGAGCGCATCCACCGCGCCAACCTCGTCGGCATGGGCGTGCTGCCGCTGCAGTTCCGCGGTGCCGATTCGTGGCAGACGCTGGGGCTCAAGGGCGACGAGAAGATCGACGTGGTGATCGGCGGCGAACTCCGGCCGCAGATGGACGTGAAGCTCGTGGTGCACCGCGCCGACGGCAGCCACCAGGAAGTGACGGTGCGCCTGCGCATCGACACGCCGATCGAGGTCGACTACTACAAGCACGGCGGCATCCTGCCCTTCGTGCTGCGGCAGCTGCTCGCGGCTTGATCCGCGTCGGCCTTGATCTCCGACACCCACGGCCTGCTGCGCCCGCAGGCCGTGGCGGCACTCGAAGGCTGTGCGCACATCGTGCACGGCGGCGACATCGGCCATGCGGGCATCCTCGATGCGCTGCGCGCGATCGCGCCGCTCACCGTGGTGCGCGGCAACAACGACCGCGATGCCTGGGCCGACGGCATTCCGGAGACCGCGTCGCTCGACCTCGGCGCGGTGCGCATCCACGTGATCCACGACCTGTCGCAGCTGGCGCCCGGCCTGGCCGCGGCCGGCGTGCGCGTGGTGGTCTCGGGCCATTCCCACCGGCCCAAGGTCGAGGAGCGCGGCGGCATCCTCTACGTGAACCCCGGCAGCGCCGGGCCGCGGCGCTTCAAGCTGCCGGTCACGGTGGCGGAACTGGCCGTGGACGGCGCCTCTGCGACGGCGCGCATCGTCGAACTGGCGGTCTGAGGCGGCCTGCGGCCCGGCTTGGCCGCGCTAATCCGCACGGCCGGCAAAGGACTTTTTCTGCGACTGCAATTGAGAATTGATAGCATCTGGGTTTTGCTCATGGCGCGACGGGCACTCCGGCGCAGTTTCTGACCGTGCAAACCAACGACATCGGCGCCGCGCCGGCGCCTTCGGGCCTGCGGCTCGACCAGCTTCCCGACAACCAATGGGCCACCGTGCTCGACGTGGCCCGGCCCGAAGGCGCGGACGACCGCGAGCTCGCGCTGCGCCTGACCGAGATCGGCTTCGTGCCCGGCGAGGCCGTGCGCATCGTCGCGACCGGCTTCGCGGGCCGCGAGCCGCTTGCGGTGCGCCTCGGCCACACCACCTTCGCGCTGCGCCGCCATGAGGCCGCGCTGATCCGCGTCGAGCCCGATGCGCCCCAGGGAGCCGGCCATGCGTGAAGCGGTGATCCAGGGTACCGGCCGCCTCGCGGCCACCGCGCAGCCGGGGCGCATCGCGCTGCTGGGCAATCCCAACTGCGGCAAGACCGCGCTCTTCAACCTGCTGACCGGCAGCCGCCAGAAGGTGGCCAACTACGCCGGCGTGACCGTGGAACGCAAGGAGGGGACGCTGCGCACGCCTTCGGGCCGGCGCGTGTTCGTGCTCGACCTGCCGGGTGCCTACAGCCTCAATGCGCTCAGCGCCGACGAGGCCGTGACGCGCGACGTCGTCACCGGCAAGAGCGCGGAGGCGCTGCCCGACCTGCTGGTGTGCGTGACCGACGCCACCAACCTGCGGCTCAACCTGCGGCTGGTGCTCGAGGCCAGGCGCCTCGGCCTGCCGATGGTGGTGGCGCTCAACATGACCGACATGGCCCGCAAGCAGGGCATCGCGATCGACACCGCGGTGCTCGCGCGCGAGCTCGGCGTGCCGGTGGTCGAGACCGTCGGCGTGCATTCGGGCGGCGCGCAGGGGCTGCTCGATGCGCTCGATGCGCCGGTGCCCGCGGCCACGCCCAAGGCCTGGCAGGCGCCGGGGCTCGACGACGTGCTGAGCACCCAGCGCGAGGTGCGCCGCATCCTCGGCCTCGCGGTCAAGGAGCCGGCGAGCAGCCTGGTCACCAGCGACCGCATCGACCGCGTGGTGATGCATCCGGTCTGGGGCATGCTGGTGCTCGCCGTCACCATGTTCCTGATGTTCCAGGCGGTGTTCAGCTGGGCCAACGTGCCGATGGACGCCATCAAGGCCGCCACCGACGGCGCCGGCGAACTGCTGAAGACCCACATGCCCGAAGGCATGCTGCAGAGCCTGCTGGTCGACGGCGTGATCGCCGGCGTGGGCGGCGTGATCGTGTTCCTGCCGCAGATCCTGATCCTGTTCCTGTTCATCCTCGCGCTGGAAGACTCGGGTTACCTGCCGCGCGCGGCCTTCCTGCTCGACCGCGTGATGGGCAGCGTGGGCCTGTCGGGCCGCTCGTTCATCCCGCTGCTGTCGAGCTTCGCCTGCGCCATTCCCGGCGTGATGGCGACGCGCACCATCAGCAACTGGCGCGACCGCATCACCACGATCATGATCGCGCCGCTCATGACCTGCTCGGCGCGCCTGCCGGTGTATGCGCTGCTGATCGCGGCCTTCATTCCGCAGCGCAGCGTGGCGGGCGTGTTCAACCTGCAGGGCGTGGTGCTGTTCGCGCTCTATGTCTTCGGCATCGTCTCGGCGATGACGGTGGCGTGGGTGATGAAGCGCTTCCGCGACAACAAGCGGCACTCGCCGCTGCTGATGGAATTGCCGGCCTACCGCTGGCCCAACTTGCGCAACCTGCTGCTCGGCCTGTACGAGCGGGCCTGGATCTTCATCCAGCGCGTGGGCACGATCATCCTCACGCTCACCATCCTGCTGTGGTTCCTCTCGACCTTCCCGTCGCCGCCCGAAGGCGCCACCGGGCCGGCGATCCAGTACAGCCTCGCAGGCATGATCGGCCGCGGCCTGGAGCACATCTTCGCGCCCATCGGCTTCAACTGGCAGATCTCGATCGCGCTGGTGCCGGGCATGGCGGCGCGCGAAGTGGCGGTGGGCGCGCTGGGCACGGTGTATGCGCTCTCGGCCAGCGGCGACGACGTCGCGGGCCAGCTCGAGCCGCTGATCGCGGGCAGCTGGTCGCTCGCGACCGCGCTGTCGCTGCTGGTCTGGTACGTGTTCGCGCCGCAGTGCATCTCGACCCTGGCCGCGGTCAAGCGCGAGACCGGCTCGTGGAAGTACGTCTGGATCATGGCGGGCTACCTGTTCGCGCTGGCCTACCTCGCGTGCTTCATCACCTACCGGGTGGCACTGGCATTGGGCGCGGGGTAAAAACGACGCCTTGCAAACAAGGGACGGACATGACACAGCAGCTGATCGTCGGATTGATCGTCGCGGCCGCCGCGTTCTACGCGGTCTGGCGCTGGATGCCCGCAGGCTGGCGCCGCAGCGCCGCGCGCAAGCTCGCGGCCGGCACGCACCGCGCCGGATGGGTCGACCAGGAGCGCGCGGACGCGCTGGCGGCGTCGCTCGCCAAGACCTCGGGCTGCGGCTCCTGCGACAGCTGCGGCAGCTGCGGTCCCAAGGCACCGGCCGGCGCCGGCACTGAGAAAAGCGCGGGCGCCGACCCGCTGACCGCCACGCACCACCCCAGCCGCTGAGGCCGATGCCCGCGCACATCCTGGTCGCCGGTGGCGGCATCGGGGGGCTCGCCGCGGCGCTCGCGCTCGCGCGCGGCCGGCACCGGGTCGATGTCTTCGAGCAGGCCGCCGCCTTCGCCGAGATCGGGGCTGGCATCCAGCTCGGCCCCAACGTCACGCGCCGCCTGGCGCAACTGGACTTGGCCGAAGGCCTGGACGCGATCGCCGCGCGTCCGGGCGCGCTCGTGGTGCGCAGCGCCGGCAGCGGCGCCGAGCTCGCGCGCCTGCCGCTGGGCGATGCGATGCGCCGGCGCTACGGCGCGCCCTACCTCTGCGTGCACCGCGCCGACCTGCATGCGCTGCTGCTCGGCGCCGTGCGCGCCGGCGGCGCGGGCGCGCTGGTCACCGATGCGCGCATCGCGCAGGTCGAGGCCGACGACGACCTGGTGTGCATCTCGAGCAGCGGCTCGCGCGCCTGGGAGGGCGAGGCGCTGGTGGGCGCCGACGGCCTCTGGAGCGTCGCGCGCCAGCGGCTCGAAGGGCCGGCGGCCACCGAGGCGCCGCGCGTCACGGGCCACACGGCATGGCGCGGCATCGCCGCACAGGCCCGCCTGCCCCAGGCGCTGCGCCGCGACCGCATCGACGTCTGGCTCGGGCCGCGGCTGCATGCGGTGGCCTACCCGGTGCGCGGCGGCGACTGGCTCAACGTGGTGGTGATCGCCGAGTCCGCGCCGGCCGGCAATGCGCGCGACTGGGACCAGGCGAGCAGCCTTGCCGCGCTGCAGCAGGCCGCAGGCCCTGGCGGACGCGAACTGCAGGCGCTGCTCGAGGCCATGCCCGACTGGCGCGCCTGGTCGCTCAGCGACCGGCCGCCGCTCGCTTCGGCGGCGGGGATGGCGCACGAGCGCATTGCGCTGGTGGGCGATGCGGCGCATCCGATGGTGCCTTACCTCGCGCAGGGTGCCGGCATGGCGATCGAGGACGCGGTGGCGCTGGCCGAGGCACTGGGCGAGGGTTCGGCGGCCGAAGTGCCGGCCGCCTTCGCGCGCTACGCCGAGGCGCGCTGGCAGCGCAACGCGCGCGTGCAGGCGCGCGCGCGGCGCAACGGGCAGCTCTTTCATGCGACCGGCGCCGTGCGCATCGGACGCGACCTCGCGATGCGGCTGCTCGGCGCGCGCCTGCTCGACCAGCCCTGGCTGTACGGCGGCTGAAGAAGGCCACCAGGGTCGAAGGGCGCCCGGCGCTTCAGGCGAGCCTGAAGGTCTGCAGATGCTCGATGCGCTCGGCGATGCCCTCGGCGCCGAGGTAGTGCCCGAGCTTGCCCTCGCGAACCTCGCGCAGCGTGGCCTGCAGTTCGGCCAGCGTGGCATCGCGCTCGATCGCGAATGCGGCCGGCACGTCGATGCCGGCCGCGGCGCAGGCGTCGGCGATCAGGTGGGCGCTGGCCGGTGCGCCGCAGGCCGCGCACCGGACGATGGCGCTCACGCTCGGCTCGGCGCCGTTGGCGAGCAGCGCGCGCGTGAGTTCCGGCGAGATCTGTCCGTCGATGTTCGCCAGCGCTTCGCGCGCCACCGGCGCGCCGGCGCGCACCAGCGCCGTGGCCGCCGCGAAGGCGCCGTGGCCGATCGCCACGTCGGTGGCGAGCGCGCTGCCCTGCTGCGGGCCCTGGAAGCGCACGCCTGCGGCCGCGAGCTCGGCCACGAGCTGCGCGTCGTCGGTCGCGACGGCATGGCGCAGCGCGGCGCGCGCGGCGGCGGGCTGGTGGCGCAGCGTGCCTTCGGCGAGCGGCGTGCGCCAGTCGACCATCGCGCGGCGGTAGAAGGCCACGAGCTTGTCCATCAGATCGATGTCGAGGCCGTGCGCCTCGTGCCGATCGTCGAGGTACTCGAGCAGCGCCTGGCCCGAGTAGTAGTCGTCCGTGGGCGCGAGCGGGTCCTCGTCGAGGTGCAGCGCCGCGAAGGCGCCGCGCAGGTCGGGCGCGATGGTGCTCACGCTGTCCTCGTGCAGCGCATGCGTCCAGGCCGGCGGCAGGCCGTGCTTCCACGCGACGATGCTGCCGTGCGCCGGGCCGGGCTCGACCACCGCATAGATGCGGTCGAGGTACTCGAAGCCGCCGAAGGGCAGGTGCGTGAGCTTGCCGCTCCAGTCGCGGCCGTCGTCGTCGGCCGCTTCCTCGGCGAGCTCCTGCTCGTGCGCGATCCAGCCCTGCAGGTCGCGGTAGCCGTCGCTGCCGTCCCAGAACAGTTCGGACCAGCTCACGGCCTCGATGTTGCCGCCCATCGGCAGCGACAGGTCGTAGTCGAGCCGGCCGCCCGCCGTCTGCCGCCAGAGCGCGGCGAGCGCCTCGGGCAGCGGCCCCGCGCACAGTGCCTCGATGGCGGCGATCCGCGCCTCCGGCATCGGCGGCTGCGCCTCGAAGATCACGCGCTCGGCGAACAGCACCACACCGTGCGCGCGCAGGGTGGCGAGTTCTTCGGGCGAGAAGCGGATGGCGTCTGGGTGCATGGCAGGTCTCCGTAGGAAGTGCCAATGTATCGCGTGCTGCGAATCCCTCACAGGCCAGGCCAGTGCACCCGCGGAACTGGCTCTGCCAGTCCGCTGGGTGCCCCCCCCAGTGGGGGGAGGCGCCGAAGGCGCTTCGGGGGGCGTCTAAAGATCGGTGCGGAGTTTCCAGATCTCGGGGAACAGCACCACGTCGAGCATCTTGCGCAGGTAGCTCACGCCGCCCGTGCCGCCGGTGCCGCGCTTGAAGCCGATCACGCGCTCGACCGTGGTCACGTGGCGGAAGCGCCAGAGCCGGAAGGCGTCTTCCAGGTCGGTGAGCTTCTCGCCGAGCTGGTAGAGGTCCCAGTGCGCATGCGGATCGCGATAGACCGCGAGCCAGGCGGCCTCGACGCCGTCGCTCGGTTCGTAGGGCTGCGTCCAGTCGCGCTCGAGCTTGTCGGCCGGCACCGCCAGGCCGCGGCGCGCCAGCAGGCGCAGCGATTGGTCGTAGAGCGAGGGCGAGCGGTAGGCCGCCTCCACCTGCGCCAGCAGGTCGGCGCGGTGCGCATGCGGCTTGAGCATCGCGGCGTTCTTGTTGCCAAGCGCGAATTCGATGCAGCGGTACTGCGCACTCTGGAAGCCGCTCGAATTCGCGAGGTAGGGGCGCATCGCGGTGTATTCGGGCGGCGTCATGGTCGAGAGCACGGTCCAGGCGCTCACGAGCTGCTCCATGATGCGGCTCACGCGCGCGAGCATCTTGAAGGCGTCGGCGAGCTTCTCGTCGGCGATGCAGGCGGTGGCGGCGCGCAGCTCGTGCAGCATGAGCTTCATCCAGAGCTCGCTGGTCTGGTGCTGCACGATGAACAGCATCTCGTCGTGCGCGGGCGAGAGCGGATGCTGGGCGTTGAGGATCTCGTCGAGGTGCAGGTAGTCGCCGTAGCTCATGGACTGGCTGAAGTCCAGCTGCGCCTTCTCTTCGTGGACGATCTTTTCGGTGTTCATGGTGTCTGCGGGCCGGTCATCGCCAGACCACGGTGGTGTAGGAGGGCGGGCTGCTGCCGGTGCGCTTCGCGGGATGCACGAAGCGCACGACCTCGCTGCTGCGCTTGTAGTCCTGGTAGGTCTCGCCGCCGGGGATGCGGCCCTTCTCGGCCGGCACGAAGCCGGCGTCGCGCACTTCCTTCACGAGGCGGTCGAAGGCCGCCTTGTCGGTCAGCGAGAGCTCGACGCTGTTCTCGGCCGCGCGGTGCCCGGCGTAGGTGGATTTCATGAGCCGCGCGGTCTGCCCGTCGGCGAAGCGGTCGTACTCGATCATGCTGACCTCCTCGGTCGCGGTCCTGTCGACATAGGAGAAGCCCAGGCGCCTGACCTCCTGCCGGAAGGCGTCGGGCGAGAGCGCGGCCAGCGCCTTGAGCTGCGGCAGCGTGAAGGCCGACTGCGGCGTCGGCTGCCGGGCGAGTGCCGGCGCGGACGCGGCCAGCAGCAGCGCGAGCGTGGCGAAGCGCCGGCGTGTCGTCGTTGGCATCGGGATCTTCATTTCAGGTCACCGCGTTCTTGCGGTTGAACTCGGGGCGCTGCCATTCGCCGGTGTCGAGCACCTGCACCAGATGCTCGACCGCGTTCCACACGTCCTCGAAGCCCAGGTAGAGCGGCGTGAAGCCGAAGCGCAGGATGTCCGGCATCTGGGCATCGCCGGCGCGGTAGTCCCCGATCACGCCACGCGCGATCAGCGCCTGCACGATCGCGTACGCGCCTTCCTTGCGGCTCAGGCACACCTGCGAGCCGCGCCGCGCGTGCTCGCGTGGCGTGACGAGCGAGAGGCCCTGGTCCGGGCAGCGTTCCTCCACCAGGCGGATGAACAGGTCGGTCAGCGCGAGCGACTTGGCGCGCAGCGCCGCCATGCCGCCCTGGCCGGCGTCGAAGGCCTCTGCCGCGAGCACGGTGTCGATGCCGCATTCGAGCCCCGCGAGCGCGATGATCGGCTGCGTGCCGCAGAGGTAGCGGCCCACGCCCGGCGCGGGCCGGTAGTGCGGCGTGAACTCGAAGGGCGCCGCATGGCCCCACCAGCCCGCGAGCGGCTGCTCGAACTTGCCCGCGTGCCGCGTGTGCACCCAGGCGAAGGCGGGGGCGCCGGGGCCGCCGTTCAGGTACTTGTAGCCGCAGCCGATGGCGTAGTCGGCCTGGCTCTCGTTGAGCGCGACCGGCACCGCGCCCGCGCTGTGGGCCAGGTCCCAGACGGTCAGCGCGCCCACCGCATGCGCGGCGGCCGTGACGGCCTTCATGTCGTGCATCGCGCCGGTGCGGTAGTTGACGTGCGTCAGCATCAGCACCGCGACCTCCTCGGTCAGCACGCCGGGCAGCTCGCGCTCGTCGATCAGCCGCAGCTCGAAGCCGCGCTCGCGGCACAGCGACTCGGCGATGTAGAGGTCGGTGGGGAAGTTGCTGCGTTCGCTGAGCACCAGCCGGCGGCCGCTGTCCTTCTGCTGCGACAGCGCCGCGAACAGCACCTTGTAGAGGTTGACCGAGGTGCTGTCGGTGCACACCACCTCGCCGGGCGCCGCGCCGACGAGCCGTGCCACCTTGTCGCCGAGGCGCTGCGGCAGGTCGAACCAGCTGGCGGTGTTCCACGAGCGGATCAGGCCCTGGCCCCATTCCTGGGCCACCACTTCGGCGATGCGCGCGGGCGCCGCCTTCGGCAGCACGCCGAGCGAGTTGCCGTCGAGGTAGATCACGCCCTCGGGCAGCGTGAATTGATCGCGCAGCG
The DNA here is from genome assembly GCF_029893635.1 of Variovorax sp. TBS-050B. Taxonomy (NCBI): domain Bacteria; kingdom Pseudomonadati; phylum Pseudomonadota; class Betaproteobacteria; order Burkholderiales; family Comamonadaceae; genus Variovorax; species Variovorax sp. TBS-050B. Next base: position 145,666 of record NZ_JARXYR010000002.1, on the reverse strand, counting down.
CGCGCAGCGGGTCTTGCGCGTCGAGCGCGCGGCAGTCTTCGATGGTCGTCATGAGAGGCAGGTTCAGCGGGGAAGGTCGCGCAGCACGGCGCGCACGGGAGAAGCGTCGGCGCTGACCAGCTTGAGCGGCAGCGCGATGAGTTCGTAGTCGCCCTCGGGCACCTCGTCGAGCACGAGGTTCTCGAGCACGCGGATGTCGAGGCGGCGGATGCGCTGGTGGCTTTCGAGCGTCTTGCTGTCCGCAGGGTCGATGCTCGCGGTGTCGATGCCCACGAGCTTCACGCCCATGGCTGCGAGGCGCTCGATGGTGGCGGGCGCATAGGCCGCGAGCTGCGCGTCCCAGCGGTCCACGGGCATCGCCTGGTAGGTGCGCACCAGCACGCGCGGCGGCAGGGTGCTGTCGACCGCATGGACGATGTGGGCCCACTCGACGAGCGGCCCCTGCGCGATGGCATGGATCACGCGGCAGCGGCCGAGAAAGGGTGCGAGGTCGACGCGGCCGATCGGCTCGCCCTCGGGGTCGTAGTGCAGCGGCGCGTCGGCATGCGCGCCGACGTGCGGCGATAGCGTGATCTCGCTGACGTTGACCGGACAGCCCGGCGAGATGGTGGCCGCCCAGCGCTGCCGGTAGGGCGTGTCGCCCGGGAACACCGGCGCGCCTTCATGGACCGGCGGCGAGATGTCCCAGATGCGGGGTTGGGCTTGCAATGAACGCATGGCGCGAAGTTAGCGCCGCGCGCGGGGTCGTGGTGTCGGTTATTTCCAACAGATCGCGTGACCAAGCGCTCCGGGCTCAGGCCGGCTGGAGCGCGGGCAGGCCGTGCCGCGCGCGGGCGCGTTCGCAGGCGTCGCTGCCGGCCTCCAGTTCATGGCAGGGATTCGGCCGCCATTCGTAGATGCCGCAGCCCACGGACTGGCCGATCGTGCCGGTGAGCGCGGCGCAGCGCGGCCGCGCATGGTCGGTGCCGCGCAGGCGGCAGAGCGCGTCGTTGACCTCGACCGCCAGGCCCGCCGGCACCGTGCCGCCGTTCTCGTCGAGCTCGTGCACGCTGAAGTCGACGCGGTAGCTCGCGCAGCAGGCGCCGCATTGCCGGCAGGGGGAGATCGTGCTCATGGCGCGATGGTAGCGGCGGCTTCCATCCGCACGCGAAAGCCGACGCCGCGCCCCCGCAGGCCCTCGACGATCTCGACGCCGCCGCCGAGGCGCGATGCGGCCTGGCGCACGATCGCGAGGCCCAGGCCGGCACCGCTCGCGCGCGGCTCGCTGCCGCGATGGAAGCGCTCGAACACGCTGTCGTGCCGCGCGGCCTCGATGCCGGGGCCGTCGTCGCGCACTTCGAGCGTGAGCGCGTCGCCCTCCGCACGCAGCATCACGGCGATGCGGCTGCCGGGTGCACCGTGACGCAGCGCGTTGTCGACCAGGTTCTGCACCACCGACTCCAGCGCGCCGAGGTCGATCTCGCGCGGCAGCGTGTCGGGCGCTTCGAGCGACAGTTCGCGCCCGTCCTGCATCGCGGTGCGCGCGGCGGGGCCAAGCTGGGTGCGCAGCCAGTGCGCAAGGTCCACGCGGCTCCTGCAGGAGGGGCCGGCGCGGTCCAGCGTCGCGAGATCGAGCAGCTGCCGCGCGAGATGCGAGGTGCGCGCGACGGCCTGGTTCAGTTCGGCCTCGGCCTGGGTCCGCGCCGCCGGGTCCCGGGCCTGGGCCAGCACATGGGCCTGGGCGTTGATGACCGCGAGCGGCGTGCGGATCTCGTGCGCCGCGTCCTGCACGAAGGCGCGCTCGCGCGCGACGGTGCCGCGCAGGCGCGCCAGCAGCGTGTCGAGCGCCTGCACCAGCGGCTTGAGCTCGCGGTAGCGCGCCGGCACGCCGACGGCGTTCAGCTCGTCGGCCGGCCGCGCTTCGATGCGGCGCGCGAGCTGCTGCAGCGGACGCAGGCTGGCGCGCACCGTGAGCCAGACGGCCAGCAGCACGAAGGGAAAGGCCACCAGCAGGTAGGGCAGGATGAAGCCGGCGTTGTAGCGCAGGAAGGCGCTTTCGGTGCGGCGCGGGTTCAGGATCTGCAGCCGCCAGTGCGCGCTTGTGCGGTCGTAGCGCCAGTAGCGCTCGGTCCGGTCGGGCGAGCTGGCGGCCTGCGCCCAGCCCTCGGAGGCATAGACGCGCGCGCCGCGCAGGTCGCGCAGCTCGTAGAGCACGATGCCGCGCAGCCGCTCGTTCTGGGTGCGGCGGATCGCGGTCCAGCGTTCGGTGGCGGCCATCACCGCGCCTGCCTGCGACGGGTCGTCCAACTCGTCGAGCGCGAGCAGCAGCGCGTCGCCGTATTGCGTGAGGCTCGGCGCTTCGGCGAGGTTCCGGAGATTCCGGGCGTACTCGAAGCCCAGCAGCGCGGCCCAGATCAGGAAGAAGACCAGCAGCGTCCAGCCGGTGCCGCGCCGCACCAGCGAGGGCTCGGCCACGCGCCGCCACAGGCGCCGGAGCGCGCCCACCGCACCGCCTTCGGGCGTGGCACCGCGGCTCATGGCTCGAGCAGGTAGCCGACGCCGCGCACGGTGCGCACGCGCTCGGTGCCGATCTTCTTGCGCAGGTTCGACACATGGACCTCGATCGCGGCGAAGTCCACCGGATCGCCGAGCGGTTCGAGGCGCTGCGACAGCAGGTCCTTGGCGACCACCGCGCCGGCGTCGCGCGCGAGCTCCACCAGCAGCTGGAACTCCCGCGGCGACAGCGCCAGCGCCGCGCCGTTCAGCCGCGCCTCGCGCCGGCCCGGTTCGATCTCGAGCGCGCCCAGGCTCCAGCATTCGCTGGCCTGGCGCGCGCTGCGCCGCACCACGGCGCGCACGCGCGCCACGAGCTCGGCGGTGTCGAAGGGCTTGATGACGAAGTCGTCCGCGCCGCCGTCGAGCCCGGCCAGCCGGTCGTCGATGGCCGAGCGCGCGGTGATCACGATCACCGGCACGCGGACGTCGCCGCGCCGCCAGCGGCGCAGCAGGTCGAAGCCGCTGCCGTCGGGCAGGTTCAGGTCGAGCAGCACGCAATCGACCCGCGCGGCGTCGACGGCATGCGGCGCATCGGCGGCGCGGCGTATCCATTCGCTCGTGAAGTGCTCGACCTTGAGCGTGGCCTGGAGTGCGCGCCCGAGGTCGAGGTCGTCTTCGATGAGCAGGATGTGCATGGCCGCATTGTGGCGTCGGCACCTTTGGCAAGGCCAAAGCTTGGCCGGCCCACAATCCGGCGTCCAAGAACGAGGAGAACCCGTGACGTCCACGAGAACCCTGACCGCGCTCGCCCTGGCGGCCCTGCTCGCAGGCTGCGCCGTGGCGCCGACCCATCCCGCCCTGCAGGGCGAGGCGCTGCCGCCGTTGATCCCGGTGCGCGAGTTCGTCGCCAACACCGAGGGCACGAGCCTCTACCGCGTCTCGCCCGACGGTGCGTGGCTGGCGTGGAAAGGCGTCAGCGGCCTGAAGCCGGCCGTGTGGGTCAAGCGGCTCGCGAACGGCGAGGCGCGGCCGATCGCGGTGCGGGCGCAGTCCATCGTCTGGTCGGGCGACAGCCGCTTTCTGTTCCTCACGGTGGATCCCAGCGGCGACGAAGACACGAAGGTGCTGGCCGTCGACGTGGCGCGCGGCGGTTCCGAGGCGGTGGACCTCACGCCGTTCAAGGGTGCGCGCTCGCGCCTCGTGCGCCGCATCGACGGCAGCGCCGAGGTGCTCGTGGCCTCCAATGCACGCGACAAGAAGGTGTTCGACCTCTACCGGATCGATCCGGCCACTGGCACGAGGAGCCTGATCGCGCAGAACCCGGGCAACGTCGCCGGCTGGGTCGCCGACCGCGACGGACGGCTGCGCGCGCGCTCGGTGCAGGAGGGCGACGGCGGCTACCTGCAGCTGCCCGATGGCGACGGGTGGCGCACAACGCTGCGCTGGCAGCGGGAGAACTGGTGGATCGCCGACCTGGTGCCCGGGACGAACACGGCCTGGGCCGTGTCGAGCCGCGGGCGCGACAAGGAGGCGCTGGTGCGCATGGATCTGGAAACCGGCGCGGAGCAGGTGATCCACGCGGAACCCGAAGTCGACGTCGAGCAGGTGCTGGTCAGTCGCCGCAGCCATGCGCCGCTCGCGGCCTACTCGATGCCGGGCCATCCGCGCGCCAGGTACTTCGACGCCGCGCTCGCGGCGCGGCTCGAACCGCTGGCAGGCGGCGCGCCCGCGGCGGTGCACGTGAGCAGCATGTCCGACGACGAGCAGATCCTGACCGTGAGCGTCGGCACCGACCGGGGCTGGAAGTACTACCTGCTGACCGGCACGGGGAAGGCGCCCGAACTGCTCGGTGAGAGCAACACCAGCGGCCTTGCGGCATCGCTCGCTTCGACGCGGCCGATCGCCTACGAAGCCCGCGACGGCCTGCGCATCCATGGCTATCTCACGCTGCCGCCCGGCGTGCAGCCGCGCGCGCTGCCGATGGTGCTGCTGGTGCACGGCGGGCCCTGGGCGCGCGATCTCTGGACCTACCAGGGCACCAACCGCAGCGTGCAGCAGTTCCTCGCCAACCGCGGCTACGCGGTGCTGCAGGTCAACTACCGCGGCTCCAGCGGCTATGGCCGCGCCTTCATGGAAAAGGCGGTGGGCGAGTTCGCCGGCCGCATGCACGACGACCTGATCGACGGCGTGCGCTGGGCCGTGGCCGAGGGCGTGGCCGATCCGGCGCGGGTGGCGATCTACGGCGCGAGCTACGGCGGCTATTCGGCGCTCGTGGGCGCGACGATGACGCCCGAGACCTTCGCCTGCGCGGTCGACGTGGTGGGCATGTCCGACCTGGCGCGGCTGATCGAGAACGCGCCGGCCTACTGGGCGCTGGGCCTGCCGTGGTGGAAGCGCTACGTGGGCGATCCGGCCGACCCGGCGCAGCGCAAGGTCATGGACGCCAAGTCACCGATCAACCACGTGGCCAAGGTGCGCGCGCCGCTGCTCGTCATGCATGGCGTGAACGATCCGCGCGTGAAGTTCGACCAGTCGGAGCGCATGGTGGCGGCCCTGCGCGCCGCTGGCAAGCCGGTGGAGTTCGTCAGCTTCCGGGGCGACGGTCACGGCAACCAGAAGTGGAGCAACAACCTCGCGATGTACCGCCACGCCGAGGACTTCCTGGCCGGCTGCCTCGGCGGCCGCAGCAGCGGCTTCGACTACTACCAGCTCGGGGCGTGGGCGTTTTGATCAGGCCCGCGCTGCGCCAAGCACCGCATCGTGCACGCGCCGCAGCAGGCGGCGGCGAATCAATCCGCTCGCCGGGCGGATCAGCAGCCAGTAGAGATTGAAGCGGCGCCGCGACGTCTCGTCGCCGCACCAGATGCGCGTGCGCGTCGTGAGGCGCGTACCCGAGCCCTCGGTCAGCGCGGTGAAATTGAGCACCAGCTTGGCGATCCCCGTCGCGTCGAGTGCGGCAAATGCCGAGGCGTCAGGCAGCGGCACCAAACCGTAATCCGAACGCCAGAAGCGGCCAGCCAGGCCGAAGGCCAGTTCGCGATCACCGTCGCGGCCGAGCGGCGTGAATTCTTCCAGGCTGAAGGCCGGGCGTTGCTGCAGGGCCGATGCAAAGCCGAGGCGTCCGGCCAGGCGGTTGGGAAGTTCGCGCAGCGCGATCAAGTGGCGCGCGACCGGGTCATCGACAACCTCGGGCCGGCTTGCGGCGTCGAGCACGATGCCGGGCGCTGCGGGCACGAAGAGGCTGTGTTCTTCGGCGAACTGGTAGCGCGGCAGGTAGCGGTCCATCAACTCCATGCGACAGCCTTGATGGACGCGTGGGCGGTCAGAGCCGCCCCAGCAGCAGGAACTCCATCAGCGCCTTCTGCGCATGGAGCCGGTTCTCGGCCTCGTCCCACACCACCGACTGCGGGCCGTCGATGACCTCGGCCTGCACTTCCTCGCCGCGGTGCGCGGGCAGGCAGTGCATGAAGAGGGCGTCGGGCTGCGCCACGCGCATCATCTCCTCGTCCACGCACCAGTCGGCGAAGGCCTTGCGGCGCGCCTCGTTCTCGGACTCGTAGCCCATGCTGGTCCAGACGTCGGTGGTCACGAGGTCGGCGCCGCGGCAGGCTTCCATCGGATCCTTGAAGACCTTGTAGCTGTCGCCCGAGCGGATGCCGGCGACCGACTGGTCGACCTCGTAGCCGCTGGGCGTGCTCACGTGCACCGTGAAGCCGAGGATCTCGGCCGCCTGCAGCCAGGTGTTGGCCATGTTGTTGCCGTCGCCAACCCAGGCCACGGTCTTGCCCTGGATCGATCCGCGGTGCTCGATGTAGGTGAAGATGTCCGCGAGGATCTGGCAGGGGTGGAACTCGTTGGTCAGGCCGTTGATGACCGGCACGCGCGAATGCGCGGCGAAGGCGTCGATCTTGGTCTGCTCGAAGGTCCGGATCATCACCAGGTCGACCATGCGGCTGATGACCTTGGCGCTGTCCTCGATCGGCTCGGCGCGGCCGAGCTGGCTGTCGCCGGTGGTCAGGTGCACCACGCTGCCGCCGAGCTGGTACATGCCCGCCTCGAAGCTCACGCGGGTGCGCGTGGAGGCCTTCTCGAAGATCATCGCCAGCGTGCGGTCGGTCAGCGGCTGGTGCTTCTCGTAGGTCTTGAACTTCTGCTTGATGACCGCCATGCGGTCGAACAGGTAGGCGTATTCGTCGGCCGTGAGGTCCGAGAACTGCAGGTAGTGGCGGATGGCGTGGGCGGTCGTCGTCATTGCGCGGCGGGTTCCGAAAGGAAGTTCTTCACGATGGGCGCCAGGATCGCGACGATCTCGTCGGCCTCGGCGATGCTCAGGATCAGCGGCGGCACGAGGCGGATCACGCGGTCGGCGGTCACGCTCAGCAGCAGGCCGGCGTCGCAGGCGCGGTTCAGGATCACGCCGCAGGGGCGGTCGAGCTCGATGCCGAGCATCAGGCCCTGGCCGCGGATCTCCTTCACGCCCGCGAGGCCGCCGAGTTCGCGCTCGAGCGCGGCCTTGAGGTGCGCGCCCACGGTGGCGGCGTTGTCGAGCAGCTTGTGCTCTTCCATGATGCGGATGGTCTCGATGCCGGCGCGCATCGCGAGCGGATTGCCGCCGAAGGTGGTGCCGTGGTTGCCGGGGCCGAAGATCCTGGCGGCCTTGGGGCCGGCCACCACGGCGCCGACCGGCACGCCCGAGCCCAGGCCCTTGGCGAGCGGCATCACGTCGGGCTTGATCCCGGCCCACTGGTGCGCGAACCACTTGCCGGTGCGGCCCATGCCGCATTGCACCTCGTCGATCATCATGAGCCAGTCGCGCTCGTCGCAGAGCGCGCGCACCTGCTTCAGGTAGTCCCAGCGCATCGGGTTGATGCCGCCTTCGCCCTGGATGGTCTCGAAGAACACGGCCACCACGTTCGGATTGCCCTCGGTCGCCTTCTTCAGCGCCTCGATGTCGTTCAGCGGCACGCGGATGAAGCCCTCGACCAGCGGACCGAAGCCGGCCTGCACCTTCGGGTTGCCGGTGGCGGACAGCGTGGCGATGCTGCGGCCGTGGAAGGCGGCTTCGTAGACCACGATCTCCGGGCGCTCGATGCCCTTGTCATGGCCGAACTTGCGCGCCAGCTTGAGCGCCGCCTCGTTGGCTTCCAGGCCGGTGCAGCAGAAGAAGGCGTTGGTCAGGCCCGAGAGCTCGACCAGCTTGGCCGCGAGCTGTTCCTGGCCCGGCACGTGGTAGTAGTTGGAGCTGTGGATCAGCTTCGCGACCTGGTCCTGCAGCGCCGGCACCAGCTCGGGGTGGTTGTGGCCGAGCGTGTTGACGGCGATGCCGCCGAGGCCATCGAGGTACGCCTTGCCGTTCGTGTCCCAGACTCGGCAGCCTTGGCCGTGCGTCAACGCGATCGGCAGACGGCCGTAGGTGTTCATGACGTGAGGCGAGGTGGGCTCGGCGGTAGCGCTCATTCGGTTCTCCAGATAGGGAAGGCGGATTCTAGGCGCGCGGTCTGACGGCTTCGTTGAGGATTCCGCATCACAGCAATGCCCTCTGTCCGAGGGGCCGGAATGCCGCGGATACAATCCCTTGCTGCACTGCAGCACCTGCTCCGGTCGCCTCACTCCACGATGATTTCCCCCACTGCCAAAGAAATCTTCATCCAGGGCATCACGCGCGATGGCCGGACCTTCCGCCCCAGCGACTGGGCCGAGCGGCTGGCCGGCGTGATGTGCTCCTTCCGTCCTGGCGGCGCCTACCCGGGAAGTCATCTGAGCTACTCGCCGTGGTGCGTGCCGACCACCATCAACGGGGTGAAGTGCGTGGTCGTGAACAGGGCGCTGCGCGATGCCGAACCCATGGCCTGGGACTTCTGCGTCAATTTCGCGCGCGACAACGATCTGCAGGTGGCCGAGGCCTGCCTCGTGCCCGACGTCCCCGAAGCCGCGCCGAAGAAGGCCTGAGTCGTTCCGCGCAACGATCGCCCATGAAAAAACCGCCCGAAGGCGGTTTTTTACACTTTGCTGCAGCGCACCCCGATCAAACGGCGGACCGAAAGCTTTCAGTCCGGGCTTGCCTGACGACAGGTGTCAGGCGGCGGCCTTTTCAGGCGCGAGGGCGAGGGCCTTGACCTTCGCCGACAGGCGGCTCTTGTCGCGAGCAGCCTTGTTCTTGTGGAAGATGCCCTTGTCGGCGACGGCGTCGACGATGCTCTGGGCCTTGGCAAACAGTTCGCTCGCCTTGGTCTTGTCGCCGGCCAGAACGGCCTTTTCGACGTTCTTCACGGCGGTGCGGTACTTGGAGCGCAGCGAGGTGTTCGCTGCGTTGAGCTTGGTGTCCTGGCGGACGCGCTTACGGCCGGAGGCGAGGCGCGGGTTCTTTTTCTTGGGCTTGGCGGATGCCATGGTTGGTTTCCTTCAGTGTCTGAGGATGATGCAGCAAAGCCCTCCATTATAGGCCGGGTTGCGTTTTTCGCCGAATCCGGGGTGCGCAGGGCCCTACACTCGCCCCGTGTCCCTGCTCAAATCCGCCTCCACCGTCTCGCTGCTGACCCTCGCCTCGCGGATCACGGGCCTCGTGCGCGACGTGCTTTTCGCCTCGGTTTTCGGCGTCAGCGCACTGACCGACGCCTTCAACGTCGCCTTCCGTATTCCCAACCTGTTCCGACGGGTATTCGGCGAAGGCGCGTTCAGCCAGGCCTTCGTGCCGGTGCTGGCGGCGCAGAAGACCGAGGCCGGCGAGGAGGGCGCCAAGGCGCTGATCGACCACGTGGCCACGCTGCTCGCCTGGGCGCTGGTGCTGCTGTGCGTGGCCGGCGTGCTGGGCGCGCCGTGGCTGGTCTGGGCCATGGCCAGCGGCCTGTCGGGCTTCGACGCGGCGGTGGTCATGACGCGCTGGATGTTCCCCTACATCGGCTTCATGTCGCTGGTGGCGCTGGCCGGGGGCATCCTCAACACCTGGCGCAAGTTCGCGGTGCCGGCGGCCTCGCCGGTGCTGCTCAACCTGTCGCTGATCCTGGCGATCGTGGCCGGCGCGCCGCTTTTCCGGCGCTGGGGCATCGAGCCGATCTATGCGCAATGCGCGGGCGTGCTGGTGGGCGGCGTGCTGCAGCTCGCCCTGCAGCTGCCGGCGCTGCGCAAGCTGGGGCTGCTGCCGCGCATCGGCCTGAGCTTCCGCGCGCTGCGCACGGCCTGGGCCGACCCGACCACGCGCAAGGTGGTGAAGCTGATGGCGCCGGCCCTGCTGGGCGTGAGCGTGGCGCAGATCTCGCTGCTCATCAACACCCAGATCGCCTCCCACCTCGCGACCGGCAGCGTGACCTGGATCGTCAACGCCGACCGGCTGATGGAATTTCCCACCGCCATGCTCGGCGTGGCGCTCGGGGTGGTGCTGATGCCGCAGCTGGCCGGCGCGCGCGCCGCGAAGGACGACGCGCGCTACTCGGCGCTGCTCGACTGGGGCCTGCGCCTCGTGGTGCTGCTCTCGGCGCCCTGCGCGGTCGCGTTGCTGCTGTTCTCGCAGCCGCTGGTGGCGGTGCTGTTCCACAACGGCGCCTACAGCGGCGAGGACGTGCGCCGCACCACGCTGGCCCTGATGGGCTACGGCGTGGGCCTGGTCGGCATCGTGGCGATCAAGGTGCTCGCGCCGGGCTACTACGCCCGCCACGACATGCGCACCCCGGTGGTCATCGCGGTCGCGGTGCTGGTGCTGATCCAGCTGCTCAACCTCGTCCTCGTGCCGGTGCTGCAGCATGCGGCGCTCACGCTGACCATTGCGATCGGCGCGCTGGTCAATGCGGCGTGGCTGCTGGTCGGCCTGATCCGCCGCGGCAGCTACAGGCCCGCGCCGGGCTGGGGCCGGTTCGTGCTGCAGGTGGCGGCGGGCACGCTGGTGCTGGCCGGCGTGCTGGCCTGGGGCGCGCAACATGTCGACTGGATCGCGCTGCGCGGACAGCGGCTGCTGCGCATCGGCTGGCTGGCCGCGCTGATCGCGGGCGCGGGGCTGCTGTACTTCGGCGTGCTGGCGGCCGTGGGCGTGCGCCTGCGCAGCTTCATGCGGCGCTGAACGCACCCGGGCGGAAGGCGTTTCGCCCGGCCCTGCGAGGGGCGATTTCCGGATCGCGCAAGCTGCAAACACCGCCTTGACGCTCCCCGCATGCTCCTCTACAAAGACATATGACGTTCAGCTTCCAGGTTCCCACCGCCCTCGCGTACTTCGAGTCGCTGGTGCAGAGCGACGACCACTTTCCGCTGCTCGAGGCTGCCGCCAGCCTGGCACAGGACGAATACCCCGACCTCGACGTGCAGCAGGTGCTGGGCGACGTCGACCAGCTGCTCGCCCGCCTCAAGCGCCGGCTGCCGGGCGATGCCGCACCGCTCGCGCGGCTGCGCGCGCTCAACCAGTTCTTCTTCAACGACCTGAGCTTCGGCGGCAACGTCAACGACTACTACGACCCCGACAACAGCTACCTCAATGCGGTGCTGCGCACCCGCCGCGGCATTCCGATCTCGCTCGCGGTGCTCTGGATGGAACTCGCGCAGGGGCTGGGGCTGCAGGCGCGCGGCGTCGGATTTCCGGGCCACTTCATGCTCAAGGTCACGCTGCCGAAGGGGCAGGTGGTGATCGACCCCTTCACCGGCAAGTCGCTCTCGCGCGAGGAACTCAGCGAACGGCTCGAGCCCTACAAGCGCAGCAACGGCCTGGTGGGGCGACTTCGACGTGCCGCTGGGCCTCTACCTCCAGCCCGCGAGCCCGCGCGAGATCATTGCGCGCATGCTGCGCAACCTCAAGGAAGTGCACCGCGCGCAGGAAGACTGGCAGCGCGCCATCGCGGTGCAGGACCGTCTCGTCACGCTGCTGCCCAACGCCTGGGGCGAGTACCGCGACCGCGGCCTCGCGCATGCCGGGCAGGGCAACACGGCGGCCGCGGTGCGCGACCTCGAAACCTACCTCACGCATGCCGAGGACGCGCTCGACGTCGACGACATCGCGGAGCGCGTGGCCGCGCTGCGGCGGGCGTCGAACGGATGACGGCCGCCCGGCCCGGCGTGGCCGACGCGCCCGACCTCGGCACGCTGCACGAGTTCCACGGCGTGCAGCCCGTGCTGCCGGTGTCCGACGTCACGCGCGCCGCACGCTGGTTTTGCGACGTGCTCGGCTTCGAGCTCGACTTCATCGCGGGCGAACCGCCGAGCTATGCCCGCGTCAAGAAGGGCGACCGCAGCTACGGCGACCCGGTCTACCTGCGGCTGTGGCAGTGCAGCACGCGCGGCGCGCCGCCCTGGCGCGGCGAGATCGTGATCCACGTGGGCAAGGACGTCGACGGCCTGCATGCCGCCTACCTGAAGCGCGGCGTCACGGTGGTCGAGCCGCCGACCTCCCAGCCCTGGGGCCTGCGGGAGTTCGCGATCCGCGAACCCGACGGCCATGTGCTGCGCTTCTGCGGCTACCTGTGAGCCCGCCGCACTGAAACATTCATTTACAAAAATGCCGACGTCGGCCTGTCGATCCGCCGGGCCGCCGCGCGACGTGTGAACGGGAGCGCGCCTTTTTCGCGGTTCCCGACTTCATTCAACCCGCAGGAGAAACGACATGCGATTCATGGTTCTGGTCAAGGCCAACAAGGATTCCGAAGCCGGCGTGATGCCGAGCACCGAGGTGCTCACCGCCATGGGCAAGTTCAACGAGGAGCTGGTCAAGGCCGGCGTGCTGCTGGCCGGCGAGGGGCTGCATCCTTCGTCGAAGGGCGCGCGCGTGCGCTGCGAAGGCAGCAAGCGCACCGTCATCGACGGCCCCTTCGCCGAGACCAAGGAACTGCTCGCGGGCTTCTGGCTGCTGCAGGTCAGGTCGCTGGAAGAAGCCGTCGAGTGGATCAAGCGCAGCCCGTTCCAGGAAGGCGAGATCGAGATCCGCCAGGTGTTCGAGGCCACCGATTTCGGCGATTCGATGACGCCCGAGCTGCTGGCGCAGGAAGACCGCCTGCGCGCCGAGACCGAGGCCGCCCAGGCCAAGGGCGCCCGCTGACACCGCCGCCGCCAAGGAGACAGCCATGCGATTCATGCTGCTGATGATTCCCCACGGCTACGAGAACGCCGCGCCCGGCACCATGCCCGAAGACGTGGGCGCGGTGGCGGCCATGATGGCCTACAACGCGTCGCTGCAGAAGGCCGGCGTGCTGGTCAGTTGCGAGGGCCTGCATCCGCCCTCGATGGGCGCCAGGGTGAGCTTTCCGGGCCGCAAGCCCCAGGTGGTCGACGGCCCCTTCGCCGAAGCGAAGGAGGTGCTCGGCGGCTACTGGATCATCGACGTCGCCTCGCGCGCCGAGGCCATCGAATGGGCCACGCGCTGCCCCGGCGGCGAGAACGAGGTGATCGAGGTGCGCCAGATCCAGGAGCTCGGCGACTTCTCGCCCGAGGTGCAGGCGGTGGCCGAGAGCTTCCCGTCGATGCAGACGCCGAAGAAGTAGGCCGGGCAGTCCGGCTCAGTCCTCGCGCACCAGCCGGATGCCCACGAGCGTGTAGCGCGTGGCCGGCGCGTTCCAGTTGCGGTAGGAGCAGCGGGCGTAGAAGGGCCAGGTGTGCCACGAGCCGCCGCGGCGCACCCGCACGCTGCCTTCCGACGGCCCCTGCGGATCGTCGACCGGCGAGGCCGCGTAGTATTCGTCGCCATGCCAGTCGGCCACCCATTCCCAGACGTTGCCGTGCATGTCGTACAGGCCCCAGGCATTGGGCGCGAAGCTGCCCACGGGCGCGGTGAACGCGAAGCCGTCGTCGCCGTCCAGCGCCATCGGCTGCCAGCGCGGCCAGTGCTGCGCCGTGCGTGCGTCGAACACGTTGGCCGTGCGCAGCAGCGTGCGCGGATCGTCACCGCCGCTGTAGCGCGTGCGGCTGCCGGCGCGGCAGGCGTATTCCCACTCGGCCTCGGTGGGCAGCCGGTAGCGCCGGCCTTCGGTCTTGCCGAGCCAGGCGGCGAGCGCCTGCGCGTCGTTCCAGGTCACGTTGACCACGGGGTGGTCGTCGCCCTGGGCGAAGCCGGGGTTGCGCCAGGAGTAGCGCGGGTCGCGCCCCTCGAAGGCGTCGCCGCGCGGCGTGGTGGCGGGGTCGTAGCCGGCGCGCCAGCCGTAGCCCCCGGTGCCGTCGGCGATCGACTCGGGCACGTAGCCCGACGCTTCGACGAAGCGCCGGAACTGGCCGACCGTGACCTCGTGCCGGCCCATCCAGAACGCGCGCGTGATGCGCACCCGGTGCACCGGCTTCTCGTCGCGCAGGTTGGCGAAGCGTTCCTTCGGCAGCGCGGGATAGGCCGCGGCCAGGGCTTCGGGCGCTTCGTCGCTGCCCATGAGGAATTCGCCCGGCGACAGCTTCACGAAAGACATGCCGAGGCTGTTGTGCACCACGTCCGCATCGGCCGCCCGTGCGGCGCCCGGCGGCAGGACCGTCCAGGCGAGGAACGACAGCAGAGCGAGGGCGGGCTTCATGTGGGCAGCATGCTAGTCGGCAAGCCGGGCCTGCGCCAGTGCGCGGCGGATGTGGGAGCCGGCGCATGAGCGGGAACGCGGGCGAGGCGGCGATCCACCGCGCCATCGACGCCGTCTGGCGCATCGAGTCGGCGAAGATCGTCGCCACGGTCGCGCGCATGGTGCGCGACGTGGGCCTGGCCGAGGAGCTCGCGCAGGACGCGCTCGTCGCCGCGCTCGAGCAGTGGCCCGGCGCCGGCGTGCCCGACAAGCCCGCGGCCTGGCTCACGGCCGTGGCCAAGCACCGTGCGCTCGACCATCTGCGCCACAGCCAGCTCGCCGAGCGCAAGGCCGGCGAGATCGGCCGCGAACTCGATGCGCAGCACGAGATCGCGCAGGCCGATTTCGCCGAGGCCGTCGATGCCGCGCTCGACGACGACATCGGCGACGACCTGCTGCGGCTGGTGTTCACCGCCTGCCATCCGGTGCTGTCGACCGAGGCCCGCGTGGCGCTCACGCTGCGCCTCCTGGGCGGGCTCGCGACCGACGAGATCGCCCGCGCCTTCCTCGTGCCGGAGGCCACGGTGGCGCAGCGCATCGTGCGCGCCAAGCGCACGCTGCTCGAGGCGCGCGTGCCTTTCGAGGTGCCGCGCCGGCACGAACTGGCGGCGCGGCTCGCCTCGGTGCTCGAGGTGCTCTACCTGATCTTCAACGAGGGCTATTCGGCCACCGCGGGCGACGACTGGATGCGTCCCGCGCTCTGCGAGGAGGCGATGCGCCTCGGCCGCATCGTGGCCGGGCTGATGCCCGAGGCCTCGGAGGTGCACGGGCTGGTCGCGCTGATGGAGATCCAGGCCTCGCGCACCGCCGCGCGCGTCGGCCCGTCGGGCGAGCCGGTGCTGCTGCTCGAACAGAACCGCGCGCGCTGGGACCAGATGCTGATCCGCCGCGGCCTCGCGGGCCTGGCGCGCGCCGAAGCGCTGGGCGGCGCGCTCGGACCGTATGCGCTGCAGGCCGCGATCGCCGCCTGCCACGCGCGCGCCCGCACCGCCGACGAGACCGACTGGGCGCGCATCGCCGCGCTCTACGACGCGCTGGCGCAGCTGTCGCCTTCGCCGATCGTCGAGCTCAACCGCGCGGTGGCGCTGTCGATGGCCTTCGGACCGGCGGCGGGGCTCGAGCTGGTGGATGCGCTGATGGACGAGCCGGCCCTCGCGGGCTACCACCTGCTGCCGACCGTGCGCGGCGACCTGCTGTTCAAGCTCGGGCGGCGCGACGAGGCGCGCCGGGAGTTCGAGCGCGCCGCCGCGCTCACGCGCAACACGCGCGAGCGGGCGCTGCTGACGGCGCGCGCCCGGGCCTGCCTGTCTCAGTGACGCGGCGCCGCGGAGGGCGAGCCCGGCAGCCCGAACTGGTGCCAGGCGCGCCGCAGCTGCGTGTCGGAGCCGAAGCCCGAGATCTCCGCCGCCCGCGTCACGCTCGCGCCCGAGGCCAGCGCGCGCTGCGCGGCCGCGAGCCGCAGCCGGCGCAGGTAGGCCAGCGGCGCCACGCCCGCATGCTCGACGAACAGCCGCGTCAGGTGCCGCGCCGAGGTGTGGGCCACCTGCGCCATGCGCGGCACGCTCCAGTCGGCCTGCGGCTGCTCGCTCACCGCGTCCTGCACGCGGTGCAGCGCGGCATGCAGATGGTGGCGGTAGGCCAGGAAGGGCGACAGCTCCGGATCGTGCGGCCCGCGCCGCTGCGCCACCACCATGGTCTGCGCGACCTGCGCCGCGAGCGCCTCGCCGCAGGTGTCGGCAATGCGGTGCAGCATCAGGTCGATGCCGGTGGTCACGCCCGCGCTGCTGTAGACGGGCGCATCGAGCACGAAGACGCGGTTCGCCACCACCTCGCAGCGCGGTTCCGCGGCGCGCAGCTCGTCCAGGTGATGGTGGTGCGTGGTCACGCGCCGGCCCGCGAGCGCGCCCGCGTGCGCCGCCAGCAGCGCGCCGGCACAGACGGTGACCAGCTCGAGCCGGCCGCGCTCGAAGCGCTGGCCGCGCAGCCAGTGCAGCAGGTCCTGCGCCTCGTCGCCGTCGATCGGAATCGCGTCGCCCGGCAGTCCGACCAGCACGATCCACGCCGGCCCATGCCACTGCGCGGGCAGCGGCGCGAGGTTGGCGAGCGCCACCCCCACCGACCCGACGGACGTGGGCCGCGGGCTCGCGAACTCGATTTCGAAGCGCGCCGGCCGGCCTGCCGCGCGCAGACGCTGGTTGGCGATGCGCAGCGCCTCCGCCGGCCCGGCCCAGTCGAGCACCAGGCTGTCGGGAAGCAGCGCGAAGACTACGCGGATGGGTTCGGTGGGTTGCGGGTCCATGCATAGTCCATCTGCCGCGCGGTGCGCTCGGCCAGCGCCAGGCCCGCGAGGCGTTCGACCAGGTAGAGGCTCATGTCGATGCCGGCGGAGATGCCGGCCGAACTCACGACGCGGCCGCTGTCGACCCAGCGCGGGCCTTCGCGCACCTCGAGCGCAGGGAATTGCGCGCGCAGGTCGGCGATGTCCTCCCAGTGCGTGGTGACCGCCTCGCGCGTGACCACGCCGCTCTTCGCGAGCAGGAAGATGCCGGTGCAGACCGAGGCCACCAGTTGCGCGCCGGCCGCGCAGTCGGCGATCCAGCGCAGCGTGGCGGGGCTGGCCATCGGCGCGTCGACCACGCCGCCGGGCACGATCAGCAGGTCGGCCTGCGGATGCGTGGCGATGTCGTGGTCTGAGAGCAGGCGCAGGCCGGCGCGCGCCTGCACGGGCCGGCCGTCGCTCGCGAGCGCCACCGAGGCGACCTCGAACGGCGCCGGCGCGTCGGGCTGGATCCGGCGGCTCACCCGGCTTGCGGTGGTGAACACCTCGAAGGGGCCCGCGAAGTCGAGGGCTTCGACGCCGTCGAAGGCGAGGATGCGCACGCGCAAGGTCATGCCGCCACCGCTTGCTCGATGCGCCCGAGCGCCTGTGCCACGCTGCAGACCGTGGCAAAGCGTCCGTCCAGCACCGTGGCCGTGCGCGCGCGGATCTCGGCCGCCGCGAGCGGGCGTCCGTCGGGCTGGCGCATGTCGAAGGTCAGCGTGGCCTCGGCGACGAAGTCGACCTCCCAGCCGAGGTCCGAGGCATGGCGCGTGGTGGTCTCGCAGCATTGTTCGGTGCGGATGCCGCTGACGATCAGCCGGCCGATGCCGTGCTGCGTCAGCCAGACGTCGAGCCCGCTGTTGACCAGCGCGCTGTGGCGGTGCTTGGTGAAGGTGGCGGCCGCCTCGAAGGCCGCCAAGCCCTCGAAGGGGCGCACGAAGCCCGATTCGACGGCGAACGGGTTGTCCGCGACCGCCGGCTCGTCGACGTGGAAGACCCGGACGATCGGCACGCCCGCGGCGGCGCAGCCCTCGATCAGCGCGTTCTGCGCCGCGAGATAGGCCGGCACGTCGGCGGCCGACCAGTACGGCCGGTGGCGGAACGATTCCTGGGCGTCGATCACAATCAGACAGGATTTCATGGGCGTGGGCCGGGCGGCGGGCAGAGTGGATGATGCCGCCGATTCTTGGGCGCCGCCAGCGTGCCGTCCGCGCCGAAGCGGACCGGAATCGATCAGATCAGGACATCGGGGGCCGTACGGGCCGCGCTAGACCAGGCCGCCGGCCTGCAGCTCTTTCTTGAGGTACGCGTAGAAGAGCGGCGCCGCCACCAGGCCGGCCGGCCCGAACACCGCCTCGGCCACGAACATCACCGCCAGCAGCTCCCACACGCTCATCTGGGTGCGGGCGCCGACCACCTTGGCGTTGATCACGTATTCGGCCTTGTGGATGACGATCAGGAAGATCAGGCAGGCGAGCGCGGTGATCGGCGACACGGACAGCGCCACCAGCGTGATCACCGTGTTGCACACCAGGTTGCCCACGATCGGCACCAGCCCCGCGACGAAGGTGAGCGTGATCAGCGCCGGCGTGTAGGGCAGGTGCGGGCCCCAGAGCGGCATCAGGAACAGCAGGAAGATCGCGGTCAGCAGCGTGTTGAAGGCGGCGATCCAGAACTGCGCCGCGACGATCTGCCCGAAGGCTTCGCCGAACAGCTGGATGCGCTGGTGCAGCTCGGCCGCGAGCGGCCGGCGCTGCGCGTGGCTCACCGCCACCGCCGCGAGCGCGCCGATGATCAGGCCGACGTAGGCGAAGAGCAGGGCGCCGAGCCAGGCCCGGCCCGTGAGCGCCAGCGCCCCGGCCTGCGTGCGCATGTAGTTGGCGGCCATGCGCTGGATCTCGGCCGCGCCCTCCGGCAGGTAGACGGCGATCTCCGGCGGCAGCTTCTGGCGCAGTTCGAGCACCGTGCGCGCCGTGTAGTCGACGAGTTCGCGGTACTGGTCGGGCGCATCCACGATGTACTCGCGCGCCTGCGACAGGCCGAGCGAGATCAGTCCGATCGGCGCCAGCAGCACCAGCGTGACGGAGAGCACGCGCGCGATGCCTTCGCCGCGTGCGCGCAGCGGCGCAAGCCGCGCGAGGCCGCGTCCGATCAGCCGCGTGAACCAGCGCGTGGCGAGAAAGCCGATGCAGGCGCACAGCAGGCCCGGCAGCAGGTGCTGCCACATCACGAGCAGCAGGCCCGCGAGCATCAGCAGGTAGCTCGCGACCACCACGTTGCGCGAGGCGGTGCGCGGCAGCGGGGTGACGACGGGCGTGGCGGGCAGCGGCTTGGTCATTCGGGCGGACGGGGGCTGCGCGTCGTTAGCCGCTCAGGCGACGACCACCGCGGCGCCCTGGCCGCGCTCGGCGATCGCGCCGATCTCGTACACGGTCTCGCCGGCTGCGCGCAGCGTGTCGGCACAGGCCGCGGCCTCGGCCGCGTCGATCACCACCACCATGCCGATGCCGTTGTTGAAGGTGCGGTTCATCTCGATGTCGTCGATGCCCGCGACCTTCTGCAGCCAGGCGAAGAGCTCGGTCTGCGGCCAGCTGCCCTTCTGCAGGTGCGCGGCCGTGCCTTCGGGCAGCACGCGCGGAATGTTCTCGAGCAGGCCGCCGCCCGTGATGTGGGCCAGCGCCTTGATCGGGTGCCTGGCGAGCGCTTCGAGCACGGGCTTCACGTAGAGCCGCGTGGGCGCCATGACCGCTTCGCGGAACGGCCGGCCGTCGAGCGTGGCGGGCAGGTCGGCACCGGCGCGCTCGATCACCTTGCGCACCAGGCTGAAGCCGTTGGAATGCACGCCCGCCGAGGCCAGGCCGAGCACCACGTCGCCGGGCCGGACGTTCTGGCCCGTGAGGATCTTCGCCTTCTCGACCGCGCCGACCGCGAAGCCCGCGAGGTCGTATTCGCCGGCCGGGTACATGCCGGGCATCTCGGCCGTTTCGCCGCCGATCAGCGCGCAGCCCGAGAGCTCGCAGCCGCGAGCGATGCCGCCGACCACCGCGGCGGCCGTGTCCACGTCGAGCTTGCCGCAGGCGAAGTAGTCGAGGAAGAAGAGCGGCTCGGCGCCCTGCACCAGCACGTCGTTCACGCTCATGGCGACGAGGTCGATGCCGACGGTGTCGTGCATGTTCCATTCGAAGGCCAGCTTGAGCTTGGTGCCCACGCCGTCGGTGCCGCTCACGAGCACCGGCTCCTTGTAGCGCTTGGGCACCTCGAACAGCGCGCCGAAGCCGCCGATGCCCGCCAGCACGCCTTCGCGCAGGGTCTTCTTCGCGAGCGGCTTGATGCGGTCGACCAGGGCGTCGCCGGCGTCGATGTCGACACCGGCGTCCTTGTAGCTGAGCGGGGTGGGCGTGGGGGAAGTCATGGTCGGACGGTGTCGGGAAGGGCGGGAAAGGAGGCGAGGGTGGAGGCGCCGGCAACCGAAGCGGCCGGGCCGATAGAATTCCTGTTGATTTTAAGGGCCTCAGCGGCCCCCTCCATGAACCTTCCCGGGATGAAACAGCTCGCGCTCGATATCGGCATTGCGACGGGCCCCAGCTTCGACGCTTTCTTTGCCGGCCCGAACGAGGCGGCGCTGCGCCACCTGCAAGTCTGGGCGGGCAGCGCCGGCAGCCCCGTGCTGCACTCGCCGGTGCCCACCTATCTTTGGGGCGAAAGCGCCAGCGGCAAGACCCATCTGCTCGAATCGGTGCGCGTCGCACTGCGCGAGCAGGGCGCGAGCGTGGGCTGGCTGCATGCCGGCCTGCTCGAGCCGCCCGAGTTCGACGAGCGCTGGGGCGCCGTGCTGCTCGACGACGTGCACCTCTACACCGCCGTGCAGCAGCACGCGGCCTTCAACTGGTTCGTCAATGCGCAGACCCTGCAGCGCGGCGTGGTGGCGGCCGGCGCGCTGCCGCCGGCCGACCTGCCGCTGCGCGAGGACCTCCGCACCCGGCTCGGCTGGGGCCATGTGTTCCACCTGCAGGTGCTGAGCGAAAGCGAACGCCGCGCGGTGCTGCGCCAGGCCGCCGACGCGCGCGGCGTGATGCTGTCGGACGAGGTGCTCGACTACATGCTGCACCGCTTCAGCCGCGACCTCGGCAGCCTCATGGAGCTGCTGAGCCAGCTCGACGGCTATGCCCTGCAGACCCAGCGCGCGATCACCATCCCGCTGATCCGATCCATGCTCGAAAACGAATAAGAAGAGCCTCTTCAACCACCAATGATCAAGACTTTCATCGACAAGCTGCTCGGCAAATCGGCCGGCGGCACGCGGGCCAAGAGCCGTTTCGGCAAGCGCCAGGAGGTGCCGGCCGAGGTTCACAAGATCGATCCGGCCCTGGTCGACGAGCGTGCGAAGAACGTCGTCACCACGCTGCAGCAGGCGGGCTACGAGGCCTACGTGGTGGGCGGCGCGGTGCGCGACCTGCTGCTGGGCCTGCGGCCGAAGGATTTCGACGTGGCCACCAATGCCACGCCCGAGCAGGTCAAGTCGCTGTTCCGCCGCGCCTTCATCATCGGGCGGCGCTTCCGCATCGTGCACGTGGTGTACGGGCGCGGCCGCGAGCACGAGGTGATCGAGGTCTCGACCTTCCGCGCCTACATGGACAGCGCCGCGGCGGAGCAGGTGGCCGGCAACGAGCGCACCAGCAAGGGCGAGCTCGCGAGCATGACGCACGCGGTCGACGCCAGCGGCCGCGTGCTGCGCGACAACGTCTGGGGCCCGCAGGAGGAAGACGCGGCGCGCCGCGACTTCACCGTCAACGCCATGTACTACGACCCGGCCAACCAGGTGGTGGTCGACTACCACAACGGCATCCGCGACGCGCAGAAGCTCACGCTGCGCATGATCGGCGACCCGGCCACGCGCTACCGCGAGGACCCGGTGCGCATCATCCGCGCGATCCGCTTCTCGGCCAAGCTCGCGGCGCTCGGCTTCAAGATGGAAGCCAAGACCGCCGCGCCGCTGGTCGAATCGAGCAGGCTCCTGGCCGACGTGCCGCAGAGCCGCCTGTTCGACGAGATGCTCAAGCTGCTGCAGACCGGCCATGCCATTGCCACCGTCGAGCAGTTGCGCAAGCTCGGGCTCGCCAAGGGCATCTATCCGCTGCTCGACGTGGTGGTGGAGCGCGCCGACCTGCCGTTCGTCAAGGCGGCCCTGCAGGACACCGACCGCCGCGTCGGCGAGGGCAAGCCCGTGGCGCCGAGCTTCCTGCTCGCCTGCGTGCTCTGGGCCGACGTGCGCGACGGCTGGGCCCAGCGCGTCGAAGGCCAGCGCGGCCATCGGCCGCAGCCGCCGTTCCCGGCGCTGCAGGACGCGATCGACGACGTGTTCAACGCGCGCATTGGCGATGTCTCCGGCCGCGGCAAGCTCGCCGCCGACATGCGCGAGATCTGGATGATGCAGCCGCGCTTCGACAAGCGCACCGGCTCCACGCCCTACAGCCTGGTCGAGCAGGCGCGCTTCCGCGCCGCCTTCGACTTCATGCGGCTGCGCGCCGACGTGGGCGAGGTCAGCGAGGCGATTGCCGAGTGGTGGCAGGAATTCAGCACCGCCGACGAGCTGCGCCGCCAGGATCTGCTCGAGCAGGTGCGCGAAGAGCAGAAGACCCGCCAGCGCGTGCGCACGCGCGATCCGGTGCCCGCCAAGCCGCGCACCGAGCCCGCCGGCCGCCCGCGCCAGGAAAGCCGCGAGCCGCAGGCGGACACCGACGAAGCCGACGCCGAGGCCGAGACCGTCGTGCCGATGGGCGACGGCGAGTCTTCCGCGCCGCGCAAGCGCCGGCGCCGCCGCAAGCCCCGCACCGGCGGCGCGGGCGGCGGCAGTGAAGGCGGCGCA
This sequence comes from Variovorax sp. TBS-050B, assembly GCF_029893635.1. NCBI lineage: Bacteria > Pseudomonadati > Pseudomonadota > Betaproteobacteria > Burkholderiales > Comamonadaceae > Variovorax > Variovorax sp. TBS-050B. The sequence continues at coordinate 123,504 of NZ_JARXYR010000002.1, read as the reverse complement.
GGCGCCGCGGCCGAATGAGCCGGACCCCGCCACCCCGGCGCGCCAGCGGCGCCCCCAAGCCTGCGCCAGGCGGCAAGCCCGGCGGCGCCCCGCGCGGCAGGAGCGGGCCGGCGCGCGCGCCGGCGCCCGGCCGGCCGCCGGCCGCCAGGACCGCGCCCGCCGCACGCCAGAGCCGCGAGGACTATCCGACCGTGCAGGCCTTCGTCGCCATCGGCGCCAACCTCGGCGAGGCCGAGGCGGCCGTGAAGGCGGCCATGGATGCGATCGGCGGCATCGAACGGACCGTGGTCACCGCGCGTTCGTCGCTCTACCGCAGTGCGCCGGTCGATGCGACCGGGCCCGATTTCATCAATGCCGTGGTGGCGGTGCGCACCGGGCTCACGGCAGAGGCCTTCCTGTCCGAACTGCAGCTGCTCGAGGCGCAGGCCGGCCGCGAGAGGCCTTTTCCGAACGCGCCGCGCACGCTCGACCTCGACCTGCTGATGCACGGCAACTCGGTCAAGGACACGCCCGCGCTGACGCTGCCGCATCCGCGCATGCGCGACCGCGCCTTCGTGCTGAAGCCGCTGGCCGAGATCGCGCCCGACAAGGTGCCGCGCGCGGCCCTGGCACGCGTGGCGTCGCAGGTCATCGAACGCATCCGCGGCTGAGCGGGCGCGGGCCCCGGAGCCCCCTCCGGCCGGGGCGGCCCTGTCCGCCCATTACACTTCTACGGTTTTTCATCAAGCTGTCACGCACTTGTGGCAGCCGCGAACCCAGGAGAGCGCCATGTTCGGCAAGCTGCTGCCCCGCGAGGGGAATTTTTTCGAGATGTTCAACCAGCACGCCGAGCGCATCGTCGAAGCGGCGCGGGCGTTCGAGCAACTCGTGGCCAACTACAGCGACGTGCACCTGCGCGAGCAGTACAACCGCGACGTCGACAACGCCGAGCGTGCGGCCGACCGCGTGACGCACGACGTCAACCGGCTGATCCACAAGACCTTCATCACGCCCATCGACCGCGAGCAGATCCACAAGCTCATCAACACGATGGACGACGTGGCCGACCTGATCCAGGACTCGGCCGAGACCATGGCGCTGTACGACGTGCGCCACATGACCGAAGAGATCGTGCGCCTCACCGCGCTGTGCGTGAAGTGCTGCGACCGCCTCAAGGACGCGGTGAAGTTCCTCGGCAAGATCGCCGACCCCGCGGTGGCGGAGGCCACGCTCAAGACCTGCGAGGAGATCGACCGGCTCGAATCCGACGCCGACCGCGTGATGCGCAGCGCCATGAGCAAGCTGTTCCGCGAGGAGCCCGACGTGCGCGAGGTCATCAAGCTCAAGGCGATCTACGAACTGCTCGAGACGATCACCGACAAGTGCGAGGACGTGGCCAACGTGATCGAGGGCATCGTCCTCGAGAACTCCTGAGCGGCAGCATCCGATGGCAACGGTTCAGGTCGCCCTCTGGGTGGTGATGGTGCTGGTCGCTCTGGCGATCCTGTTCGACTTCATGAATGGCTTCCACGACGCGGCGAACTCGATCGCGACGGTGGTGTCCACCGGCGTGCTCCGGCCGGGGCAGGCCGTGGTGTTCGCGGCGTTCTTCAACCTGATCGCCATCTTCGTCTTCCACCTCAGCGTGGCGGCCACCGTGGGCAAGGGCATCGCCCAGCCGGGCGTGGTGGACGTGCACGTGGTCTTCGGCGCGCTGGTCGGCGCGATCAGCTGGAACCTCGTGACCTGGTACTACGGCATCCCGAGCAGCTCGTCGCACGCGCTCATCGGCGGCATCGTCGGTGCGGTGATCGCGAAGACCGGCACCGGCGGCCTCGTGGCCTCAGGCATCTGGAAGACCGTGGCCTTCATCTTCGTGTCGCCGGTGCTCGGCTTCCTGCTGGGCTCGCTGATGATGGTGGTGGTGGCCTGGGGATTCCGGCGCGCCACGCCCTCGCGCGTGGACCGGTGGTTCCGGCGGCTGCAGCTGGTCTCGGCCGGCGCCTACAGCCTGGGCCACGGCGGCAACGACGCGCAGAAGACCATCGGCATCATCTGGATGCTGCTGATCGCCACCGGCTACGCCACGGCGAGCGACGCCGCCCCGCCGACCTGGGTGGTGGTGAGCTGCTATGCAGCGATTGCGCTGGGCACCATGTTCGGCGGCTGGCGCATCGTGAAGACCATGGGCCAGAAGATCACCAAGCTCAAGCCCGTGGGCGGCTTCTGCGCCGAGACCGGCGGCGCGATCACGCTGTTCCTGGCGACCGCGCTCGGCATCCCGGTGTCGACCACCCACACCATCACCGGCGCGATCGTCGGCGTGGGCTCGGCGCAGCGCGCCAGCGCGGTGCGCTGGGGCGTGGCCGGCAACATCGTCTGGGCCTGGATCTTCACGATCCCCGCCTCGGCCTTCGTGGCGGCGATCGCCTACTGGGTGAGCTGGCAGATCTTCTGAAGACCGCGCGTTGGCGGCCCGGCGAAGGGGCGCGCTACTGCGAGATCTTCCGCCCCTCTTCGATCTGGTGCTCGAAGTAGCGCTGGAAGCTGAACACGATGCTCGACATCAGCACCGTGCTGCCGAAGAACAGCGCGAGCACCACGGCGCCGATGGTGGCCCAGTTGGTGCGGCCCGGCGCGGCGTCGGCGGGCGCGCCGGCGTTGAAGCGCGCATTCCATTTCTCGGGCGTCATGAGGCCGTAGATGATGGCCGTGAGCGCGCAGCCCGCGATGGTGAAGCCGAGCATCGGGATCAGCACCCAGCTCCAGCCGTCGTCGACGCCGTACATGCGCACACGCTCGATGCCGTAGAGGCCGAGCGCGCTCGGCACGGGCAGCAGCCAGCCGAGCCAGTCGCCCATGCCGCGCAGGTAGAAGCGGTGCAGGCCCAGCGGCCCCCCGAGGAAGGAGAGCCAGGCGGCGGTGGTCTTGTTTTTCATTCGGGTCGGGTGGTGCTGCCTTCGCCGAGCACCTTCTCCATCAGCACCACGTCGCGCCATGCGCCGAACTTCCAGCCGCAGTCCTTGAGCACGCCGACCTGCGTGAAGCCCTGGCCGCGGTGCACGCCGACCGAGCCGGCATTGGCCGAGTCGCCGATCACCGCGATGAGCTTGCGGATGCCGGCCGCCTCGGCGGCCTGCGAAAGCGCCGCCAGCAGCCGGCTGCCCAGGCCCCGGCCGCGCGCCGATTCGGCGATGTAGATCGAGTCCTCGGCCGAAAAACGGTAGGCCGGGCGCGCCTTGAACCAGTTGCAGTAGGCAAAACCCAACACTTCGCCATCATTTTCGGCGACCAGGTAGGGCAGCTTCCGGCCGAGCACGTCGGCGCGCCGCGCGGCCATTTCGGCTTCGGACGGCGCCTCGGTTTCGAAGGTGCCGGTGCCGTTCAGCACGTGGTGGGCGTAGATGGCCGTGATGGCCGGAACGTCCTCTTCGCGGCTGGGACGGATGGTGAAAGTCATGCGGATGGAAAGCGGAGGGCGCAGGGCCGGGATTCGGAAAAAGCGGATCGGGCTATAATCGCAGGCTTTTCAGCGTGTCGCTGGCCGGGTGGCCATGTCGCGTGTCTCGACGCTGAAAGAACTCTGTGAGCGGGCCACGTGCTGAAAAAACGGGCCTGCTGCACCACCCAAGGATAAATCATGGTCGTCATTCGACTCTCCCGCGGCGGCTCCAAAGGCCGTCCGTTCTTCAACATCGTCGTGTCGGACAAGCGCGTTCGCCGCGACGGCCGTTTCATCGAGCGCCTGGGTTTCTACAACCCGATCGCGAAGGAAAACGAGGAAAGCATCCGTATCGCCCAGGACCGCCTGGCCTACTGGAAGAGCGTCGGCGCTCAGGCTTCGCCCACGGTCCTGCGCCTGATCAAGCAAGCTGCCGCCGCAGCTCCCAAGGCCGCGGCCTGAGGCTCCGGCCTTCCGCACGGCAATGCTGCCCGCACTCGAAGCCGCCGAACTGCCGGCGGATGCGATCGAGGTAGGACGCATCGCCGATGCATGGGGCATCAAGGGCTGGTTCAAGGTCCTGCCCCACAGCGCCCAGCCCGAGGCGCTTTTTTCTTCCAAGCGCTGGTTCCTGCAGGCTCCCGGAGCCTCGGCACGCACCGCTTTCCGGCTCGCGATCCGCGAAGCCAAGGAACATTCCGACTGCATCGTCGCCTCCTCCGAGGACGTGCCCGACCGCAATGCGGCCGAGGCGCTGCGCGGCGCGCGCGTGTTCGTGCCGCGTTCGAGCTTTCCCACGGCCGGTGACGACGAGTACTACTGGGTCGACCTGATCGGCCTCTCGGTCGTCAACCGCGAAGGCGTGGTGCTCGGCACCGTGCGCGAACTGCTGGCCACCGGCCCGCAGACCACGCTGGTGCTGGCCGCCGAGCAGGACGGCAAGGCGATCGAGCGCATGGTGCCTTTCGTCTCGGCCTTCGTCGACACCGTCGACCTGCCCGGCCGGCTGATCACGGTCGACTGGCAACCCGACTACTGACGGGTCGCTTCGCGCGCATGCGCTTCGACGTCCTCACCCTTTTTTCCCGAGCTGTTCGCGCCCTTCATGGCCGCCGGCGTGACCCGCCGCGCCTACGAGTCGAAGCAGGTCGAGGTCGTGCTCTGGAATCCGCGCGACTTCGCGCAGGGCAACTACCGGCGCGTGGACGACCGCCCCTTCGGCGGCGGGCCCGGCATGGTCATGATGGCCGAGCCGCTCTCGGCCTGCCTCGATGCGGCACTGGCCGCGCGCGGTGCCGCCGCACCGGTGGTGCTGTTCTCGCCGATCGGCGAGGTGCTTCACCACGCGGCCGTCGAGCGCTGGTCCGCCAGCGAGGGCGCGGTGCTGGTCTGCGGCCGCTACGAGGGCATCGACCAGCGCTTCATCGACATGCGCGTGACCCATCAGCTCAGCCTCGGCGATTTCGTGCTCTCGGGCGGCGAGATCGCGGCCATGGCGCTGCTCGATGCGGTGGCCAGGCTGCAGCCCGGCGTGCTCGGCGACGAGGCCAGCCATGTGCAGGACAGCTTCAATCCCTCGCTCGACGGCCTGCTCGACTGCCCCCACTACACGCGGCCCGAGCAATGGAACGGGCAGGGCGTGCCGGCGCCGCTGCTGTCGGGCCACCACGTGCAGATCGAGCGCTGGCGGCGCGACCAGCGGCTCGCGATCACCGCGGCGCGGCGCCCGGAACTCATCGAGGCCGCGCGCGCCGCCGGCCGCCTGAGCAAGGCCGACGAGGCCGCGCTCAAAAAAAAGCTATAATCCCGGGTTCCCCGATCCTCTGCCCGGCCGCGCCCGGCCCTGCTGCTTGACGCAGCCTGGAGCCAACGGCGCCTTTTGTGTAGCGCGAGCACGATCGAACATCAGGAAATCATGAACCTCATCCAGACCCTCGAGCAGGAAGAAATCGCCCGTCTCGGCAAGAAGATCCCCGACTTCATGCCCGGTGACACGGTCATCGTCAGCGTGAACGTCGTCGAAGGCAGCCGCAAGCGCGTGCAGGCCTACGAAGGCGTCGTGATCGCCAAGCGCAACCGCGGCCTCAACAGCGGCTTCACCGTGCGCAAGATCTCGAGCGGCGAAGGCGTGGAGCGTACGTTCCAGACCTACAGCCCGCTGATCGCCGGCATCGAAGTCAAGCGCCGCGGCGACGTCCGTCGTGCCAAGCTGTACTACCTGCGCGAGCGCAGCGGCCGTTCGGCACGCATCAAGGAAAAGCTGCCGGGCAAGGCGCCCGCCGCGGCATCGGCTGCCAAGTAAGCCTTTTTCCTGCCGTGCAAAAAGCCGCCGCTCTGGCGGCTTTTTGCGTTGTGCGCCGTGCGTCTTTCCTGCCCGAAGACAGCACTTCGTTTTTAGGCTCTACTTCCTCACCGAGACACTTCCCGCTTGACCCCGCCCGCCGCCCCTTCGCCCGCCATGCAGCTCGAGCCCGCCGAACCCGTCAACGCCGTGGTACCGCCCACGCTGCTGGTGGTCGATCCGCGCGAGGCGCCGGTGGTCGGCGGTCCGGACGGCCTGCCTGCGGTCCCGCCCGCGCAGCTGACCCCCGGGGCCTTGCGCCGGCGCTTCGCAACGCCGCCCGAGTGGACGCCCGAACTGCGCCGCGAGCCGCGCCTGAGCGACCGCACGCCGGCGCAGGCGGCGGTGCTGGTGCCGATCGTGCAGCGCCCGGAAGGCGCGACGGTGCTGCTGACGGAGCGCACGGCCCACCTCTCGAACCACTCGGGCCAGGTCGCGTTCCCGGGCGGGCGTGTCGACCCGGACGACGCGAACGTTGCCGCCGCGGCCTTGCGCGAGGCCTGGGAGGAAGTCGGTCTCTCGGCGCAGTTCATCGAAGTGCTCGGCAGCCTCCCGACCTACACCACGATCACCTCCTTCGTGGTCACGCCGGTGGTCGCGCTCGTGGAGCCCGCGTTCGAGCTCACGCTCAACCCCTACGAAGTGGCGGCGGCCTTCGAAGTGCCGCTGGCCTGGCTCATGGACCCCGCCAACCACCGCCGGCACACCGTGCCCGCGCCCGACGGTACGCGCCGCGAGTGGTACTCGATGCCCTACCAGGACGGCGCGGAGGAGCGCTTCGTCTGGGGCGCGACCGCGGGCATGCTGCGCAACCTCTATCGCTTCCTGAGCGCCTGAGCGGGCGCCGCGCGGCGCGGGCCGCCGGGCGCGCTCGCTATCATCGACGCATGAGCTTCTTTGCCATCCTGTGTGCGTTGCTGATCGAGCAGGTGCGGCCGCTCGCTCCCCACAACCCGGTGTACGGCGGCGTGCTTGCCTGGACCCGCTGGACCAGCCGCAACTTCGATGCCGGCAAGCCGCACCACGGATGGATTGCCTGGGGCCTGGCGGTGCTCGTGCCGACGCTGGCCACGCTCGGCATCCACTGGCTGCTGGTGCTGGCGCTCGGGCTGCCGTTCGCGGTGCTCTGGAGCGTCGCGGTGCTCTACGTCACGCTCGGCTTCCGGCAGTTCAGCCACCACTTCACCGACATCCGAGACGCACTCGACGAAGGCGACGAGCCGCTCGCGCGCTCGCTGCTCGCGCACTGGCAGGGCGTGGATGCGGCCGACCTGCCGCGCAGCGAAGTGGTGCGCCACGTGATCGAGCACTCGGTGATCGCGGCGCATCGCCATGTGTTCGGCGTGCTGGCGTGGTTCTCGGTGCTGGCGGCCCTGGGCCTCGGGCCGGCCGGCGCGGTGTTCTACCGCATGAGCGAATTCGTCTCGCGCTACTGGGCGCACAAGAACGGCGCCGCGGTGCAGCCGTCGAGCGTCTCGGTGCAGATGGCGGCCGAGCACGCATGGCACGCGGTCGACTGGCTGCCCGCGCGCATCACGGCGCTCGGCTTCGCGGTGGTCGGCAGCTTCGAGGAGGCGATCGACTGCTGGCGCAACGATGCGCAACGCTTCGCCAGCGAGAACGACGGCGTGATCCTCGCGGCCACCTCGGGCGCGGTGAACGTGCGGCTCGGCGGCGGTGCGCTGCGGCCGATCCCGGTCACCGATCCGCTGTCGCGCGCGCAGGCCGGCGATTCGGTGGCCGACGGCCGCCCGGCCGACAGCGGCAGCACGCCGGGGCGCGAACCCGAACCCGGCCATCTGCGCAGCGTGGTCGGCCTGGTCTGGCGCTCGGTCGTCATGTGGATGGTGCTGCTCGCGCTGCTCACGCTGGCCCGGCTGCTCGGCTGAGCGGGCGGGGCCACGCCATGTCCGATCCCGTGCCGGTCTTCTGGAGCCCGCGCATCGCGGCGCTCGAACCCTACGTGCCCGGCGAGCAGCCGCGCATCGCGAACCTCGTCAAGCTCAACACCAACGAGAACCCCTATCCCGCCTCGCCGCGTGCGATCCAGGCGATCCGCGAAGCGGCCGAGCACGGCCTCGAGCGCTATCCCGACCCCGCCTCGCTCGCGCTGCGCGAAGCCGTCGCCAGGCGGCACGGCCTGCAGGCCGCGCAGGTCTTCGCGGGCAACGGCTCCGACGAGGTGCTCGCGCACGCCTTCTTCGCCTTCTTCCAGCAGGCCGAGCCGCTGCTCATGCCTGATGTGAGCTACAGCTTCTACCGCGTCTATGCGCAGCTCTACGGCATCGCCTGCGAGCAGCTGCCGCTCGACGAGCGCCTGCGCATCGACGTGGATGCGATGGCGGCGCGCGCCCGCGGCGGCTGCGCCGGCCTGGTGATCGCGAATCCCAATGCGCCCACCGGCATCGGCCTGCCGCTCGCGCGCATCGAGCAGCTGCTCGCCGCCTGCCCCGAACGCGTGGTGCTGGTGGACGAGGCCTACGTCGACTTCGGCGGCGAGAGCGCCATGCCGCTGATCGAACGCCATCCGAACCTGCTGGTCGTGCACACCCTGTCGAAGTCGCGCTCGCTGGCCGGGCTGCGCGTGGGCTTCGCCTGCGGCCAGGCGCACCTGATCGATGCGCTGGCGCGCGTGAAGGACAGCTTCAATTCGTACCCGCTCGACCGCCTCGCCATCGCAGGTGCGGTGGCGGCGCTCGACGACGAGGCCTGGTTCGAGCACACGCGCCGGCAGGTCATGGACACGCGCGAAGGGCTGACGCTGCAGCTCGAGGACCTGGGCTTTGAGGTGCTTCCTTCGCAGGCCAACTTCGTCTTCGCACGCCATCCTGGGCGCGACGCGGCCGAGCTCGCGGCGCTGCTGCGCGAACGCGCGGTGCTGGTGCGGCATTTCAGGCAGCCCTCGCGCATCGCGCAGTACCTGCGCATCAGCATCGGCACCCGCGCGCAGTGCGATGCGCTCGTGCAGTGCCTCCAGGCCATCCTCCACCCCTGACCGTTCCCACTCCATGCCGACCCACGAGACCGATCCCCGCACCGCCGCCTGCGCAGCCTTCTGGAATGCCGTGAGCGAGCGTCTGCCGGCGCTGCAGGCCCTGCCCGCGCGCGAACTGATGGAGGCGCTGAACGAACTGCTGCAGCCGCTGTTCCCCGAACTGGCGGTCGAGGTCGCGGGCGAGCCGCCGGCCTTCAAGCTGGTGCTCACGGCGCACGGCGCGACGGCGCACTTCGAGGACGTGATGGCGCTCGCGCGGAGCAGCCCCAAGCTCGCGGGCGTCGAGGTCGAGGCCTTCCGGCAGCGCGCGACCGAAGGCTTCGGCATGCGCATGAACGACTTCGAACTCGCGAGCGCCGACCTGCGGGTGCGCCAGGAGCCCTGCGACGGCCTCGTGGCACTCGAGATCGCCTTCGCCAAGCCGATTCCGATGGACATGCAGGACCATGCGCGCCACATGAGCTTCATCATGCTGGACCACGTGCTCGGCGAATACGACTTCGCGGTGAAGGTCGGGCCCGTCGACTTCGTCGATGCCGCCGACGAAGCCGCGTTCGACGGCGTGCCGCTCGACGACTTCGCGCCGGCCTTCGACGCCTGCTGGCGCGACGAACTCGGCCACACCGGCATCTTCCCCACCGGCGAGCACGCCTGGAGCGGCCTGGAAGCCACGCGCGAGGCCGAGGACGGCCGCGAGATCGAGGCCATGGTGATGCGCAACGACTCGGCCAATGCGCTCCTGGGCCGCGCCGATCTCGGCCACCGCCTTTCGGCGGCCGTGCCCGTGGCCTCGGGCGAGGAACTCGCGCAGGCCCGCAGCTACGAAGACCGGCTCAGCGCACTGCTGCAGACGCACGAGGCCGGCTGCTGCACGCACGTGGTGCTCGAGGAGGGCGTCCGCACCGTGAGCTACCAGGTGGCCGATGCGGCCGCGGCGATCACGCATGCGCAGGCGCTGCAGGAGGAGATGGACCTGCCGGTCACGCTGGCGCTCGCTTTCGACCCCGGCTGGGCGTCGTACCGCGCGTGGCTCGACTGAGGCCCGAAGCGCTTCAGTACCGCTTCTGGCCCAGCTCGGCGAACAGCTCGCCGTAGATGCGGTAGCGCGTGGCGCTGATCGGGCCGGGCCGGCCGGGCGCATCGACGTGCGCGATCACGCCGCAGCCGGGCTCGTGCAGGTGCGTGCAGTTGTAGAACTTGCACGCGCTCGCATGCTCGGCAATGTCGGGCATCAGGCTCGCGAGCTGCATCGGCGCGATGTGGTTGAGCCCGAATTCCTGGAAGCCCGGCGAATCGATCAGCCCCGTGGTGCGCGCTTCGTCGACCCAGTACCAGGTCGTGCTCGTGGTGGTGTGCTTGCCCGAGTTGAGCGCCTGCGAGATCTCGCCGGTCAGCGCCGCGGCGCCCGGCACCAGCAGGTTGACCAGCGTGCTCTTGCCCGCGCCCGACGGGCCGAGCACCAGCGTGCTGCGGCCTTCGAGCCGCTGCATCAGCGCGGCACGGTCGGCCTCGCCCGAGGTCGTGAGCGAGAGCGGCAGCACGCCCTCGTGCATGCGGCGGTAGGGCGCGAGCCGGTTCCATGCGCGCTCGAAGGCCGCGCCGAGATCGCGCTTGTTGAGCGCGATGATCGGCACGATGCGCTCGGCCTCGGCCGCGATCAGCGCGCGCGCCAGCTGGTGTTCCGAGAACTCGGGTTCCGCCGCGATCAGGATCAGCACATGGTCCAGGTTGGCCGCGAACGACTTGGTGCGGATCTCGTCCTGGCGGTAGAACAGGTTGCGCCGCGGCACCACCTCCTCGATCGTGCCTTCGTCCTCGCTGGCCTGCCAGCGCACGCGGTCGCCGACCACGGCCTGGCTCTTCTTGCCGCGCGGATGGCAGATCAGCCGCTCGCCCGAAGGCGTTTCCACCAGGCAGTGGCGCCCATGGCTCGCGACGACCAGACCGTCGTGGAGCACGCGGGCGGCGCCGCCGGCGCCCTTGGCCGGGGTGCGGGGCGGCTTAGCCAAGGGCGCGCGTCCTCGTCACGCGGCAGGGCCCGCCACCAGCGCGTCGGCCTGGCGCGCGCAGTCGAAGTCGGTGACCGAGAGGCCGCCCACGTCGTGCGTGTTGAAGCGCACCACGCAGCGGTTGTAGTGCACCGACAGGTCGGGATGGTGGTCCTGCGTGTGGGCGACGAAGGCCAGCGCATTCACGAAGGCGATGGTCTCGAAGTAGTTGGCGAAGCCGAAGGTCTTCTCGATCGCCACGTCGGCGCCGTCGCCCGTGAGCTTCCAGCCGTCGAGCTTCGCGAGGCCCGAGACGATCTCGGTGGCGCTCAACGCCTGGCGGGGAACGTTCTTCCAGTCCTTGGGTTTCAGCATGCTGCTCATGGTCTCGGCTTTCAGGCCGCCTGCATGCGCGCGAGGCGCTCGGAGGCCGGGGGGTGGGAATAGTAGAACTTGACGAACACCGGATCGGGCGTGAGCGTCGAGGCGTTGTCCTGGTAGAGCTTGAGCAGCGCGGCCGACAGGTCGGCGCTGCTGGTCTGCGCCACCGCATAGGCGTCGGCCTCGAACTCGTGCTTGCGCGACAGCCGCGCAGGCAGCGGCGCGACGAAGAAGCCGAACACCGGGACCGCGAGCATGAAGAGCAGCAGCGCCAGCGCATCGTTGGGCGCCGCGGCCGACATGTTCGGCTGCACGCCCAGACCGGTGTAGAACCAGGCCTGCGTCGACACCCAGCCCAGCAGCGCGAAGCCCGCGAGGCTCAGCGCGAACATCGCCGCGATCCGCTTCACGATGTGGCGGTGCTTGAAGTGGCCGAGCTCGTGCGCGAGCACGGCTTCCATCTCGGCCGCGTTGAGCTGGCGCAGCAGCGTGTCGTAGAACACCACGCGCTTGCTCGCGCCGAAGCCGGTGAAGTAGGCGTTGGCATGCGCGCTGCGCCGGCTGCCGTCCATCACGAACAGGCCCTTGGCGCGGAAGCCGCAGCGCTTCATGAGCGCGGTCACGCGCTCCTTGACCGTGGGGTCCTCGAGCGGCTTGAACTTGTTGTAGAGCGGCGCGATGAACATCGGATAGACCAGCATCATCAGCAGGTTGAACCCCATCCATGCGGCCCAGGCCCAGAGCCACCAGGTGCTGCCGGCGGCGCCCATGATCCACAGGATCAGCGCCGCCAGCGGCAGCCCGATCGCCGCGCCGATCAGCGTCGAGACGACCGTGTCGCGCAGCCACAGCCCGAAGCTCATCTTGTTGAAGCCGAAGCGCTCCTCGAGCCTGAAGATCTGCCACAGCGTGAAGGGCAGTTCGAGCAGTGCGCCGATCACCGCGAACGCCGCCAGCAGCGCGAGCTGCTGCACCATGCCGCCGCCGAGCGAGGCGAGCAGCAGCCGGTTGAGCAGGTCGAGCCCGCCCAGCAGCGTCCAGCCCAGCAGCACCGCGGTGCCCCATGCCATCTCGACCATGCCGAAGCGCGCCTTGGCGATCGTGTAGTCGGCCGCCTTCTGGTGCGCCGCGAGCGTGATGGTGTGCGCGAAGGCGGGCGGCACCGCGGCGCGGTGGCGCGCCACGTGGCGCACCTGCCGCGAGGCGAGCCAGAACTTCACGAGCAGGCCTGCGACCAGTGCGGCCGCGAAGGCGGTGGTGAAGATGAGCGAATAGGACATGGCGCGGAGTTTAGAGCGTGTTCCCGACCCCCGGCGTGGCGGCTGCCAAGCCATCGACGACAATCCGGCCATGACCGAATCCCTCGACCCCACGGCTGTCGCCACGCTGCCGGTCCTGAAGAAAAGCGACCAGAACCTGGTCTGGCTCGACTGCGAAATGAGCGGCCTCGACCCCGAAAAAGAGCGCCTGCTCGAGATCGCGGTGGTCGTCACCGGCCCCGACCTGAGCCCGCGCATCGACGGCCCCGTGCTCGTCATCCATCAGAGCGATGCGGTGCTCGACGGCATGGACGCCTGGAACAAGGGCACCCATGGCCGCAGCGGCCTGATCGACAAGGTCAAGGCCTCCACCATCGACGAGGCCGCGGCCGAGCAGCAGCTGCTCGAATTCATCGCCCGCTACGTGCCCAAGGGCGGCTCGCCGATGTGCGGCAACACCATCGGGCAGGACCGGCGCTTCCTGGTCAAGTTCATGCCGCGGCTGGAGGCCTACTTCCACTACCGCAACCTCGACGTGAGCACGCTCAAGGAGCTCGCCAAGCGCTGGAAGCCCGCCGCCTACAGCGCCTTCAAGAAGCAGCAGGCGCACACCGCGCTGGCCGACGTGCACGAATCCATCGAGGAGCTCGCGCACTACCGCGACACCTTCCTGCGCCTCACGGATTGAGTGGGATTAGGTAAAAACCCCGATCCATGCCATAATTGCGGGCTTCGCTGATCTGGGTTCCAACATTGTTGCCAGGTCCGCGTCTCTTGCATCTCCCTATCTTGCACACCGCGCCCGATCGCATCCGCTGATCAAAAAGGGCCGCAGCCTCCGGCGCAAGCCGAGCTGAATGTCGTTGGATGGTTGATGTTTTTAACCACCCAACGGGGCGCCGCCTTCGGCAGCGCTCGCGTTTGAGATTGATAAATCACATGACCGACGCTTTCGAAGCGCAGGGCGAGTTCGCGCCTGTGCAATCCACCCACAACAACGAATTCACCGCCGCCACGGACACCGTCTCCGAGGCGCCGATCCTCGAGGCACTCGACGCCGCCGCGCCCGAGGCGCCTGTCGTTCCCAACGGCTTCATCAAGCTCGGCCTCGCGCCCGAGCTGGTCGCTGCGGTGGCCGACATGGGCTTCACCCAGCCCACCACCGTGCAGGACAAGGTCATCCCGATGGCCATGGGCGGCAACGCCGGCCAGGACGGCAAGGCCCGCTTCGTCGACCTGATGGTCTCGAGCCAGACCGGTTCGGGCAAGACCGCCGCCTTCCTGCTGCCCGTGCTGCACACGCTGATCCAGCGCCAGGCCGAGGCCGAGGAAGCCGCCAAGGCCGAGTTCCAGCGCCTGGCCGCCGAAGCCGCCGCGCGCGGCGAAGCGCCGCCCAAGAAGCCGAAGCGCAAGGACCCGACCAACGCGCGCCATTTCAAGGCCGCGACGCCCGGCGCGCTGGTGCTGTGCCCCACGCGCGAACTCGCGCAGCAGGTCGCGCACGACGCCATCGAGCTGGTGCGCCACTGCCGCGGCCTGCGCATCGCCAACGTGGTGGGCGGCATGCCCTACCAGCTGCAGATCGCCCGCCTGCAGAACGCCGACCTCGTGGTCGCCACGCCCGGCCGCCTGCTCGACCTGCAGCGCTCGATGCAGATCAAGCTCGACCAGGTCAAGTTCCTGGTGGTCGACGAAGCCGACCGCATGCTCGATCTCGGCTTTGCCGACGACCTAGCCGAAGTGAACCAGCTCACGATCGAGCGCCAGCAGACCATGATGTTCAGCGCCACCTTCGCGCCGCGCATCCAGCAGCTCGCCACGCGCGTGATGCGCGAGCCGCAGCGCGTGACCATCGACAGCCCGCAGGAAAAGCACGCCAACATCAAGCAGGTGCTGTTCTGGGCCGACAACACGACCCACAAGCGCAAGCTGCTCGACCACTGGCTGCGCGACACCAGCATCAACCAGGCGATCGTGTTCGCGAGCACGCAGGTCGAGTGCGACGGTCTCGCCAACGACCTGCAGCAGGACGGCTTCAGCGCCGTCGCGCTGCACGGTGCGCTGAGCCAGGGCCTGCGCAACCGCCGCCTCATGGCGCTGCGCAGCGGCCAGGTGCAGATCCTCGTGGCGACCGACGTGGCCGCGCGCGGCATCGACGTGCCGACGATCACGCACGTCTTCAACTTCGGCCTGCCGATGAAGGCCGAGGACTACACCCACCGCATCGGCCGCACGGGCCGTGCCGGACGCGACGGCATCGCCGTCACCTTCGCCGAGTTCCGTGACCGCCGCCGCATCATGGACATCGAGCACTACAGCCGCCAGCAGTTCAAGGCCGAGGTCATCCCGGGCCTGGAGCCGCAGCAGCGCATGCCGCAGTCGCGCCCGCACGGCGACTTCGGCGGCCGCGGCCGCGACAACGGCCCGCGCGGTGGCGGCGATCGCAAGTTCGGCGGCGGCGGCAACGCCGGCGGCCCGCGCGGCGGCTATGCCGGCGCCAGCGGCTTCAACGACCGCGGCCGCGGCGCCCCGGGCCCGCGCGGCTTCCAGGGCCAGAACGCCGGCTTCGGCGGCGGCCGTGAAGACGGCGGCGGCTATGGCCGCAAGCCGGGCTGGGGCGACAGCAGCGGCGCGCCGCGCGGCGGCCGCGGCGACGGCGGCGGCTTCGCACCGCGCGAAGGCTTCGCACCCCGTGAGGGCTTCGCACCCCGCGGCAACGGCGCGGGCCATGGCGGCCCGGGCAAGGTCTTCGTGCCGCGCGACGCCCAGAAGCGTGCGTTCAAGCCCTCGCGCTGAGCCAGATCGGGGCGGCCGCCGGCCGCTCCGCACCACCAGAAAGCCCGGTCTTCCGACGAAGCCCGGGCTTTTTCATTTGCGGGTTTCCGTGGAGGCCGCAGGCACGGAATTTGATTGACACATGAAACGATGAAAAGTAATGTAATGACGCATTGCTTCCCCGGTCCGCGCCGCGGCTGCCGGTTCATCGACATCTGCTTTTCAAATTCCGAACATGAAAATTGCGATTCTTGGCGGTGGTCACGGTGCCTATGCGGCGGCCGCGGACCTGTCCGAAGCGGGCCATGAGGTGCGGCTGTGGCGCCGCGATGCGGCGGCGCTCGAACCCGTGGTGCAGGCCGGCGCCATCACCCTGAAGGATGCCGACGGCGCGCGCGAGGTGCCGCTCGCACTCGCCACCGCCGACATCGCCGCGGCGCTGAAGGGCGCGGAACTGATCGTGCTGCCCACGCCCGCGATCGCGCAGCACGACATCGCACTGGCCATGGCGCCGCACCTCGTCGACGGGCAGGTCGTGTTCCTGCCGCCGGGCACCTTCGGCAGCTACGTGATGGCACGCACCGTCAGGCAGGCGGGCAGCCGCGCCGACGTGGCCTGGGCCGAGACCGGCACGCTGCCCTACCTCGCGCGCAAGCACGGCGAGCGCGAGGTCAACGTCACGATCCGCGCGGTGCGGCTGCCCACCGGCGTCTACCCGGCGCGCAAGGAGGCGCAGGCGATCGAGGTGATCCGCAAGGCCTATCCCTCGGTGCACGGCTGCGGCGATGCGCTCTCGGGCGCGCTGATGAATGCCGGCCCGGTGATCCATCCGCCGCTGATGGTGATGAATGCCGCGCCGCTGCAGCACTTCGAGCGCTGGGACATCCACAACGAAGGCACGCAGCGCGCGGTGCGCGACGTGACCGACCGGCTCGACCGCGAGCGCATGGCCGTGCGCGAGGCCTTCGGCCACGGCGCGCCGCACTATCCGCTGGCCGACCACTACGACAACGACCGCTGGATGTACGGCGATGCGCACAAGAAGCTCGTCAACTCGGGCGACTGGCGCGAGCACATCGACCTGCACACGCACCGCTACATCACCGAGGACACCGAGCTCGGGCTCGCCTTCCTCGCCTCGGCCGCGCGCCATGCGGGCGTGGATGCGCCGATCGCGCACGGCCTGCTCGCGATCGTCGGCGGCTTCCTCGGGCGCGACCTGCGCCGCGGCCCGCGCACCTTCGAAAGCCTGGGCCTCGCGGAACTGACCGCGGCGCAGATCCGGCAGAGGCTGCACGATGGCGAATGAGCACGCCATGCCCCGCTTCGCCGCCGTGGGCGCCGGCCGCATGGGCCGCGGCATCGCGATCGCGTTCGCCTACGCGGGCCACCGCATCTCGCTCGTGGACCTGCGCCCGCGCAGCGACGAGGCCTGGCAGAAGCTCCAGGCCGAGGCCCGGGCCGAGATCGAGGCGAGCCTCGCAGGCCTGGCCCAGCTCGGCGTGATCGACGCGGCCCAGGTCCAGGCGATCGCCGCGCGCGTGCAGTTCGCGAGCGCGGAGCAGGCGCCGCAGGCGCTGGCCGCGGCCGAGCTGGTGTTCGAAGGCGTGCCCGAGACCATCGAGGCCAAGCGCGAGGCCTTCGAACAGCTCAACCGCCATTGCCGTGACGACGCGATCCTCACCTCCACCACCAGCAGCATCCTGGTCACGCAGCTTGCCGCGCTGGTGCGGCGGCCCGAGCGCTTCCTCAACATGCACTGGCTCAACCCTGCCTACGTCATCCCGGTGGTGGAGCTGAGCTGCCATCCCGGCACCGATGCCGCGGTGCTCGCGCGCACCAAGGCGCTGATGGAGGAGATCGGCAAGCTGCCCGTGGTCTGCGGCGCATCGCCGGGCTACATCGTGCCGCGGCTGCAGGCGCTGGTGATGAACGAGGCCGCGCGCATGATCGAGGAGGGCGCCGCCACCGCCGAGGAGATCGACAAGGCCACGCGCTACGGCCTCGGCCTGCGCTTCGCCGCGCTCGGCGTGGTGGAGTTCATCGACTTCGGCGGCTGCGACATCCTGCACCATGCGAGCCGCGAGATGTCGGCATCGCTCGATGCGGGCCGCTACACCGCGCCCGCGATCGTCGGCCGGATGGTCGAGGAAGGGCGGCTCGGCCTCAAGAGCGGCAGCGGCTTCTACGACTACGAGGGCCGCGACGTCGCCGCCTACCGGCGCGACGTGCTCTCGCGCACGCTCGGCGAACTGCGGCATGCGGGGCTGTGGCGCGCGCCGGCCGACGAGACGCGCACGTGACCCCCATCCGCCGCGCCTTCGCCGACCTGTCCGTGGGCCAGGTGCACTACGCGGCCTGCGGCGATCCCGCCGCGCCCGCGGTGCTGCTGCTGCACCAGTCGCCGCGCAGCTGGACCGAGTACCGCGCGGTGCTGCCGCTGCTCGGCGCGCGGCACCGGGCGATCGCGATGGACACCGCGGGCTTCGGCGACTCCGCCGACGGCGGCGTGCCCGCCAGCATTGAACAGTGGGCGCGCGTGGCCTGCGAACTGCTCGATGCGCTGGAGATCGCGCAGGCGACGCTGGTGGGGCATCACACCGGCGGCGTGGTGGCGCTCGAACTCGCGGCCGCGTTTCCCGACCGCGTGCGCGGCTTGGTGCTGTCCTCGACGCCCTACACCGACGAGGCCTTCCGCCGCGCGCGTGCGGCGCGCCCGCCGATCGACGAGGTCGCGCCGAGCGAGGACGGCACGCACCTGGCCGCGCTCTGGCAGAAGCGCCAGGCCTTCTATCCGCCGGGCCGGCCCGAACTGCTCGAAGCCTTCGTGCGCGATGCGCTCAAGGTCGGGCTTCGCGTGGAGGAGGGCCACCGCGCGGTCGCGTCCTACCGCATGGAAGCGCGCATCGGCCGCGTTGTGCAGCCCGCGCTGATCGTGCGCGCCACCGACGATCCGTTCGCCGCGCCGCATGCGGTGGAGCTGCAGCATCAGCTGCCGCAGGCGCGCATCGTCGACATCGAAGGCGGCATGGTGCCGCTGCCCGACCAGATGCCGGAGGCCTTCGCGCGCGTGGTGCTCGACTTTCTGGAGACGCTGCCATGAAGGCCGTCCGCATCCACGGCCTCGGTGCGATGCCCGTGATCGAAGCGCTGCCCGACCCCGTCGCGAGGCCCGGTCGCAGCCTCGTGCGCATGGCGGCCGCGACCGTGGGCCACATCGACCGCACCGTGTGGCAGGGCCGCTTCCTGCGGCAGCCGCCGTGGCCCTACACGCCGGGCGTGGAAGCGGCGGGCACCGTCGTGGCGAGTGGAAGCTACGAAACGGGCCAGCGCGTCTGGCTGCGCGGCAGCGGGCTCGGCACGCTGTTCGACGGCACCTGGTGCGAACTGATCGACGCGCCCGACGAGGCGCTCGGGCCCTTGCCCGACGCGGTGCCGATGGCACTCGGCGCCGCCTTCTTCTCGCCGACGACCTCGGCATGGGTGGCCTTGCATGCGGTCGCGAAGCTGCAGGCCGGAGAGCAGGTCCTGGTCACGGGCGCGCGCGGCGCGGTGGGCTCGCTCGCGATGCAGCTCGCGCGCGATGCGGGCTGCACGGCCACGGGCGTCGATCCGGATGCGGCGCCGCCACCCACGGCAAGCGCCGACCTGCTGATCGACACCGTCGGCGGCGACGTGCTCGCCCGGGTGCTGCCCAGCGTGCGGCCGGGCGGACGCGCGGTGCTGGTGGGCTACACCGCGGGGCCGACGCTGCAGCTCGACATCGCGCATTTCCTGCAGCGCGACGTGGCGCTGCTGCCGCTCAACATGTTCCGGCGCGAAGCCGCGGGCCGCGCCGCCGCGCCCGAGCTGCTGGCGAGGCTCGCCGACGGCCGCCTGCAGCTCGAGGTGAAGCCGTTCGCGCTCGCCGACGCGGCGCAGGCGCTCGACTGGATCGCGCAGCGCGGGCATCGCGGCCGCGCGGTGCTCGTGCCGCAGCTCTGAGCACCGCACGAAGAAGCGCGCGACGAGTGCGCGCCTCCTCCCGGTTCAGTCTTCTTCCGGGCCCTCGACCGGCACGTGCACGTGCAGGTCGATCATCTGCCGCAGCGTCTGCTTGAGCTCTTCCGCGCGCCGCAGGCCGAAGGGCTCGAGCACGCGGCGCTCGTGGTCGCGCGCGAGTTCCATCAGATGCTCCACCGCCTTCAGGCCCTTGCGCGTGATGCGCACCAGCGTGATGCGGCGGTCACTCTCGTGGGGCAGCCGCTCGACCTGGCCGCGCGCCTCCATGCGGTCGAGCAGCCGCGTCACCGTCGGCTGCTTGGTCACCGTGACCTGCGCGAGCTGGCCGATGCTGATCGGCTCGCTGCCCGCGAGCGAAGCCATCACGCGCCACTCCGACACCGAGAAGCCGTGCTGGCGCGCCACCTCGTGGAACTCCGAGGAGATCAGCTGGCTCGCCTGCGCCAGCAGCGCCGGCAGGTAGTCGTCGACGAAGCGGTGGCTCTCCACGGGTTCTTCAGCCATGAAGGCACCTCACGCTCGCCGCGGGCACGCTGTTTGCATGTCTAGGGTAATTCATGATTGTGGATACGTTTAATTGTCAACATTATAGAAATCATGGTGTGGCCTCCGGGTTGCATCGTCCCACGAGAGAGAAGAAGGAGCCCCATGGCTGAGCGTTCGTTCGTCGAAGAGGTCAAGAAACTGCGGCTTTCCGGTGGCGAAGTCTTCCGCGGTGAAGGCATTCTGGCCGTGACCAAGGCCCTGCTCGAATCCGGAGTTTCCTACGTGGCCGGCTACCAGGGCGCGCCGATCTCGCACCTGATGGACGTGCTGGCCGATGCGCAGGACATCCTGGCCGAGCAGGGCATCCGCTTCGAGAACAGCGCGAGCGAGGCCACGGCGGCCGCCACGCTCGCGGCCTCGGTCAACTACCCGCTGCGCGGCGCCGTCACCTTCAAGGCGACCGTGGGCACCAACGTGGCCTCCGATGCGCTCGCCAACCTCGCCTCGGGCGGCGTGACCGGCGGCGCGCTGATCATCGTGGGCGAGGACTACGGCGAGGGCTCCTCGATCATGCAGGAGCGCAGCCATGCGTTCGCGATGAAGTCGCAGATCTGGCTGCTCGACCCGCGGCCCAACCTGCCGAGCATCGTCGATGCGGTGAAGCAGGGCTTCGAGCTTTCGGAGGCGAGCAACACCCCCGTGATGCTGCAGCTGCGCATCCGCGCCTGCCACGTGCACGGCCACTTCGTCGCGGGCGACAACAAGCGCGCGAAGTTCACGCTCAAGGACGCGCTCGAGAACCCGCAGCGCGACGTCAGCCGCATCGTGCTGCCGCCCGCGAGCTTCGTGCACGAGCAGGAGAAGGTGAAGGACCGCTGGCCTGCGGCGGTGCGCTTCATCGAGGAGCGCGCCCTGAACGAGTTCTTCTCCGAGGACGCCGACGACATCGGCATCATCGTGCAGGGCGGCTGCTACAACACGCTGCTGCGCGCGCTCGAGCGCCTGGGCCTGGCCGACGTCTACGGCAACACCGAGGTGCCGCTCTACGTGATGAACGTGGCCTATCCGGTCATCGAACGCGAGGTGATCCGCTTCTGCGCCGGCAAGCGCGCGGTGCTCGTGGTGGAGGAGGGCCAGCCCAATTTCGTCGAGCAGAACCTCGCGACCATCCTGCGCCAGGCCGGCGCCGCCACCGTGCTGCACGGCAAGGACATGCTGCCGGTGGCGGGCGAATACACCGCCGCCGAACTGCTCAAGGGCGCGCGCACCTTCTGCGAGCGCTACGAGCGGCTCGCGCCGCTGCCGGTGCCCGCGCCGGTGCGCAAGGTGATTCCGCTCAAGGCGGTGGCGGCGATCGGCGTCGATGCCGCACCCGAGCCCGCCGAGCCCTCCACCGCGCTCGGCGAGGTGGTGCATGCGCGGCCGCCGGGCTTCTGCACCGGCTGCCCCGAGCGGCCGATCTTCAGCGCGATGAAGCTGGTCGAGCGCGAGCTCGGCCAGCACCACGTGAGCGCCGACATCGGCTGCCACCTGTTCTCGATCCTGCCGCCCTTCAACATCGGCAACACCACCATGGGCTACGGCCTCGGCGGCGCGGGCGCCGCGGCGCTCAACGCGCCCGCGGGCAAGCGCGCGATCTCGATGATGGGCGACGGCGGCTTCTGGCACAACGGCCTCACGAGCGGCATCGCCAACGCGGTCTTCAACAGGAGCGACAACCTCACCATCGTCGTCGACAACAACTACACCTCGGCCACCGGTGGGCAGGACATCCTCTCGTCGAACGCGGTCAACCGCACGCGCAGCACGGGCCACGAGATCGAGCGCGCGGTGCGCGGCGTGGGCGTGGAATGGGTCAGGACGCTGCGCCGCACCTACGACGTCGCCGGCATGCGCGATGCGCTCAAAGAGGCGCTGACTACCGCGCAGAAGGGCCCGAAGGTGCTGATCGCGCAGTCGGAATGCATGCTCAACAAGCAGCGCCGCGAGAAGCCGCTGGTGCGCAAGGCCATCGCCGACGGCAAGCGCATGGTGCGCGAGAAGTTCGGCGTCGACGAGGACACCTGCACGGGCGACCATTCCTGCATCCGCCTCTCGGGCTGCCCCTCGCTGTCGATCAAGCCCAATCCCGATCCGCTGCGCAGCGACCCGGTCGCCACCGTGCTCGACAGCTGCGTGGGCTGCGGCAACTGCGGCGACGTCTCGCACGCGGCCGTGCTCTGCCCCTCGTTCTACAAGGCGCAGATCGTGAGCAATCCCACGCGCTGGGACCGCCTGCGCGACCGCGTGCGCACGGCCGTGATCGGCTGGCTGCAGCGCGGCGAGGCGCGCCGGCGCGAAGCCTATGCCTTCTGACGTGATGACGAACCACGCGCAACCGATCAAGATCGCGATCCTCGCCATGGGCGGCGAGGGCGGCGGCGTGCTGGCCGACTGGATCGTCGACATGGGCGAGGCCAACGGCTACGTCGCGCAGACCACCTCGGTGCCCGGCGTGGCGCAGCGCACCGGCGCGACCATCTACTACGTCGAGCTCTACCCGCTGGCGCGCGCCGAGGCCGACGGCGGCCGTCCGGTGCTCGCGCTGATGCCGCTGCCGGGCGACGTCGACGTGGTGCTGGCCTCTGAACTCATGGAAGCCGGCCGCGCGGTGCAGCGCGGTCTGGTCACGCCCGACCGCACCACGCTCGTCGCCTCCACGCATCGCGTGTTCTCGATCGCCGAGAAGAGCGCGCTCGGCGACGGCCGCGTCGACAGCACGCAGCTGCTCGCGCATGCCGCGCGGGCCGCGAAGCGCTTCATCCGCTTCGACATGGCCGAGGCCGCCGAGGCGTCGGGCAGCGTGATCAGCGCGGTGCTGTTCGGCGCGCTCGCCGGCTCGGGCGTGCTGCCGTTCAGCCGCGCGCAGTTCGAGGCCACCATCGCACGCGGCGGCGTGGGCGTGAAGCCCAGCCTCCAGGCCTTCGGCGCCGCCTTCGAGCGCACGCAGCGCGGCGACGACGGCGAAACGCCGCCCGCGCCCGTGGCCGCGCGCCCGGCGCCGCAGCCGCGGCACCCGGCGGTGCGCGCACTGGTCGAGCGCGTGCAGCGCGACTTTCCCGCGGCCGCGCAGGACCTGCTGCTCGAAGGCGTGCGGCGCCTCATCGACTACCAGGACACCGACTACGCCGGGCTCTACCTCGACCGCATGGCCGCGGTCGCCGCGCTGCCCGACGGCGCCGAGCGCCGCCTGCTGCGCGAGACCGCGCGGCACCTCGCGCTCTGGATGTCGTACGAGGACACCGCCCGCGTCGCCGCGCTCAAGACCCGCGCCACGCGCTTCGAGCGCGTGCGCGGCGAGGCGCGCGTGCAGCCGGGCCAGGTGCTCGCGATCAACGAGTACATGCACCCGCGGCTGCAGGAGATCTGCGAGACGCTGCCGGGCGGCCTCGGCCGCTGGCTGATGAATTCGACGCTGCCGCGGCGCATCGTCGAGCGCCTCACGCAGCACGGCCGCGTGGTCCGGACCAGCTCGCTGCGCGGCTACCTGATGCTGCGCACCGTGGCAGCCATGAAGCGCTGGCGCCGCGCCACCACGCGCTATGCCGACGAGAACCGCCGCATCGAGCAATGGCTGGCCCGCATCGCGGCCACCGCGCACGGCAACCCCGAGCTCGCGGTCGAACTCGCGCAGTGCCAGCGGCTCGTCAAGGGCTACAGCGACACCCATGCACGCGGCCTGCGCAACTACGACACCGTGATGCACGCGGTCGAGCGCGCGGGCATGGCGCTTGCACCCGCCACGCTGCGCGAGCTGCGCGATGCCGCGCTGGCCGACGAACACGGCCACAAGCTGCAGGCCGCGCTGGCGCGGCACGCACTCGCATGACGAAGACGAACGCCCCATGACCGCTCCCACCGCCACGCTCCAGCTCCGCGTTGCCGAAGCGCGCGAACTCAATCCGCTGATCCGCATGCTGCGCCTGCGCGCCGAGGACGGTCGTGCGCTGCCCGGCTTCGCGGCCGGCGCCCACATCCGCGTGCAGGTGCGGCTGGCCGACGGCAGCACCGACTGGCGCCACTACTCGCTCGTCAACTTCGCGACCGAGCGCAACGCCACCAACGCGCCGTCGGAGTACGTGATCGCCGTGCGCAAGGAGGCCGAAGGCCGCGGCGGCTCGCGCTTCATGCACGAAGGCCTCGCCGAAGGCGACCTGCTCACGGTCGAGCCGCCGAAGAACGATTTCCCGCTGCACACCGGCCCCGGCGGTTCGGTGCTCGTGGCCGGCGGCATCGGCGTGACGCCGCTCGCCACCATGGCCGCGCGCCGCCGCGCCGAGGGCGCGCCCGTGCGCATGCACTACGCGGGCCGCAGCCGCGCGCTGATGGCCTTCCTGCCCGAACTGCAGGCGCTGCTCGGCGACGACCTGCGCGTGCATGCCGATGCCGAGGCCGGCGCGCCGCTCGACATCGATGCGCTGCTCGACGCGGTGCCCGCGGGCGACCGCCTCTACGTCTGCGGCCCCAAGGTCATGCTCGACGCGGTGCTCGCGCGCACCCAGGCACGCGGCTGGGAACACGACCGCGTGCATTTCGAACTCTTCACCGAGCCGGTCGCCGAAGCGGGCGACCAGCCCTTCGACGTCGAGCTCGCGCAGTCCGGCCGGCGCTTCACCGTGGCGGCCGACCAGAGCATCCTCGACTGCCTGATCGAGAACGGCTGCGACCCGATGTTCGACTGCAAGCGCGGCGAGTGCGGCGTGTGCGCCGTGACGGTGCTCGAAGGCGAGATCGACCACCGCGACTACGTGCTCTCGGCGCGCGAGAAGGCCGAGGGCCAAGTGATGCAGATCTGCATCTCGCGCGCCAAGGGTGCGCGCCTGGTGCTGGACATTTGAAGACGACGAGGAGCCGCCCCCGATGACCTCCTACAGGAACAACCCCGAAGCCGTTCGCGCCCTGGTGCAGAACGACCGCGTGCACCGCGACCTCTACATCAGCCAGGAGCTGTTCGAGCTCGAGCAGGAACACTTCTTCGCCAACACCTGGAACTACGTCGGCCACGAGAGCCAGCTGCCGAAGCCCGGCGACTGGATCAGCAACGAGATCGCGGGCCGCCCGCTGATCGTGGTGCGCCACACCGACGGCAGCGTGCGCGTGGTGATGAACCGCTGCGCGCACAAGGGCTCGCGGCTCGTGAGCGGCCCCTGCGGCAACACCGGCAAGTTCTTCCGCTGCCCCTACCACGCGTGGACCTTCAAGACCGACGGCTCGCCGCTCGCGATCCCGCTGAAGAACGGCTACGAGAACACGCAGCTGCACGAATGCGAATCCGGCAAAGGCCTCACGCCCGTGAAGCACGTGCGCAGCCACCGCGGCTTCATCTTCGTGAAGATCAACGACGCCGGGCCGGACTTCGACGACTACTTCGGCGATTCGCTGAGCTCGATCGACAACATGGCCGACCGCTCGCCCGAGGGCGAGCTCGAGATCGCGGGCGGCTGCCTGCGCTTCATGCACCAGTGCAACTGGAAGATGTTCGTCGAGAACCTCAACGACACCATGCATCCGATGGTCGCGCACGAATCCTCGGCCGGAACTGCCAAGCGCATGTGGGCCGACAAGCCCGAGGACGCGCCCAAGCCCATGGCCGTGGAGCAGTTCGTGCCCTTCATGTCGGACTACAAGTTCTTCGAGGACATGGGCATCCGCACCTACGACCACGGCCACAGCTTCACGGGCGTGCACTTCAGCATCCACAGCAAGTACAAGGCGATCCCCGCCTACGACGACGCCATGAAGGCACGCTACGGCGAGCAGAAGACCGCGCAGATCCTCGGCATGGCGCGGCACAACACCGTCTACTACCCGAACCTCACGATCAAGGGCGCGATCCAGGCCATCCGCGTGGTGAAGCCGATCGCCGCCGACAAGACGCTGGTCGAGAGCTGGACCTTCCGCCTCAAGGGCGCGCCGCCCGAGCTGCTGCAGCGCACCACCATGTACAACCGGCTCATCAACTCGCCGTTCTCGGTGGTCGGCCATGACGACCTGCAGGCCTACCGCGGCATGCAGGCCGGGCTGCATGCGAGCGGCAACGAGTGGGTGAGCCTGCACCGCAACTACGACCCCGCCGAGCTCCAGGGCGGCGAGATCACCACCGGCGGCACCAACGAACTGCCGATGCGCAACCAGTACCGCAGCTGGGTTCAACGCATGACGGAGACCATGTGATGGCCGACACCCCGGAAGTCACGCGCCAGGACCTGATCGATTTCGTCGTGAACGAGGCGCACCTGCTCGACACCCGCCAGTACGAGGCGTGGAATGCGCTCTTCACCGACGATGCCTTCTACTGGGTGCCGCTCGTCCCCGACCAGGAAGACGGCCTCAACCACACCTCGCACCTCTACGAGGACAAGCTGCTGCGCGAACTGCGCATCGAGCGCCTGAAGAGCCCGCGCGCCTTCTCGCAGCAGCCGCCGAGCCGCTGCCACCATCTGCTGCAGCTGCCGGTGGTGGAGACCTTCGACCCCGCGGTCAACCGTTTCGTGGTGCGCACCGCCTTCCACTACACCGAATCGCAGGGCGACGAGCTGCAGTTCTACGTCGGCACCTTCTTCCACCACCTCACGCTGCACGAGGGCGCGCTGCGCATGACGCTGAAGCGCGTGAACCTGCTCAACCCCGACGCCGCGCTGCCCGCGGTGCAGCTGTTCATCTAGGCACGCGATGCAGCACGCCACCGTCCACGACGTCTTCACGGCCACCGCGCGGCGCACGCCCGGGGCCGAGTTCCTGTTCACCGAATCGGTGACCGCCACCGCCTACGGCATCCCCGCCGGCCCGATCCGCTGGGGCGAGGCCGCCGCCGAGGGTCGAGCGCCTGCGCGCGGCCTATGCCGAAGCCGGCTACGGCCACGGCCACCGCGTCGGCCTGCTGCTCGAGAACCGGCCGGCCTTCCTGTTCCACTGGTTCGCGCTCAATGCGCTCGGCGCCAGCGTGGTGCCGATCAATGCCGAGATGCGCTCGGCCGAGCTGGTCTACCTGATCGGCCACAGCGAGATCGGCCTGGCCGTGACGCTGCCCGGGCGCGCCGCCGACCTGCGCGCGGCCGCGGCCGAGGCCGGCATCGCGTTCCAGGCCATGGGACCCGACGATGCGGTGCCGCGCGCGGCCACGCCCGCCCCGCGCGCCGACATGCCGATCGGCCCGGACACTGAATGCGGCCTGCTCTACACCTCGGGCACCACGGGCCGGCCCAAGGGCTGCATCCTGAGCAACGCCTACTTCCTGCGCGCCGGCGCGTGGTACGCCGCGCTCGACGGCGTCTGCAGCATCCGCCCCGACACCGAGCGCGTCATCACGCCGCTGCCGCTCAACCACATGAACGCGATGGCCTTCTCCACCATGGTGGTGCTGGTCGCGGGCGGCTGCCTGGTGCAGCTCGACCGCTTCCATCCGAAGACCTGGCTCGCGAGCGCGAAGGAGAGCGGCGCGACCATCGCGCACTACCTCGGCGTGATGCCCGCCATGCTGCTGTCGGCGCCCGAGGCGCCGGCCGACCGAGACCATGCGATCCGCTGGGGCTTCGGCGCCGGCGTGGACCGCAAGAACCATGCGCCCTTCGAGGAACGCTTCGGCTTTCCGCTGGTCGAGGCCTGGGCCATGACCGAGACCGGCGCGGCCGCCTGCATCATGGCCAACCGCGCGCCGCGGCTCGTGGGCACGAGCTGCTTCGGCCGCCGGCAGGACTATGTCGAGGTCCGCCTCGTCGCCGAGGACGGCAGCGAGGCCGGTGCCGACATGCCCGGCGAGCTGCTGGTGCGCTCGGCCGGCGACGATCCACGGCGCTGGTTCTTCTCGGGCTACCTCAAGGACGAGGCAGCCACGGCGGAAGCCTGGGCCGGCGGCTGGTTCCACACCGGCGACCTCGTGCGACGCGATGCCGAAGGCAACTTCTTCTTCGTGGACCGCAAGAAGAACGTGATCCGCCGCAGCGGCGAGAACATCTCGGCCGTCGAGGTCGAGAGCGTGCTCAACCAGCACCCGGCCGTGAAGGCCTCGGCCGTGGCCGCCACGCCCGATCCGGTGCGCGGCGACGAAGTGCTGGCCTGCATCGTGCTGCACGAAGGCGCCGAGGCCTGGCAGCGCGAGGCCCTGGCCGCCGGCATCGTGCGCCATGCGCTCGACCAGCTCGCCTACTACAAGGCGCCGGGCTACGTCGCCTTCGTCGATGCGCTGCCGCTCACGCCCTCGCAGAAGATCCAGCGCGGGCAGTTGCGCGAGATGGCGCAGGCGCTGCCGGGCGCGGCGCACTGCATCGACACGCGTTCGCTCAAGAAGAGGCAGCCGGCATGAGCGCCAGCAAGCGGCTTTCGTACGAAGGCGTCGCGGTCGCGGTGCCCGTGACCGTGCCCTACGTGCGCTATTCCACCCGCACCGCGCACTGGTTCATCGGCCAGGCGATCGAAGCGCTCGTGAAGGCCAGCGGCGTGCCCAAGGACCAGATCGACGGCCTGAGCCTCAGCAGCTTCTCGCTCGCGCCCGACACGGCCGTGGGCGTCACGCAGCACCTGGGGCTGTCGCCGCGCTGGCTCGACCATGTGCCCACGGGCGGCGCCTCGGGCGTGATGTGCCTGCGCCGCGCCGCGCGCGCGGTGCAGGCCGGCGACGCCGACATCGTGGCCTGCGTGGGCGCCGACACCAACCACGTCGATTCGTTCCGCCAGACGCTCGGCAGCTTCAGCAACTTCGCGCGCGATGCGAGCTACCCCTACGGCTCGGGCGGACCGAACTCGATCTTCGCCTTCATCACCGCCAACTACATGCGCAGCTTCGGCGCCAGGCGCGAGGACTTCGGCCGCATCTGCGTGGACCAGCGCACCAATGCGCTCGGCAATCCGAACGCGATGTTCAAGAAGGCGCTGACGCTCGACGAGTACATGGCCGCGCGCCCGATCTCCGACCCGATCCATCTGTTCGACTGCGTGATGCCCTGCGCGGGCGCCGACGCCTTCCTCGTGATGAGCGAGCAGCGCGCGCGCGACCTCGGCCTGGCGCACGTGGTGATCCGCGGCGCGATCGAGCGCCACAACGCCTATGCCGAAGACCCGGTGATGGTGCAGGGCGGATGGCGCCGCGACCGCGACGACCTCTACGCGCAGGCCGGCGTGCGGCCCGCCGAACTCGACTTCGTGCAGACCTACGACGACTACCCGGTGATCGTGATGATGCAGTTCGAGGACCTGGGCTTCTGCGAGAAGGGCGAGGGCCCGGCCTTCGTGCAGTCGCACACCATGACCTTCGACGGCAGCTTTCCCAACAACACCAGCGGCGGGCAGCTCTCCGGCGGACAGGCCGGCGCCGCGGGCGGCTTCCTCGGCATGGTCGAGGCGATCCGGCAGCTCACCGACGCGGCCGGTCCGCGCGCGGTGCCGGACGCGAAGCTGGGCCTCGTCGCGGGCTTCGGCATGGTGACCTACGACCGCTGCCTGTGCACGGGCGCGGTGATTCTGGGGAGGCCGTCATGAACACGGGTACCGAACGCAGAAATCGCAAAGGTTCCGCAGAAGTCGCAGAAGAAAACCATGAAGGATCTTCTTCGGATTCCTTTCGCGACTTCTGCGAGACCTCTGCGACTTCTGCGGTCGGCTGTCCGAACTCCGCTTTCATGAGGCACAGCACACCATGACCATGCCCCTGATGCGCCCCCCGCGCAAGAACCCGGTGCTGCGCACGCGGCAGATGAACCTGCCGCCCGGCGCGCGCGGCCGCGTGGCGCTGGGCCTCACGGCGGCTGCGGCCGAAGGGCGCTTCGAGCTGCAGACCTGCGAGCAGTGCGGCGCCGTGCAGTACCCGCCGCGCGAGGTCTGCCACAAGTGCCTCTCGGCCGCGCTGCGCTGGCGCGCGCAGAGCGGCGAGGGCGAACTGCTCGGCAGCACCACGCTGCACCACAGCAACGACCTGTTCTTCCGCGAGCGGCTGCCCTGGCGGCTCGGTCTGGTGCATCTCGATGCCGGGCCCACGCTCATGGTCCATCTGCACGGCGAGGTCGGCGAGCCGCCCTCCCGCGTGCGCGTCGGCGCCCGGCTCGACCGCGCCGGCCAGGCCGTCCTCATTGCTTTTCCGACCGAAGGGAGTCCCCACATGGCCGACGACAAGATGCTGCGCGAAATGACCAGCGACCCCAAGTACCGCAAGGCGCTGGTGACCGACGGCAAGACCGAGGTGGGCCAGGCGCTGGTGCGCGCGCTCGTGAAGGCCGGCGCCGACATCGTCTGGGTCGGCCATGCCGAGCCGTGGAAGAAGCTTGGCGACGGGCTCGACGACATCTCCGCGCTGCCGCAGGTCACGCTGGTGCCGCTCGACCTGACCAACGGCCGCCAGGTGACCGAGGTCGCCGCTTCGATCGGCGGCAAGGTCGACATCGTGATCAACAACGCCGAGGTGCACCGCAGCTTCGGCATCGGTTCGCGCCGCGGCACCGACGTGGCCAAGGCCGAGATGGACATCAACTACTTCGGCCTGCTGCGGCTCGCGCAGGAGTTCGGCCCGGCGCTCAAGGGCCGCTCGGCCGACGGCGCGACCGGCGCGACCGCCTGGGTCAACCTGCTGTCGATCTACGCGCTCAGCAACTTCCCGCCGCACGGCACCTTCAGCGCCTCGAAGGCGGCCGCGTACTCGCTCGCGCAATGCCTGCGCGCCGAGATGCGCCCCGCGGGCATCCGCGTGATCAACGTGTTCCCCGGCCCCATCGACGACGAATGGAACCAGCACACCCCGCCGCCCAAGCTCGCGCCCACGGCGCTCGCGAACGCGATCGTGAAGGCGCTGCGCGACGGCGTGGAGGACGTGTATCCCGGCGACGTGGCCCAGGAGTGGCTCGAGCGCTGGCGCGACAACCCCAAGGTGCTGGAGCGCGAGCTTGCGGCGGGTGGATAGGCCGTCGAAATCGGGCTGCCCGACGCAGAGGACGCGAAGGATTCGCGAAGGGCGCGAAAGGAATACCGAAAGGATTTTCATGAAGACAGCCGACGAACTACCGACGCGCGCCATCGAGCGCTGCCTGCGTGCATCCCATCCAGATTCGGTTTTCACTTTCGCGTCCTTCGCGAATCCTTCGCGTCCTCTGCGTCCGGAAGTCCGCATTCAAGAGCACTGAACCATGACCACAGCAACAGACCTCATGTCCGCCGCCGACATCCTCGGCGGCCTCGTGACCGCGATGGCGAGCGGCCGCATCCGCGTGATCGACCTCACGCAGACGCTCACGCCCGAGTTTCCGCAGATTGCGCTGCCGCCCGAGATGGGCCAGTGCTGGCCCTTCCGCATCGAGGAAGTCTCGAAGTACGACGAGCGCGGCCCGGCCTGGTACTGGAACAACTTCTCCTGCGGCGAGCACACGGGCACGCACTTCGATGCGCCGATCCACTGGATCTCGGGGCGCGACCTGCCGAACAACGCGGTCGACACCATTCCGGTGCAGAACTTCGTCGCGCCGGCCTGCGTGATCGACTGCTCGGCCGACGTCCAGGCCAACGACGACTACCTGCTGAGCGTGGCCGATATCGAGCGCTACGAGGCCGCGCACGGCCGCATCCCGAAGGGCGCGTGGGTGCTGATGCGCACCGACTGGTCCAAGCGCAGCGACCCGGCGGCCTACCAGAACTTCGACGAGACCGGCCAGCACACGCCCGGCCCGAGCACCGAGGCCGTGCGCTTCCTGGTCGAGCAGCGCGACGTGCTGGGCTTCGGCTCCGAGGCCATCGGCACCGACGCCGGCCAGGGCTACCACCTGCGCCCGCCATACCCCTGCCACTACTACATGCACGGCGCGGGCCGCTACGGGCTGCAGTGCCTCTGCAACCTCGACCTGCTGCCGCCCGCGGGCGCGGTGCTGATCTGCCCGCCGCTCAAGATCGAGAAGGGCAGCGGCAGCCCGCTGCGCGTGCTCGCGCTGGTGGGAGGTACCGTATGAACGCGATGTCTTGCTCCCTCGCCCGCTGGGGGAGGGCAGGGTTGGGGGCGAGCGGCGCCTCCACGGCCACGGCTGCGGATGCCCCCATCCCGGCCTTCCCCCAGCGGGGGAAGGAGCAACAGCCATGAGCACCCGACCCAAAGTGGCCGCCGTCACCGGCGGCAGCGCCGGCATCGGCCGCGCGATCTGCGAGGACCTGCTCGCGCAGGGCTACGAGGTGGTCTCGCTCGCGCGCCGCAAGGCCGACATCGAGCATCCGAAACTGCACAGCATCGAGGTCGACCTGAGCGACCGCGCGGCCACGGGCGAGGCGGTGCGCGAACTGGTCGAGCGCTTCGCGCCGACCACCATCGTCCACAACGCCGGCGTGATCCGCGCCGCGCTGCTGCCCGAGGTGAAGCTCGACGACCTCGATGCGCTGGTCGACCTGCACCTGGGCTGCGCGATCCAGCTGGTGCAGGGCGCGCTGCCCGCGATGCGCGCGCAGCGCTTCGGCCGCGTGGTGCTGCTGTCCTCGCGCGCGGCGCTGGGCCTGGCCACGCGCACCAGCTATTCGGCCACCAAGGCCGGCATGCTGGGCATGGCGCGCACCTGGGCGCTCGAGCTCGCGCCCGAGGGCATCACGGTGAACGTGGTCGCACCCGGGCCGATCCGCACCGACATGTTCTACGACGTGGTCGAGGCCGGCAGCGAGCGCGAGCGCGCACTCGCGGCATCCGTGCCGGTCAGGCGCCTCGGCGAATCGGCCGACGTGGCGCGCGCGGTGCGCTTCTTCGCCAGCCCCGAGAACAGCTTCGTCACCGGACAGGTGCTGTACGTCTGCGGCGGCACCAGCGTCGGCAGCCTGGCGCTCTGAGCGCGAACCTTTTTCCCACCCCTGGAGGAGCAACCCCCATGAAGAATCTCCCGATCACCCCCCTGCGCGCGCTGGCCGGCCTCGTGCTCGGCCTCGGCCTGGCCACCGGCGCGCTCGCGGCCGACCTCAAGGTCGGCTTCATCACCTCGCTCTCGGGCCCGGTGTCCTCGCTCGGCATTCCCTACGAGAAGGGCATGAAGGCCGCGGTCGCCTACAAGTCGGAACTCGGCGGCCGCAAGATCCAGCTCGTGCAGCTCGACGACGCCTCCGATCCGTCGACCGCTGCGCGCAATGCCCGCAAGATGATCGAGGAGGACAAGGTCGACGTCATCATCGGCACCGCGGGCTCGCCCGGCGCGCTCGCCATCGCGGGCGTGGCGCGCGAGACGAAGACGCCGCTGATCTCCATCGCCAACGCCAACCTGCCGGGCGAGGAGGGCGCCTGGATGGTGACGCTGCCGCAGCCCGCGCCGCTGATGGTGAGCGCGGTGGTCGAGCGCATGAAGAAGTCGGGCGTGAAGACGGTGGGCTACATCGGCTTCTCCGACGCCTGGGGCGACCTGGTCTACGACGCGCTGCAGAAGAGCGCCGGCCCCGAGGGCATCAAGATCGTCTCCAACGAGCGCTATGCGCGCGCCGACGCGTCGGTCACCGGGCAGGTGCTCAAGATCGTGGCCCTGCGGCCCGACGCGGTGATCACCGGCACCTCGGGCACGCCGGGCGCGCTGCCCTACCTCGCGCTCGCGGAGCGCGGCTACAAGGGCCAGATCTACGGCATGCACGCGCTCATCAACCCCGACTTCGTGCGCGTGGGCGGCAACGCGGTCGAAGGCCTGCTGGCACCCACCGGCCCGGTGATCGTGGCCGAGCAGCTGCCCGAGAGCAACCCGATCCGCAAGGTCTCGCTCGATTTCCGCGCGGCCTACCAGAAGGCCAACGGCGCGGCGCCGACCGACGCCTTCTCGGCCTACAGCTTCGACGCATGGCTGCTCTACCTCGACGCCGCGCAGCGCGCACTCGCCACCAAGGCCGAGCCCGGCACGCCGCAGTTCCGCGTGGCGCTGCGCGATGCGATCACCAGCACGAAGGAGCTGGTGGGCACGCACAGCGTCTACAACTTCAAGCCGACGGACCGCTATGGCTCGGACGAGCGGTCGCGCGTGGTGGTGAAGCTCGAGAAGGGCCAGTGGAAGCTGGTTCCCTGAGGATCGACATGACGCACCGACTCTCCCGCATCGTCGCCGCCACCGCCATCGCGCTGGCCGCCTCGCAGGCCCTCGCGGCCGACCTCAAGATCGGCTTCATCAGCTCGCTCTCGGGCCCGGTGGCCGCGCTCGGGGTGCCCTACGAGAAGGGCATCCGCGCGGCGCTCGCCGAGCATCCGCAGATCGCGGGCCGCAAGGTCGAGTTGATCGTGCTCGACGACGCCTCCGACCCGACCACGGCCGGGCGCAATGCGCGCAAGCTGGTGGTCGAGGACAAGGTCGACGTGCTGATCGGCACCTCGGGCGTGCCCGGCGCGATGGCGATCGCCGCGGTCGCGCGCGAGCTCAACACGCCGCTGATCTCGCCCACGCCCGTCACCATCGCCGGCCCCGAGGGCGCCTGGACCGTGACCGTCTCGCAGCCCTTCCCGCTGATGGTCGCGGGCGTGGTCGAGCGCATGAAGCAGTCGGGCGTGAAGACCGTGGCCTTCATCGGCTTTTCCGACGCGCTCGGCGACCTGGCCTACGACTCGCTCGTGAAGAGCGCCGAGAAGGCCGGCATCAAGGTGGTGGCGAACGAGCGCTATGCGCGCAGCGATTCGTCGGTCGCGGGCCAGGTGCTCAAGATCGTGGCGCAGCGGCCCGACGCGGTGTTCGCGGGCAACTCGGGCACGCCGGGCGCGCTGCCCTACATCGCGCTCGCCGAGCGCGGCTACAAGGGCAAGATCTACGGCACGCACGGCCTGATCAACGCCGACTTCGTGCGCGTGGGCGGCGCATCGATCGAGGGCCTGCAGGTGCCGAGCGGCCCGGTGCTCGTGGCCGACCAGCTGCCCGAGAGCAACCCGATCAAGAAGGTGGCGATGGGCTTCCGCGCGGCCTACCAGAAGGTGCACGGCGCGGTGCCGACCGACGCCTTCTCGTCCTACACCTACGACGCCTACCTGCTGCTCGCCGATGCCGCCTCGCGCGCCAAGGGCGAGCCGGGCACGCCGCAGTACCGCACGGCGCTGCGCGACGCGATCGCGTCGACCAGGGAGCTGGTGGGCACGCACGGCATCTACACCTTCAAGCCCGACGACCGCTACGGCTCCGACCAGCGCGGCGTGGTGGTGGTGCAGATGAACAAGGGCCAGTGGAAGCTCGTTCCCT
Source organism: Variovorax sp. TBS-050B (assembly GCF_029893635.1). Taxonomy (NCBI): domain Bacteria; kingdom Pseudomonadati; phylum Pseudomonadota; class Betaproteobacteria; order Burkholderiales; family Comamonadaceae; genus Variovorax; species Variovorax sp. TBS-050B. Next base: position 88,683 of record NZ_JARXYR010000002.1, on the reverse strand, counting down.
GAAAAAACGAGCGCCCGCCGATGAACAGCTACCGCCACCATCCCGACCGCATCGCCGCGCTGGTGCAGGACGACCGCGTGCACCGCGACCTGTACCTGAGCGATGAGCTCTTCGCGCTCGAGCAGGAGCGCCTGTTCGCCAACAGCTGGGTCTTCCTCGGCCATGCGAGCCAGGTGCCGGCGGCGGGCGACTTCATCACGCAGGAGATCGCGGGCCGGCCGCTGCTGATGGTGCGGCAGCCCGACGGCGCGGTGCACGTCATGTACAACCGCTGCGCCCACAAGGGCACGCAGCTCGTGACGGACGAGAGCGGCAACACCGGCCGCTTCTTCCGCTGCCCCTACCACGCCTGGACCTACAAGCTCGACGGCGCGCCGCTGGGCCTGCCGCTGAAGAACGGCTACGAGGGCACGCAGCTGAAGGCCTGCGAGTCGGGGCAGGGGCTCTCGGCGGTCCGGCATGTGAAGGTCTACCGCGACTTCGTGTTCGTGCGGCTGTCGGATGCGGGCCCCTCGTTCGAGGATTACTTCGGCGAGGTGCTCGGCGCCATCGACAACATGGTCGACCGCTCGCCCGAGGGCCGGCTCACGGCCGAAGGCGGCGTGCTGCGCAACATCGTGCATTGCAACTGGAAGGTCTACCTCGAGAACATCAACGACACGGTGCATCCGATGTCCACCCACGAGTCGGCCACCCAGGCGGCCGAGGCGCTGTGGGAGGGCCATGCGCCCGATGACCCCAAGCCGATGGCGATGGAGCAGATCCTGCCCTTCGGCTCGGGCTACGAGTTCTTCGACAGGATGGGCGGGCGCGTGTTCGCCAACGGGCACAGCGTGCTGGGCATCCACTTCAGCATCCACTCCAACTATGCGCAGCTGCCCGCGTACGAGGCCGCGATGCGTGCCGCGCACGGCGAGGCGCGCGCCGCCGAGATCCTGCAGCGTTCGCCGCAGAACTCGGTGCTCTACCCGAGCCTCTCGGTCAAGGGTTCGCCGCAGGCCATCCGCGTGATCCGTCCGCTCGCGGCCGATCGCACGCTGATCGAGGCCTGGAGCTTCCGCGCGGCCGGCGCGCCGGCGCTGCTGTTCGAGCGCGCGCTGAGCTACAACCGGCTCGTGTTCTCGCCGATGTCGGTGGTCGCGCACGACGACGTGCATCTGTTCGAGAGCATCCAGAAGGGCCTGCGCGCCGGGGGCAACGAATGGGTCAGCCTGCACCGCGGCTACGACGCGGCCGAACGTGCGCAGTCGACCGTCACCACCAACGGCACCAACGAACTGCTGATGCGCAACCAGTTCCGCGCCTGGGCGAAGGCCATGGCGGCGGACATGGAGGTGGGCGCATGAACGGCGACCCGCGCGATTTCGCGGCGCACGAGGCCGCGCTGCTCGACGGCCGCCGCTTCGACGAATGGCTCGCGCTCTTCGCCGAGGACGGCCGCTACTGGGTGCCGCTGCTCGGCGCGGCGCAGGCCGATCCGTTCTCGCACAACTCGCTGGCCTTCGAGGACCGGCTGCTGCTGCAGCTGCGCGTCGAGCGGCTGAAGAATCCGCGCGCCCACTCGCAGCATCCGATGAGCCATTGCCAGCATGTGCTGCAGGCCTCGCGCATCGAGCAGGAGGAAGGCGAGGGCGGCGAGGTCCGCCTGCGCACGCCCTTCGTCTACGTCGAATCGCGCGGCGGGGGCGCAACTGCTGCTGAGCGGCACGGCGCGCCACCGCCTCGTGCGCACCGACGCGGGCTGGGCCATCCGCGAGAAGCGCATCGACCTGCTCGACCCCGGGCGGGCCTTGCCGGCGATCCAGCTGTTCATCTGAGTATTCCCCCGTTTCTTCCACCCTTGTTTCTCATCACCGGAGCTACGACATGAAGAGCCTGATGCAGACCCTGGCGCGCGGCACCCTCGCCGCGGCGCTGACCGCTTGCGGCATCGCGAGCGCCCTGGCGGCCGATCTCAAAGTGGGGCTGAGCGTCTCGCTCTCCGGCCCCAACTCCTCGCTCGGCGTGCCCTATGCCAAGGGCATGCAGGCGGCGCTGGCCTACAAGGGCGAGGTCGAGGGCCGCAAGATCCAGCTCATCGTGCTCGACGACGGCTCCGACCCGACCACGGCCGGCCGCAACGCGCGCAAGCTGATCGAGGAGGACAAGGTCGACCTGCTCATGGGCACCTCGGGCGTGCCGGCCGCGATCGCGATGGCGCAGGTCGGCAAGGAGGCGAAGACGCCGATGATCGGCCTCACGCCGATCCTGCTCGACGCGGCCGAGAACCCGTGGGTCGTGACCGTGGCGCAGCCCACGCAGCTGATGATCGACGCGGTGGTCGAGCGCATGAAGCGCAACAACGTCAAGACCGTCGGCTACATCGGCTTCACCGACGCCTGGGGCGACCTGGTCTACAACGCGCTGATGAAGGCCGCGCCCGCGGCCGGCATCAAGGTGGTGAGCAACGAGCGCTATGCGCGCGGCGATGCCTCGGTCACGGGGCAGGTGCTGAAGATCGTCGCGCTGCGGCCCGACGCGGTGATGACCGGCGGCGCGGGCACGCCCGGGGCCTTGCCCTTCCTGGCACTGCAGGAGCGCGGCTACAGGGGCGGCGTGTACGGCCAGCACGGCCTGATCAACCCCGACTTCGTGCGCGTGGTCGGCGCCGCGGGCCAGAACGCGCTCATGCCCACCGGCCCGGTGATCGTGGCCGAGCAGCTGCCCGACGGCTATCCGACCAAGAAGATCGCGACCGATTTCCGCGCCGTGTTCCAGAAGGTCAACAACGCGTCGACCAGCGATGCCTTCTCGGCCTATTCCTTCGACGGCTGGCTGGTGTTCGCCGACGCGGCATCGCGCGCGATGAAGAAGGCCGAGCCGGGCACGGCGGAGTTCCGCGTGGCGCTGCGCGACGCGATCTTCAGCACCAGGGAGGTGGTGGGCACGCACGGCGTCTACAGCTTCAAGCCCGGCAACCTCTACGGCGTGGACGAACGCGCGCGCGTGATCGTCAAGCTCGACAACGGCCAATGGAAGCTCGCACCTTGAACCCACGCATCCCGACCACAACCACAACAATCCTGCAGGGGGTGCCTTCATGACCTGGGACGTGGCATTGATCCTCGTCACCGACGGCCTGGCCAACGGTGCGGTCTATCTGCTGGCCGGGCTCGGGCTGGTGCTGATCTTCTCGGTCACCCGCGTGGTGTTCGTGCCCTTCGGCGACCTCGCGGCCTTCGCGGCGCTGTCGCTCGCGGCCTTCGAGACCGGCCGCGTGCCGCCGACCATCGGCCTGGTCGCGGTGCTGGCCGCGCTGGCGCTGGCCACTGAGATAGGCAGCCTGCTGCGCCGCGGCGAGGCCGCACGCATTCCGAAGGCGCTCCTGACCTGGGGCGTGCTGCCCGCGGTGCCCTGCGTGCTCGCATGGCTGGCGGCGCGGCCCGGCGTGCCGGTGGCGGTGCACATCGCGGTGGCGGTGCTGCTGGTGGTGCCGATGGCGCCGCTGCTCGCGCGCGTGGTGTTCCAGCCGATCGCCGATGCGTCGGTGCTGGTGCTTTTGATCGTCTCGCTCGCGCTGCACTTCCTGCTCTCGGGCCTGGGCCTGCTGTTCTTCGGGCCCGAGGGCTCGCGCACCACGCCGCTCACGAGCGCGATGTTCACGCTCGGCGACGGCTTCACGGTCAGCGGCCAGGTGGTGCTGATGGTGGGCGCGGCGATCGTGCTCAGCGGGCTGTTCTTCCTGGTGTTCGAGCGAACGGTGGCCGGCAAGGCGCTGCGCGCCACGGCGGTCAACCGCGTCGGTGCGCGGCTGGTCGGCATCCGGCCGGTGCGCACGGCGCTGCTGGCCTACGGCTGCGCCTCGCTGCTGGCGGGCCTGATCGGCGTGCTGATCGCGCCCGTGACCACCATGTACTACGACTCGGGCTTCATCATCGGCCTCAAGGCCTTCGTGGCCGCGATCATCGGCGGGCTGGTGAGCTACCCGATGACCGCGCTCGGTGCGCTGGCGGTCGGCGTGGTCGAGAGCTTCGCTTCGTTCTGGAGCGGCGCGCTCAAGGACGTGATCGTGTTCAGCCTGCTGATCCCGGTGCTGATGCTGCGCTCCTTCCTGGCAGCCCACAGCGAAGAGGAAGAAGACGAGGTGGACCAATGAACGACAAGCTCCGCATGCGCCAGTGCATGGTCTGGGTGGGCGCGGTCGTCGCCGTGCTGGCGCTGGTGCCGGCGGTGGCGGGCAGCTTCACCGTCTCGCTGCTCAACGACATCGGCATCGGCGCGCTGGTGGCGCTGGGCCTGGTGCTGCTCACCGGCGTGGGCGGCGCCACCTCCTTCGGGCAGGCGGCCTTCGTCGGCATCGCGGCCTATGCCACCGCGTGGCTCACCACCACGCAGGGCCTGTCGCCGTGGGTCGGGCTCGTGTTCGCGCTGCTGCTCACGGGCCTGTCGGCGCTCGCGATCGGCATGCTCACGCTGCGCCTCGGCGGACACTTCCTGCCGCTCAGCACCATCGCCTGGGGGCTGTCGATCGCGATGCTGTTCGGCAACGTCGATGCGCTCGGGCGGCACACGGGCCTGTCGAACATCCCGGCGCTGCGCATCGCGGGCTTCTCGCTCGCCGATCCGCGCGCGATGTACTACCTGATCTGGGCCGTGGTCGGGCTGGCCTGCCTGTTCAGCCACAACCTGCTGCAATCGCGGCCCGGCCGTGCGATCCGCGGCCTGCGCGGCGGCGCCACGCTGCTCGCGAGCGTGGGCGCCGATGCCTACCGCGTGCGGCTGTCGCTGTTCGTCACGGCCGCGCTGTTCGCCGGGCTCGCGGGCTGGCTCTATGCGCACATGAACCGCTTCGTCAGCCCCTCGCCCTTCGACGTGCGCGCGAGCATCGAGTATTTGCTGATGGCGGTGGCCGGCGGTCTCGGCCAGCTCTCGGGCGCGCTCGTGGGCGCGGCGCTGGTGCTGGTGCTCAAGAACGGCCTGCAGGACGTGCTGCCGATGCTGACGCAGCGCGCCGGCCAGCTCGAGGCCGTGGCCTTCGCCACGCTCTTCATCCTGCTGCTGCACTTCGCGCGCAGCGGGCTCATGGGCCTCTTGCGGCGCTGGCGCCTGCGGCGCGCCGGCCCGCCGGTCGCCTCGCGCCACGACGCGCCCGCGGTGGCGCCGCTGCCGCATCGCGCACTGCCGGCGCGCGGCACGCCGGTGCTGTCGGTGCAGGGCGCGGTCAAGCGCTTCGGCGGGCTGGTGGCGGTGAACGACGTGAGCTTCGACGTGAACGCCGGCGAGATCGTCGGCCTGATCGGACCCAACGGCGCGGGCAAGTCGACCATGTTCAACCTGCTGACCTGCACGCTGCCGATGACGTCGGGCCAGGTGCGCTTTCTCGGCCGCGACATCGCCGGCATGCCGCAGCGCGCGGTGGCGCGGCTGGGCCTGGCGCGCACCTTCCAGCACGTGAAGCTGCGCCCGCACATGAGCCTGCTCGACAACGTGGCGCTGGGCGCGCATGCGCGCACGGGCGCCGGCATCCTGAAGGCCGGCCTCCGGCTCGACCGCGGCGAGGAGATGCAGATCCTGCAGGAGGCGCAGCGGCAGCTCGACCGCATCGGCCTGGGCGACCGCGCGCACGAGCTCGCGGGCAGCCTGCCGCTGGGCACGCAGCGCATCCTCGAGATCGCACGCGCGCTCGCGGCCGACCCGGTGCTGCTGGTGCTGGACGAGCCCGCGGCCGGCCTGCGGCGCAAGGAAAAGATGGCGCTCGGCGAGCTGCTGCGCAAGCTGCGCGAGGAGGGCGTGACCATCCTCATCGTCGAACATGACATGGACTTCGTGATGAAACTCGTCGATCGCCTCGTGGTGATGAACTTCGGCGCCAAGCTGGTGGAAGGCGTGCCCGCCGCGGTGCGCGCCGATCCGCGCGTGCAGGCCGCCTACCTGGGCAGCGTGGTGGACGAGGCGCCGGCGGCAGCCGCCGCCCCGACGGGCGCGGTGCGCAGCATGGAGGTCCTGTCATGACCGCGATGCTGGAGATCGGCGACCTGCACGTGTCCTACGGCCAGGTCGAGGCGGTGCGCGGCGTCTCGCTGGCTTTGCAGCCGGGCCAGATCATCTCGGTGATCGGCCCGAACGGCGCGGGCAAGACCACGCTGCTCGCAGCCGCGATGGGCCTGCTGCCGTGCCGCGGCACGCTGCGTTTCGAGGGCGAGGACCTGCAGGGGCTCGACGTCGAGGCGCGTGTGGAGCGCGGCCTGTGCCTGGTGCCCGAGAAGCGCGAGCTGTTCGGCGAGCTCACGGTGCTCGACAACCTGCAGCTCGGCGCCTACGCCAAGCGGCTGCGCGGCGATGCGATGAAGCGCAGGCTGCAGTCGGTGTACGACCGCTTCCCGCGGCTCGCCGAGCGCCGCGCGCAGCGCGCCGACACGCTCTCGGGCGGCGAGCGCCAGATGCTCGCGGTGGGCCGCGCGCTGATGTCGGCGCCGCGCCTGTTGATGCTCGACGAGCCCAGCCTCGGCCTCGCACCGCTGATCGTGCGCGACATCCTGTCGATCGTGCGCAAGCTGCGCGAGGACGGCGTCTCGATCCTGCTGGTCGAGCAGAACGCGCGCGCCGCGCTCGAGACCTCGGACCACGGCTATGTGCTCGAGACCGGCGAGATCGCGCTCTCGGGCGCCTCGGGCGAACTCGCGGGCGATCCGCGCGTGCAGGCCACCTACCTCGGCGGGGGCACGCACGATGACGCATAACGCCGCGCCGCGCAGCGTGCCACCCGCCGCGCGCACGCTGCCGGACATGCTGCGCCGGCAGGCGGCGCTGTTCGGCGCACGGCCGCTGCTGCGCATCGGCGACCGGCGCTGGTCCCATGCCGGTGCCGCCGGGGCCGCCGCCGCCCGCGCGGGCGTGCTCGCACAGGCCGGCATCGCGCGCGGCGACCGCATCGCGCTCATGTGCGGCAACCGCATCGAGTTCCTCGAAACCTTCCTCGGCGCCGGCTGGCTCGGCGCGGTGACGGTGCCGGTCAACACCGCGTCGATGGGGCCGCAGATCGGCTACTTCCTCGCGCACAGCGAAGCCCGGCTGCTGGTCATCGAGGCCGGTTTTCTCGAGCGGCTGAACACCGCGGACCTCGCGCGCACGAAGCTCGAGGAGATCTGGATCGTCGGCGAGCCGTCGGCCGGCAGCGATGGGACGTGGCAGGCGCCCGCAAGCATGCGCGTGCGGACCTGCCCCGCAGGTGCCACAACGCCCGTTGATGCGGCGCCGGTGCAGCCCGGCGATCCGCTCGCGATCCTCTACACCTCGGGCACCACGGGGCCGGCCAAGGGCGTGGTCTGCCCGCATGCGCAGTATTTCTGGTGGGGCGTGCACAGCGCCGAGGTGCTCGGCGTGGGCGCCGACGACGTGCTGTGCACCACCTTGCCGCTGTTCCACATCAACGCGCTCAACACCTTCGCACAGGCCGCGCTCACGGGCGCCGAGGCGGTGTTCGAGACGCGCTTCTCGGCCTCGGGCTTCTGGCCCGCGATGCGCGCGAACGGCGCCACCGTGGTCTATCTGCTCGGCGCGATGGTGCCGATCCTGCTCGCGCAGCCGGCGGGCGAGGCGGAGCGCGGCCACCGCGTGCGCATCGGCCTCGGGCCCGGCGTGCCGGCGGCGGCGGGGCAGAGCTTCTTCGAGCGCACCGGCGTGCGGCTGCTCGAAGGCTACGGCTCGACCGAGACCAATTTCGCGATCGCGACCGCGCCCGACTCGCCGCGCGGCGGCGTGATGGGCTGGCTGCGGCCGGGCTTCGAGGCGCGCGTGGCCGACGAGGACGATGCGGCGCTGCCGCCCGGCGAGGCCGGCGAACTGCTGCTGCGCGCCGACGAACCCTATGTCTTCGCGAGCGGCTACTTCCACATGCCCGAGAAGACCGTCGAGGCCTGGCGCAACCTCTGGTTCCACACCGGCGACCGCGTGGTGCGCGATGCCGACGGCGCCTTCCGCTTCGTCGACCGCATCAAGGACGCGATCCGCCGCCGCGGCGAGAACATCTCGTCCTTCGAGGTCGAGCAGGTGCTGCTGAGCCATCCGGCCGTGGCGGCCTGCGCCGTCTATCCCGTGCGCTCGGAGCTGGCCGAGGACGAAGTGATGGCCGCGCTCGTCGCGCGCGAGGGCGAGCGCATCGATCCGGCCGACGTCGTGCGCTTCTGCGAAAGCCGCCTGCCTTACTTCGCGCTGCCGCGCTACGTCGACCTGCTGCCCGACCTGCCGCGCACCGAGAACGGCAAGGTGCAGAAGTTCAGGCTGCGCGAGCGCGGCGTGGGCCCGGGCACCTGGGACCGCGGGCCGGCGGCACGCCCGGCCGCGAAGCTGGCATGAGCCTGCTCGCCGGCCGCACCGCCTTCGTGACCGGCGCCGCGCAGGGCCTGGGCGAGGCGATCGCGCGCGGCCTGGCGGAAGCGGGCGCGCGCGTGGTGCTCGCGGACCTCGATGGGGCGGCCGCCGAGCGCGCCGCCGCCCGCCTGCGCGCCGCGGGCGCAGAGTGCCTCGCGATGGCACTCGACGTGCGCGACGAGGCGGCGTTCGCGCGCTGCTTCGACATGGCCGTGGCGCAGTTCGGCGCGGTCGACCTGCTCGTCAACAATGCCGCGCGCACCGCCTTCACCTCGGTCTGGGACATCGGCGCGGACGAGTGGGACGACGTGCTCGCGGTCAACCTGCGCGGCAGCTTCTTCGGCTGCCGCATCGCGGGGCGCCACATGCGTTCGCGCGGCGCCGGCCGCATCGTCAACCTCGCCTCGCTGGCCGGGCAGCAGCCCAGCGCCGCGACGGGCGCGCACTACGCGGCCAGCAAGGCGGCGCTGCTCGCGCTGACGCGCAGCTTCGCGCAGGAACTCGCACCGCATGGCGTCACGGTCAACGCCGTGGCACCGGCCGCGGTGCGCAGCCCCGCGCTCGATGCGCTGGAGCCGGCGCGGCAGCAGGCGCTGCGGCAATCGATCCCGCTGGGGCGCTTCGGCGAGCCGGAGGAGGTGGCAGCTGCGGTGGTCTACCTCGCGTCGCCCGCGGCGGCCTTCGTGACCGGCGCCACCCTCGACCTCAACGGGGGGCGCTTCATGCGCTGAGCGGGGCCATCGCGGCGGTCCGCTAAAATAGTTCAGTACTAAACATTTCAGGTATGAACGCAAATCCACTCGCCGGGCGCCATGCCCTCGTCACCGGCGCCGCGCGCGGCATCGGCGCCGAAATCGCCCGCACCCTCGCCGCCGAAGGCGCCACCCTCACATTGCTCGGCCGCGACCTCGACGCGCTGCAGCGCCTGGCCGCGACGCTCGCAGGCCAGGGCCACGGCGCGGCGGTGGCCGACGTGGCCGACGAGGCCGCCGTGCGCACGGCCTTCGCGCAGGCAGCCAAAGAGCGCGGGCCGGTCGCGATCCTCGTCAACAACGCCGGCGCCGCCGAGAGCGCGCCCTTCCTCAAGACCTCGGCCGCGCTCTGGCAGCGCATGCTGAGCGTGAACCTGACCGGCACCTTCCTCTGCACCCAGGCCGCGCTGCCCGGCATGCTCGACGCGGGCTGGGGCCGCATCGTCAACATCGCGAGCACCGCGGGCCAGAAGGGCTATGCCTACGTGGCGGCCTACACCGCGGCCAAGCACGGCGTGATCGGGCTCACGCGCGCGCTCGCGCTCGAAGTGGCGCGCAAGGGCGTCACCGTGAACGCGGTCTGCCCCGGCTACACCGACACCGACATCCTGCGCACGAGCGTGGCCAACGTGGTCGGCAAGACCGGCCGCAGCGAAGCCGATGCGCTGGCCGAGTTCTCGAGCGTCAATCCGCAGAAGCGCATCGTGCAGCCGGCCGAAGTCGCCGATGCCGTGCGCTGGCTCTGCGGCGAGGGCGCCGGCGCCGTCACGGGGCAGTCGATCTCGGTCTCGGGCGGGGAGGTGATGTGATGGCGATGCGCCACGATGCCTCGCATGCCGCGCTCAGCGACGCCGAGGAGCTCGGCCACGAGGCGCGCGCCGGCCGCGAGGACCACGCGATGCTCAAGCTCTGGCTGCGCATGCTGGCGAGCACCACGCAGATCGAGGCCGAGATCCGGCGCCGGCTGCGCGAACGCTTCGGCATCTCGCTCGCGCGCTTCGACTACATGGCGCAGCTCTACCGCTACGAAGAGGGCCTCAAGATGCGCGTGCTCTCGCGCTACCTGATGGTGACGGGCGGCAACGTCACCGGCCTGACCGACGAGCTCGAGCGCGAAGGCGTGGTGGTGCGCACGCACAGCCCCGACGACCGGCGCTCCTGGATCGTGAGCCTCACGCCGCGCGGCCGCACGAGCTTCGAGGCCATGGCCAAGGAACACGAGCAGTGGATCCTGGAGATGTTCTCGGGCCTCGACATGAAGACCGTGAAGCAGATGCATGCGCAGCTCGGGCTGCTGCGCGTGCACGTGATGCGCAGCGATGCCGCGGCGGAGGACGCCGCATGAGCGCGGCCGAGTTCCGCCGCGCGCGCATGGTCCGCTTCTCGGACTGCGACCCCGCCGGCATCGTCTTCTATCCGCAGTACTTCGTGATGCTCAACGGGCTCGTCGAGGACTGGGTGAGCGAGGGCCTCGGCATCGACTACCACGCGCTGATCGCCGAGCGTCGCATCGGCCTGCCGACGGTGCGGCTCGAAGCCGACTTCCGCGCCGTGAGCCGCATGGGCGACCACGTGATGCTGGGGCTCTCGGTCGAGCGGCTGGGTTCGCGCTCGCTGGCGCTCGCGCTGCGCTGCTTCGATCCGGCGAGCGACGAACTGCGCATGCAGCTCAAGCAGGTGCTCGTGACCACCTCGCTCGAAAGCCACCGCGCGGTGGAGATTCCCGACGACCTGCGTGCGGCCGTGCTGCGCGGCTTCGCGCCGGCTGCCTGAGCCGCCTCAGGGCGCGCCCGGTTCACCGGCTTCGCGCAGGCGCTGCCGCAGCCAGCCGCTCAGTTCCTTCTTTCCCTTCGCATTGGACTGCCGCCAGGCCTCGCGCGCGGCCGCGACGAAGCGTTCCTCGGCCGCGTCGGGCAGCTCGCTCGCGAGGTCTTCGCGATCGAGCCATCCGGGCTCGACCTCGCAATGCCGCTCGATCTGGCGCGCGAGCTTGTCGCCGATCGGCCGGGCGCTCTTGATCTGGCTCCACATGCTCGGCGAGATTTCGATCTTCCTCGCGAAGGCCTGGTCCAGGCCCTTGGCGGGCAGGCCGGCCGCGATGGCCCCTTCGAGAAAACGGCGGTGCAGCGCAAGAACATTGCGGCGGCGCGCGACGGTGGGATTGGGCACTCTGTTTGAAAACAACAACAAGACGAGAAAAGATTGTCCCGGTTGTTGACGCTGCCGTAAACACTATTTACAGTCCGGCTCATTCGCGGTTCATACCGCCCATGTCTTCTCCCGGCAACCCTCCGCCAGGACGCATCGTGACCAACGCACGCCATCTCACCAGCATTCGACCCGCTTCGGGCCGATCGCTCGTGCGCGTTGCCGCGTTCGAAGTTCAGATGCCACCGGGCGGAGGTTGCGCGTAGCGCAGACCTTCCAAGCGCTCTTCACCAGAGGCCCGGACACCGCAAGGTTCCGGGCCTCTTCGCTTTTTGTTTGTTTGTTTTTGTCGGCCATGCCATTTCGGGTGTGCCTTCGCCACACCGCCAGTTCCAGCCGCGTCGACGGCCTGGCGGGATGTGCAGGAAAGTGGCCCGTTCCTGTGCAGCGACGTCGGACGGGGCGGCAGCATGCAGGTGCTGCCGTCCGTCGCGCGAGGACACAACCGAAATGGCGCCGCCGGCCCCACCCTGAAAGGAGCCGCCATGCGCAAGCGCAGCAACACCCCGTTCCGGAGGATCACCGCCGTTCGCGCCTCGCTCGCGCGCGAGCGGGTGGCGCAAGCGCTGGCACGGCGCCTTGCCGCCGCTGCCTCGACCCGTGCGCCCGATGCGCGCACCGACGCTTCACGCGCGCCGCCGTTGCCGGGCATCGACCACCTCGATCTCGATCAGCGCGTGCGCCTGGTCGGCGAGTGGTAGCGACGGCCCGCGCTGCGGCGGGAAAGCGCAGGCCAAAAAAAACCCGCCGGAGCGGGTAAAAAATCAGCTTGCGCTTCGGGCGCGAAGTTTCCGATCGGCCTTGTGGTTGTTCTTCTTCCGGGCGATGCGTGACAGCAACCCGCAAGATGCCACGCCGAACCCCGTCCTCGCGTAGGCGACCGCCCGGCGCCGGTGCACACCGTCGAGCAAATCGTGAAATAGTGCCGTTCTGCTGAAAAAATCGCAGTCGCGCATGCGGCGCAGCGGCGGCCCAAGTGCCTGCGGGCGGGCAGGGCGCGCTGCACCGCGCGGCCATGAAAAAAGCCTGCTACCGGTGAGGTAGCAGGCTTTTCATGTTGGTTGGTGGGCCCTGAGTGACTCGAACACTCGACCTACGGATTAAGAGTCCGCTGCTCTACCAACTGAGCTAAGAGCCCTTGCTTTTCAAACGTCTGGCGTTTTTTGGCAAGACCGCAAGTATAGCGTAAAAATTCGGGGGCTCAACGATTTTGTGCGCGGCGGGTTAGCATTCGTCATCACAGACGGGCCGCGCCCTTCATCAGGAGAACTTCCATGACAGACACCAGCACCATTCCGCACGTGGTGATCACCGGCGCCGCAGGCGCGCTGGGCCGCGCGGTGGTCCAGCATTTTCTGGCGCAGGGCGCGCGCCTCGCACTGATCGACCACCGTGCCGATCGGTTGAGCGAGACCTTCCCCGGCCTCGACAACTCGCAGCACCTGCTGCTGCAGGCCGACGTGACTTCGACGGCCGAGCTGTCGGCCGTTGCGGCGCAGACGCTCAAGGCCTTCGGCCGCATCGACGCGCTGGTGCACATCGCGGGCGGCTTCGAGATGGGCGAGGCCACGCATGCGCTCACGCGCGCGAGCTGGGACCGGATGATGGACCTGAACGCCTGGTCCTTCGTGGCGGTGACGCAGGCGGTGCTGCCTTCGATGATCGAGCGCGGCGCGGGCCGCATCGTCGCCGTGAGCGCCAAGGTGGCGGCACGCGGGCTGCCGGGCATGGCGGCCTACATCGCTTCGAAGAGCGCGCTGCAGCGGCTGGTGGAAGCCATGGCGGCCGAGGCCGCGCCGCATGGCGTGGCCATCAACAGCGTGGCGCCGGCCGTGCTCGACACGCCCGCGAACCGGCAGGCCATGCCCGACGCCAACCCCGCCGAATGGGTGTCGACCTCGGTCGCGGCAGAGACCATCGCCTTCCTCGCGTCACCCTCGGCGGCGGCGCTGCACGGGCAGCACCTCGCGCTCGACTGACGGGCACGAGAACCCGACGGCAGCCGAAGAAAAAGGGCCCTGGCGCAATGCCAGGGCCCTTTTTCCTTGCGCCCGCGCAGGCAGGCGCTTTGTCATGGTCGCGCCGGAGCCGGCCGGGGCGCTTGTCTCCCTGGACAAAGGGGCGCAGCGCTCATGTGCGCGCGCCGGGCGATTCCTACAGTGACCCCACGGCAAAACGCCCGATCCACATCACCGGGGAACACGCATGGAACCGATCAACCTGCTGCCAAGAACTTTCCTGAACCTGCTGCGCGAGGACGCGGGCATGTCGTTCATGGAGTTCGCCCTCATCGGCTCGCTCGTGCTGGTGGTGTGCCTCTTGTTGCTGCTGGCGCTCCGGCGCAGCGCCTGAGCTGCTTCGGCCGCAGCCAACCACGACGGACGCACGCACCATGCGCGAACTCGACGCCTTCCTCGACCTGCTCACCATGCTGGCCACGGACTTCCGCATGGGCGGGCTGCTCGTGCTGCTGCTGATGGCCGCGGTCAGCGACTGGCGCTTCTACCGCATTCCCAACTGGCTCACCTTCGGCGGCATGGTCTTCGCGGTGATCTACGGCACCTTCGCGGCGCGCACGCCCGCGGCCGGCGCCTCGCTGGCGCTGGGCGGGCTGGCGACCGGCTTCGCGATCATGCTGCCGTTCTACCTGCTCGGGATCATGGGCGCGGGCGACGTCAAGCTGATGGCGATGGTCGGCGCCTTCCTCGGGCCGTACCAGACGCTGGTCGCCATTCTGTTCACCTGCATCGCCGGCGGCGTGGCGGCGATCGCCTTCGCGCTCCACCGGCGCCGCCTGTGCCACATGCTGTCCAACGTGAAGCATGCGGCGCAGGGCCTCGTCGTCTCGGGCATGGCCGGCGTGCGCCCGAGCGCAACCGTCGACCCGCGGCAGTCGATCGGAAAGCTGCCCTACGGCATCTGCATCTGCGCGGGGACCGTTGCCGAGATCCTGGCGCACCAGCTGGGCTACGTGTAGCCCGCCCCTTCGTCCATCCCTCCAATCCTCGCGGAGACTCGCATGAAAAACATCAAGGCGCTCGGGCTGCTGCTGCTGGCCCTCCTGACCGGCCTCGCGGCCGCCATCTATGCGACGGGCTGGGTCTCTCGACAAGGCGGCATCGCTTCCAACAAGGTGATCGTGGCCGCGGTCGACATCGAGCTCGGCAGCCGGCTCAACCCGCAGATGCTCTCGGTGATCGACTGGCCCAGCGGCTCGGTGCCGACGGGCGCGTTCAAGGATGCCAAGTCGCTCGAGGAGCGCGTGGTCAGGGTCGGCGTGCTGCGCGGCGAGGCGATCCTCGAAGGCAAGCTGGCGCCCGTCGGCACCAAGGGCGGCCTCTCGGCGGTGATCGCGAGCGGCAAGCGCGCGATGACGGTGCGCGTCAACGACGTGGTCGGCGTGGCGGGCTTCGCATTGCCCGGCAACTACGTCGACGTGATGGTCAACGCGCAGCAGGACAAGGCGCGCGGCGAGGAGGCCAGCCAGATCAGCAAGACCGTGCTCGAGAAGGTGCTGGTGCTCGCGGTCGCGCAGGAGGCCAACCGCGACGAGACCAAGCCGAAGGTGGTGAGTGCGGTGACGCTCGAACTCTCGCTCGAGGATTCCGAGAAGCTCGATCTCGCGCGCAGCGTGGGCACGCTGTCGCTGGTGCTGCGCAACCAGATGGACCGGACCACGGTGGCGACCGCCGGCATCACCAAGGGCCAGCTCTTCGGCGACAAGCACATCGTGCCGGTCTCCACCGCCGCACCGGCGCCACCGGTGCGCGCGCCGCGGCCCGCGACCGTCGTCGCGCGGCAGCCCGAGTGCGTGGAAGTGATCCAGCACGCGGCGCGCTCGCTCACCTGCTTCTGATCCGAACACCCGGAGGAACCCCAAGTGCAACACCTCACTTCCTCACGCGCCGCGCTGCTCGCGGTGCTCGCCATGCTGGCCGCACCCGCGGGTGCGGCCGACGTGGCGGCGCCGTCGCCGGTGCCGGTCGCGGCCACGCAGCCCGTCGCCGCTGCGGCGCCCACTGCGCCTGCCGCGCCCGCTGCCCGGCGCTGCACCGCCATCATTCCGGACGACGAGCCGACGCGCGCGGTGCTCGGCAAGTCGGTCGTGATTCCGCTGCGCACGCGCGTGGCGCGCATCGTGGTCAGCGGCCAGCCGCCCGGCGGCGGCGCGATGGTGCAGCCGGCCGCGGCGGCGCAGCCCGCGAATGCCGCCCAGCCGGCCGCCGCCATGCGCAACACGGGGGAGGGGATCGCCGACGTCGACGTCATGCTGCTGAGTCCCACCGACCTGTTCTTCCGCGGCCGCCAGGCGGGCTCGATGAACGTGGTGCTGCAGAGCGCCGACGGCACCTGCTACATCAAGGACGTGATCGTCACCATCGACCCGGGCGCGCTGCAGGCCAAGCTCGCCGAGCTGATGCCGGAGGAAAGCCGCATCCGCGTGCGCAGCGCCGAGCGCTCGATCGTGCTCACCGGCGAGATCAGCGATGCGCTCAAGCTCGACGACGTGATGAGCCTGGCCTCGGCCTACGGTGCCGACGGCAAGAAGGTGGTGAACCTGCTGCGCGTGGCGACGCCCCAGCAGGTGATGCTCGAAGTGAAGATCGCCGAGGTCAGCAAGACGCTGCTCGACCGGCTGGGTGCGCGCGTCGGGCTGCGGCGCTTCGGCAACGGCGGGCTCGACAACTACACGCTGATCTCCGACTTCCTGAGCGGCGGCGCGGGCCTGCTCGAGGCCTTCCGCATCGGCCGCACCACGGTCGGCCTCGACGGCCAGAAGGACGACGGCCTGGTGCGCATCCTCGCCGAGCCCAACATCATGGCGATCAGCGGCCAGCCCGCGAGCTTTCTCTCGGGCGGCAAGATCTTCATTCCGGTGGCGCAGAACGCGACCGGGCGCAACAGCGCGACCATCACGCTCGAGGAGAAGGAGTTCGGCATCGGCGTGAAGTTCACGCCCACCGTGCTCGGCGGCGGGCGCGTGAACCTCAAGATGGTGTCGGAGGTGTCGGACCTCTCGCAGACCGGCTCGCCCTTCACCACCATCAACGGCCAGACCGCGGTGCTGCCCTCGCTCACGGTGCGGCGCGCCGACACCACGGTGCAGCTCAACGACGGCCAGAGCTTCGTGATCGCGGGCCTGATCAAGAGCAACGTCACCGAGACCGTGAAGCGCTACCCCGGCCTCGGCGAGGTGCCGGTGATGGGGGCGCTGTTCCGCAGCACCGAGTTCCAGAACGACCAGACCGAGCTGATGTTCGTGATCACGCCGAGGCTGGTGCGCCCGCTCGCCGAGGCGCCGCGGCTGCCTACCGACAACCACGTGGTGCCGAGCCGCATGGAGGTCTACATGAACGGTGCCCTCGAAAGCGCCACCCCCGCACCGGTCGCGCCGGCCGGCAACACCCAGTGAGGAGCACCGCCATGTTCAAGGCCACCACGCTCGCGCTCGTGCTCCTCGTGGGCACCGGCTGCACCCATGTCACGCCCCACTACGACGCGCGCTTTGGCGACGCGGTGCGCGGCGCCCGCCAGCAGATGACGCTCAACCCCGATGCGGGCAGGAGCGCCGACCCGGCCGTGGGCATGGATGGGCGCGCGGCGCGCGAGTCGATGCAGCGCTACCAGGACTCCTACAAGAAGCCGCCGCCGGTGGTCAACGTGATCAACATCGGCGGAGCGATCGGCGGCGAGAAGTAGCCAGCCACCGCTCCTTTCCACCCAACCGCTTTGCACGAAAGGAGAGGCCAACGCGCAGACACCACTCTCTTTCCAAGCCATTCATTCATCCATTCATTCGTTGACTCACCCACGAGATCCATTTCTCGACCGGTACTTGAAAGGAAAAATCATGAAAAACGTTCTTCAGGCCCTCGGCCAATCGACCCGCGGCTTCCTGCGCGACGAAGAGGGCGCACAGGTCGTCGAGTACGCGCTGATCATCGCCGTCGTTTCGATCGCGCTGGTCGTGGCGCTCAAGGGGCTCACCGCCAATGACGGCAGCTTCTCCGACTTCATCGAGCGCGTGAACGTCTGTCTCACGACGAGCGACTGCAAGTAGGTGAAAGCGCGGACGGGGCCTATCGCTGCCTCCGTCCGCCACCGTCGCCACGCCATGCAATCCAACAACTGAACGGGTGATCGCCATGCTCAAGTCATTCCTGCAGGACGAATCGGGCGCGCAAGTGGTGGAGTACGCGCTGATCATCGCGGTCATCTCGATCGCACTCGTGCTCGCGCTGCAGCCGGCGACGATCGCCGCCGACTTCGACAGTTTCATCGTGCGCGTCGCCGCCTGCCTCGGCAGCGGGCCCTGCGTCTGAGGCGCACGCATCCAGCCACGGAACCGGTCATGCAAGTCCGCCGCCCTCATCGCCGCCAGCGCGGCGCCATGATCATCACGGCCGCGCTGTTCCTGCTGTTCCTGCTCGGCTTCATGGGCATCGCGCTCGACTTCGGCCATCTCTTCGTCGTGCGGACCGAGCTGCAGACGGCCGTGGACAGCTGCGCCCTGGCCGCGGCGCGCGAGCTCGACAAGCAGCCCACCGCGATCGCCCGTGCGCAGAGCGCGGGCCAGACGGCCGGCAACGCGAACCGCGTGAACATGCAGTCGGCCACCTGGAGCGGGAAGGGCCAGATCGTCCCGGCGGAGATCACCTTCCGCGATGCCGCCTATGCACCCACCACCGACCCGCTGCAGGCGCGCTATGCGCAGTGCGCCCACACGCAGCCCGAGATCGCCGTCTGGCTCATGAAGGCCATGGGCGCGTTCTCGGGCGACACCGCGGGCAATCCCGCCACGCGCAGCGTGTCCGCGAGCGCCGTGGCCACGCGGGCGAGCGCGCAGACCACCTGCCCGGTGCCGGTCGCGCTCAAGCCCAAGGGCGGCGGCAGCGCGCCGAACTACGGCTTCGTGGTCGGCGAATGGGTGGAACTGATCCAGGCGCAGAACGCGGCGGCGGGCGGCCAGATCGGCTGGGCGAACCTCGACGGCAGCAACAGCGCCTCCGAAACCGAAGACGAGCTCAACGGCCACTGCGGCACGAAGGTGGGCGACACGCTCGGCACGCCCGGCGTGCAGACTTCGGTCGCCGACGTCTGGAACCAGCGCTTCGGCATCTACAAGAACAGCGGCAGCCCCGCCACCGGGCGGCCCGACTACACGGGTTACGCCTACACCGCGACCAACTGGCCCGCCAGGTTCAACGCCTACGACGGCAGCCCGGGCGCGGGCGCGCACGCGAGCGCGGCGAACTTCGTGACCAAGCGCGGCAGCTATGCGTCTTGCGCCGACACCGGCACCAACGTGAAGGGCGCGAACGGCTGCGAGGCGATCACGGGCCTGTCGCTCAACGGCTTCCAGAAGCTCGCGGCGCCCGGCAACGTGACGGGCGGCCACAGGCAGTACGGCCTCGACCGGCGCATCGTCACCGTGCCCGTGATCGACGGCGCCTCGCACGTGGTCGACTACGCCTGCATGCTGATGCTGCAGCCGCTGTCGATCCCGATGTCGAACGCCTGGCTCGAATTCCGCGGCAATGCCGGCGCCGTCGGCAGCCCCTGCACCACCAGCGGCCTGGCGGGCGGCACGGCCGGGCCGCTGGTGCCGGTGCTCGTGAGGTGATGCGATGCATGCCCGCACTTCTTCCAGGCAGATCGGCGCGGCGCTGGTCGAGCTCGCGCTCATCACGCCGCTGCTGCTGCTGCTGACCTTCATCACCACCGAGTTCGGCCGCGCCATGTACGAGTACAACAGCGTGGTCAAGGCCACGCGCGATGCGGTGCGCTACCTCTCGGTGCAGACGCCGGGCACGCACGTCGCCGAGGCGCGCAACCTCGTGGTGTACGGCAACACGGCGGGCACCGGCAGGGCGCTCGCGCGCGGCCTGAGCCTCTCGAACGTGCCGGCCGCGAGCTGCTGCGTGTGGGAGTCGGCCGGCGCGAGCCCGGTGATCACGACCGTGACGGTGCGCGTGAGCGGCTACACCTTCCATTCGCTGTTCCCCTCGGTGATGGGCCTGGTCTTCGCCGATGGGAACGGCGACCTCGTCTTCAGCGACATCACCGCGACCATGAGGGCGCCGTCATGAAGCCGCATCGCATGAAGGGCGCCACCACCGTGGAGTTCGCGCTCGGGCTGCTGGTGTTCCTGATGCTGGTGCTCGGCATCGTCGACTTCGCGCGCATGCTCTTCACCTGGAACGCCGCGAACGAGGCCACGCGCGCGGGCGCACGCTACGCCGTGGTCTGCGACGACACCGGGCAGCAGGCGGCGGTGCTCGCGCGCATGCAGGCCCTGCTGCCGCAGATCAGCACGGTGGACGTGGCCTGGATCCCCGCCGCCTGCACGGCCGCGACCTGCGAGGGCGTGACCGTGAGCATCACCGGGCTCGACTACCAATGGATCTCGCCGATCGTCGGTGCCGCGGCGCCGCTGATCCCGATGCCGGGCTTCTCGACCTTCCTGCCGCGCGAAGTGATGCGGGCCGATCCGCACAGCGCAGCCATCTGCTCCTGACCAGCCACGAAACGGACGCCGCCATGAAGATCTCGATCATCTCGCCCAACCCCGCGCACCTGGCCGACATGCGCCGCACGCTGGAGGCGCGCTCGCACCCGGTCTCGACCTTCGAGGGCGGCAAGAGCCGCATGCAGTGGGTGGTGGAACGCTCGGCGCCCGAGCTGCTGCTGGTCGACGGCATGTGCTGCGACCCGCAGGAACTGATGCTGGTCGAGCAGCTCACGCTGCGCCAGCCGGCGATCGCGGTGGTGCTGCTGTGCGCGATGCAGACGCCCGAGTTCCTGATCTCGGCCATGCGCGCCGGCGTGCGCGAGGTGCTCCCGTCGCCGCCCGAACCCGCGGCGCTCGAGGCCGCGGTGGAGCGCATCGCGCTCAAGCGCGCGGGCACGCAGGCGCGCGAGGCCGGGCAGGTGGTCGCCTTCCTGCCCTGCAAGGGCGGCAGCGGCGCGACCTTTCTCGCGACCAACATCGGGCACCAGCTCTCGCTGCGGCGCAGCGTGCTGCTGATCGACCTGAACCTGCAGTTCGGCGATGCGCTGTCGTACCTGAGCGACCAGCGGCCCACCGCCACGGTGGCGGACGTGGCGCGCGACATCGGCCGGCTCGACGCCTCGCTGCTCGCGGCGAGCACGGTGAAGGTGGCGCCGGGCTTCAGCATCCTGCCCGCGCCCGAGGACCTGTCGCGCGCGCTCGAGGTCAAGGCCGAGCACGTGGATGCGATCCTGCAGGTGGCCGCGGGGCAGTACGACTTCGTGCTGTTCGACCTGGGCCTGCGGATCGATCCGCTCGCGATCCGCGTGCTCGACCGCGCGGACCGGATCTTCCCGGTGCTGCAGCCCGGCCTGCCGCACATCCGCAACGTGACGCGGCTGATGCAGGTGTTCAAGTCGCTCGGCTACGCGGCCGGCAAGGTGGAGCTGCTGGTCAACCGGCACGACGCGCGCGGGGAGATCGGGCTGTCGCACATGCGGCGCTCGCTCGCGGGCGCCACGCTGGTCAGCGTGCCCGACGGCGGCAAGGACGTGGACGCCGCGATCACGCGCGGCGTGCCGCTGGCCGAGCTGTCGCGCGGCTGCCCGCTCGCGAAGCGCCTCGAGGACATCGCCCACACCCTGAGCCCGCGCCCGAAGGAGGCGACGGGCTTCATCGGCCGCCTGTTCCGGCGCGCCTGAGCGCGGCGCGGGCGGCGCATCGCGCTTTCGTTCTTCCAGCAAAGGCAGGTCCCCATGTCATTCCGAGAACAGTTCAATGCCATCGAAGCCGAACCGGCGATGCGTCCGCCGGGCCCCGCGCCGGCGGAGGCGCCGGTGTCGTCCTTCGCCTCCGACGCCTACAAGCTGCTGAAGGAGCGCATGCACCTGAAGCTGCTCGATCGCTTCGACCTCGCGGCGCTCGAGACGCTGAAGCCCGAAGTGCTGCGGCAGGAGATCTCGACCATGGTCGGCCGGCTGCTGCAGGAAGAGCCCGAGGCGCTCAACGACATCGAGCGGCGCACGCTGATCCGCGACATCCAGCACGAGATGCTCGGCTTCGGCCCGATCGAGCTGCTGATGGCGGACCCGACGGTCTCGGACATCCTGGTCAACTCGCACGAGCGGATCTACGTCGAGCGCAAGGGGCGGCTCGAGCTCACGGACGTGAGCTTCACCGACGAGAAGCACCTGCTGCGCATCATCGACAAGATCGTCTCGCTGGTCGGGCGGCGCATCGACGAGTCGAGCCCGATGGTGGATGCGCGGCTGCCCGACGGCTCGCGCGTCAACGCGGTCATCGCGCCGGTGGCGCTCGACGGGCCGATGATGTCGATCCGCCGCTTCGCGAAGGTGCCGCTGCGGATGGAGAACCTCGTGAACGACCTCAAGACGCTGACGCCGCAGATGGCGCAGATGCTCGAGGGCCTCGCGCGCGGCAAGACCAACATGCTGATCTCGGGCGGCACGGGCGCGGGCAAGACGACGCTGCTGAACATCCTCTCGGGCTTCATCCCCGCGAGCGAACGCATCATCACCATCGAGGACGCGGCCGAGCTGCAGTTGCAGCAGCCGCACGTGGCGCGCATGGAGACGCGGCCGATGAATATCGAGGGCAAGGGCGAGATCACCCAGCGCGCGCTGGTGCGCAACGCGCTGCGCATGCGGCCCGACCGCATCGTGATCGGCGAGGTGCGGGGCGCCGAGGCGGTCGACATGCTGCAGGCCATGAACACCGGCCACGAAGGCTCGCTCACCACCATCCACGCCAACACGCCGCGGGACGCGCTCGCGCGGCTCGAGAACATGATCGGCATGGCCAACCTCAACCTGCCGCACCGCACGGTGCGCCAGCAGATCGCCTCGGCGATCACGGTGGTGATCCAGGTGCTGCGGCTGGTCGACGGCCGGCGCAAGGTGACCAGCATCCAGGAGATCACCGGCATGGAAGGCGAGGTGGTCACGATGCAGGAGATCTTCGCGTTCCGCCAGACCGGCATGGCGCCGGACGGCCAGGTGCGCGGTTACTTCCATGCCACGGGGGTGCGCCCGAAGTTCGTCGAGCGGCTGCAGGCCCATGGGGTGGTGCTGCCCGACAGCATGTTCGACCCCGACAAGCACTACGAGTAGGAGGCCGCCATGCTCGACAGCTTCGTTGGAGACACGCTGCTCACGCTGGCGGTGCTGGTCTTCGTGACCGTGCTGATGATCGTCGAGGGCCTGTACCTGCTGTGGCGCTCGTACCGCGGCCCGGAGGCGCGCAGGATCGAGCGGCGGCTGCAGGCGCTGTCGGCCGGTGCCGGCCACACCGCGCAGGCCCGGCTCGTGCGGGACCGCATGCTGGGCGACGCGCCATGGATGCAGCGCATGCTGCTGGGGCTGCCGCGCGCCCGCAGCCTGGACCGCTTCATCCTGCAGGCGGGGCTCGAATGGATGGTGTCGCACGTGCTGCTCGGCTGCGCGCTGTGCGGCGTGCTCGCCTTCGCGGCCATGGCGGCGCTGGCGAACCAGCCGGTGCCGATCGCGCTGCTCGCGGGTGCGGGCGGCGCCTCGCTGCCGCTGCTGTACCTGCAGCATCAGCGCGGCCGCCGCCTCGCGCGCCTCGAGCGGCAACTGCCCGAGGCGCTCGACCTGGTGACCCGCGCGCTGCGCGCGGGCCATTCGTTCGCGAGCAGCGTGCAGATGATCGGCGAGGAGATGGCCGAGCCCATCGCCGGCGAGTTCCGCATGGTGGCCGACGAGGTCAACTTCGGCGTCTCGCTGCAGCAGGCGCTCACGAACCTGAGCGAGCGCGTGCCGATCACCGACCTGCGCTACTTCGTCGTCTCGGTGCTGATCCAGCGCGATTCCGGCGGCAACCTCACCGAAGTGCTCGGCAACCTGAGCCGGCTGATCCGCGAGCGGCTCAAGCTGCTCGCGCGCGTGCGCGTGCTGTCGTCCGAAGGGCGGCTCTCGGCCTGGCTGCTGGGGCTCATGCCCTTCGCGCTCGCGGGGCTGATGAGCCTGTTCAACCCCGAGTTCATCTCGCCGCTGTGGACCGATCCGATCGGGATCGGCGTCGTCAAGTACATGCTGGTGACGATGGCGGTGGGCGTGCTGATCCTGCGCTGGATCGTGAAGATCCGTGTCTGAAGGAGAAGAACCATGCTGTTCCCCATCCTGGTGTTCCTTGCGGTGAGCCTCGCCATCGGCGCGGCCGCGGTCTGGCTCGTGCCCACGCGCGCCGAACAGCGGCTGCAGGCCGCAGCGCCTTCGCAGGCCAAGTCGGCCTGGACCGAGACGGCGGTCAAGCTCGTCGGGCCGTTCGCGCAGCTGTCGTCGCCAACGGCTGAAGGGGAGGCGACGCCGCTGCGGCTGCGCTTTCTGAACGCCGGCATCCGCCATCCCGATGCGAGCCTGTTCTACTTCGGACTCAAGACGCTGCTGCCGCTGGCATTCGCGGGCATCGCCTTTCTGGTGGTGCGCGCGGCCGGCGGCGACAACGGACTGAAGACGCTGCTGTGGCTCGCGGTCGCGGCGCTGGCCGGCTGCTACCTGCCCAATGCGGTGCTGAACCTGCGGGCGCGGCGCCGCCAGCGCGAGATCTTCGAGAGCTTCCCCGATGCCGCCGACCTGATGCTGGTGTGCGTCGAGGCCGGCCTCGCCCTCGATGCCGCGCTGGTGAAGGTGACCGAGGAAATCCGCGTCAAGAGCCTGGCGCTGGCGCAGGAGCTGCACTGGACCACGCTCGAGATGCGCGCGGGCGGCACGCGCGAGAAGTCGCTGCACAACCTGGCGCTGCGCACGGGCGTCGAAGAGATCGGCACCTTCGCGACCATGCTCACGCAGGCCGACCGCTTCGGCACCAGCATCGGCGAATCGCTGCGCGTGTTCTCCGACGATCTGCGCCACAAGCGCCAGATGCGCGCGGAGGAACTGGCGGCCAAGGTGCCGACCAAGATGCTGCTGCCGCTGGTGCTGTGCATCTTCCCGTGCATCTCGCTGGTGATCCTGGCGCCGGCGGCGATCCGGGTCGTGCGCACGATCATGCCGATGCTGGCTGGGGGTTAGGGCGCTCCCCAGGCGCCTGCGGCGCTCCCCCCACCGGGGGCGCACCCGGTGGACCGGCGAAGCCGGATCCACGGGTGCCCCGGCTCAATGCGGCACCGTGTGCAACTGGTGCTTCATCGCGTAGATGTAGAGCTCGAGCCGGTTCGCGACCTCGAGCTTCTGGTAGATCGAGGTCAGGTGGTTGCGGAAGGTGTGCTCGGTCACGTAGAGCCGCGAGGCGAGCGTCTTGTTCGGGGCGCCGCTGCCTTCGACCACCGCGCGGATGATCTGCCGTTCCTTCTGCGTCAGGCTCGCGATGCGGGCCGCCTCGGGGTCGGCCTTGGCGGCCTTCCGGGGCATGGTGAGCTCGGAGAACACGCGGCCCATGGCCTGCGCGTCGATGCACAGCTCGCCGTTGTGGATGCGCTCGATCGCGTCGAGCACCTGCTCCGCGGAAGCATCCTTGCACAGCACGCCGCGGGCGCCGCTCAGCACCGCGAGGTCGAGGGTCTGCTGCTTGCGCTCGGCCGTCAGCACCAGGGCGCGCGAGACCTCGTTGGCGAGCAGCATCGGCAGGATGTCGAGCGCGTTCTGGCCCGCCAGGTCGAGATCGAGCACGATCACGTCGGGCACCACCGCGCCGCTTCGCTCCAGCGCCTGCGCGCAGCAGCTGGCCGTGGCGACCACCTTCATGCGCGGCTGCTCGCCGTCGATGAGCCTCGACAGGCCCCACAGCATCGTCTGGTGGTCGTCCACCAGCATGACGCCGATGGGGGGCTTGGCAGTGTTGTCTGGCTGCATGTTGGCACCTTTCCCTTCTTAGATGGGTATTTCGACCAGAACGGCGGTCGTACCGCCCGCCCCCTGGCTCACCAGCGTGCTGCCGCCCAGGGCGGTCGCGCGCTCGCTGATCGAGCGGGGACGGAAATTCGTCGCGCCTGTGCCGCAGGCCTCGTTCTCGATGCGGATCTGCAGCTTGCCGTCCGCGCAGCCGATGCGGATGCCGCCGCGGCGCGCATGGGTGTGCTTGCAGATGTTGTTCAGCCCCTCGCGCACCAGCTGGAGCACTTCGGCCGTCATGCGGTCGTCCAGCTGCACGTTGCTCTCGACCACGATGTCGACGTCGATGCCGTAGAGCACCTTGATGCGCGCCGCATGGCGGTGCAGGTGCGGCAGGATGAACGCACAGGGCGCGCGGCCGGTGCCGCCGTGGCGCACCGTGCCCGCATAGTGGCGCAGCTCGGCCACCACGCTGTCGGCCATGCTGGCGAGCCTGTCGAGGTCCTCGATCAGCGGATTGTCGGGCGCCGCCTTCTTGCGCAGCGCGCTGAGCCCCAGCTT
The DNA here is from genome assembly GCF_029893635.1 of Variovorax sp. TBS-050B. Lineage (NCBI taxonomy): Bacteria > Pseudomonadati > Pseudomonadota > Betaproteobacteria > Burkholderiales > Comamonadaceae > Variovorax > Variovorax sp. TBS-050B. The sequence goes on along the minus strand of NZ_JARXYR010000002.1, from coordinate 63,013 downwards.
GAGCCCGATGTAGGGCTGTATCGCGGTGTCGTGCAGGTCCAGCGAGATCTTCAGCCGCTCCTTCGAGGCGGCGTCCGTCGCCATCCGGTCGAGCACCCCGATGGTCTCGATGACCGGGAAGACCTGGTTCACGATGTGCGCAAGGAACAGCGCGTCCGCCTTGTGGAACAGCCCGCCGTGCGAGGCCACGTAGATACGCCCCTCGCCCTGGCGCATCGGCACCGGCGTGCTGATGAACGAGCGCACTTCCAGCATCGCGGCCACCGCCGCGCAGCGCCGCAGGCCGGCCGCGTCCAGGGGAAGCCAGCGCGGCGCGCGGATGCTGCAGGCATGCCCCTGCGCGCGCAGCAGCCGCAGCGGCCAGGGCTCGCGGTTGCTCAGCACGATGTGCTCGGCGTCCAGCGCCGTCAGCGCCGACTCGCCGAACTGTTCGACCGACTCGACGCCGCCCGCCGTCCGTCGCCCGAGCGTGCGCATCGTCCACGGCCCGTTGGCCGCGTCGCGCGTCAGCAGGATGCAGTGGCTGGCGCCGAAGAAGGCGAGCGTCTGCTCCATCGTGCGCGCCAGCGTGCGGTTCACGCCGAAGCGCGGGTTCGACAGCCGGCTCACGCGGTTGAGCAGCGCCAGCTGCCGCCGCAGCGTCACCTTCGAGCCGCCCCAGTGCCCGATCATGTGGCCGAGCGCCAGCAGGAAGGTGGTGCGCATGAGCAGCTGCGCCGTGTAGTCGCCGTTGCTGGCGCCCAGGCTGCAGGCCGCGAACGAGGCCACCGAAGCCATCGTGATGCGCGCGCCTTCTTCGTAGCCCCAGCGGAACGAGGAGGTGAGGATCGCGAAGAAGTAGAAGAGGAAGTAGAGGCTGCCGACGCCGCCGGTCACGAAGACGATCAGCGTGAACCAGAGCACGTCGAGCCAGTGAATCGCCCGGCCCTGGAAGTACGGCTGGCCCGTGCGGGTGCAGGCGTAGACGCCGAGGCTATAGAGCGCGTAGCAGGAGAACGCGAGCCAGACGCTGCCTTCCAGGTGCTCCTGCCCGGATTCGGTGTCCACCCCGACCGCGAGCAGCGCCGAGACCGAGAGCACCAGCCGCATCCGCGCCACCATGAGCGCATCGGCGGAGAGACCGGGGTCGCTCCCGCTTTCCGGGTCGATGGAATGGGCTCGCACGGCTTGTCTTCCAGTGCATGGATCGGCTCATGCCTGGAACTTCCAACGCGCCAAGACGCCCGCACCCCGGCAGAGGCAGCTGTGGGACGTAACACCTTGGTTCACTTTGGAATTAGTTTTAATAACTGTGAACCCGGACGGTACTACTTTGGTAGTCGAAAGCAATCCTTTTTTGAAAACCCTACCATAGAGGTGTGCTTTTGTTAACTATGTATGGGATTGCGCGCGCCACTCTGTTGCGTTCACGCGACGTGCAGGCGCGCCGTGCGGGGCGACGGCGGTGTAGGGGCATGCCAAACGCAAAAAAGGGCCAAGCAACTGCTTGGCCCTTTTTGCGAAATGAAGACGTTGGTGGAGAGGAGGAGGATCGAACTCCCGACCTCCGCATTGCGAACGCGGCGCTCTCCCAGCTGAGCTACCCCCCCAACGCAGGGCGGATTCTAACCAGAATCACATGCCCGTCCACCGCCCAGCGGCCTCCCGCGGCGCATGCCAAGATGCGGGCCCCGAGGCAGACAAGAAGAAAGAAACAGGAACCGCATGACCACCGCTCGCTACGACCCCGCCTGGCTCGAAGGCATGTACAACAACCTCGCGCGGGTGAAGGACCATCCCGCGTACTTCTCGCGCTGGGCGCGCGATTCCGCCGCGGCGCGCGAGGCGCTGCCGTGCCGGATCGACGTGCCCTACGGCGAAGGCGTCAACGAGACGCTCGACCTCTTTCCCGCGCCGGTGCCCGATGCGCCGGTGCTGGTGTTCATCCACGGCGGCTACTGGCGCGCGATGGACAAGCGCGACCATTCCTTCATCGCGCCCGCCTTCAACGACCGAGGTGTCTGCGTGGTGATGCCGAACTACGCGCTGTGCCCCGGCACGCCCGGGCAGCCGGTCACCGTGCCGGGCATCCTGATGCAGATGGTGCGGGCGCTCGAATGGGTCTGGCGCCATGCGCCGGCGCTGGGTGCGGACCCCGCGCGCATCACGGTGGCGGGACATTCGGCGGGCGGCCACATGGCGGCCGCGCTGCTGGCCTGCGACTGGCAGGCGGTGGCGCCCGACCTGCCGGCGCAGCTGGTGCGCAACGCGCTCTCGGTCTCGGGCCTCTACGACCTGCGTCCGCTGCAGCACACGCCCTTCCTCGCGAACACGCTGAAGCTCACCGATGCGGACGCGCGCCGCGCCAGCCCGGCGCTCTGGCCCGCGCCCGCGCGCGGGCAGCTCCATGCGCTCGTGGGCACGGAAGAAAGCGAGGAATTCCTGCGCCACAACCTGCTGATCCGCGACGCATGGGGCCGCCATGCCGTGCCGGTGTGCGAGGCGCTGCCGGGCCTCGACCACTTCAGCGTCGTCGATGCGCTGGCCGATCCGGCCCACAGGCTGCACCGTGGCGCGGTGAAGCTGCTGGAGGCCTGAGGGCGCCTACATCAGCAGGTGCTCGCCCGCGTTGTCGCCGCCGAGGGTGACGTAGTTGACCTTGCGGATGTCCATCAGCGTGCGGCCGCCCGCGTAGCTGATGGAGCTCTGTACGTCCTGTTCCATCTCGACGAGCGTGTCGGCGAGCTTGCCCTTGATCGGCTCGAGGATGCGCTTGCCCTCGACGTGCTTGTACTCGCCCTTGTTGAAGTCGCTCGCGGAGCCGTAGTACTCCTTGAACAGCGTGCCGTCGACCTCGACGGTGCGGCCCGGCGATTCCTCGTGGCCCGCGAAGAGCGAGCCGATCATCACCATCGAGGCGCCGAAGCGCACGCTCTTGGCGATGTCGCCGTGGTCGCGGATGCCGCCGTCGGCGATGATCGGCTTGGTCGCCACGCGCGAGCACCACTTGAGCGCGCTGAGCTGCCAGCCGCCGGTGCCGAAGCCGGTCTTGAGCTTGGTGATGCAGACCTTGCCGGGCCCGATGCCCACCTTGGTCGCATCGGCGCCCCAGTTCTCGAAGTCGATCACGGCTTCCGGCGTGCCCACGTTGCCGGCGATCACGAAGGCGCCCGGCAGCTTCTGCTTCAGACAGCCGATCATGTTCTTCACGCTGTCGGCATGGCCGTGCGCGATGTCGATCGTGATGTATTCGGGCGACAGGCCCTCGGCCACGAGCCGGTCGACGGTGTCGTAGTCGGGCTTCTTCACGCCGAGCGAGATCGAAGCGAACACGCCCCGGGCCTGCATCTCGCGGACGAACTTCACGTTGTCCAGGTCGAAACGGTGCATCACGTAGAAGTAGCCGTTCTGCGCGAGCCAGAGGCAGATCGACTCGTCGACCACCGTCTTCATGTTGGCCGGCACCACCGGCAGGCGGAAGCTGCGGCCGCCGAGCACGACGCTGGCGTCGCACTCCGAACGGCTCTCCACGCGGCACTTGCGCGGCAGCAGAAGGATGTTGTCGTAGTCGAAGATCTGCATGGACTGGCTCCTCAAAAATTTCGTCGAAGAAAAACGAATGAGCGCTTGGTCCGGCCGGTTTCGGCGCGCTTCCACCCAAGGAAGCGGGCACAAAAAACCGGGCGCAAGAAACTTGGGCCCGGTGATTGATTTTACGCAGTCGCGCGTTGGCGGGACTTCCGGTTCTTCGTATAACCCCCATACGCTGCGGTTTCTACAATCGGCGGATGTTGTTTGACGAACCTGCGGCTGACGCCCACCCCCCGGAACTGCCGCTGCTGCAGAACCTGAACCCGGAGCAGCGCGCTGCGGTCACGCTGCCCGCGGGCAACGCACTCATCCTCGCGGGCGCCGGCTCGGGCAAGACCCGGGTGCTCACCACCCGCATCGCTTGGCTGCTGCAGACCGGCCAGGTCTCGGCCGGCGGCATCCTCGCCGTGACCTTCACCAACAAGGCCGCGAAGGAAATGATGACCCGGCTCACGGCGATGCTGCCCGTGAACGTGCGCGGCATGTGGATCGGCACCTTCCACGGCCTGTGCAACCGCTTCCTGCGCGCGCACTGGAAGCTCGCGAACCTGCCGTCGACCTTCCAGATCCTCGACACGCAGGACCAGCTCTCGGCGATCAAGCGGCTCATGAAGCAGTTCAACGTCGACGACGAACGCTATCCGGCCAAGCAGACGCAGTGGTTCATCGCCGGCGCCAAGGAAGACGGCCTGCGCCCCGGCGACATCGAGATCCGCAGCGACGACGACCGCAAGAAAGTCGAGCTCTACCAGCTCTACGAGGAGCAGTGCCAGCGCGAAGGCGTGGTCGACTTCGGCGAACTGATGCTGCGCAGCTACGAGCTGCTGCGCGACAACGAGCCGGTGCGCGAGCACTACCAGCGCCGCTTCCGCCACATCCTGATCGACGAGTTCCAGGACACCAACCGCCTGCAGTACGCCTGGATCAAGATGCTCTCGGGCAACACCGTCTCGGGCCGCTTCGTGCCGGGTCCCAACAGCGTGATCGCCGTGGGCGACGACGACCAGAGCATCTACGCCTTCCGCGGCGCGCGCGTGGGCAACATGGCGGACTTCGTGCGCGAGTTCGACGTGCAGCACCAGATCAAGCTGGAGCAGAACTACCGCAGCTACAGCAACATCCTCGATTCGGCCAACGAGCTCATCAGCCACAACAAGAAGCGCCTGGGCAAGAACCTGCGCACCGACCAGGGGCCGGGCGAGCCGGTGCGGGTGTACGAGTCGCCCACCGACCTGGCCGAGGCGCAGTGGATGGTCGAGGAGATGCGCCAGCTCGTGCGCGACGGCTTCGACCGCAAGGAAATGGCCGTGCTCTACCGCAGCAACGCGCAGAGCCGGGTGATCGAGACCGCGCTCTTCAATGCGGGCGTGCCCTACCGCGTGTACGGCGGCCTGCGCTTCTTCGAGCGCGCCGAGATCAAGCATGCGCTGGCCTACCTGCGCCCTGCTCGAGAACAAGGACGACGACACGAGCTTTTTGCGCGTGGTCAACTTCCCGCCGCGCGGCATCGGCGCGCGCACGCTCGAGCAGTTGCAGGACGCTGCGCGCACGGCCGGCCGATCGCTGCACGACGCGGTGCATGCGGTGGGCGGCAAGGCGGGTTCGAACCTCACGGCCTTCGTTGCCAAGATCGACGTGCTGCGCGAGCAGACCCAGGGCATCAGCCTGCGCGAGATCATCGAGCTGGTGCTCGACCACAGCGGCCTGATCGAGCACTACAAGGCCGACCGCGAAGGCGCCGACCGCATCGAGAACCTGGAAGAACTCGTGAATGCGGCCGAGAGCTTCGTCACGCAGGAGGGCTTCGGCCGCGACGCGGTCGCGCTGCCGGTGGACGAACTGCGCCAGTCGCCCGCGAGCCAGGGGCTCGATCCCAACCGCCCGGTGCTCGACGAGGCGCTCGCGCCCGACGCCGAGACCGGCGAGACCCTGAGCCCGCTCGCGGCCTTTCTCACGCATGCCGCGCTCGAATCGGGCGACAACCAGGCGCAGGCCGGACAGGACGCCGTCCAGCTCATGACGGTGCATGCCGCCAAGGGCCTCGAATTCGACTGCGTCTTCATCACCGGCATGGAGGAGGGCCTGTTCCCGCACGAGAACTCGATGAGCGATTTCGAGAGCCTCGAGGAAGAACGCCGCCTGATGTACGTGGCGATCACGCGCGCGCGCAAGCGCCTGTACCTGAGCCATTCGCAGACCCGCATGCTGCACGGCCAGACGCGCTACAACGTCAAGAGCCGCTTCTTCGACGAACTGCCCGAAGGCGCGCTCAAGTGGCTCACGCCCAGGAACCAGGGCTTCACGCCCTCGGCCTTCGGCTACGGCGGGGGCTACGGCAGCACGCGCGGCGGCAGTGGCGGCTATGGCAGCAGCAGCAGCGGCCGGGAGACCTTCGCGAGCCCGCCGGTGCCGCCGCAGAAGACCGCGCCTTCGCACGGCCTGCGCTCCGGCATGCAGGTGTTCCACAACAAGTTCGGCGAGGGCACGGTGCTCTCGCTCGAAGGCACGGGCGACGACGCGCGTGCGCAGGTCAAGTTCACGCGCCATGGCGTGAAATGGCTCGCGCTGTCGGTCGCAAAGCTCACGCCGGTCTGAGCGTGGCGGCGGCGAAACGCCGCGGTTAGGCCAATAGTTCAACTGCGGCGGCTCCCGCCCTGGCGCGGGAAGGTTATTTCGCGTCCGCGCCACCCGGCGCGCGTGAAATCGGGAAAGATGCGGCATCTGCCTGAAGGAGGTGCCGCATGAAGCATGGTGCGAGGCCGTCGCGCCCCCTGTCTCTCCGCTGGACCGTGGCGCTTGCCGCGGCCGGCTTCTGTGCGGCCGCCGTGCAGGCGGCCACGCAGGTGCCGGCACCGGTGGCGGACGTCGTCGACGTGGCCGCTGCGGCGGCCGCACAGCTGCCGGTGCCGCTCGAGCCGCATCCGGCGCGCGACTGGTGGGTCTGGGGCGCGCTGTGCGTCGCGCTGCTGCTGCTGGCGGGGATGGTCTGGTCGCTGTTCGCGAGCCTGCGCAAGGACCGCGCGCGCGGCTGACCGGCGCGCCGCCGCGCCGCCGGCGGCGTCAGTTCGGATCGAAGCTGTCGCGGAAGGTGAACCAGGTGGAGCTCAGCGACATCGCCGCGAGCACCAGCGCCGAACCCACGATCAGCACGTTCGCGAGCAGGGCGCCGGCACCGGCCGCGGCGCCCACGCCGATCAGCACGGTCGCCACCAGGCTCATCGCGATGCCCGCGAGCAGGAACACGCCGAACCACGCGAGGCCGAACAGCGCATAGGCGCCGAAATTGCGGAACAGCGCCACGATGCTGAAGAAGATGCTCTTCACCGGCTCCACGCGGTGCCAGTGCACCAGCGCGGGCGCATGCCACATGGCGAGCGACAGCGGCAGGTTCAGCAGCATGAGGAACATGCGTGCGAGCTGGAAGTCGCTGCTCGCCATCACCTCGGGCGTGGGCGCCTGGTCGAGCAGGTAGGCGCGCGCGAGCTGGCCGCCGTCGAAGAAGCTGGTGAGCAGCACCGCGAGCGCGAAGTACACGGCCGAGATCACGCCCAGCTTGACCAGCGAGCGCCACTCGGCGCGCATCGCCTCGGCCACGGCGACGAACATCGCCGAGCCGATGGGCCGCTGTGCATGGCCGGCGGTGCCGGACTGCGCGGCGTTGTCGCCGTGCGCCACCGAGCTCGCGACCATCATGCCCAGCGTCAGGAAGGGCAGCAGGATCGGCGCCAGCACGCTGCCGACGAGCGGCAGCAGCGACATCGTCGAGATCAGCGCCATCAGCAGGAAGAACAGCGAGATGAAGGCGAGCGGCTGCCGCCAGAAGGTCTTGAGCCCGAGGCGGACCCATTCGGCGCCGGTTCGCGCCGGCACGAGGTGGAGTTTCATCTTTGGAGGCTCAGGCGGCGATCGGCTCGAGCGCCGGCGCCATCGCGTGCGGGTGGGCGGCGCGCTCGCGCAGCACGCGCTCGAAGTGCGCCGGGTCGTGCGGCTTGAGCATGCTGGCCTCGCGCGGCAGATGGAAGTCCCACAGGCGCGAGATCCAGAAGCGCAGGGCCGCCGCGCGCAGCATGGCGGGCAGCAGCGCGCGCTCGGCCGCGTTCAGCGGGCGCACGGTCTCGTAGGCCGCGAGCAGCGCCTCGGCGCGCCCGGCGTCGTGCCGGCCGGTCGGGAGGTCGATGGCCCAGTCGTTCAGGCACACGGCCAGGTCGAACAGCCAGGTGTCGGTGCCCGCGAAGTAGAAGTCGAACACGCCTGTCAGGCGCGGCGCGGTGCCGGCCTCGGCGCCGGTGGCGAACATCACGTTGTCGCGGAACATGTCGGCATGCACCGGGCCGCGCGGCAGCGCCGCATAGGCCGAGGACCCGGCGACGTGGTTCTGGTAGGCCAGCTCGGCGCGCAGCAGCGCGGCCTGGGCTTCGTCGATGCAGGGCAGCACCACCGGCACGGTCTCGTTCCACCATGCGAGGCCGCGCAGGTTGGGCTGGATGCGCGGAAAGTCGCGCGCCGCGAGGTGCATGCGCGCGAGCATCGCGCCCAGTTCGGTGCAATGCGCCGCGCCCGGGGCCAGTTCGCTGCGGCCCGAGAGCCGCTGCACCAGCGCCGCCGGCTTGCCCGCCACCTGCAGCAGCAGCTCGCACGGCGCCTGGGCGGGAATGGTGAGCGGATGGCCCGAAGGCGGCGCGATGTCCGGGTCGGGCACCGGCTCCGGCACCGGCAGGCCGCGCTCGGCCAGGTGCTTCATCAGGCAGAGGTAGTAGGGCAGCTGCGCGGCGCTCAGGCGCTCGAACAGCGTCAGCACGAACTCGCCGGTCTCGGTGGTCGCGAAGTAGTTGGTGTTCTCGATGCCGCCCTCGATGCCGCGCAGTTCGCGCAGGGGGCCCAGGCCGAGGCGCTGCACGAGCGCGTCGGCCTCGCCGAATTCGACTTCGGTAAAGACTGCCATGGAAGGACGCTCAGCGAGGAGCCGGAGATGCGGGGGGCGGAGAAGACGGCGAGGGCGCCACGGTCAGAACTTGAGCACGTTCCAGACGCGCGCGCCGTTGCCGTTCGAATCGTTGGACGAACCGCGCGTCGAGCCCGCATCGTTCGGCAGCACTTCGTAACCCGGCATGTTGGATTTCGGCTTCACGTTGATGCTCTGCGTGCGCCCGCCGTAGCGGACCTCGTCGACCGAGGCGCCGCTGTCCTCGGTGTGGATGTGCTCGATCTTCTGGTTGCGTCGCCCCTCGGGCTGCGCCTGTTGCTGCTGCGGCTCGGCCGGCGGCGCGGCGGGCGCGGGCTGCTGCGCCTGGACGGCGGCAACGGGGGTGGCGAAGGCCAGCGCCAGCAGGATGCGGCGGGCGACCAGGAGTGTGGAGCTAGGCATGCGCAGATTGTAGGCGGGCGGCCGGTTCGGGGCTGTCGGCTGGCGGCGTACGCCGCCGTGGTTCGGGGCGCCGTGCCGGCACGGCAAAATGGCCGGATGACCGACAAGAAAACGCTGCTGCTCGTCGATGGCTCGAGCTACCTCTACCGCGCCTTCCACGCCATGCCCGACCTGCGGGCCGTGCCGGGCGATCCCAAGAGCCCGGCGACCGGCGCGATCCGGGGCATGATCAACATGATGACGGCGCTGCGCCGCGAAGTCCGCGCCGACTATGCGGCCTGCGTGTTCGACGCACCCGGCAAGACCTTCCGCGACGACCTGTACCCCGCGTACAAGGCCAACCGCTCGCCGATGCCCGACGACCTGCGCAGCCAGATCGAGCCGATCCACGAGGTGGTCAAGCTCATGGGCTGGCCCGTGCTCTGCGTGCCCGACATCGAGGCCGACGACGTGATCGGCACCCTCGCCAAGACGGCCGCGGCGCAGGGCGTGGAAGTGATCGTCTCCAGCGGCGACAAGGACCTGAGCCAGCTCGTGGACGAGCACATCACGATCATCGACACCATGAACGGCAAGAAGCGCGACGTGGCCGGCGTGACGGCCGAGTTCGGCGTGCCGCCGCAGCTGATGATCGACTACCAGACGCTGGTGGGCGATTCGGTCGACAACGTGCCGGGCGTCGACAAGGTGGGCCCGAAGACCGCGGCCAAGTGGCTGCTCGAATACGGCTCGCTCGACGCGCTGATCGCGCGCGCCGCCGAGGTCAAGGGCGCCGCCGGCGAGAACCTGCGCCAGGCGCTCGACCGCCTGCCGCTCTCGCGCCAGCTCGTGACCATCCGCACCGACTGCGACCTCGACGGCCACGTGACGGGCCTGCCTTCGCTCGAAGGCCTGCCCGTGGGCGCGCCGCAGACGGCCGAGCTCAAGCCCTTCTACGAGAAGTACGGCTTCAAGAGCCTGGTCAAGTCGCTCGAGGCGATGGAAGTGCCGCCCGAGCTGATCGAGGAAAACCTGCAGAAGCAGGCCGCGCGCGGCGGTGCCGCGAGCAGCGACCAGGCGGGCCTGTTCGACGAATCGACCAACCTCGGCGCCATCGAGGCCGCCTCGCCCGCGAGCAACCTGCGCTACGAGACGGTCACGACCTGGGCGCAGTTCGACGCCTGGCTCGCGAAGCTGGAGGCCGCCGAGCTCGCGGCCATCGACACCGAGACCACCTCGCTCGACGAGATGGTGGCGCAGATCGTGGGCCTGAGCTTCAGCGTCGAGCCCGGCGAGGCGGCCTACGTGCCGCTCGCCCACAACTATCCCGACGTGCCCGCGCAGCTGCCGTTCGACGAGGTGCTCGCGAAGCTGCGGCCCTGGCTCGAGAACCCCGAGAAGAAGAAGCTCGGCCAGCACATCAAGTACGACCGCCACGTGTTCGCCAACCACGGCATCGAGGTGCAGGGCTACGCGCACGACACCATGCTGCAGAGCTACGTGCTCGAGGCGCACCGGCCGCACGGCCTCGCGAGCCTCGCGGAGCGCCATCTCGGGCGCAGCGGCATCTCGTACGAGGACATCTGCGGCAAGGGCGCGCACCAGATCCCGTTCAGCCAGGTCGAGATCGCCAAGGCCGCCGAGTACTCGTGCGAGGACAGCGACCAGACGCTCGACGTGCACCGCGCGCTGTGGCCGCAGATCGAGCGCGACGAGAAGCTGCGCTTCATCTACCAGCTCGAGATGGATTCGAGCGAGGCGCTCTACCGCGTCGAGCGCAACGGCGTGCTGATCGACGCGCCCACGCTCGCGGCGCAGAGCCACGAGCTCGGCACGCGCATCATGGCGCTGGAGCAGGAGGCCTACGAACTCGCGGGCCAGCCCTTCAACCTCGGCTCGCCCAAGCAGATCGGCGAGGTGTTCTTCACCAAGCTCGGCCTGCCGGTGATCAAGAAGACGCCGAGCGGCGCGCCGAGCACCGACGAGGAAGTGCTCGAGAAGCTGGCCGAGGACTTTCCACTCCCGGCCAAGATCCTCGAGCACCGCGGCCTCTCGAAGCTCAAGGGCACCTACACCGACAAGCTCGGCCAGCTCGCGAACCCGCGCACCGGCCGCGTCCACACGCACTATGCGCAGGCGGTGGCGGTCACCGGGCGGCTGTCGAGCAACGATCCGAACCTGCAGAACATCCCGATCCGGACGCCCGAAGGCCGCCGCGTCCGCGAGGCCTTCGTCGCGCCGCCCGGCTGCGTGATCGCGAGCGCCGACTACTCGCAGATCGAGCTGCGCATCATGGCCCACATCAGCGGCGACGAGTCGCTTCTGCGCGCCTTCCGCGAAGGCATCGACGTGCACCGCGCCACCGCCGCGGAGGTGTTCGGCTCCACGCCCGACCAGGTGTCGAGCGAGCAGCGGCGCTATGCCAAGGTGATCAACTTCGGCCTGATCTACGGCATGAGCAGCTTCGGCCTGGCGCGCAACCTCGGCATCGAGACCAAGGCCGCGGCTTCGTACATCGAGCGCTACTTCGCGCGCTACCCGGGCGTGAAGGCCTACATGGACGAGACCAAGGCGATCGCCAAGGAGAACGGCTACGTCGAGACCGTGTTCGGCCGCCGGCTCTACCTGCCCGAGATCAACTCGCCCAACGGCCCGCGCCGCGGCGGCGCCGAGCGCGCGGCCATCAACGCGCCGATGCAGGGCACCGCGGCCGACCTGATCAAGCTCAGCATGGTCAAGGTGCAGGACGTGCTCGACGCCGAAAAGCGCGCCACCAAGATGATCATGCAGGTGCACGACGAACTGGTGTTCGAAGTGCCCGAGGCCGAGATCGAATGGGTGCGCACCGAGATCCCGCGCCTGATGGCCGGCGTGGCCGAGTTGAAGGTGCCGCTACTGGCCGAGATCGGCATCGGCCCCAACTGGGACAAGGCGCACTGAGCGCCGGCCGCGCCTGAAGAAGGCGCCGCTCGCGAGCGCGAGCACGCCCACGCCGATGCCCGCATAGAGCATCACGTCGCCGAAGCCCTGGCGCAGCGCGGTCTGCGCGATGGCCGAGGCGCCCGCGGCCGGCAGCGCGTGCAGCTTGCCCGCGGCCACGTCCTGCGCGAACTGCAGCAGCGCCGCTGCATCGGCACCGGGCGTGGCGTCGCCGAGCCGGCGCGCGATGCCGCTCACGAGCACGAAGCCCATCAGCGCGATGTTGAAGGCCAGCGTGATCAGCCGCGCGCTGAAGTCGATGCCCGAAGCCATGCCCGCGCGCGCGGCCGACACCGAGCCCGTGCTGGTGTTGGTGACCGGCGAGTTCGTGAGGCCGAGGCCGATGCCGGCCGCGAGGCAGGCGGCGATCACCGCTGCGTCGCTGCCGCGCGCATTGCCCGCGGCCATCAGCAGGAAGGCCGCGGCCATGAGCCCGAGGCCGCCCGGAATCACGCGCTCGGCGCCGTGCCGCAGCGCCAGCCGCTCGGCCACGGGCGGCACCAGCAGCGTGGGCAGCGTGTAGGCGAGCAGGGCCCAGCCCGTGTGCAGCACGTCGTAGCCCAGGCCGGCCTGGAAGTAGATCGGCAGGTAGATCATGAAGGGCCAGAAGCTGAAGTTCATGCCCATCGAGCCCATCATCGCGCCGTTGAAGCGGTGGATGCGGAACACCGAGAAGTCGAACATCGGGTGCGCGCTGCGGCGTTCGGCCAGCACGAACAGCCCCAGGCTCAGCAGCGCGCCGGCGAGCAGCGCGAGGCCGAGCGGATTCGCGAAGCCCTGCACCGTGCCGAGCGTGATGAAGTAGACCAGCGCGAACACCGCGAGCGTCAGCGTCGCCATGCCGGCCAGGTCGAGCCGGTGCGCGGCCGGGTCGCGCGACTCGCGCACGCTCGCATGCACCAGGCCGAGCGTGGCGAGCGTCAGCGGCACATGCACCAGGAACACCCAGCGCCAGTCCGCCAGCGCCACGATCCCGGCGCCGACCAGCGGCCCGAAGCCGAGCCCGATGCCCGCGACCACGCCCCAGATGGCGAAGGCGCGCGAGCGCGCCGCCGGTTCGCGGAACTGCTGCGAAAGGATCGCGAACTGGCAGATCATCATCGCGCCGGCGCCCACGCCCTGCGCGAAGCGCGCGGCGATCAGGAGCGGCGCGCTGGTCGCGAGCCCGCAGGCCAGCGAGGCCAGCGCGAACAGCCACAGGCTCGCCACCAGCACGCGGCGCCGGCCGTAGCGGTCGGCCAGCGTGCCGGCGGCCATCAGCACCGAGGTGCAGGCGAGGGTGTAGGCGTTCATGATCCATTGCGCGTCCTGGAAGTCGGCGTGCAGCACCTGCTCGAGCACCGGCAGGATCACGGGCACGCTCGAGATCTCGAGCCCGAACATCAGGGCGACGAGGCAGACGGCGGTGAGCGCGGCGGCGTCGCGCCGCGCGGGGGAGGAGATCGAAGGGCTGGAGGTCATCCGCCGATGGTGGCGGGAAACGGCTTCCGCATTGGCGACATCTGATCTGCGGATTCGGGAACGAGAAGGCACAATCGCGGCCCATGACCGATCGATTCGATGGCGTCCAGACCTTCTTGGAGGTGGTGGAAAGCGGCAGCCTCACGCTCGCGGCCGAGCGCCTGAACCTCACGCGCTCGGCCGTCGGCAAGGCGCTGGCGCGGCTCGAGGCGCGGCTCGGCGTGCGCCTGCTCCAGCGCACCACGCGCAGCCAGAGCCTGACCGAGGAAGGCCAGGCCTACTACGAGCACTGCCTGCGCGCGCAGGCCGAACTCGAGGCCGCGGAGTCGGGGCTCGAGAGCGGCCGGCGCGAGCCGCGCGGCCGGCTGCGCGCAAGCCTTCCGCTGGCCTTCGGCCACCACTACGCGGCGCCCGCGCTGCTGGGGCTGATCGAACGCCACCCGGCGCTGCAGATCGACGTGGCGATCGGCGACCGCTTCGTCGACCTGATCCAGGAGGGCTACGACCTCGCGGTGCGCATCGGCGAGCTGCCCGACAGCGACCGGCTGGTGGCGCGCCGCCTCGGCGAGCAGACCATGATGCTCGCGGCCGCGCCGTCGTACCTCGCGCGCTTCGGCCGGCCCGAGGGCGTGGCCGCGCTCGCGCAGCACCGCGGCATCGACTACGGCTGTCCCGACCGCGCGCAGCGCGAACTGCGCGATCCGCGCGGGCGCGTGCACGTCGTGCCCTTGCCCTGGCGCGCGCGCTTCAACGACCTGCAGGCCGTGGCCGACGCGGCCATCGCGGGGGCCGGCATCGCCTGGCTGCCCAACTGGCTGCTGGCACGCTACGTGCAAACCGGCCAGCTCGAAGCCGTGCTGCCCGACCACCGCGCCGCGCCGATGTCGATCCACGTGCTGTGGCCATGGTCGCGGCACATGCCCGCCAAGACGCGCTGCGCCATCGATGCGCTGGTCGCCGCCATGCCGGCGTGCATGGAAGAATGCCAGGCCCTGCCGGTACCCGCCGCGCGGAGCAGAAAAACACAAGGAAGCCATTCATGAATCCGTTCCTCCCCCGTTCATGGCGCCGCCTGGGCGCCGCCTGCCTGATCGCCGCGGCCTGCGGCAGCGCGCTGGCCGCGCCCGACGCCCGCATCGCCGCGCTCGCAGCCCAGCAGAAGCAGCCGCTGCTCGACTCGCTGTCGCAGTTCGTGGGCATCGAATCGGGCAGCCGCGACCTCGAAGGGCTGGAGAAGCTCGCCGAGCTCGTGGCCGGCAAGCTCAAGGCGCTGGGCGGCGAGGTCGAGCTGATCGACACCAGCGCCGAGGCCTACCGCATGGAGGACACGCCCGAGAAGATGGGCCGCGTCGTGCGCGCCACCTTCAAGGGCACGGGCAAGAAGAAGATCATGCTGATCGCGCACATGGACACGGTCTACACCGTGGGCATGCTCAACAAGCAGCCCTTCCGCATCGAGGGCGACAAGGCCTACGGCCTCGGCATCGCCGACGACAAGCAGGGCGTGGCGGTGATCGTGCACACGGTCGCGATGCTGCAGGCGCTCAGGTTCAAGGAGTACGGCACGCTCACGGTGCTGATCAACGGCGACGAGGAAATCAGCTCGCCGGCGTCGCGCGCGCTGATCACGCGGCTCGGCGGCGAGCACGATGCGGTGCTCTCGTTCGAGGGCGCCTCGGTCAGGGAGGACAAGCTCTCGCTCGCGACTGCGGGCATCGCCTCGGTCACGCTGAACGTCACGGGCAAGGCCTCGCACGCCGGCTCGGCCCCCGAACTCGGCGTGAACGCGCTCTACGAACTCTCGCACCAGATCCTGCAGATGCGCGACCTGTCCGATCCGGCGACCGGCCTCAAGATGAACTGGACGGTCTCGAGGTCGGGCAGCAACCGCAACGTGATCCCGGCCAGCGCCACGGCCGCGGCCGACGTGCGCGTGCTCAAGGTCAGCGACTACGACCGCATCGAGCAGCAGGTGCAGGAGCGCGTAAAGAAGCAGCTGATCCCGGAGGCCAAGGTCGAGATGAAGTTCGAGCGCCGCCGTCCGCCGCTCGAAGCCACCGACGCCTCGCGCGCGCTCGCCAGCCATGCGCAGGCGATCTACAAGAACGAACTCGGCCGCGCGCTGGGCGCCGACGACAAGGCCGCGGGCGGCGGCACCGATGCGGCCTTCGCGGCGCTCAAGACCAAGGCGCCGGTGGTGGAGCGCTTCGGCCTGCAGGGCTTCGGCGCGCATTCGGCCGATGCGGAATACGTGCTGATCGATTCGATCGAGCCCCGCCTGTACCTCGCCACGCGCATGGTGATGGACCTCTCGCGCGACAAGGTCGGCAGCCGCTGAGCGCGCGATGCGGCTTCGCCACATCGAGGTCTTCAACGCGATCATGCTCACCGGCAGCGTGAGCGCGGCGGCCCGGCTCATCAACATCACGCAGCCGGCGGTGAGCCGCACCCTGCAGCATGCCGAGCTGCAGCTGGGCTTTCCGCTGTTCCAGCGCGCCAAGGGCCGGCTCACGCCGACCACCGAGGCGCTCACGCTGTATCCGCACATCGAGCGGCTGTTCGCGCAGCTCGACGAGGTGCAGCGCCTCGCGGCCAACCTGCGCGCGGGCAGCGACACGGGCGAGCTGCGCATCCTCAGCGTGCTCGCGCTGAGCTACGAGGTGCTGCCGCGCGCGCTCAAGGCCTTTCGCGAGAAGCATCCGGGCTATTCGATCACCGTCGAGTCGCTGCATTCGCCGCAGATCATGTCGGCGCTGCTGCTGCAGGAGGCCGACGTGGGCTTCGTCTTCAGCCCCGCGGTGCATCCCTCGCTGACGCAGGAAACGCTCGCCGACACGCGCATGGTCTGCATCGCGCCCAGGGGCATGCTGCCGCGCGCGCTGGTGCGCAACGGCTCGGTGGCGCTGCACGACCTGGTCGACCGGCCGGTGATCGGCCTGGACAGCCGCGACCCGGTCGGCACCAGCCTGAGCCAGGCCTGCCGGCAGGCCGGCGTGGGTTTCCAGCAGGCGGTGGTCACGGTGCAGACCTACCATGCGGCGCTCTCGATGGCACACCACGGGCTCGGCATCGCACTGGTCGACGGCTGCACCGCGCGCTCGGCCGATCCGGCCAAGGTCGACGTGCTCGCGCTCGAGCCGCACATCCCCGTGCCGGTGCGTGCGCTGCGCTTCGCGGGCCGGCCCGATTCGGTCGCGGTGCGCGGCATCACGCGCTGCATGCGCGAGGCGATCGAGCAGGCCGCATAATCGCCGCCCATGCACGCCCTTCGAACCCTCCGCTTCCTGCGCCGCCTGGTGCTGGCGTGGTTCGTGGGGTCGCTGATGGCGGCGGGCGCTTCGGCGCTCGTGAATCCGCAGGCGATCGAACTCGTGTGTTCCGCCGCGGGCGCGGTCAAGCTCGTCGTGCAGAGCGACGACGGGCCCGCCGAGATGGGCGTGGCCGGCATGCATTGCCCGCTGTGCATGGTCTCCGCACCGCCGCCCGCCGCCGTGTCGCTCGCGTTGCCCACGCCGCTGCCGCTCGGCCGCGCGCTGCAATCGATCCCCGCTGCCCGCATCGCGGCAGCCACGGCCTCGCCGCTGCCGGCGCGCGGGCCGCCGGCGCTCTCCTGAACCTCCGTTCCCGTTCCACCTGACGCGGCTCGCTCTCGCGTGCGGTGGTCTTCCGGTCGTTTCGCGGCCGGCGCCGCGCTTTCTCCTGCCGCGCGCGCCGCCCGCCAGAGAGATTCCATGCCCCGCATTTCCTCCGCCCGTCCCCTGGGCCTGCTCGTTCTTCTGGGCGCGGCCGGCGCGCCGGCCGCCGCACAGCAGCCGGCCGCCGCACCCGCGTTGCCGCCGGTCGAGGTCGTCGACGAAGCGCCGCGCCCCAACGGGCGGCTCGACCTCGACACGCCCGCCGACACCGCCAGCCGCCTCGGCCTCACGCCGCGCGAGACGCCGGCCTCCGTCACCGTGGTGAACCGCGCCGCCATCGAGGCGCGCGGCGCGCAGAACACGCAGGAGATCCTGCGCGCCATCCCGGGCGTGACCGCGCACGACGCGCCGGGCAACATCGGCGTGAGCTACCGCGGCTTCGGCAGCAATTCCATCGGCCAGCTCTTCAACGGCATCAACCTGCAGTACTCGATCGCGGCGCGGCCGGTGGACAGCTGGATCTACGACCGGGTCGAGGCCATCGGCGGTCCGTCGAGCTTCC
Organism: Variovorax sp. TBS-050B; assembly: GCF_029893635.1. Lineage (NCBI taxonomy): Bacteria > Pseudomonadati > Pseudomonadota > Betaproteobacteria > Burkholderiales > Comamonadaceae > Variovorax > Variovorax sp. TBS-050B. The sequence goes on along the minus strand of NZ_JARXYR010000002.1, from coordinate 45,462 downwards.
TGTTCGGTTCGGGGGCGCTCGGCGGCTCGGTCAACTACATCACCAAGACGGCCGAGGCGGGCAACGACTTCGCCGAGGCGCAACTGCGGCTCGGCACGCAGAAGCTGCGCGAGGCCTCGTTCGGCCTCAACCGCCGCATCGCGGGCGAGGGCGGCGCGGGCAGCCACCACGCGCGCATCGACGTGAACCAGCGCGACGCGGACGGCTGGACCGACGGCACCCGGCACCGCGCCACCCAGCTCGCGGCCTCGCTGTTGTCGGACCTGGGCGGCGGGCTCCGGCACACGCTCGCCTACGAATTCCAGCGCGAGAACGTGGAGCGGCCCTACTGGGGCACGCCCGCTCTCAACCCGGTGGCCGGCACGATGCGCATCGACCCCGGCGTGCGCTTCAGGAACTACAACAGCAGCGACGGCCTCTATGCGCAGCGCGTGCAGTGGCTGCGCTCGGTGACCGAATGGCAGGCCAACGAGACGCTGCAGTTGAGGAACACCTTCTACGCCTACGACGCGCTGCGCGACTACCGCAACGTGGAGAACTACCGCTACAACCCGGCGAACACGGCCGTCATCCGGTCCGCCGCACTGCTGCAGCGGCACGACCAGGAGGTGTGGGGCAACCGCATCGAGGGGCTCTACCAGGGCCGGGTCGGCGCGCTCAAAAGCGACTGGTCCTTCGGCCTCGACTTCAGCGAGAACCGGCAGACGCGCTTTCCGAACAGCCTGCCGGGCACGGTGAGCACGGTGAACCCCTACGTCTTCGCGACCGAGCGCTTCTTCGAGGTGCCGGGCATGGTGCCGGGCTTCCGCCCCGACAGGAACAACAGGGTGCGCACCACCGCGCTCTACCTCGAGAACCGCACCGCGCTCGCGCCCGCGCTGCACCTGGTCACGGCGCTGCGGCACGAGCGCATCGATCTCGACCTCGTCAACCGGCGCACGGTCGATGCCGCGAACCCCGCGAGCTTCCACCGCGGTTACGCGCCCACGACCGGGCGCTTCGGCCTGGTGTGGGATTTCGCGCCCGGCGCAAGCCTGTATGCGCAGTACGCGACCGCGGCCGATCCACCGTCGGGCGTGCTCTCGACCGCCTCGTTCGCCGACGTGCGCAACAACAGCGAACTCACCACGGGCCGGCAGGTGGAGCTGGGCACCAAGCTCGACTTCTGGCAGGGCAAGGGCAGCGCCACGCTCGCGGCCTACGACATCCGGCGCAAGAACATCGCGACGCAGGACCCGGCCAACAGCGCGCTCACGGTGCTGGTGGGCGAGCAGTCCTCGCGCGGCGTGGAGCTGGCCCTGGGCCTGCAGCCCACGCCGCGGTGGTCGCTGCAGGGCAACCTGAGCTACGTGGATGCGCGCTACGAGCGCTTCGTGCAGGGCGGTGTCTCGCTCGCGGGCCGCACGCCGACCAACACGCCGGCGGTGGTCGCGAACCTCTGGGTCTCCTACGCCTTCACGCCGGAACTTCAGGCCAGCGTGGGCGTGCGGCATGTGGGCAAGGTGTATGCCGATGCGGCCAACACGGTGAACTGGCCGGGCTACACGCTGCTCGACCTGGGGCTGAGCTGGAAGGTCAACCGCGCCGTCACGCTGGTCGGCCGCATCCGCAACGCGACCGACCGCCTCTACGCCGCGAACGTGGGCACCGCTTTCGCCTACCTCGGTGCGCCGCGCACGGCGGACCTGTCGCTGCGCGTCGCGTTCTGAGCCGGGAGCGCACCATGCACCTCAAGCGCTGGTTGTTCCTGGTCCACCGCTGGCTCGGCGTGCTCGCCTGCGCCTTCTTCGCGATGTGGTTCGTCTCGGGCGTGGTGATGATGTACGTGGGCTACCCCAAGCTCACCGAGGCCGAGCGGCTGCGGCACCTGCCCGTGCTCGACGCCGCCGCGCCGCTGCTGGGGCCGCGGCAGGCGCTCGATGCGGCGGGCATGGCGGGGCCGCTGCGCTCGCTGCGCCTGGCGGCGGCGAGCGGCGGCCGCGCGGTGTACCTGGCCGAGCCGGCTTCCGGCCGCGGCGTGGCCGTCGTCGATGCGCAGACGGGTGCGCTGCTGCAGGCGGTCGACCGCGCGCATGCGCTCGCGAGTGCGCGTGCCTATGCGGGCGAGGGCGTGGCGGTCGCGCACCGCGGCACCATCGGCGAGGATGCGTTCACCCATTCGCGCGCGCTCGACCGGCACCGTCCGCTGCACGTGGTCGACCTGGCCGATGCCGAGTCGACGCGGCTCTACGTCTCGGGCAGCACCGGCGAAGTGGTGCGCGATGCGCCGCGCGCCGAGCGGCTCTGGAACTACGCGGGCGCCTGGATCCACTGGCTCTATCCGCTGCGCGGCGGTGCGCTCGACCCCTACTGGGCCGACATCGTCAACTGTCTGTCGATCGCCGGCATCGCGCTGGCGCTGACCGGCACGGTGGTGGGCGTGATGCGCTGGCGCTTTCGCCGCGCGTACCGCAGCGGCTCGCATTCGCCCTACCAGGGCTTCATGATGCGCTGGCATCACGTCACGGGGCTCCTGTTCGCGCTCGTCACGCTGACGTGGATCTTCAGCGGCCTGATGTCGATGAACCCCTGGCGCATCTTCGACAGCGGCGCGCCGGCGCTGCGCCTCGAGGCGATGAACGGCGGGCCGCTGACGGTCGCCGCCGACGATGCCACGCCCGCGGCATTGCTGGCCGCCACCGGCGGCGGCGTGCGCGAGCTGCGCTGGGTCCGCGTCGCCGGACGGTCGCTGGTGCTCGCGAGCGGTGCCGGCGGCCGCCCGCTGGTGCGCGATGCCCGCAGCGCCGCGCCGCACCTGCTCGATCCCGGCGAGCTGCGCGGCGCCGTCGCCCGCCTGCTGCCCGATCCGGTGCAGCGCATCGAGGTGCTGCACGCCTACGACAGCCACTACTACGCCCGCGAGGCGCACACCATGACCGGCGGCAACGAGCGGCCGCTGCCGGTCTGGCGCGTGGTGTTCGGCGACGCGCATGCGACCTGGGTGCACGTCGATCCGCAGACCGGGGCGGTGCTCGGCCGCTCCGACAGCCTGCGGCGCCTGAGCCGCTGGCTGTTCGCGATGCTGCACAGCTGGGACTGGCTGCCGCTGCTCGAACGCCGGCCGGCGTGGGACCTGCTGCTGATCGCGCTGAGCGCGGGCGGCACGCTGCTGAGCCTGACCGGCGTGGTCATCGGCTGGCGGCGCCTGGGCCGCAAGCTCAGGGCGTCGGCGGGGCGTCGAGCGCCTGCGCGATCCGCTCGGCCGAACCGAAGGCCAGCGTGAAGCCCAGCGCGCCGTGGCCGGTGTTGAACAGCATGTTCGACGGCGCGCCCGCCAGCCGGCCGATGATCGGCAGGCCCTTGGGCGTGGCGGGCCGCATGCCGGTCCAGGGATGCAGTTCCTCGAGCCGGCTCGCCTGCGGGAAGAGGGCGCGCGTGGCGGCCGCGAGCGTCTCGATGCGGGTGGCGGGAATGCGCGCGTCGTGCCCCACGAGCTCCGCCATGCCCGCCACGCGCAGGCGCGAGCCGATGCGTGCGAACACCACCTTGCGCGCGCTGTCGGTCACGTTGACGTGCGGCGCCGCGCCGGGCGCGGGATCGACCTCCACCGTGATGCTGTAGCCCTTGAGCGGGTACACCGGCAGGTAGGCGCCGAGCGCGCGGCCGAGCCGGTGCGAGGCCGCGCCCAGCGCCATCACGAAGGCGTCGGCCTCCACGTCGCCGGCGTCGGTGCGGACCGCGGCCACCCGGCTGCCGCCGCGCGCGAAGCCGTGCACGTCGGTGCCGAGCATGAAGCGCACCCCGCGCGTGCTGAGCACCCGCATCAGCTCGGCGCACACCTTGAGGCAGTCGGCCGCGCATTCGCTCGGCGTGTAGACCGCGCCCGCGATGCGGCTCGCATAGCCGGCGAGCGCGGGCTCGATGGCCGCGCACTCGGCGGGCGAGACGATGCGCTGCGCGCTGCCCATGGTGCGCTGCAGCTCGAGCTGCGCGCGCGCGCCGTCGAGCGCGGCCTCGCTCGCGTAGAGCACCAGCTTGCCGGTGGCGGAGAAGTCGCAGTCCGGCGCGACGTCCGCCTGCATCGCCTCGAAGGCGGTGCGGCTCTGCGCCGCCAGCGCGAGCAGTTGCGCGGTGGTGTCGCGCGAGGTCCGCGCGTTGCAGGCCGCGAGGAAGGCGAGGCCCCAGCGCCACTGGAGCGGATCGAGCTGCGGCCGCAGCTTGAGCGGCGAATGGGGCGAGAGCAGCAGCTTGGGCAGCTGCTTCCAGATCGACGGGTCGGCCAGCGGCTGCACGTACGAATAGCTGAGCTGCGCACCGTTGCCGCCGCTCGCGCCCGCGCCCGGGGCGGCGCGGTCGATCACCGTGACCTGATGGCCCTGGCGCTCGAGCTGCCAGGCGGTCGCCAGGCCCACGATGCCGGCGCCGAGCACACACACATGCATGGGGGCAGCTTTCCGAGATGAAGACAAGTACGACGAATGTAGGCGCGCCCGGCGGCGGCCGGAAATGCCAAAAGCGCGGTCGCCCATAGCCAAAGCGCATGGCCCGGCGCCGGCCCGCGGCCACCCATAACCTTTGGGTATGGCCTAGGGTTCATTTGGAATTGTCGCGATGTGTCACTCCTTCTTACACTGGCCGCTCCGTCAACCAACTGAAGAAGGCACGCATGAAACTCTCCGCATTGATGGCCGCCGCTGCCGTGGTGCTGCTCACCGCCACCGGCGTCCAGGCCGCCGACACGCTGGCCAAGATCGCCGAGTCCGGCAAGATCACGCTCGCCTACCGCGAGTCGTCGGTGCCCTTCAGCTATCTCGACGGTCCCAACAAGCCGATCGGCTTCTCGGTCGAGCTCTCCAACGCCGTCGTCGAGGCGGTCAAGAAGAAGCTCAACAAGCCCAACCTGCAGGTGCAGCTGATGCCGGTCACCTCGCAGAACCGCATCCCGCTGATCACCAACGGCACCGTGGACCTGGAGTGCGGCTCCACCACCAACAACACCGCGCGCGGCAAGGACGTGGCCTTCGCGGTCAACCACTTCTACACCGGCACCCGCCTGCTGGTGAAGAAGTCCTCGAAGATCAAGAGCTACGCCGACCTCGCCAAGAAGACGGTCGCGAGCACCACCGGCACCACGAACGCGCTCGTGATGCGCAAGTACAACGCCGAGAAGAACCTCGACATGGACATCGTGCTCGGCAAGGACCACGCCGACGCCTTCCTGCTCGTCGAGAGCGACCGCGCGGTGGCCTTCGCGATGGACGACATCCTGCTGTTCGGCCTGATCGCCAATGCCAAGAACCCGGCCGACTTCGAAGTGGTGGGCGAGTCGCTGCAGGTGGAGCCCTATGCCTGCATGCTGCCGAAGGACGACCCGGCCTTCAAGAAGCTCGTGGACGACACCTTCACCGGCCTGATGAAGAGCGGCGAGTTCGAGAAGCTCTACACCAAGTGGTTCATGTCGCCGATCCCGCCGAAGAACGTGCCGCTGAACCTGCCGATGAGCGAGCAGCTCAAGGAAAACATCAAGCATCCAAGCGACAAACCCGCCACTTGAGCTCGCCCTGGATCGCGCACACATGACTCCCACCAACGTCGTCGGCATCCTCGGCGGCATGGGGCCGGCGGCCGGCGCCGACTTCGTGCGGCTCTTCGTCGAAGCCTGCGCGGCGCAGATGCGTGCGCGCGGGCTGCCGGTGCGCGACCAGTCCTTTCCCGAGCACTGGCTCGCGCAGGTGCCGGTGCCCGACCGCACGCAGGCGCTCGGCTCCGCCGATAGCGGCGCGCACCAGCCGCTCGAGCCGATGCTGCAGGCGCTGGGCCGGCTGGCCGCGCTCGGCAGCCAGGCGGTGGCGATCGCCTGCAACACCGCGCATGCATGGCATGCGAAGCTGCAGGAGCGCTTTCCGCAGGTGGAGCTGCTGCACATGGCGCGCGAGGTGGCGCGGCACCTGGCCGCGCAGGACGCGGGCCGCGTGGCGCTGATGGCCACCGAGGGCACCTACCGCGTGCGGCTCTACGAGCAGGCGCTGGCCGAAGCGGGGCTCGAATGCCACGTGCCGCTGGCCGAGGAACGCCGCGTCATCATGCGCGGCATCTTCGACGGCGTGAAGGCGGGCAACATGCCGCTCGCCGAAGAATGCTTCTCGCAGGTGGCGCTGAAGCTGGCCGAGCGCCACGGGCCGGTCACGATCGTCATGGGCTGCACCGAGGTGCCGCTCGGGCTGCAGGGCTCGGCCGCCGTCGCGGGGCTGCGCCTCGTCGACCCGGCGCAGGTGCTCGCCGACGCGCTCGCGCGGCGCGCCTACCGCGACGTACAACCCTGACGCCGGCCGGGGCGGGTCGATTTCGCCTACATTGCGGCGTGCGTTTTCCGCGCATGCCCCCTCGTTCGACGAATCATCCACAGGAGCCCCTCCCATGTCCCTTCGCGACGACAGCCGTTCCGACCTCCGATCCGACTTCGATTCGCTGCGCCCCGGCGAGAGCACCGCGCAGGGCGCGACGCGCCGCACCGCGCTCAAGGCCGCGATCGGCGTGGGCTATGCCGCCGCCGTCATGCCGGTGATGGCGCAGACCGCCATCAGCACCTCGACCGAAGGCCTCAAGGCCGGCCCGGTCAAGTACAGCGTCGACGGCTTCGAGGTGCCGGCCTATGCCGCCGCGCCGGCCGGCAAGACCGGGCTGCCGGTGATCCTCGTGATCCAGGAGATCTTCGGCGTGCACGAGTACATCGCCGACACCTGCCGCCGCTTCGCCAAGCTCGGCTATCTCGCCATCGCGCCCGAGCTGTATGCGCGCCAGGGCGATCCGCGCGGCTACACCGACATTCCCAAGCTGCAGGCCGACATCGTCTCCAAGGTGCCCGACGCGCAGGTCATGGCCGACCTCGACGGCGCGCTCGCCTATGCCAGGGCCAACGGCGGCGACGTCAGCAAGGCCGGCATCACCGGCTTCTGCTGGGGCGGCCGCATCGTCTGGCTCTATGCCGCCACCGGCAAGGTCAAGGCCGGGGTCGCCTGGTACGGCCGGCTGGTCGGCAACGCGAGCGAACTGACGCCCAAGCACCCGATCGACGTGGCCGCCAGCCTGCAGGCGCCGGTGCTCGGCCTCTATGGCGGAAAAGACCAGGGCATCCCCCTTGACACGGTTGATAAGATGAAAGCGGCCTTGGCAAATGGCACGCCTGCTGCCAAGGCATCGAGCTTCGTCGTGTACCCCGAAGCAGGCCATGCCTTCCATGCCGACTACCGCCCGAGCTATGTCAAGAGCGCGGCGGACGACGGCTGGCAGCGCGCCACGGCCTGGTTCAAAGCCAATGGCGTCGTCTGACCGACGACCCGGGTAGCCACACCACCGCCGAAGGCCGTCCGCGTGACGGCCTTTCTGTTTTCATGAACGACACCGGGCGCCTGCGCCCATCGACATTGCGCGAGCAGCTATGAATTTGATAGTGATCATCCTGGCCACGCTGGTGGCCGGCATCGGAAGCGTGTGGCTGGCCGCACTGCTGCTGCGCGTGGGCGTGCGCAGCGGCTCGGGCGGCTTGAATTCGCAGCACCTGCTGAGCCTGGCCGCCGGCGCGCTGCTCGCGACCGCCTTCATGCACCTGCTGCCCGAGGCCTTCGAAAGCCGCATCGAGCCCGCGCTGCTCTTCGGCGTGCTGCTGTTCGGGCTGGTGTTCTTCTTCCTGCTCGACAAGGCCGAGCTGTGGCACCACGGGCATGAGCACCACCATGCAGGCCACGGCGATCACGATCACGACGGGCATGCCCACCATGACCATCACGGCCATGCGCACGCGCATGCGCCGCGCGCGGGCGGCCGTGGCGGCTGGGCGGTGCTGACCGGCGACAGCGTGCACTGCTTCGGCGACGGCATCCTGATCGCGTCGGCCTTCATCGCCGACATGCGCCTCGGCCTCGTGGCGGCGGTGGCGGTGCTCGCGCACGAGGTGCCGCACCACATCGGCGACCTCGTCGTGCTGCGCCAGAGCTCGGCCAACCAGCGCGCGGCGCTCGTGAAGGTGTCGCTCGCGGGCACGGTGACGATGCTCGGCGGCATTGCGGGCTGGTGGCTGGTCGACCAGCTGCACGGATGGCTGCCGTACTTCCTGGTGCTCGCGAGCAGCAGCTTCGTCTACGTGGCGCTGGCCGACCTGATTCCGCAGTTGCAGAAGCGCCTCGCCGCACGCCAGACGGTGGCGCAGATCGCGTGGCTCGCGGTCGGCATCCTGCTGGTCGCGCTGGTGAGCCGCCTCGCCCATGGCGAGCACGGGCATGCGCACGGCGACGACCACGCGGGGCACGGCCATGCCGGCCAGGTGGAGGCGGCGCATGGCCACGAAGGCCACGACCATTCATCGCACGAAGGCCATGCGCACGAGCGCGAAGGCGGCGCCGGCGCGCCCGCGCACAAGGACTGAGCGTTCCGCCGGATACGTTCCGAAACCGACCGCGGCGCGGGGATTTGGGCACAACGGCCCAAAGAGGCGCAACATGGGGGCTCTCGCCCGTTTCGCCATTCCATCGCCGAGGAGCCGATCATGAAGCACGTCGACGCCAAGAAGCGTTCCGCCCCGCCATCGAACGAAGATGAGGACGACTCGCCCGCCGACGATTTCGACGAAGCCGATTCGGAAGTCGGCGACGACCTCTCGGAGACCGGCATCGACCTCACCGATGCCAGCGAACTCGACGCCGACAACGTGCCCGCGGACGAGGAGTTCGCGCGCGTGATGAACGCGCCGGATTGATCAGGCCGCGTCCCGCCGCACGATCACCTGCCCGTTCTGCGCCCCGGTGTGCGCACCGCGGTGCCAGGTGAGGGCGCCGTTCACGATCACCGCGTCGATGCCTTCGGCCGGCTGCGCCGGCGTTTCGTAGCTCGCGGTGTCGCGCACCGTGGCCGCATCGAAGATCACCACGTCGGCATGGTGCCCCGGCGTCAGCGTGCCGCGCTCGTGCAGCCCGAAGTTGCGCGCGGTGAGCCCGGTCATCTTCCAGACCGCGGTCTCCAGCGGGAACAGGCCGACGTCGCGGCTGTAGTGGCCGAGCACGCGCGGGAAGGTGCCCCACAGGCGCGGATGCGGCTTGTCGCCGAGCGGAATTCCGTCGGAGCCGATCATCGTGTCCTCGAACCCGAGCACGCGCTGCACGTCGTCCTCGTCCATCATGAAGTAGATCGCGCTGCCGGGCAGCAGGCGCCTCGCGGCCTCTTCGGCCGGCACGCCCCATTCGGCCGCGATGTCCTTCAGGTCGCGGCCCGCGCATTCGGGGTGCGGCACGCTCGAGGCGATGAGCACGCGGCCGTCGAGCATGCCGCGGTCGGTGCGGATCATGGTGGAACCGGCGGTGTAGGGATAGCAGTCGAGCCCGATGCACTGGTGGCGCATCGCCTCGCGGATGAACGGCAGCGTGACTTTCGTGCGCCCGAAGTTGCGCGCGTTCTGCACCTTGTGGTGCGACACGATCACCGGGATGTCGAGGGCGCGGCCGACGTGGAAGGTCTCTTCGAGCGACTCCATGACGCGGTCGCCCTCGTCGCGCATGTGCGTGACGTAGAGCGCCTTGCGCGCGCTGAGCGGGCGCGCGACCTCGATGATCTCCTCGGGGGTCGCCTTGGTGGCCGGCGGGTAGAAGGTGCCGGTCGAGAGGCCGATGGCGCCGGCCTGCATCGCCTCTTCGACCAGCGCCCGCATGGCGGCGATCTCTTCTGCGTCCGCGGGGCGGTCGAGGTCGGGCATGACGACGGCACGCAGCGTTGAATGGCCGACCATGGCGGCGACGTTGACCGAGGAGGGCGCGGCGCGCAGCGCGTCGAGGTACGCCGCGAAGGTGGAGAAGCGGTCTTCGGCCGGGGTGTCGAGCAGGCTCAGCGGCATCGGCAGGTCCATGTCGGCGCGCAGCGGCGCGGCGCTGATGCCGCAGTTGCCGGCCACGACGGTGGTCACGCCCTGCGACACCTTGAAGGGCATGCGTGCCTGCGAGAGCACGGCCTGGTCGTCGTGCGTGTGCGAGTCGATGAAGCCCGGCGCGACGATGCGGCCGGTGGCATCGAGCGTCCGCTCGGCCGCATGGTCCGCGAGCTGGCCGATGGCGGCGATGCGGCCGTCGACGATGCCGACGTCGGCCTCGAAGCGCGGCGCCTTGGTGCCGTCGATCACGGTGCCGCCGCGGATCAGCAGGTCGTAACGGGGGGTCTTCATGTCGGTCCTTTCTTTTCTACATTCGAGATGATTTGCGTCTGTTCAGGGCGCGTGCACAGGCCACCGGGTACTTCCCTCCGCGAATGTCCCCCGGCCTGCGGCCTCCTCCTTTATTTCGCTGCGGGAAGCACCCGGTGGCCTGTGCACGGGGCACGCTGTGGGTGCTCGCGGTCTGCGACGGCACTGAACGCGCTCAGGGTGATGGGGTGCCTTGCGCAGCGAAATAAAGGAGGAGGGCGAAGCCCGGGGGACATTCGCGGAGCAAGGCACCCCGTCGCCCTGAGCGTCGCCCCGAACAAGAACCCGGCGCCATCAGCGAAAGTGGCAGGCCACCCAGTGGCCGCCTTGCGACGACGAGGGACGTTCGCTCAACACGGGCGCCTGCACCTTGCAGACGGGCTGCGCCATCGGGCAGCGGGTGTGGAAGCGGCAGCCCGACGGCGGATTCGCGGGGCTTGGCGGGTCGCCCTGCAGCAGCAGGCGGCGCGCCGGGGTGCGCGGGTTGGGCACCGGCACGGCCGACAGCAGGATCTCGGTGTAGGGATGCAGCGGCGCGGAGAAGAGCGTGTCGCGGTCGGCGATCTCCACGATGTGGCCGAGGTACATCACGGCCACGCGGTGGCTGATGTGCCGCACCACGGCCAGGTCGTGCGCGACGAACAGGTAGGCGATGCCGAATTCCGCCTGCAGGTCCATCAGCAGGTTCACCACCTGCGCCTGCACCGACACGTCCAGCGCCGAGACCGGCTCGTCGCAGACGATGAGCTTCGGGTTCAGCGCCAGCGCGCGCGCGATGCCCAGCCGCTGCCGCTGGCCGCCCGAGAACTCGTGCGGAAACTTGCTTGCCGCTTCGGGCCGCAGGCCGACGCGCGAGAAGAGCCACTGCACGCGCTCGCGCCGCTCGGCGGCGGTGTCCGTGCCGAAGTTGCGCAGCGGCTCGGCCACGATGTCGCCGGCCGTCAGGCGCGGATTCAGCGAGGCGTAGGGATCCTGGAAGATGATCTGCAGCTGCCGCCGGCGCAGGCGCATCTCGCCGGCGGGGAGCGTCAGCAGCTCTTCGCCTTCGAGCGCCACCGAGCCCGAGGTCGGCTCGACCAGCCGCATCACGGACTTCGCGGTCGTCGTCTTGCCGCAGCCCGACTCGCCGACCAGCGAGAGCGTTTCGCCGCGCGCGACCGAGAACGACACGTCGTCGACCGCCTGGATCGCCGGCCTGGCCGGGCGCAGCCAGCGCTTGGGCGAGACGTAGTGCTTGCGCAGGTTGCGCACCTGGAGCAGCGGGGCTGCGGCGGTCGTCGTCATGCGGGCACCCCGGCGTCGTTCCATTGTTCCTCGACCGCGAAGCAGGCCACCTCGTGGTCGCCCCCCTGCGGCGCGAGCCGCGGGGCCTCGTTGCGGCAACGCTCGCGCGCATGGGCGCAGCGCGCGGCGAAGGCGCAGCCGCGCCCGAGTTCGTGCGCGGCGGGCACCAGGCCCGGGATCTCGTGGAGCCGCGCGCGCGTGGCGTTCATCGCCGGCATCGACGCCATCAGCGCCCGGGTGTAGGGATGCAGCGGCCGGTCGAACAGGTCGATCACGTCGGCTTCCTCGACCTTCCGGCCCGCATACATCACGACCACGCGGTCGCAGCTCTCCGCCACCACGCCGAGGTCGTGCGTGATCATCACCACGCCCATGCCGAGTTCCTTCTGCAGCCGCTTGATGAGCTCGAGGATCTGCGCCTGGATGGTCACGTCGAGCGCGGTGGTGGGCTCGTCGGCGATCAGCACCTCGGGGTTGCAGGCGAGCGCCAGCGCGATCATCACGCGCTGCCGCATGCCGCCCGAGAGCTGGTGCGGGTATTCGTTCACGCGGCGCTCGGGCTCGGGAATCTGCACCACGCGCAGCATCTCGACCGCGCGCTGCATCGCCTCGGCGCGGCTCGCCTTCTGGTGCAGCTGCACCGTCTCCGCGATCTGCCGACCCACCGTGAGCACCGGGTTCAGCGAGGTCATCGGCTCCTGGAAGATCATCGAGATGCGGTTGCCGCGGATCTGCCGCATCTCGCGCTCGCTCAGCTGCATCAGGTCGGTGCCGCGCAGGCGCACCGCGCCCATGTGGCGGCCCGGCGGCGTGGGCACGAGCCGCAGGATCGACAGCGCGGTCACGCTCTTGCCGCAGCCCGACTCGCCGACCACGCCGAGCGTGCGGCCCGCGCGCACCGTGTACGAGACGCCGTCGACCGAGCGCACCACGCCGTTCAGGGTATGGAAGTGCGTGCGCAGGTCGTCGACTTCGAGCAGCGGTTCGCCGGGTGCGAGCGCCGCAGGGGGCAGGGGAGCCGTCATCGTGCGCACCTCACAGTTGCCGCGCCAGGCGCGGATCGAGCGCATCGCGCAGGCCGTCGCCGAGCAGGTTGATCGCCAGCACCGTGGCCGCCAGCAGCAGGCCCGGGTACAGGATGATGTGGAACGCCACCGCGACGAAGTTGCGGCCCTCGGCCATCATGTTGCCCCAGCTCGGCGTCTGCGCCGGCACGCCGACGCCGAGGAAGGAGAGCGCGGCCTCGGTCAGCACCGCGGCGGCCGCGACGAAGGTCGACTGCACGATCAGCGGTGCCACCATGTTGGGCAGCACGTGGCGCAGCAGGATCGTCGGCAGCCGCGTGCCGACGGCATGCGCGGCCTCGACGTAGAGCTGTTCGCGCAGGGTGAGCGCGAGCGAGCGCACCAGCCGCACCACGCGCGGGATCTCGGGCACCGTGATGGCCACGATCACCGTCGTGAGGCTCGCGCGCGTAACGGCCATGAGCGCGATCGCGAGCAGGATGCCGGGGATCGCCATCAGGCCGTCCATCACCCGCATCACCGGACCATCGGCCCAGCGCACGAAGCCCGCGAACAGCCCGATCAGCACGCCCAGCCCCGTGGCCAGCGCCGCGACCGCGGCGCCCACGATCATCGACACCTGCCCGCCCCACACCGCGCGGCTGAACACGTCGCGCCCCAGCGCATCGGTGCCGAACCAGTGCTCGGCCGAAGGCGGCTGCATGCGCGCGAGCGGATCGATGTCCTGCGGATCGTGCGTGGCGAGCCACGGCGCGGCGATCGAAAGCGCCGCCACCGCGATCAGCAGCAGCGCGCCGACGATCAGCGTCGGATGCTTGCGCGCCCAGCGCCAGCGCGGCGGCACGAAGGGCGCTTCGTCGGCGGCCGGTGCGGCCGGCGTGGAGAGGTCACTCATCGGGAGCACGGTGGACATGGCCTAGTACTGGATTCGGGGGTCGAAGAGGCGGTAGCTCAGGTCGATCAGCAGGTTGATCAGCACGTACACGCCCGCCGACAGCAGCAGCACGCTCTGGATCACCGGATAGTCGTGGCGCTGCACCGAATCGATCACGAGCCGGCCCACGCCCGGGATCGCGAACACCGTCTCGGTGACCACCACGCCGCCGATCAGCAGCGCGATGCCCACGCCGACCGTGGTCGCGATCGGAATGGCCGCATTGCGCAGCGCATGCCCGAGCACCGGCAGCACGCCCAGGCCCTTGGCGCGCGCGGTGCGGATGTAGTCCTCGTGCAGCACCTCGAGCACCGTGGCGCGCGTCATGCGCGTGACGAGCGCGATGTACACCAGCGCGAGGTTCACGCAGGGCAGCACCAGCGAGCGCAGCCACTCGCCCGGCCCGTCGGAAAAGCGCGCATAGCCCTGCACCGGGAACCAGGGCAGCTGGATCGCGAAGGCGTAGATCAGCAGGTAGCCGACGAGGAACACCGGCACCGAGAACGCGAGCACCGCGAACACCATCACCAGCCGGTCGACCCAGCTGCCCGCGCGGTAGGCCGCGAGCGTGCCCAGCGGCACCGCCACGACGAGCGTGATCAGCATGGTCAGCGCGGCGATCGACACCGTCGGCTCCAGCCGCTGCGCCAGCAGCTGCGCGACCGGCACCTGCGTGAAGATCGAGGTGCCCAGGTCGCCGGTGAAGAGCTTGCCGATCCACAGCGCGAACTGCTGCCACAGCGGCAGGTTCAGCCCGAGCGCGGCGCGCAGCTTCTCGATGTCCTCCACGCTCGCGAGGTCGCCGGCGATGAGCGCGGCCGGATCGCCCGGCGAGAGGTGGATCAGCAGGAACACCACCACCGCCACCACCGCCATCACGGGGAGCGTCGAGAGAAAGCGTCGGACGATGTAGCCCACGGCGGAGTCCCTGTGCGGCGCCGGTCAGCGGTCGAGCGCCCAGACCACCGGCATGCCGGCCCAGAGCTTGTCCAGGCCCTTGAGGTCGGCGCGCGCGGCGAAGGCGGCCGAATACTGGCCCGCGTTGATGTAGGGCACCGCTTCGTAGGCGCGGGCCTGGAAGGCGTCGAGCAGTTCGCGGCGCTTGGCGGGCACCGTTTCCTTCAGCCAGGCGGTGCGCAGCTCGTCGAGCGTCTTGTCGCAGGGCCAGCCGGGCAGCGTGTTGCCGCAGGCGGCGCCCAGGTAGGCGTTGCTGATCGGAGAGTTCACGTCGAACTCGCCCGCCACCGTCACGTACATGTTCCAGCCGCCGGCCTCGGGCACCTCGCGCTTGGCGCGGCGCGCGCCGATGGAAGCCCAGTCGAGCGTCTGCGCATCCACGTTAAGCCCGATGCTCTTCATCGTCTGCGCGGCCATCAGCGCCTCGGCGTTCAGGTAGGGTACGTCGCTCGGCACCAGCAGCACCACCTTCTCGCCCTTGTAGCCGGCGTCGGCGAGCATCTTCTTGGCCTTGGCCACGTCGGCCTTGCGGTAGGGCTCGGCGCCGGCCGAGGTCTCGTTGGGGCTCCCGCAGATGAAGAAGGTGGGGCAGTAGGCCATGCGCATGTCGAGCGGATAGCCCATGGCCGCGACGAAGCGTTCCTGGTTCACCGCCTGCAGCAGGGCCTGGCGCACCTTCGGGTTGTTGAAGGGCGGATGCAGCTGGTTCATCACGAGGAAGCCCTGGTAGGCGCCGCCCGAGCCGATCTTCACGCTGCTGTCGGCGCGCAGCGGCGCGATGTAGTCGGGCTGCAGCTGCTCGACCAGGTCGACCTCGCCGCGCTTGAGCGCCGCGATGGCGCTGTTGGAATCGGGCAGGTAGAGCCATTCGACGCGATCGAACCTGCTCTTCTTGCTGCCGGCGAGGCCGTTGGTCGGCTCGCTGCGCGCCACGTAGTGCGGATTGCGCACGAACACCGCCTTGTTGCCCGGCACCCATTCGTCGCGCTTGAAGACGAAGGGCCCGGAGCCCAGCACCTCGGGCAGCGGCGCGGTGGCCGGCATCTTCGCGAGCCGCTCGGGCAGGATCACCGGCGGAAAGCCCGAGGGCTTGGCCAGTGCGTCGAGCACCATGCCGAAGGGCTCGGCGAGCGTGAGCGTGAAGCTGCGCGCGTCGGTGGCCTTCCACTCGGCGCCGGCCGCGGTCATGGCGCGGCCGAGGCTGTCGCGTGCGGCCCAGCGCTGCAGCGAGGCGACCGCATCGGCCGCGGTGACCGCGCTGCCGTCGGAGAACTTGAGGCCGGGGCGCAGCGTGAAGCTCCACTGCCGGCCGTCCTTCGAGGCGGTGTATTTCTCGACCATCTGCGGCTGCGGCTTGCCGCTCGCATCCTGCGCGAACAGGGTGTCGTAGACCATGTAGCCGAAGTTGCGCGAGATGTAGGCGGTGGTGAAGGTCGGGTCGAGGATCTTCAGGTCGGCATGCGCCACCACCTTGAGCGTCTTGGGCGCCGGCGCCTGGGCGAGCGCCGGCAGGCAGGCGGCGGAAAGCGCCAGGGCGGCGAGGGCGGCAAGCGTTCGTCGTTTCATCGTCGGTACTCCTTCAACGGCAGGAACAGATGGCAATTCGGCGCGAAACACCGCGGGACCGGGTTCTGCCGGGCCGCTGGTGTTGCCGCTGGAAGGTCAGGCAGCGATCGGCCACTTGGGCAGCCGCGCCTTTTTGTAGGGCAGGGTGTTGAGGTCGAGCGTCACGGCGCCGGGCGCGCCGGCGTAGATCACGTGCTTCGCGACCTTCGAGTACGAGGCGTAGAAGTGCTGCGACGACTTCACGACGACGATCTTCTTGGCGGCCAGGTCGCAGCCCAGCTGCGTGAAGAGGTCGGTGCCCATCGCCTGGTTGCGCAGCGTGATCAGCACGATCTCGATGCCGCTGGCTTCCACCAGCGCGCTGTCGCCCATCAGCGTGGGCGTGCCGGCCAGGCCGGTCATCACCAGGTCGTGCTTCAGCGCCTTCACCGTGCATTCGAGGTCGAGCGGGTCGCCCGAGAGCGGACTGATCTTGCCGCCGATGCGCATCGCCAGCCTGGCGCCGACGCCCGCATCGAAGGCGATGCGCACCGCGATCGGGTCCCACATCGGGCCGAGCGCTGCGTTGGTGATGCCGCGTTCGATCATGCGGCGCAGGATGAAGGTGGCGTCGCTCGCGGCGCCGCCGCCGGGGTTGTCGGCACCGTCCGAAATGACGACCGGACCGCCGTCGAAGGCCAGCGCCTCGTCGAGCGAGGCGTCGATCCCGGGGTAGTTCACCGTCAGGCCGTCGCGCATCGCGATCACTTCATCCGCCAGCTGGCGGGCGAGCGCGTCGGCCTTGGCTTGGTCGCCGTCGGTGTAGACCAGCACCTTGGTGCCCATCTCGGACACGTCGCCCCAGGAGAAGCCGTGCGTGAGCGAGATCGAGAGCACGCCGTCGCGGCCTTCGAGCGCCTGCATGCGTTCGACGAAGCCGCGCGCCGGCTCGCGCGAGGTGTGCACCGTGACGATCATGTCGCAGTCGACCACGGCCGCCACCGGCTTCACCTTGCCTTCGACCATCGCCGCGCAGAGGTCCACCAGTTCGAGCCCGCGCTCCAGCACGTCGGTGTGCGGATACTCCTTGAACGAGATCATCAGGTCGGCGTTGGCGACCATCTGGGGCGTGAGGTGGTTGTGCGGATCCAGCTCGGCGCCGACGACCACGCCGGGCCCGACGATCTGCCGCACGCGCGCCAGCAGGTCGCCCTCGCAGTCGTCGTAGCCGTCGGCCACCATCGCGCCGTGCAGGCCGAGCAGCACCATGTCCACCGGCAGCACCGCGCGCAGGTCGGCCAGCAGCTCGTCGCGCAGCGTTTCGTAGGCGTGGCGCGTGGTCGTGCCGCTGGGCTGCGCGCCGGCCACCATGCCTTCGAACAGCGTCCAGCCGCGCGCCTTGCCGCGCATGCGCGCCGCCCACAGCGGGCCCGAGAACAGCGTCATCGCATCCGGGTGCTGGCCGGCGGCGAAGTAGCCGCGGTCCTTGAAGGAGGCGAGGCCGGTGGGCATCGGCGCGAAGGTGTTGGTTTCGGTGGCGAGCGAGGCGCTGAAGACACGCATGGGAGGGCCCTTGGGTTGTGAGGTGTTCGGTCAGGCGGCCGCGGCGGCGGCGCGCAGCCGGCCCGGGCCGAGCATCTCGGCCGTGAGCCCGAAGTCCGCGATGCGCGCCGGCAGCGGCAGCCCGCGTGCGAGCGCGGCGCAGGCCTCGCCCATGGCGGCGGAGGTCTGGATGCCGTAGCCGCCCTGCGCCGCGACCCAGAAGAAGCCCGGCGCATCGGGATCGAAGCCGCCGACCAGATCGCCATCGGCCACGAAGGAGCGAAGGCCGGCCCAGGTGCGCGTGGGGCGGCGGATCGCGAGCGTGGTGGCTTCCTCGATGCGGTGGATCGCGATGGCGATGTCCAGCTCTTCGGGCTGCACGTCCTGCGGATCGACCGGGTCGGCATTGGCCGGCGAACCGAGCAGCATGCCGGCGTCGGGCTTGATGTACCAGCCCTCGTCGGCGCTGAAGACCATCGGCCAGTGCGCGACGCTCTGGCCCTCGGGCGGCGCGAAGATGAAGGCCGAGCGGCGGCGCGGCTCGATGCCGATGGGCCGCACGCCCGCGAGCTGCGCGATCGTGTCGACCCATGCGCCCGCGGCGTTGAGCACCACGGGGGCCTCGTAGACCTGGCCGCCGGCCGTCACGCGCCACAGGCCGCCGGTGCGCTCGATCGCCGTCACGCCCGCATCGCACACGAGCCGGCCGCCGGCCCGGCGCATGCCGCGCAGGTAGCCCTGGTGGATGGCGTGCACGTCCATGTCGGCGGCATCGGGCTCGTACACCGCGCCGTCGACCTGATCGGCGCGCAGGGCGGGCACCATCGCGAGGGTTTCCGCGCCGCTCAGGCGCTTCGCGCCGGTGTTCATCGCGCGCAGCACCTCCCAGTGGGCGTCGAGCTCGGCGCGCTGCGCGGCGCTGCCGACCATCATCGCGCCGCGCGGGGTGAGCAGCGGATGCTCGGAGAAGCCTTCGGGCGGATGCGCGAGGAAGGCGCGGCTCGCCATGGTGAGGGCGCGCACCTGCGGCGTGCCGTAGCTTTCCATGAAGAGCGCGGCCGAGCGGCCGGTGGCGTGGTAGCCCGGCTGCGCTTCGCGTTCGAGCAGGATCACGCGCGCATGCGGCGCGAGCCAGTAGGCGACCGAAGCCCCGGCGATGCCGCCGCCGATCACGAGGAAGTCTGCCGCGACCGTCGCGGGTGTGCTGGAGTTCATTGCCGAAAAGTGTAGGTACGAATTTGCGGATACGCAAATCAAAAATGAAGAACCAAGGGGAAACCATGGTGCACCCGAACGGTGAAATTTGCGTCCACGCAATTTGCGCATACGCAATTTCCGGGCCCGCGCGGCGCCTGTGCGGCTGCATCGACGGCCGCCGGGCTGGCAGAATCGCCCTGCATCACAAGAGAAAGCCGAGCGTGAATCCACACACAGGGACCCCGACGGGAACGAGGCCGAAGGACGAGCCGCCCACGCTGGACCGCACCACTTTCGGTCACCGCCTGCGCAGCGCGCGCAAGCGCTTCGGCTGGACGCTGGCGCAGCTGGCGGAGCGTTCGGGCGTCTCGATCACCACCATCTCGCGCGCCGAGCGCGGTCAGCTCGCGCTGGGCTACGAGAACTTCACCGCGCTCGGGCGCGCGCTCGAGATGGACATGAACGCGATGTTCGCGGGCGCCGGCGTGAAGCCCGCCCAGCTCGACGGGCCCGTGGTCACGCGCGCCGGCAAGGGCGTGGTGTACCGCGGCCTCTCGATCGCCTACGAGTTCCTCGGCACCACCGCGGCCGGCAAGCAGATGAGCCCGATCGTCGGCACGGTGCATGCGCGGCGCATCCACGGACCCGAGGACTTCGTGCGCCACACGGGCGAGGAGTTCGCATACGTGCTCTCGGGCGAGATCGAGGTGCACTTCGACAACGGCGAGGTGGTGCGGCTCGGGCGCGGCGATTCCCTGTACTTCGACAGCCGCATCGGCCATGCGTACGTGAGCGTGAGCCGCCAGCTCGCGAAGATCGTGGGCATGACCACGGCCGAGAGCGGGCACATGAAGTCGGCGCGCGAGGCGCCCGCGGCCGGGACGAAGCGCCGGAGCTGAGACCGATCGCTGCAGGAGGATTTCCGATGCCGGATGCGAACTGGAAGGACAACGTGCCCGTCGTGGCGACCTTCACGGGCTGGCGCGGCTCGCGCTCGCGACCAACAGCATGAATCCGGTGTTCCGCCTCGGCGAGCGGCACCTTGCGTACCGCGTACCGCGCGCGCGAGCGGCCCTGCGAGGACATCGCCGAGGTCAACGTTCTCCAGGCCTTAAGTACATTCAACCTAGTCTTCGCCTTCCGCGACACGCGCCTGACCTTCATGGCCAAGGTGGGCACGCCCGTGCTGTGGGCGCTGCCCCCCTAGCTATTGAGTCTCAGGAAGTTGTTGACGGCTGGGATGCGCCTGATGAGCGGCTGGTGGTTCAAGGCGGGGATGGCAATGCGGGTTGTAGGTGGCTGAGGGTCTGCAGAGCGGCTTCGCGCTCGGCGGAGCAGTCACAGGCCAAGCAACGGCTCACCCACGCAGGCTGATCTGCACGAAGTGCTCGGGCTGATCCAGCGCTCTTGAGCGCATGTGGACGCGGCATAGCCCACATCTTTGCAGACTCCCTGGAAGTTCCTTTGCCCGCACGGCCCGATCACGCCCGTCGGTGCGCACACGGAGCGCAACCGCCTTGCTTTGTTAGGAATCTGGTACGGTTTCGTCGCAATTGATAGTTGCAAAATGACATGACGTGGTCGTTGATCTAGCCCTCCAAAAAAATTACAACGGGGCTCAATTTTCGGTCGAGAGTCGTGTATTTTTTCACGTAATCCATCGCCAGTTCGCTTTTTTCTGCGGCGTCCAGCTATATAGTTAGCAGCGAGGATGATACTCATTCTCATTGTTAAATCTATCGAAAGTGGAGGTTTATATGACAGAAGAACGCAAAACTTCGGACGAGTCGAACGAGTTGATCGAATCGATTCTCTCAGACTATGAAGAGCATGAGAAAAATCTGCAGCCGCTCACGGTTAGCGGCTGGGGGTGCCGCGGCATGTGCTGCATCGAGGCTCGTTAAGCAAGACTTTCAGTAAATTCAACTGCCTGCTTCGAGATGTGGAGCAGGCAGTTGTTTCTCTTCGCCATGGAAAGCAAAGCCCAAAACAATAGCGTCTGGCATTTAATTGTAAGCCGCGGCTTGGCATCGCTCGGTGGCTCCATTGCATCGTTTGGAATAGACGTTTGGTTCTATAAAAAAACCGGCTCGTACTCCAATTTTGCAGTAATAGCCATTTTGACAATTCTTCCGCCCATAATATTCTCTCCGATCGCGGGATTTTTCGCGGATCGGGCAAACAAGTCCAAGATACTTTTTTGGGCCGAACTGTCGACGGTTCTGTTGTTCCTCCTGTTAGGAGGGCTCTATCTTGCCGAAAAGCTTGGCTTTCTCGCGATTGCCACCTGTATCTTCCTTGTAGCGACGGCCGCTGAGTTTCGATATACGGCGATGGTCGCGCTGATTCCAGAACTCGCGAGCAAGGAAAAACTAAACTCAGTCAACGGAATTCAGCAGGCGTTTAGAGGGGCGGTGATAGTCATCGGTCCACCTCTTGGAGCATTAGGATACAAATACTCCGGCCTGATTTTACTGCTGAGCGGGGCAATTTTGTTGAGCTTCTATTCGATCTATGTCGCTCGAACACTCTCGTTGTCTCATGTTGGTGGCGAACACGAGAACCTTCGTCCCGTTCGCAGTACTTTCTTCAAAGACTATGCAACGAGTATTGAATGGATTAATAGCAAGCCGGGACTGAAAGTTGTTCTCTTTCATTTTACCCTGATTTATGGGGTTATTTCGATTTTTGGGACGCTGCTGACGCCGCACATCCTCACAATTAAAGATGAGGGTTGGCTAGCGGCCGTTACTTCTGCCCAAGGAGGAGGGTTGATCGCTGCCGGTATAGTTCTCGGGAAATTTGGAGAAATCATTAACCCTCAAAAATTGCTTTTTCTCGGCTGCCATGTAATGGGGGTGATATTTATTCTATTTGGGATTTTCAATCAAGAATACGCCATGATTGGCCTCTCCCTCGCTCTCGGTGCCACTATTTCGACCGTTTCCGCAGCAAATCAAACGATCTGGCAATCCAATACGCCATTCCAGATGCAAGGGAAAATCACTGCCCTGAGATCAATAATGCTGTATCTCTTTTCTCCGGCGGCGATTTATGCTTCCATCCCTATATCCGACTTCTTCAAGGGCGTCGTCCATCGAGGCTTTATGGGGGCGATGTTACCAAAAGGTGGTCATGGATGGTCGAATGCAATGTTCGTTTCGGCTGGCATCAGCGTTCTTCTTGCAAGTTTCCTAGTGTTTTTGATATTTCATAGAAAAATCGCTCTGACGGAAGTCAGGGTAGAGGGGTGCGAAGAATGGAAAAAATAAAACCGCTCAGTGATGTGTTGAGGTATCGAAACGATCAACTCGTTTTAATGTTTTCTCGAAAAAAAGGAATTTCGCATTTCGAATCGCTGCAACTATTCGAGGAACTCAAAAAGTGGCTGTGGTTCCTGGCGCAGCGAGACGCCAACTCGAAGCCGTTTGCTGTATTTCCGGAGCAATCGGTCATTGACCATTATTGGCATGAGTTCATCTTAAGCACCAAAGACTATCATGCATTCTGCGATCTTTTTTTTGGCCGCTATATTCATCACGTGCCGACGCCTGATGGAATTTTGGAGGACGGGTCCGATTTTGGTGTTCACAACTCCTTAATGGAGATAGATCCCGGCGCGTTTGTTCAGCAAAAATTAGATATTCTCCGAGAATCGATGCGAGAAGTTGCAAGAGTATTAGGAGTGGAGACGGTAAAGATCTGGTACCGTGAATTACCGGCCAAATATTATTTTCGGACGCCTAAATTTACTGATTGACGCGATGCTGGACAAAGAAAGAATCCCATCTTATTTGTTGGACGATATCCAGAAGCCAGGGACCAAGCTATATATTTCCAGAAGCTGGAAAATTCGCGAGTACTCATCACGACTATGGTTGTATAACGAAAGCGCCGGGTCTGTAGATTTTGATATTTCCGATGCGACGGCGAGAATGGTGAGCTTGATCGCAAAGGGGAATGCGGTAGTCGGTGATGCAACAAAAATATCTGCCGACTCTTGGCTTCGAATTTTGTTATATCTATGGAAGAACGATATCCTTCGCATAGCCGAAGATGGAAATATAAGAGTTTCCACTGCTCCATCCAGATATATATGGTTTGAAGAATACCTCCGCAGGTACGCGAGCCCTAGTTGGTCAATAAATCAAATGCTTGCTGCTTTGGCTTCTTCGAAAGTGTGTGTAATTGGCCTTGGCGGGTTAGGTGCAACACTTGGACTTTCATTGGCAGCAAGCGGAATAGGCTCAATCAAGCTAGTGGACGGAGATGCGATTGAAGAAAGCAATCTTCCTCGGCAGATTCTATACTCTGAACAATCGATCGGTAGAAATAAGGCAAATGTTCTTAGAGACGTGATTTTGAGCAACAATAGCGCAACCGATGTAGATGTTCATCCGGCATTTATATCCTCAAGTGAAGATGCCGTCGCGGCTACAAAAGGATGTGATTTGGTGGCCTTATGCGCCGATCAACCAAGATTCAAGATCCGAAATTGGGTGGGCAAAGCATGTCTTGAGCGTAAAATTCCTTACGTCTTTATGGCAGGTCAATGGGTAGGCCCGCTTTCAGTTCCTGGTGCCTCGCCTTGCTATGCCTGCGTCGGTCGCTTTCACGGTTCGAGGATCTCTGATGTCCCGGGCTATCTGGAAATGCACTCATCAGAAGAAATTCCTCCCAGAGCTTCGTTTGGTCCACGTCCACTTGTATTGGCTGGATTTATTTCCGCAGCGATTATGCATTTCCTTGCTGGTATAGATAGGGAGTCACTCTTATCTCGTAGGTTCAAGTGCGATCTTCAAGGAAGGCTGGAAGAGGAGGAGTTGGTTAGATATAGAAATTGCCCCGTCTGTGGCAGCAGATGAATCCTGAGTTCGGGTAAAGCGGTGACCGACCTGCATGGCAATGCGCCGCACTAATCATCTCTTGCAACGCGGCGCCTCGAAATGCACGCACTTTTCATTTGCAAATGGCGGCTGACAGCGCCGAGTCTGGAACTATTAGCTCGCGCCTTGAGCTTCGCGGGCGGCGCTGCTCGCACAACCTGCTGCCGCACTCGGCTTGCGTAGGGCTTGAGCACGGCCGTTCAGCTCACGTGCTCAACGCGGTTCTTCTGTTTCCAGACTAGGATTTCGGCGTCTTGGACGAACAACTGCTGAAAAATCCTACTTAGGCGGGCTTCACTTCATTTGGCGCCGCCGGTGTACTTGGTGACGCTCGTGGCGTTCACGTGGTAGCCGCTCACGCCCATCATCGAATCGTTGCGCAGCGTCTGCAGCTTGCCGGTGACCCAGACCGTGTCCATGGCGCGGAACTTCGCGCCCTTGGGCGTGACCACGTGCAGGATCTGGTTCGCGGGCGGCGGCGGCGTGTGGATGCAGGCGCCGAAGTAGGGCACGAGCAGGAACTCGGTCACTTCGCCCTTGGCCTCCTCGAGCGGCACGATGAAGCCGGGGATCTTCACCTCGACGCCGTTCATCGCGGGATTGGTCGGCGCGTTGTTCGAGACCTCCTGCATCTTGAGCAGCAGCTCGTTGGCGCGCGGATCGCCGTCCTGCAGCGAGGCCAGGTCCATGCCCTTGAATTCCTTGGCCGGGTCCCAGTCCTTCGGCACCAGCTCTTCCCAGGTGATCTGCCGCGGCTGACCGGGCGCGGTCCTGGCGGCCGCGGCCTTGCCGCCGAGCGGGTTGGAGGCGGTGGTGTCCTTGGGCGCCGGGTCGGCGGCCCAGGCCGCGGCCGACAGCAGCGAGGTTCCGAACGCCAGGGCGGCGGCCGTGCGCAGGGCGCGAAGAGCGGTGGTGGTCGTGTGCATCGATCAGATCCTCGGAGAAAGCCCGTCCGCGAGCGACAGCCTGTACGCGCGGATGCCGGGCAGCAGGCTCGCCAGCCAGCCGGCGGCCAGCAGGCTCGCCAGCAGCAGCCATTCGTTCAGTGTAGGTTCCGAAAGCGTGAGTGTCAGTCCGAACTGCGACTGCAGCCATGGCGCCAGCAGGGCAATGCCGAGCACCGCCATCGCCACGCCGAAGGCGACGCCGAGCACGGTGACGATCGCGCCCTCGAGCGCGAGCAGCGCCAGCACGTGGCGCAGCCCGGCGCCGACCGCGCGCAGCACGGCCAGTTCGCGGCGCCGCTCGTTCAGCCCCGCCATCACCACCGACACCAGCCCGGCCAGGCTCACGAGCGCGACCAGCGCGGACATCAGCAGCAGCGCGTTCTCGCCCACGCCGATCACGCTCCAGAGTTCGTCGAGCGCCACGCCGGGCAGGATGGCCATGAGAGGCTCGCCGCCGTAGGTCGAGATCCAGCGCTGCACGCCGAACACCGCCGCGCGGTTCTTCAGCCCGACGAGCACGGCCGTGACGTTCTTCGGCGTGAGGTCGAACTTGCGCACCTGCTCGGCCGGGATCTTCACGCCCGGCATCGGCGCGCCGCCCACCCATTCGAGGTGGATCGCCTCCATGGCCTCCAGGCCGATGTGCACCGTGCGGTCCACCGGGGTGCCGGTGCGCGCGAGCACGCCCACCACGGTGAAGGGCTTGTCGGCATGCTCGGCGGTGTTGAGTTCGCCGCTGCCGTGCGCGAGCGTGATCCGCTGGCCGACGTGGTAGCCCAGCCGGTCGGCCACCTCGGCGCCGACCACCGCATCGAACAGTGCCGCGAAGGGCTTGCCCTCGCGCAGCGCCAGCGACTGGCGGTTGCCGTAGCGAAAGCGCGTGAAGTACTCGGGCGAGGTGGCCAGCACGGAGAAGCCGCGGTGCGAGTCGCCGAGCGACAGCGGCACCACCCAGTCGACGCCCTGGTGCGCGGCCAGCGCCTGCACGCTCTTCCAGGAGATGTTGTTGGTGGCGGCGCCGATGCGGAACACCGAATAGAGCAGCAGCTGCGTGGAGCCGGTGCGCGCGCCCACGATCAGGTCGGTGCCCGAGACCGAGGAGGCGAAGTTCTGGCGCAGTTCGGTGCGGATGCGCTCGACCCCGAGCAGCAGGAAGGTCGACAGCGCGATCGAGAACACCGTGAGCGCGAGCGTGAAGCGGCGGTTCCAGGCGCTGCGCCAGGCGATGGAGAAGAGGGCGCTCATGAGAGGGCGGGGGAGTGCGGGATCAGAACGCAGAGGTCGCGAAGGTTTCGCAGAAGTCGCAGAAGAAACATCCAAAAGTTTTCTTGGAATTCTTCTGCGACTTCTGCGTAGCTTTTGTCTTCCTTCTGCGTTCGGCTGTCCGACTTCATGCAGCCTCCAAAGCGCCGACAGCCGCGCGGTTGATCTCGGGCAGCAGCACGTGGCGTGCGAAGCGCTGGGCGATGCGCTGGTCGTGGCTCACGAAGACGAGGGCGCTGTGGTTCACCGCGCAGGCCGTGAGCAGCACGTCGAGGAAGGCTTCGCGCCGGTCCTCGTCGAGCGCGGAGGTGGGCTCGTCGGCGATCACCACCTCGGGCTGGCCGATCAGCGCGCGCGCGGCGGCCACGCGCTGCTGCTGGCCGACCGAGAGCTGCATCGCCTGGCGCTGCCAGAGCTCGCGGGCGAGGCCCATCTCGCCGAGCAGGCGCTCGGCCTCGGCGCGTGCGCTGCCGCCGTGCTGCGCCGCCTGCGTGTTGCGCCGCGCGGAGAAGCGGCAGGGCAGCAGCACGTTGTCGATCACGCTCAGGTAGGGCAGCAGGTTGAACTGCTGGAAGATGTAGCCCACGTGGGCCACGCGGCAGCGGTCGCGCGCGGCGCCCGAGAGCCGGGACCAGTCGTGCCCGAGCAGGCTGACGCGGCCTTCGTCGGCCACCAGCACGCCCGCCAGCAGCGACAGCAGCGTGCTCTTGCCGCAGCCGCTCGGCCCGTGCAGGAAGACCGATTCGCCGGCCGTGATGCGGAAGGCCTCGATGTCGATGCAGGGCCGCGCCGCGCCGGGCCATGCGAAGCGCAGGCCCTCGGCCGCGAGCACGACGCGCAGCGGCGCCGCGTCGCCCGGGGAAACGGTGCTCACGGCCTCACTTGCCCCAGCTCAGGCGCACCGGCTGCGAAGCCTGCGCGCCGCCCGGGCGCTTGAGCTGGCGCTTGAACTGGCCCTGGGCCGAAGCGATCTGCGCATCGATCTGGCGCGTGCCCTTGAAGGCCGAGAACAGGCCCACGTCGATGAACTTCGCCGCGGCCGCGTTGGTGCAGTTGAAGGAGAAGGTGGCGTCGAGATCGGCGTGGCCCGCGGGTTCGGCGGGGTCGGGCTTGCCGAGGCCGAGGGCGCTCGACCGCAGCTCGACCGGGCCGAGCTTGCAGTTGGCGGCGGGATCGACCGCGAAGAGCTTGTCGGCCGCGCGCAGCTGCGCGATGGCGTCCTCGGCCGTCTTCTTCTCGGCGTCGGTCCTGGGGGCGCGCTCGAAGCCGACGAGGTTGTCGAGCGGCGATTCCATGGCGATCACCACCGTGGGGCCGTCGATCGCCACGTCGAGCTTGAGCTGGCCGTGCACGTGGGCGTGCTGCTGCTGTGCCTGTGCCGGGAGCACGGAGGCCGCGAACCATGCCGCGGCGATGGTGGAGACGGCGAAGCCGGATGCAATGCGTCGTCGGGGGAGTCGGATGTGCTTCATGGTTCTGCGCCTTGCCGGGTCGGCAGCCCCGGCGTGTTGCTCCATTCGCTCCAGCTGCCGGCATAGAGCGCGGTCGTTCCCAGCCCCGCGATCTGCATCGCAAGCAGGTTGGGCACGGCGCTCACGCCACTGCCGCATTGATGGACGACCGTCGCCGGATCGCGTCCCGCGAGCAGCGCTTCGAACTCGGCACGCAATTGCGATGCCGGCTTGAACTTGCCGTCGGGGCCGAGGTTCTCGGCGAAGGGCCGGTTCAGGGCCCCGGGGATGTGACCTGCGATCGGGTCCAGAGGTTCCACCTCGCCGCGATAGCGTGCGGCGGCCCGCGCATCGATCAGGTTCTGGTCAGGCTCGCCCAGCCGGCGCACCACCTCCTCGGTGCGCACGAGCTTCGCGAGCGGCTCGCCGGGCACGAAGTTCGACTGGAAGCGCGCGGGCTCCTCGCGGTCCGTGACTTCGCCGCCCGCGGCCTGCCAGGCCTGCAGGCCGCCGTCGAGCACCGCCACCGCATCGTGGCCCATCCACTTGAGCATCCACCAGAGCCGGCCGCAGTAGTTGGCGCCGTTGCGGTCGTAGACCACGGCCTGCATGTCGTTCGAGAAGCCGATGCTCGAGAGCCATGCCGCGAACTTCTCGCGGCTCGGCAGCGGATGGCGCCCGCCCGAGGCCGGCACGCCGTCCTCCTGCGCGACCACCACGTCGCCGTGTGCGCCGGGCAGGCCGTGGCGCGCGCTCAGGTGGTCGTCGAGGTCGGCATGCAGCGCGCCGGGGATGTGGGCCGCCGCGTACTGCCGTGCGCCGGCTTCGGGCGCCATGAGGTCGAAGCTGCAGTCGAAGACCATGAGCGGCGCGTCGCCCGCTTGCAGCTGTTTCAGTTGTTCGACGCTGACGAGGGTGGTGTACATGGCGGGGTTCCTTCGCTGTCGATGTGCGCGGCGGTCGCGCTTCAGTTCAGTGTTCTTCGGCCGGCGCCTTGGGCACGGCGCGCTGCCGCAGCACGGTGGCCGCGATGCCGCTCGCGATGATCAGCGCCATGCCGGCCCACCCCGCGGCGTCGATGCGGTCGTCGAACAGCACCACGCCGTAGAACGCCGCGAACACGATGCCGGAGTACTGCAGGTTGGCCACCACGAGGGTGCCGGCCTGGGTCTTGGCCGTGGCGTAGGCGCGCGTCATGCAGAGCTGGCCGAGCGCGGCGAGCAGGCCGATCGGCAGCAGCCAGAGCGCATGCTGCCACGTCCAGGCGTCGCCGCCCGAAAACCCGGTGGCGGCCGTGGCGAATGCGCCGGCCACCGCCGAACCCACGGCGAAATAGAAGACGGTGCGCAGCTCGGGCTCGCCGATGCGCGACAACGCGACCACCTGCATGTAGGCGAAGGCGGCGGTCAGCCCCGACAGCAGGCCCAGCAGGCCCGCGAAGCTCTCGTGGCCGCTGACGCTGGGCTTGAGCATCAGCACCACGCCCACGAAGCCCGCGAGCACCGTGAGCGCGAGCGGCCCCTGCAGCGGCGGCCGCTCGACCCGGCCGTCGCGCCCGGGCACCGGCACCCACGCGAGCAGCGCGCCGCCGACCAGGAAGGCCGCGACCCAGACGCTGCTCATGTAGTTGAGCGTCACGGCGGTGGCGAGCGGCATGTGGGCGATGGCGTAGAACCATGCGCCGAGCGACACCACGCCGATGATGCTGCGCCAGGCGTGCATGCCGGGGTAGCGCGTGGCCATCGAGACCCCGCGGCTGCGCGCCAGCAGCCACAGGAACACGATGCCGATCAGGCCGCGCCCGAGCACCATCTCCCCGCTGTTGAACCACGCCGAGGCCACCTTGACGACCACGCTCATGGTCGCGAACAGAAAGGCGCCCAGCACCATCCAGAGCGCTTGCACTCTCAGGCAGCCTGCATCGCGGCCTTGTACCACTCGTGGAACTGCTGCATGCCGTCTTCCATCGGGCTCTGGTAGGGGCCGGTCTCGTTCTCGCCGCGCAGCATCAGCGCGCGGCGGCCGGCGTCCATGCGCTCGGCGATCTCGTCGTCCTCGACGCAGGTCTCCATGTAGGCGGCCTGCTGGGCCTCGACGAACTCGCGCTCGAAGGCGACGATCTCCTCGGGGTAGAAGAACTCGATCATGTTGAGCGTGCGCGTCGGGCTCACCGGATGCAGCGTCGACACCGTGAGCACGTGCGGATACCACTCGACCATCACGTTCGGGTAGTAGGTCAGCCAGATCGCGCCGTACTTCGGCGGCTTGCCCTCGCGGTACTTGAGCAGCTGTTCCTGCCAGCGCTGGTAGATCGGGCTGCCGGCGCGGCCCAGCCGGTTGGCCACGCCCACGGTCTGCACCGAGTAGTTGCGGTTGAATTCCCAGCGCAGGTCGTCGCAGGTGACGAAGCTGCCGAGGCCGGGATGGAACGGGCCGACGTGGTAGTCCTCGAGGTAGACCTCGATGAAGGTCTTCCAGTTGTAGTTGCACTCGTGCAGCTCGACGCGGTCGAGCGCATAGCCGGTGAAGTCGAGGTCGGCGCGCGGGCCCAGCGTGGCCATGTCGGCCGCCACGTCGCGGCCGCTGCCGCCGGGCGCGCTTTCGAACAGCAGGCCGTTCCACTCGGTGAGCGGATAGTTGTGCAGGTTCAGGCAGGGATCCTGCTCGAAATGCGGCGCGCCGATCAGCGTGCCGGTGGTGCGCGGGTCGGAGGCCGCGTAGGTCCAGCGGTGCAGCGGGCAGACGATGTTGCCGCCGGCCTGGCTGTCGAGCTGGCCGCGCCCGCGCAGGATCAGCGCCTGCCGGTGGCGGCACACGTTGGAGATGAGTTCGACACCCTTGGGCGTGTGCACGAGCGCGCGGCCCTGGTGCTCCTGCGGCAGGGTGTGGAAGTCGCCCGGCTCCGGCACCGCGAGCCGGTGGCCCACGTAGCGCGGGCCGCGGGCGAAGAGTGTCTGCATTTCGCGCGCGTAGAGCGACTCGTCGAAGTACGCGGAAACTGGAAGTTGGCTCGCGGCCTGCTGCAGTTGAAGACTTAAATCAGACATGGAGGACCTGACCAAGCTCCCCACAGGGAGAAAAGGAGAACGGAACGCGCCGTCTTGGAAGGCGACGGCGCGAAGAGTTGTGCCGGCGCGGCCGGCGGGGGAATCTCGGATTGTACCCAAGGGGCCTCCGCAGCGCCCGCCCGAGGTCATGCGCGGGCATGCCTGGCCTGCGGGGCGCCCGGGCCGCTCGCAGCGGCTTTGGTTCGCCGACCTAAAATGCCCCGTTTCATTCACATTCCCTCGCATGCCCAAGGTCCCTTCCCCCGCGCCGTCCAGCCCGGAAGCCACGCCCGACACAGGTCCGCTGCCGGCCAGCTACGAAGCCGGGCTCCAGGAGTTGGAACAATTGGTTGCAGAACTCGAGTCGGGCCAGCTGCCGCTCGACCAGCTGCTCGGCAGCTACCAGCGAGGCGCCGCGCTGCTCGCGTTCTGCCGCGAGAAGCTGCAGGCGGTCGAGGACCAGATCAAGGTGCTCGACGCCGGGACGCTCAAGCCTTGGAACGCCGAATGAGCGCCGTGCGCACGGCCGGCTGGGACGCGGCGCGCCTCTCGGCCTGGAGCGAGCCGCATCTGGCGCGGGTCGAGGCCGCGTTGTCCGAATGGGTCGGCGTCGATGCGCCGGTGCTGCTCGGCGATGCGATGCGCTATGCCGTGCTCGACGGCGGCAAGCGCCTGCGGCCGCTGCTGGTGCTGGCCGCGAGCGAAGCAGTCGGCGGCAATACCGCCGCTGCGCTGCGCGCAGCCTGCGCGGCGGAACTGATCCATGCCTATTCCCTGGTGCACGACGACCTGCCCTGCATGGACAACGACGTGCTGCGCCGTGGCAAGCCCACGGTGCACGTGAAGTTCGGCGAAGCCGATGCGCTGCTCGCGGGCGATGCGCTGCAGGCGCTGGCCTTCGAGCTGCTGACGCCCGAAGGCGACGAGGTGCCCGCATCGATGCAGGCCGCGCTCTGTCGCCTGCTCGCGCGCGCCGCGGGCAGCCAGGGCATGGCGGGCGGACAGGCGATCGACCTCGCGAGCGTGGGCTTGGCGCTCGACGAGGCGCAACTGCGCGAGATGCACCGCCTGAAGACCGGCGCGCTGCTGCAGGGCAGCGTCGAAATGGGCGCGGCCTGCGCCGCGGCACCGCTGGCGCCCGGCGCGCTGGCGGCACTGCGCGACTACGGCGCCGCGATCGGCCTTGCATTCCAGGTGGTCGATGACATCCTCGACGTGACGGCCGATTCGCAGACCCTCGGCAAGACCGCCGGCAAGGATGCGGCCGCCGACAAGCCCACCTACGTCTCGCTCTGGGGCCTGGACGGTGCACGCACGCAGGCGGCGCAATTGCTGGCCGAGGCGCTCGCCGCGCTCGAGCGCAGCGGCCTCGCCGACACGGCGGCGCTGCGCGCGCTCGCCCACATGGTCGTCGACCGCGACCGATGAACAGTTCACCGATGGACAAGAAGACCCACCACGAACCCATGGCACCGCTGCTTCCCACGCTCCACGACCCGGCGCCGATCCGGCAGTACGACCGGGCCCAGCTCAAGCAGCTGGCGGACGAGGTGCGGGCCTGCGTGCTCGACAACGTCTCGCGCACCGGCGGCCACCTGAGCTCCAACCTCGGCACGGTCGAGCTCACGGTCGCGCTGCACCACGTCTTCCACACGCCGCACGACCGGCTGGTGTGGGACGTGGGTCATCAGACCTATCCGCACAAGATCCTCACCGGCCGGCGCGAGCGCATGCCCACGCTGCGCCAGATCGGCGGCATCTCGGGCTTCCCGCAGCGCACCGAGAGCGAGTACGACACCTTCGGCACCGCGCACTCGTCGACCAGCATCTCGGCCGCGCTCGGCATGGCGATGGCGGCCAAGCAGAAGGGCGAGGACCGCCACACGGTCGCGATCATCGGCGACGGCGCGCTCACGGCCGGCATGGCCTTCGAGGCGCTCAACAACGCCGGCGTGTGCGACTGCAAGCTGCTCGTGATCCTGAACGACAACGACATGTCGATCAGCCCGCCCGTGGGTGCGCTCAACCGCTACCTCGCGCAGCTCATGAGCGGCAACTTCTATGCCGCGGCGAAGAACGTGGGCAAGAGCGTGCTGCGCGCCGCGCCGCCGCTGTTCGAGCTCGCCAAGCGCTTCGAGCAGCATGCCAAGGGCATGGTGGTGCCGGCCACGCTGTTCGAGCAGTTCGGCTTCAACTACGTGGGCCCGATCGACGGCCACGACCTCGACTCGCTGGTGCCCACGCTGGAGAACCTCAAGCACCTCGACGGCCCGCAGTTCCTGCACGTGGTCACGAAGAAGGGGCAGGGCTACAAGCTGGCCGAGGCCGACCCCGTGGCCTACCACGGTCCCGGCAAGTTCGATCCGCAGGTCGGGCTGGTCAAGTCGGCCGCGCCGGCCAAGCAAACCTTCACGCAGGTCTTCGGCCAGTGGCTCTGCGACATGGCGGCGCACGACGGCCGGCTCGTGGGGATCACGCCCGCGATGCGCGAGGGCTCGGGCCTGGTCGAGTTCGAGCAGCGCTTTCCCGATCGCTACTACGACGTCGGCATCGCCGAGCAGCATGCGGTGACCTTCGCCGCGGGCCTGGCCTGCGAAGGCCTGAAGCCGGTCGTCGCCATCTATTCGACCTTCCTGCAGCGCGCCTACGACCAGCTGATCCACGACGTGGCGATCCAGAACCTGCCCGTGGTGTTCGCACTCGACCGCGCGGGGCTCGTGGGCGCCGACGGGGCCACCCATGCGGGCGCCTACGACATTCCGTTCCTGCGCTGCATTCCCAACATGAGCATCGCCTGTCCGGCCGACGAGCGCGAGACGCGGCAGCTGCTCACGAGCGCCTACGAGCAGAACCATCCGGTGGCGGTGCGCTATCCGCGCGGTGCCGGCGCGGGCGTCGCCCCGCACCTCGCGCTCGATGCGCTGCCCTTCGGCAAGGGCGAGCGGCGGCGCGAGGGCCGGCGCATCGCGATCCTCGCCTTCGGCACGCTGCTGTATCCGGCGCTCACAGCGGCCGAGTCGCTCGACGCCACGGTGCTCAACATGCGCTGGGCCAAGCCGCTCGACGTCGAGCTGCTGCTCGAGGCCGCGCGCACGCACGAGGCGCTGGTCACCGTCGAGGAGGGCGCCGTGATGGGCGGCGCCGGCAGCGCGGTGCTCGAGGCGCTGCAGGCCGCGGGGCTGCAGAAGCCGGTGCTGCAGCTGGGCCTGCCCGACCGCTTCATCGAGCATGGCGATCCCGCGAAGCTGCTCGCTTCGATCGGGCTCGATGCCGCGGGCATCGAGGCCTCGATCGTGCAGCGCTTCGGCGCCTCGGTCGCAGGGTAAACCCCGGCCGGGCGGATGTAAGCACGTTCTTACAATCGCCGGGACTTACGAAAGTCGTCGACGCGGCCACAAGCCGCGTTTCGTTTTTTCCAATGCACTCGGAGTGAATTCAATGGATCGTCGTTCCCTCATCAAAAACGCCGGCATCGCCGGCGTTCTGGCCGCCGGCATTGCGCCCGCAGTCCATGCGCAAGCCGCCGTCCGCTGGCGGCTCGCGTCGAGCTTCCCCAAGTCACTCGACACCATCTACGGCGGCGCGGAAGTCTTCGCCAAGGCGGTCAAGGCGATGTCGGGCGGCAAGTTCGAGATCTCGGTGCATGCCGGCGGCGAGCTGATGCCTCCGTTCGGCGTGGTGGACGGCGTGCAGAACGGCTCGGTCGAGATGTGCCACACCGTGCCCTACTACTTCTACGGCAAGAACCCCGCGTTCGCGCTGGGCTCGGCGATTCCCTTCGGCCTGAACTCGCGCCAGATGACCGCGTGGATGACGCACGGCAACGGCCGCAAGCTCATGAACGAGTTCTACGCCAAGTACAACATGCTGAGCTTCGCCGGCGGTAACACGGGCTGCCAGATGGGCGGCTGGTACCGCAAGGAGATCAAGTCGCCGAACGACTTCAAGGGCATGAAGATGCGCCTCGGCGGCGGCCTGATTGGCGACGTGATGACCAAGCTCGGCGCGGTGCCGCAGAGCATCCCCGGCGGCGAGATCTACCAGTCGCTCGAAAAGGGCACGCTGGACGCCGCCGAATGGGT
Source organism: Variovorax sp. TBS-050B (assembly GCF_029893635.1). NCBI lineage: Bacteria > Pseudomonadati > Pseudomonadota > Betaproteobacteria > Burkholderiales > Comamonadaceae > Variovorax > Variovorax sp. TBS-050B. The sequence continues at coordinate 11,101 of NZ_JARXYR010000002.1, read as the reverse complement.
TGGCCCGTACGACGACCAGAAGCTCGGCTTCAACAAGGTCGCGCCGTTCTACTACTACCCCGGCTGGTGGGAAGGCGGCCCCGAGGTCGATTTCTTCATCAACCAGAAGGCCTTCGACGGCCTGTCGGCGGAGAACAAGGCCATCGTCGAAGCGGCAGCCGCGCTGGCCTCGTCGGACATGCTCGCCAAGTACGACGCGCTGAACCCTACCGCGCTGAAGCAGCTCGTGGCCTCGAAGACCAAGGTGCTGCCGTTCTCGCAGGCCGTGCTCGACGCCTCGTTCAAGGCCTCGATGGAAGTCTTCGCCGAGAACGACGCCAAGAGCCCCGAGTGGAAGAAGATCTACGCCGACCTGCGCACCTTCCAGCGCGACCAGGTGCTGTGGTTCCGCTTCGCCGAGTCGGCGTTCGACACCTTCATGGCCAAGCAGAAGCTCTGATCCCGCGGGCTTCGGGCCTTGCGAGAGACAAAAGGAAAAGCCCGCATCGCGCGGGCTTTTTTTCGTCCGTCCGCAGCCCGCGCAGCGCGCGGACCCGGACCGGAATGCGGTCCGGGGCGCGGGACTATTTCTTGTCCCGCTCCATCGATTCGAGCATCGCCTTCATCGGATCGTCCTCCGCCGCCGGGGCGGCCGCGCCGCCTTCGGGCGCCGAGGCCCCGGCCTCCGGGGCGGGCGTCGCGGGCGCACCGGCGTCGGGCGGCGGCACCTCGGGCGCGGGCACCTCCGGTGCAGCGCCCGGCATGTTCGCTTCCATCTCGCGCATGACCTTGTCGAGGTCGTAGACCTCCTTCTCGTCCAGGCCGCTCGACACGATGCCCGGGAAGGCGATGATCAGGCCGACCATCGCGAGCTGGATCAGCAGGAACGGCACCGCGCCCCAGTAGATCTGCATGGTGGTGACCGGCTCGACGAGCTTGCCCGTCACGCGGTCGGTGTAGGCCTTCGTGGGCGCCACGCTGCGCAGGTAGAACAGCGCGAAGCCGAAGGGCGGGTGCATGAACGAGGTCTGCATGTTCACGGCCAGCAGCACGCCGAACCAGATCAGGTCGATGCCCAGCTTGTCGGCCACCGGCGCCAGCAGCGGCACCACGATGAACGACAGCTCGAAGAAGTCGAGGAAGAACGCCAGGAAGAACACCATGATGTTCACCACGATCAGGAAGCCCAGCTGGCCTCCCGGCACCTTGGCCAGCAGATGCTCGACCCACAGCGGCCCGTCCACGCCCTGGAACACCAGGCCGAAGATCGTGGCGCCGATCAGGATGAAGATCACGAAGCACGAGAGCTTGGTGGTGGTGTTGAGCGCCTGCTTGAGCAGCGACATGCTCATGCGTCCGCGCACCGCAGCCATGATCAGCGCGCCCACGGCGCCCATCGCGCCGCCTTCGGTCGGCGTGGCGACGCCCAGGAAGATGGTGCCGAGCACGAGGAAGATCAGCAGCAGCGGCGGAATCAGCACGAAGGTCACGCGCTCGGCCATGCGCGAGAGCAGGCCCATGCGCGTGATGCGGTTGATGACCGCGATCACCAGCGCCAGCAGCACGCCTGCGCACATCGACACCACGATCGTCTCGTCGGTGGCGACGCGCGTGACTTCCTCGCCCTTCCACCAGCTGTGGATGTCGACGATGTGTCGCGCGAACCAGACCGATGCCACGGTGCACACGGCGGTGAGCACCAGCAGCGAGAGACCACCGCTCTTGCCGCTGTCCTCGCGCATCGTGCGCGCTTCGGGCGGCAGCGCGGGCACCCACGCGGGCTTGAACACCGCGAGCAGGATCACGTAGCCCGCATACATCGCCATCAGCAGGAAGCCCGGCAGGAACGCGCCCTTGTACATGTCGCCTACGCTGCGGCCGAGCTGGTCGGCCAGGATGATCAGCACCAGCGACGGCGGGATGATCTGCGCGAGCGTGCCCGAGGCCGCGATCACGCCGGTGGCGAGGCGCCGGTCGTAGCCGTAGCGCATCATGATCGGCAGCGAGATCAGGCCCATCGAGATCACCGAGGCCGCCACCACGCCGGTGGTCGCCGCGAGCAGCGCGCCCACGAACACCACGGCCAGCGCGAGGCCGCCGCGGATCGGGCCGAACAGCTGGCCGATGGTCTCGAGCAGGTCCTCGGCCATGCCGCTGCGCTCGAGGATCAGGCCCATGAGCGTGAAGAACGGGATGGCGAGCAGCGTGTCGTTCTGCATGATGCCGAAGAGCCGCAGCGGCATGGCCTGCAGCAGCGCCTCGGGCAGAAGGCCGAGCTCGATGCCCACGAAGCCGAAGAACAGGCCGCAGGCGCCCAGGCTGAAGGCCACGGGGAAGCCGACCAGCAGGAAGCAGATCAGCCCCGCGAACATCAGCGGGGCGTAGTTCTGAATGATGAATTCCATGGTGCGTGCGCTCAGCTGGACTTGGGTTGGGCTTCGGCGAGCCGGCGGATCGACTCCGCCAGCTCTTCCTCGGCCGTCTTCTCGCCGCGCTTGGCGGTCGGGTCGTCGATGCGGCCCTGCAGGAAGGCGACGCGCTTGATGAGTTCGGACCAGCCCTGCAGCATCAGCAGCGTGAAGCCGAGCGGGATCATCGCGTACACCGGCCAGCGGATCAGGCCGCCCGCGTTGTTCGACATCTCGCCCGAGCGGTAGCCGTTCAGGAAGAACGGAATGCCGTACCAGAGCACGGCCAGGCAGAAGGGCGTGAGGAAGAAGGCGAAGCCGAAGATGTCGACCCAGATCTGGCCGCGCTTCGAGAGGCGGCCCACGAGCACGTCGACCTTCACGTGCTCCTGGTTCAGCAGCGTGTAGCCCGCGGCGATCAGGAACGAGGCGGCGAACAGGTACCACTGCACCTCGAGGTAGGCGTTGGAACTGGTGTTCAGCACCTTGCGGACGATCGCATTGATGGCACTGATCACGGTCGACGCCAGGATGAGCCAGATCACGTACTTGCCGATCTGGGCATTGAGCCAGTCGACCGCGCGCGAAAACCTGAGCAGGAAATTCATGCTCTTCTCCAGAGAGGAAATGGATGCGTTGGAATGCAGAAGCGGGCCGGGTTCCGTCGGCGGGCGACGGTCGGGGGCTTCGGCGGACGCGCGATTTTATCGGCGCCGAACGCGATTTCCGGGCTGGCCCGGGCGGTGTATTCCCGTAGGCGCGGGTGCATGGATCGCACCAGCAGCGTGCGCTCGCGATAATGCAACATGCCGTCGTCATCGCCCCTCACGCCTTCGAGCCCGGCGCATTCCATCGACTCGCCCGAGATGCACCGCGCGGGCCGCGAGCTGCTCTCGCTCGCGCTGATCGACGCGCGCAACCACACGCTGCACCTGCTCTCGCTCTACGAGCAGGCACTGGGCTCTTCCACCCTTGCCGTGCCCGCGAGCGACGAGAGCATCGTGCCGCCGGTGTGGCTTGCGGGGCACATCGGCTGGTTCGCCGAGTGGTGGATCGGCCGCAACACCCAGCGCGCCTTCGGCGCCGAGTGCCCCGTGCGGCCGACCCGGCTCGCGGCCATCGATCCCCATGCCGACGAATGGTGGAACCCTGCGCAGGTGACGCGGGTGCGGCAGTGGTCGCCCGACCTGCCCGATCTCGCGCACACCAAGGCCTACCTGCTCGAAACGCTGGAGAGCACGCTCGAACTGCTCGAGCATGCGGCCGAGACCGACCCGGGCCTGTACTTCTACCGCCTCGCGCTCTTCCATGAAGACATGCGCGGCGAGCAGTTCATCGTGATGGCGCAGACCCTCGGGCTGCCGCTGGGCATCGGGCAACCGCCCGCCACCGTGGTGCGCGAGCCGCTGGTGCTGCCCGCCACGCGCTGGGAGCTCGGCCTGCCCGAGCAGGGCGGCGGCTTCGCCTTCGCGCAGGAGATCGGCGCGCACCGGGTCGACGTGCCCGAGTTCGAGATCGATGCGCAGCCCGTGACCTGGAACCAGTACATCGAGTTCGTCGACGAGGGCGGCTACGACCGCGAGGAACTCTGGCATCCCGAGGGCTGGCGCTGGCTCGCCGACCAGATCGAGGGACGCCGCAGCCCGCGCCACGTCGAGCAGATCGGCGCCGCGCGCCACGGCACCGGCGGCTCGGTGCTGCAGCACCGTTTTGGTGCGACCGTGCGCGCCGCCGGCCACCACAGCGCGGTGCACCTGAGCTGGTGGGAGGCCGACGCCTGGGCGCGCTGGGCCGGCCGCCGCATCGCCACCGAGGTCGAGTGGGAGATCGCCGCCCAGGCGGCCGCGCGGCGCGGCTTCCGCTGGGCCGACGTGCATGAATGGACCGCGGGCACGCTGCGGCCCTGGCCCGGCTTCCGCGCCGATCCATGGAGCGCGGGATCGGAGTTCGATCCGGTGCCGGCCTTCGGACGCGCGCGCGTGCTGCGCGGCGCCTCGTTCGCCACGCGCTCGCGGCTGCGTTCGCTGCGGCGCCGCAGCTTCGCGCTGCCGGGCCGCGACGAGGGCTTCTTCGGCTTCAGGACCTGCAGTCTTTGAATCGAGCGCTGCGGCGCGCCTCAGCGGTCGTGCGGGCCCGATGACATCGGCGGCGCCACTTCCTCCAGCGGCTTGCGTTCCGCATCGGCCGCGTAGCGCAGCGCGAGCAGCCCGGCCCACGATGACCAGCGTGGCGCCGATCGCATAGCCCACCGTCACCGCGCCGCGGCTGCCGGTCTCGATCAGCAGGCCGAACAGCAGCGGCGCCGCGAAGCCGCCCGCGCCGGTGCCGATGGCGTAGAAGACCGCGATCGCCATCGCGCGCATCTCGAGCGGGAATACCTCGCTGACCGTGAGGTAGGCCGAGCTCGCCGCGGCCGAGGCCAGGAAGAACACCGCCGACCAGCACAGCGCCTGGCTGCGCGCATCGAGCCAGCCCATCATGAAGGCCCAGCTGGTGAGCGCGAGCCCGACGCCCGCGAGCACATAGGTCAGCGCGATCATCCGGCGCCGGCCCACGCTGTCGAACAGCGGCCCGAGCAGCAGCGGCCCGAGCACGTTGCCGAGCGCGAACGGGAAAATGTAGAGCGCCACGTTGTCGTCGGGCACGCCGTAGAAGCGCGTGAGCACCAGCGCGTAGGTGAAGAAGATCGCGTTGTAGAAGAAGGCCTGCGAGACCATCAGCGCCACCGCGACCACGCTGCGCGCGCGGTAGCGGCGCAGCAGCACGTGCGCCACTTCGCGCATGGTGGGGCTGCGGCGCTGGCCGGCATAGGCCATGCGCCCCTCGGCGGGCGGGAGCGGCCCGTGCTGCGCGCGCACTTCGGCCTCGATGGTCTCCACGATGCGCAGCGCCTCGTCGGCGCGGCCGTGCGCCACCAGCCAGCGCGGGCTCTCGGGCACGTCGCGCCGCACCAGCAGAATCGCCACCGCGAGCAGCGCGCCGAGGCCGAAGCCCACGCGCCATCCCCACACCGGGCCGATCACGGCCGGGTCGAGCAGCAGCAGGCTGAGCCCCGCGCCGAGCGCCGCGCCGATCCAGAAGCTGCCGTTGATCGCGAGGTTCACGCGACCGCGCACGCGCGCCGGAATCAGTTCGTCGACCGCCGAGTTGATGGCCGCGTATTCGCCGCCGATGCCGAGGCCGGTGACGAAGCGGCAGAGCGCGAAGAAGGCGAAGTCGTTCGAGAACGCGGTGGCGAGCGTGCCGATCGTGTAGACCACCAGCGTCACGAGGAACAGCTTCTTGCGTCCGAGCCGGTCCGTGAGCCGGCCGAAGAGCAGGGCGCCGGCCACTGCGCCGAGGATGTAGATCGAGCCCGACCAGCCGATCTCGGTGGCGCTGAGCCCCAGCGTGTCGGGCCGTTCGAGCACCGCGCCGATCGAGCCGACCAGCGTCACCTCCAGCCCGTCGAGCACCCAGGCCACGCCGAGCGCGATCACCACGCGCCAGTGCCAGCGCGACCACGGCAGCCGGTCGAGCCGCGCGGGGATGTCGCTGGTGGCCGGGGTCAATGCGGGCTGTGCTCCTTTTCGCGCTGGAAGGTCCACCACGGCAGCAGCGCGCGCAGCGACTGCACTTCGCCGCTGCCCGCGGTCTCGTAGCCGGGCAGCGTGCCTAGCAGGTGCTGCCAGCCCGGGCTGCGCAGCACCTCGACCAGCGCCTGCACGGCCGGCTGCTCGAGCGCGGACTTGAGGCAGGCGAGGTGGTAGCGCTCGTGCACCAGCGGCACGAAGCCGAGGCCTTCGGCATGCGCGGCCGATTCGAGCCCGAGCCCGGCGTCGGCCTGCCCCGAAGCCACCGCATGGGCGACCGCCGCATGCGAGGTCTCGCAGCGTTCGTAGCCGGAAAGCGCCGCAGCGTCGAGTCCGGCCTGCGCGAGCAGTTCGTCGAGCAGCACCCGCGTGCCGGTGCCGATCGGGCGGTTCACGTAGCGGGCATGGAGCCGCGCCGCGTCGGCCAGCGAGCGCAGCCGCAGCGGATTGCCGGCCGCCACGATCAGCCCCTGCGTGCGCCGCGCGAAGCCGATCAGCTTGTGCTGCCCCGGCTTGAGCAGCGGCTGGTAGGTGCGCTGCGCGATCGATCCGCGCGGCGGATGCTCGAGCGTGTGGAAGCCCGCCATCACGCAGCGGCCCTGGTTGAGCGCGCGGATCGCATCGACGCTGCCGGTGAAGTGGATGTCGAGCTGCAGTTGCGCGGTGCCCGCGGCATGCGTGCGCAGCAGCGCGAGCGCGTCGTCGTGGCTGGCCTGCAGGCTCAGCACATGGGTGCGGTCGTCGAAAGCGAGCGCGAACGCGCGTTCGAGTTCGGCATGCAGCGCCTCGATCTGCGGCGCCAGCCGGGCCTGCGCCTGGCGCTCGGCCCACAGCAGCTTGTCGCCGAATTCGGAGAGCTGGGCGCGCTGGCCCTGCTCGCCCTGGATCAGCGGCCGGCCCAGCGTCTGTTCCCATTCGCGCAGCTCGCCCCACACATGGCGGTACGAGAGCCCGAGCGCGCGCGAGGCGCCCGAGATGGACCCCTGCTCGCGCACGGCGAGCAGGATCTGCATCAGCGGATTGCGGATCTGTCGCGATCCGTTCCGGCGCGGCCGGATCGCATAGGAGAGGTCGATCTGTTGCACGGGAGGCAGGCAGCGGAGGGGTGGAAGGGCCGGCCCATTATGCAGAGCCGCCCCGTCCGCCGCTGTCGGCCTCGACGCCGTGCCGGCCTCACGCCGTTTCGGCGAGCGCGTCGGCGAGCGCGTTGACGAGCCGGTCGATCTCGGCCTTCTCCGCAATGAAGGGCGGCGCGAGCTGGATCGTGTCGCCGCCGTAGCGCACGTAGAAGCCCTTCTTCCAGCAGTTCATCGCGATCTCGTACGGACGGCGCGCCGGCTCGCCCGGCAGCGCGGCGATCGTCAGGCCCGCGGCCAGGCCGAAGTTGCGGATGTCGCTGACGTACTTGCTGCCCTTGAGGCTGTGCACCGCATTCTCGAAGTGCGGCGCGAGCGCCTGCACCCGGCCGATCATGTCTTCCTTCTGCAGCACGTCGAGCGCCGCGATGCCGGCCGCGCAGGCCACCGGATGCGCGCCGTAGGTGTAGCCGTGCGGAAACTCCAGCATGTAGTCGGGCCCGCCCGCCGCCATGAAGGTGTCGTAGATCTCCTTGCGCGCGATCACCGCGCCCAGCGGCTGCGCACCGTTGGTCACCTGCTTGGCGACGTTCATGATGTCCGGCGTCACGCCGAAGGCTTCCGCGCCCGTGAGCGCGCCGCAGCGGCCGAAGCCGGTGATGACCTCGTCGAAGATCAAGAGGATGTTGTGCGCGGTGCAGATCTCGCGCAGCCGCTGCAGGTAGCCGCGGGGCGGAATCACCACGCCGGCCGAGCCCGCGAAGGGCTCGACGATCACGGCCGCGATGTTCGATGCGTCGTGCAGCGCGATCAGGTCGAGCAGGCGGTCGGCCAGTTCGGCGCCGTTGTCGGCCATGCCGCGCGTGAAGGCGTTGGCCGCGATCTGCGTGTGCGGCAGGTGGTCGGCCTCCACGCCCTGGCCGAAGAGCTTGCGGTTCGCGCCGATGCCGCCCACCGAGATGCCGCCGAAGTTCACGCCGTGGTAGCCCTTCTCGCGGCCGATCAGGCGCGTCTTGCTCGCCAGGCCCTTGGTGCGCCAGTAGGCGCGCGCCATCTTGAGCGAGGTGTCGGCCGCCTCGGAACCCGAGCCGGTGAAGAACACGTAGTCCAGGCCCGCCGGCGTGAGTTCCCTGAGGCGGTTGGCGAGTTCGAACGACAGCGGATGGCCGAACTGGAAAGCGGGCGAATAGTCGAGCTTGGCGATCTGCCGGCTCACCGCCTCGGTGATCTCGGGCCGGCCATGGCCCAGGCCCGAACACCACAGGCCCGAGAGCCCGTCGAAGATCTTGCGGCCGTCGCCGTCGGTGAAGTAGGCCCCCTTGGCCTCCACGATCATGCGCGGATCGGCCTTGAAGTTGCGGTTGCCGGTATAGGGCATCCAATGCGCGTCGAGCCAGGCGGCGTCGGTGCGCAGGGCGGGCGTGGGTTCGATGGCGGGGGCGGCGAGGGTCATGGCGCGCGGGCTCCGGAAAGGGTGAGGGAAAGACGCGATTGTTGGCAGCGCGTTCAGTGTGGAGAATGGCGCAATATCAATGTTCACTTGACGGTTCATGCAAGTAAAGGAAAAGACCCGCAGCCGCGCCGTGCTGGGCCAGCTCAGCGACATGGACCTGCGCCTGCTCAAGGTGTTCAGGAGCGTGGTCGACTGCGGCGGCATGGCGGCCGCCGAGCTCGAACTCAACATCGGCACCTCCACCGTGAGCCGCCACGTCAAGGACTTGGAGACCCGCCTCGGCCTGGTGCTGTGCCGCCGCGGCCGCGCGGGCTTCGCGCTCACGGCCGAGGGCCAGCGCGTCTACGACGAGACGCTGCGCCTGCTGGCCTCGGTCGATGCCTTCCGCGGCAGCATCGACGACATCCACAACCGCATGGGCGGCCAGCTCGACATCGCGCTGTTCGACAAGACCGCCACCAACCCCAAGGCGCGCATCGGCGAGGCGATCGCGCGCTTCACCGAGATCGCGCCTGAGGTGAGCCTTGCGGTGCACGTGGGGTCCATCAACGCCATCGAGCAGGGCGTGCTCGAAGGCCACTTCCAGATCGGCATCATCCCGGCGCACCGCAGCTCGAAGAGCCTCGTCTACGCCGATCTCTTCGACGAGACCATGCTGCTGTACTGCGGCAAGGGCCACCCGCTCTTCGGCGCCGATCATGCGAAGCTCACCTGGGCCAAGCTGCGCGAGCATCACTTCGCCGGCCTCGGCTACCACTCGCCCAACATGGAACTGAGCCACCGCGCGAAGCTCTCGCGCAAGGCCACGGGGTTCGACCAGGAGGCGATTGCTACTTTGATCCTGTCAGGGCGCTTTCTCGGGTTCTTGCCCGATCACTATGCGCAGGCGTTCGAGCAGCGCGGGCTGATGCGGGCGGTGGCGCCGGGGCGGTTCAACTATGCGTGCCTGTTCGTGAGCTTGTTGCGGAGGTCGCCGAAGCCGTCGAGGGCGGTGTTGGCGTTTCAGGCCTGCCTCGAGGCGGCCCATGGCTGAGCGCCGCGCTTGCTCGTGGTCTGCGCCTTGATCAAGCGGCTCCGGCCAAGCGAGCTCTCGCCAAACTACCGCTGCCCACTCGGCAGCAACAAATGCTTCGCCCCGATGTGCGCCTCCATCTCGTGCATGTGCGCCTCGGCATCGACCATGTGCTCGGCCATCAGCCGGCGCACTTCGTCGGCGTCTTCCTTGCGGTAGGCCGCCAGCAGCTGGGTGTGGTAGTCCACGTTGGCCTCGCCGAAGTGGTGGTGGTCCAGCGCCTTCTTGTAGACCACCAGGTCGCGCAGCAGGTCGTTCAAGAAGCGGCACATGAAGGAGAGCACCGGATTGGGGCAGCTCTCGGCCAGCAGGGTATGGAAGGCGAGTTCGGCCTCGCGCTGGATGCGCAGTTCGTCCTCGGTGGTGGGCTCCTGGGTGCACAGGCGCACGTTCTCTTCGAGGCGCTCGAACTGTTCGGGCGTGAGGCGGCCCACCACGCTCACGGCCAGTTCGGGTTCGAGCACCTTGCGCAGCTGGTAGATGTGGTGGCCGTCGAGGTGGTGGAAGTGCAGGAAGTTGCGCAGCGGCTCCGACGCATGCTCGACCGAGACCTGCTGCAGGTAGGCGCCGCCGCCCGGGCCGGTGCGGATCGAGATCAGGCCGCGCACTTCCAAGGCCTTGAGCGCCTCGCGCACGGTGCTCTTCGAATAGCCGAAGAGTTCGATCAGCTCCTTCTCGTTCGGCAGCCGGTCGCCGGGCTGCTTGCGCTCGGCCACGATCCAGCGCTTGACGTCCTCGACGATGACGTCGGAAAGCTTCTGCCGCCTGGGCCGGTTCTGCCCGAAACCCCTGGCGTCCTGCTGCTGCTGCTGCTTGGATTTCATGCGTGAAAGGAAGTCATGGCGAGAGTGAAGAAGCAAGGAGCAAGCAGGTCCCGGGCCTGAGCGCCGCCGATTTTGGCACGGCCATTGCTAGCGGGTTTTTACCAGCATATTAATCCTATTTATCCGCTTAAATTGCCTGCGCATTCCACGCAGCACTTGCGCTCACTTCATCCCTGATCGGAGAACTCCATGCAACGCAGACACCTTCTTCAGCTCGCCGCCCTGTCGGCCGCGCCCGCCTCGCTGCTCGCCGGCCGCGCCGCCTGGGCGCAGTCGGCCGAGGCGATCCGCTTCGGCTGCCCGGTGCCCATGTCGGGCGCCTTCGCGGCCAACGGCAAGTTCGCGGACCTAGGCATGAAGCTCGCGATCGAGCAGTACGGCAGCGTGCTCAAGCGGCCGCTCGCCTACACGGTGCTCGACACCGAAGGCAAGCCCGCGACGGCGGTGCGCAAGGTGCAGGAAGCCTCGCAGCAGCAGGGCGCGAAGTTCTTCGCGGGCGGCATCCTGTCGTCGGAGGCGCTCGCCATGGGCAAGGAGGCCGAGAAGGCCGGCGGCGTCTTCATCACCACTGCGGGCGCGGACGAGATCACCGGCAAGGACTGCAACCCGGCCACCTTCCGCTGGTCGGTGCCCACCTTTGGTGCGGTGGAGCAGACGGTGCGGCCGCTGATCGCGAGCATGCCGAAGGCGAAGCGCTGGTACACGATCACGCCGCAG